>VBEC01000020.1 GCA_005883615.1 Chloroflexota bacterium | reverse complement strand
ATGGACAATCTGTGGGCCCAGGAGATCGATGCGGACCGCCACATCCGCGAATACCAGGACGAAGTCCGCCAGAAGATCCGGGACATGTACGGCCTGGACGAGGTGCCCGCCGAGATCGAGGACTACATCCAGGCTGCCTCCGCAGAGCCCGCGATGGAGGAGTCGGCCATCTTCGATTCCGTCGTCGACATCGTCGTCCAGGGCGACTACGACTACTACATCTACGACCTCGTGCCGCTCGGGCACGCCCTCTATTACCTGTCCATGGCCAAGGTCTACGACGAATGGATCGGCAAGATCACGCGGCTGCGCGAGGAGATGCGCGAGTACGAAGAGGTCGCGGCCCGGATGAAGCGCCAGAAAGGGGTCGAGGAGGACCAGATCCTCGGCGAGCTCCAATACATCCGCGGTCGAATCAACGCCGCGTCGAAGATCCTGACCGACCGCGAGCGGACCGCCTTCTTCTTCGTGATCGTGCCCGAAGAGATGATCCTGCTCGACACGCGCAAAGCGGCCGAGATGTTCGCGAAGTTCGACGTTCCGATCGGCGGCTACGTCGTCAACCGCGTGCTGCCCGAGGAGCTTGCGCGCCAGGATGTGCCCGCTTACCTGCGGAATCGCATGGCGATGCAGAAGGACCAGCTGGCCGAGATCCAGCGAACCTTCGGGAGCCAGGTTCTGGCGCATGTGCCCGAACTCGAACGAGACGTCACGGGGCTGCCCATGATCGAGCGAGTCGCAGCCCTGATGTACGGCTCGGCGAGCCTCGCGGCCACTGGAGCGGGCCGATGACAAGCTCGGCCACAACGGAGGCCACTGCCCGCCTTGTATCTACGTCGATGGCCGCTTACCTGGCCGGCCATCCCGACCTTCGCTATACCTTCTTCGGTGGCAAGGGGGGTGTGGGCAAGACCGTGATGGCCGGCGTGAGCGCCGTCCACCTCGCTCGTTCGGGCCGGCGGACCCTGCTCGCCTCGACCAACCCGGTCCATAGTCTGTCCGGGCTGCTCGACCAGGATGTTTTCGGTCGCCAGACGGCGGTCGAGGGGTTTGACAACCTGTGGGCGTACGAGATCGACACGAAGGATGCGATCGATCGTTCAAAAAAGGACATCCGCCAGAAGATCCAGTGGTTCCTGAAATTCGCCGAGATCAAGACAAAGGCTGACGAGTTCGTCGAGGCCGCGACCATGAACCCAGCCTTCGAGGAATCGGCGATGTTCGAGAACATGGTCGATCTCATGTTCAAGAATGAGTACGACGTTTATGTCTTCGACACCGCACCCACAGCTAATGCTCGTCGTCTTCTCGGTATGTCCAAGGTGTACGGACTATGGGTCCAGAAGATGCTCAAGTCGCGCGAGGAAGCCCAATCACTGCGGGAGGCTTTGTCCTTCAGCAAGAAGAAGGAAGACGATCCCCTGATGAACTACCTGGTCGAATTCCGCGCGCGGATCGCACACGCCCGTGAGTTGTTGACTGATCCCCAGAAGACCGCGTTCTTCTTCGTCACGCTGCCGGAAGCGCTGCCGATCGCGGTGATCCGGCGCTTCATCGACTGGTTCAGCGATTTCGGCATCCCCGTCGGCGGCGTCGTCGTCAATGGAGTCATCGCGCCGGAGGACGGCGAGACCGGCTCCGAGTTCGTCCGCAACCGCGTCGAGATGCAAGCCGGCTATCTCGACGAGATCGGCGAGCGATTCCCAGGGCAGGTCCGCGCCGTCATTCCCTTGTCCGACTCCGACATTCGTGGACTGCCGGCCCTGGAGCGGGCTGGGTCTGCGCTCTTCGGCTGACCGGCCGCAGGGTCAGGCCCTTATCCCCTGATCACCTGCTAGACTCGCGGCCTCACGGCGAAGACCGAGAGGAGTAACGCCACACAGGCCTCCTCAGAGAGTGCGGGACGCTGAGATCCGCGCAGGAAACGGTGGCGCGAAGGTCGCTCGGGAGTCATGCGGTCGGCGCCCGTTAGCGCGTCAGGAGGGCGTTCGAAGCCCGGCGCCGGGATGACCGGCGACCGTCGATCGCTGAACCAGCTGGTGGTACCACGATCCGTTCGTCCGCTGGACGAGCGGGTTTTCGTTTCTGCGGCTTTCCCTACTCCGAGCCCTTCAGTCTGCGGTGGACTTCTGACCATGACGGCAACCGACCGACGAACACACGACCTGCCGAAGGCGTACACCCCGGCGGACTTCGAAGCCGCGATCTACCAGCGCTGGCTCGACGCCGACGTGTTCGCTCCCGACGGCAACGGTTCGACCGCCGACCCCGGCCAGCCGCCGTTTGTGATCATCCAGCCCCCACCCAATATCACGGGCTCCCTCCACCTCGGACACGCGCAGCGTTCGGCTGTCGAGGACCTGATGGTTCGCCGCGCGCGGATGCTCGGTCGCGCGGCGCTGTTCCTGCCAGGCCTGGACCACGCGTCGATTGCAGCGCAATTCGTGCTTGACCGCATCCTCGCTGCGGAGGGCGAGTCACGCCAGAGCCTCGGGCGCGAGCGCTACCTCGAGCGCATGCGGCGCTTCGTGGAGGAGACACGACCGGTGATGCTGGGCCAGCAACGCCGTCTCGGGGCGTCCCTCGACTGGAGCCGGCTTCGCTTCACGATGGACGAAGTCTCGGCGCGTGCTGTGCGCGAGGCATTCAGTCGGCTTTACAGGGACGACCTGGCCTACCGAACCGAGGCACTCGTCAATTGGTGCCCCGGGTGTCGGACCAGCGTGTCAGATCTGGAGGTCATCCCCACCGAGGAGACGGGCACGCTGTGGTTCGTCCGTTACCACCTGGTCGATGAGGAGACCGGCCAGCCGGACCCCGGCGCGACGATCGCCGTCGCGACTACGAGGCCCGAGACGATCCTGGGCGACACCGCCGTGGCCGTTCACCCGGATGACGCGCGCTACAAGGCCCTCATCGGCAGGCGCGTCCTGATCCCGTTCGTCAATCGCGTCGTCTCGATCATCGCCGACGACGTCGTCCAGCGCGAGTTCGGAACCGGTGCGGTGAAGATCACGCCGGCCCACGACCAGGACGACTACGAGACGGGCCGCCGGCACGGCCTGCCGATGGTCAACGTCCTCGAGGAAGACGCGACCGTCAACTCAAGCGGCGGCCCCTTTGCCGGCCTCGATCGTTACGAGGCCCGGGAGCGCATCGTCGCCGAGCTCGAGGCCACCGGCGACCTCGCGGCGGCGAAGCCGCACCAGATGCTCATCGGGCGCTGCCAGCGCTCGGGCGACGTCATCGAGCCGCGGCTCATGACCCAGTGGTTCGTGCGTACCGGGCCGCTCGCCGAAAAGGCCCTCGCGGCCACTCGAAGCCGCCGAGTCGTGATCCTCCCGTCCCGCTTTGAGAAGGAGTGGGAGCACTGGCTGACCAACATCCACGATTGGAACGTCAGCCGGCAGCTGTGGTGGGGCCACCGCATCCCCGCGTGGTATTGCCCCGACGGGCACGTCACGGTGTCGGCGGCAGAGGACGGGCCGTCCGCCTGCGAGATATGTGGCCGACCCGCCGGGGAGCTGCGGCAGGACCCGGATATCTTCGATACGTGGTTCAGCTCCGGCCTCTGGCCATTCTCGACACTCGGCTGGCCGGAGGAGACGCCCGACTACGAGCGCTATTACCCGACCTCGGTCATGGAAACCGGCTACGACATCATCTTCTTCTGGGTCGCCCGGATGGTGATGCTGGGAATCCAGCTGACGGGCCGGGAACCGTTCGAGACGGTCTACTTGTCGGGCCTCGTGCGCGACCCCCTCGGACAAAAGATGTCCAAGACCAAGGGCAACGTCGTCGATCCGTTGGAGACGATCGACGAGTTCGGCGCGGACGCCCTGCGCTTCGCGCTCGTCAACGGGACCACGCCGGGCAGTGACCTCAGGCTCAGCCGCGAGAGGATCGAGAACGGGCGCAACTTCGCCAACAAGCTGTGGAACGCGGCCCGCTTCGTCCTGGGCGCCCGGCCAACCTGGATCGCGCCCGGCGCCGAGCGGCAGGTGCCGATGAGAGCGCACATGGGTCCCGCCGAGCATTGGATCAGCTCTCGCATGAGTGCCACCGTCGCCGAAGTCGATCGGCAGATGGGTCAGTACGCGTACGGTGAGGCCACGCGCGTCCTGTACGAGGCGATCTGGGGTGAGTACTGCGACTGGTTCCTGGAATTCGCCAAGGTCCGCCTGAGCGCAGTCGAGCTGCCGCGCGAGGTGCACGAAGCCACGTGGTGGACGCTGGTCGAGGTCCTCGACACGTACCTGCGACTCCTGCATCCGTTGATGCCCTTCGTGACCGAGGCAATCTGGCAGTCGACGCCGCATGGCGCCTCGGACCCAGAGCTGTTGATCGTGGCCCGGTGGCCGGGCGTGGGGGAGCGCGAGGCCGAGGCCGAGGCTCGCGTCTCGGCCGTCGTCGAGCTGATCCGGGCGGTTCGGAATGCCCGAGCGGAAGCCCATCTTCAGCCGAGCGAGTGGCTCCCGGTCGACCTCGCGGTTCCATCCGAGCTCGGTCAGTCATTTGCGGCGCTGGAGCCCGCAATCGAACGGATGATCCGGGCGCGGCCGCTTACCCGCCACCTCACCCGAGAGGCTCTGCACGGGGCGACCGCCCACGTGGCCCCCGCCGAGCAACTGACGGTGATCGCTGGTGAGTCCGAGGCCCGCATCCGGCTTAGGAGCGCGGCGGAGTCCACGGCCGAGCTGGAACGGGCGCGTCTCGATAAGGAGCTGACGACCGCCCGGGACCTGCTGCAGGCAACGCGCACTCGCCTCGCAAACGAAGCCTTTGTGGCGAAGGCTCGGCCGGACGTCGTCGCCGGTGCGCGAGCCCGGGAGGCGGAGCTGGCGGACCAGGTCGCGCGGCTCGAGGCTCGGGTGTCCTCGTCGACCGGTCGCCCGGCGGACGGTCGACGCTGAACCCGGCGCGGGTGACGCGCTACGATAAGGCCCTCGTTCGAGACGTCTTCCACCAAGAACCGGGGTTATCACGTGCCGCTCGATTTCCTGAAGCGCCGCTCCGGCCCTGAGGCCCAGCCGATCGCCCAGCCGCTGGCGGGCTCCTCGGCCATGCCCGAAGAGGTCACGGCGCAGGAGCACCAGCTCAAGCTTTACTACGCGGGCAAGAGCAGCGAGGGCGTTCGCATGAAGGCGGGCCCCCGAACGCTCGCGGAGCTTCCCGGGATGCTCAGCGGACTCGCCAGGAGCGAGATCGAGACGGTCGAGCCGCTCGCGATGGAATTCAGCCAGGCGACTCCGGTGATAACCCGGCCATCGGAAGCGATGCAGTGGCTGAATGCTCACCACGAGCAGTCACCGGTCACTCGGCACGCGCTGATGGTCCTGGAGTCGATCGACGCCATCGACCTGGCGTTCGACACCTTCGTCTGCGCGATGCTCGACGGCGAGGTGGACACGTCCGGTTACCCGGAATACAACGCCATCGTGGGTGGAGTGGCTTCGCACTGGGACGAGACAACCGGCGACATGATCGTCCGGGCGGTCGTGGGCTGGGGCGGCAAAGGCGTTCGGGGTGACACGGATCGCACCGGTGCCAAGCTCCTCGGTGGCCTGCTCAGCAATGTCCTGGCGAGCCAGTACGCGCTCGGCCTCACGCCGATCGAGCGGCCGGTGCCCGCGGCGGGGCGTGGTGGACTCGTCTGCGCTCACTGCGGCTTCGCTTCCGCCCACGAGCGAGCGTTCTACTGCCCGAAATGCGGTATGCGCCTCCTCAGGGGCTGATCGCCGAGGCCCGCGCCGCCGACTTCGAACCTGCGAAACTTCGCCAAATGCCCGTGTACGACTACGTGTGCCCGAATGGCCATCGGATCGAAGTCATGCACGGGGTGAACGCCGAGGGGCCGGCCAAGTGCCCGGTCTGCGGGGCCGCTCCGATGCGCAAGGCCTTCACCCTGCCTGCGGTTCACTTCAAGGGCTCCGGCTGGGCAAAGAAGGATCGGCGCAGCAGCGTGACCCGAGCCGGCTCGAAATCCGACACCGGAACAAGCTCGAGCGAGACGCCCAGCGGAGAGACGAGCGAAACCGGCGAAAGGGGTTCGAAACCTACGGACAGCAAGGACGAGACGGCAGCGTCGAAAGCCCCCCGCGGAGGTGACAAGGCAACCGACGGCAAGCGCAGCGCCAACAGCTCGTCGGGCTCATCCGGCGAAGGGGTCTGAGCCGTGCCGGCCAGCCCGTCGGACTGGATCACATTGGCGGAGGCAGCCGACATCCTGGCTGCCGCGAATGTCCACTTTCGTCCCGCAACGCTCGGCGGATGGGCGCGTGCCGGGAGGCTGCAAAGCATCAAGCTCGGCGGCCGACGCTACGTGCGGCGAGCGGAGGTTCGCGGTCTCGTGGCGGCCCCACGGAGGGTGAGAGCGTCAGATCTGCAGGCGGGCCTGTTCGAGGATTGGTCGGGCTGACGCCCGTCCGATCGTGGAAGCGCCGGCCCTGGTTCGCGCGGTCCTGGAGCGCGTCGCCGGGTGGCGAGCCGTGGTCCGTCTCCGGGCGGTTCTCACCAGATACGACGCCGCGGGTGGGGGATTGGCGGCAGGCGGCCTGGCCTATGCGGCCCTGTTCGCGCTTCTGCCTGCAATCCTCCTGATCATCGGCCTGGCTGGGCTCGTCGTTCGCGACCCGGCCCGCCAGGCCGAGATCGTCAGCTCGCTGGCCAGCCACCTCCCTCCGTTACGCGACCTCTTCGAGATCGGGCTTCGCAGCGTGTCGGACGGGGCCGTCCAGTACTCATTGATCGGGGTCGTCGGGCTCGTGTGGGGGGCGTCCCGTTTCTACATCGCACTCGACGATGCCTTCTCGCGCGTCTTCCGCGACGAGGCCCCGCGAGGGCTGCTGGTGCGGACCGCGCGCGGCGTTCTCTCGGTGGGCGCCCTCGTCGGGGCCTTCCTGGGCGCGATTGCACTGACCAGCGTTGCTTCGTTCCTGGAGGAGAGCCTGCTCGCCCGCGGTGCCGGCGACGCGACCCGTCTCGGGTCACGCTTCATCTCGCCGGTGCTCGCCGCGCTGGTCTTGGCGCTTGGCGTCGGGCTTGTCTACCGATTCGTCCCGCCGCGCAGGCCGCCCTGGAGCGCGATTGCGTTGCCGGCCATCGTCGTCGGCATCGGGCTCGCCGCCTTCACCGATCTCTTCGTGTACCTGACTCCGCGCCTGGTCGGTTCGCTGGCCGTTTACGGCGCGATCGCCGCCGTGTTCGCGGCGCTCATCTGGCTCTCAACCGGTTTCCAGGTGCTTCTCCTGGGAGCAGGCTGGGTGCGGGAGCGTATGAGCTCCGCAATCCCTACGCCCGAGGCAACAAGCCGGTCGGTCTAGCCTTGGTGCGTTCCGCAACGGCGACAGAAGCGCGCCGTCGCAGAAAGTGGCAATCCGCAGCTCACGCACGCCTGGACACCGAGTTCAGGGCGAGTGTCCAGGACGTCTCGGCTCGACGCTGCCCACATCGCATCACCGCGATGAGGGATCTGTCCCGAGCGTGCGTCGACCGCCGGCCACTGCGCCTGTGCCGCTGTCGCCCAATCTGCCTGAGGCTGCCGCAGCCCTTCACGAGCCGGCAGGTGGCTCGGCCATTCCGGCTTGAGCGGCCATTGCGGTGCTTCGCTGAGGCCCGGCTGCCCGACCTCCGGGACTGCGGCCGCCGACGCGGCCGCTTGCAATGGCTGCGCCCCTCCGCCATCGGGAATCGCAGCGGGCGCTTCCGGAGCGGTGACCTGCCAGCCCGGCTGGATGACAAGGTCGACGGCGGGACGAATGGGGAGTGGTGGAGCGGCCGGGGGCGGCGTCGCTGGCCTGAACTTGTCCAGGATCTCAGCCGTCTGCGCCGCGGCGGCCGCCGCTCGAGCCGCTGCGGTCTCCCGCTCGGCATCCGGGGCGGCCTCGAGCTCAGGCTCGATAGCGGCTTCCGGTTCCGCAGCGCCTTCGGGCTCCGCCACAGCTTGCGGTTCGGCAACGATTTCCGGTTCTGCGACGGCCTCGGGCTGCGCGATAGCCTCGGATCCGGAGACTGCCTCGCTCTCCACGATCTCGTCCGTCGCCGGTGCCGCGGTGGCCTCGATCTCGGCGGACGCTTCAATCGGCTCCGCAAGCAGATCAACGTCGGGCTCGGCGAGCAGCTCAACCGCAACCCATCGCTCTTCGATGTCTTCGAATGTCGCGGCGGGCTCAGCCTCGATGACCTCGGGCTCGGTGAGCGTGGGCTCGCTTATTGCCTCCGCCTCGGCAACAGCGTCGGGTTCGGCGGCGGCCTCGGGTTCGGTGGCGGCCTCGGGTTCCGCGGCCGCTTCGAGCTGCGCGAAGGCTTCGAGCTCCACTTCCGCGGGCCCGGCGACAGTCCCCAATGTCTCGCCAAGCGTTCCCGTGGGCTCGGTCGCCTCGACGGACTCGGCGACGAGATCCGGTGCACCTACCGCCTCGACCGGTTCGACCAGATCCTCCGCAGCGGCCGTCGCCACCTTTACGTCGGCCTCTACCTCGGCCACCGTCTCCAAGTCGACCGCCGGCTCCGCAGTCGCCGCTGGCTCTCCGAACATCGATGCAAGTCGAGCCGCAGCGGCATCCAGGTCTGTCTGGGACGCCTCGTCGCGCGGCTCTTCCTCACCCGCTTTTTCGGCGGCGGACGCAGGACCACGCAGGTCGATGCTCGGCCAGGCGGCAGGGTCGACGACCGGGGCGTCTACATGTCCGTTGCCGTTGCCCGCAGCCGCGGTCTCGATCTGCGCCATTCCGAGGCGTGCCTGGAGGTTCGGGAACGCCGCCGGCATGATCTCGTGCCCGACATGGGGCACGCAGGTCAGGCAACGATTCTCGACGTCGTTCCAGCAATTACCGCATGTGTACTGCCTGCACGTCATGCAGAAGTTGAACGTCTTATGGAAGGCGTCGAGCTGCTGGCCGGTGATCTCGCGTTCTTCGTCGCTTCTGGCGTCGGCGAACGCTTCCTCGAGGGTTGTCTCGTCGCTCAGGACGTAGTTCTTGACACCCTTCGAAAGCAGCCGGAGTTTGCCGAGGCTGCTCTTCCTCGGAACCTGTGCCTCGAACGTATAGCGGGTGCCACACCGCTCGCAAAAGGATTCGGTCAGGATTTCGGGCATCAGGTCCCCGGGTCAAGCTCGGACGCCGTTCGCCGGCTGGCCGGCCGAACGGGACGGCGAGTATATCGCAGGGCGTCTACCGCCCCCTGCGCCGCAGGTACTCCCGGTGAGGGTCGATGGTCATGCCGTCCGGGAAGCAACCAGGCGGAAGGGCGGAAAGGCAGACCGACGCTGCTCGTGATGACCAGCGCAGTGTCCGTCGGCCGGCCGCGACAGGGCCTCTGTTAGACTCCCGAACCGATCATGCGCCCCCTCGCCGAGCTGGAGCGGTTCTTCGAACGGCTGTTCGAGCGCCCCACGGCGCGCCTGTTCAAGACACGGCTGCAGCCAATCCAGATCCAGCGGCGCATCGAGCGCGCGATGGAGAACGAGCGACTGTCGACCGGGGACGGGACCATGGTCCCGAACCGTTTTGCCGTCCACCTGAGTCCGATGGACATGGGCGCCATCGGTGAGATCGCGGGGAGCCTCGCCGCGGAGCTCGCAGATGCCGCCCTCACCTTTGCCCGAGCACATCGCTACACCCTCGCTGACAGGCCGCAGGTCGAGCTCGTCGGCGACCCCGACATCCGTCCGGGCGAGGTCAGGGTGGCGGCGCGCTATGCCGATGCCCAGCGCCGCGAACGCCGGCGGAATGCGGCGATCGACCCGGCTGGTGCCGAGGGCGCCTTCCCGTCGGCCGGTCCGCAAACCATCGAGGATCCTGAATCCCAGCCGTCGGATATCGGTTCGCACACGGCCATCTTCCAGATCCCGCTCGTGGCCGCCCCGATCGCCCGCTTGCGCGAGGTTCGGCCGGACGGCTCATCCCGGGAGCTGACCGTCGATGGACGTGCCCTCACGATCGGGCGTGCCAGCGACAACGCCCTGGTCCTCCAGGACGCGCGTGTTTCGCGGCATCACGCCCGCCTTCATGCTCGTCGGGGTGCCCTGGTGCTGACCGATCTCGGAAGCACGAATGGGTCGCGCGTGAATGGAGCCAACGTCGGCGAGGTGGTGCTGGGCGAGGGCGACCAAATTCAGCTTGGCGACACGGTCCTGATCGTCGAGTCGGTCCCGGGCGCCTGAGCGGACGTGGATCCGCTCATCCTCTCTCTGTGGCTGATCCGGCTCGCCTTCCTGGCGCTTCTCTACCTCTTTCTCTTCTCCGTCGTGCGTGTCCTTCTGCGCGACATCAGGCAGGCGGCTCGCGAACCGTCGACCGAGTTGGGCCGCCTGATCGTGGCGGCCTCGCCATCCGGCGAGCCACCGTCCGGCAGCGTGTTTCCGCTCGATGCGGTTACGTCGATCGGTCGGGACGTCAACAACAGCGTCGTCGTCGAAGACGATTTCGTGTCGGGTGAGCATTGCCTTCTGACGTTTCGGGGCCGAGCGTGGTATGTCGAAGACCTCGGTAGCACAAACGGCACATACGTGAATGGCGACCGCGTCGACGGGATTGCGGCGCTGGGGTTCGGGGATGAGCTCCAGGTCGGCAACGCACGCCTTCGTCTCGAGCGATCCCATCGATGACCGCGCTCGTCAATTGGCGCGGATGAGCGCAGCCTCCGCTCAGAGCAGACCGGCGCTCCCGTCCATCGACTTCAGCTCGATCAGGCCCCGGCCGCGCTGGCGGGAGCTGTGGCTCCTCCTGCTCGTGGGCATTGCGCTGTCCGTCGGAAGCGTGTCGCTCGGAGCGACGGAGCGGGTCCAGGCAGGCAAGGCGCTGTCGTTCTCGCCGGCCCAGTCGCAGCCTCTTCTGGCGTATCTCGGGGCGCTCCTGCTTGCCAATCTCGCACAGGTCCTGGCGGGACGCCGCACCGACCAGGTGCTCCTGCCTGCAGTCGGGCTGCTCGGAGGGATCAGCCTGCTGCTGATGGAGCGCCTGCCCCAGAACCTCGTGTCACAGTCCATCGGAGGCATGACGCTTGGCCTCGGCCAGGTTCAGCTCCTGTGGCTCCTGCTCGCCGTGGCAATCATCACGGTCCTCGCAATCGTGGTCCGCTCGGATGCCTGGCTGCGCCTGTACAAGTACACCTGGGCGGCGGTTGGCATCGCGCTCCTCGTCCTCACGTTCGTCCGGGGCGAGGATGTGAACGGCGCACGTCTGGTCCTCCGGCTCGGCCCTCTCAGCGGGCAGCCGACGGAATTGCTGAAGGTCATCGTTGTCGTGTTCCTGGCGGGCTATCTGTCCGAATTCAGGCCGCTTCTCGTGGAACAGGACTCGCGGATCGGGCCCCTGCGCCTGCCTCCGGTTCCCTACCTGGCGCCGATGGTGGGTATGGTCGCCATTGCCCTCGGGATCGTGGTGTTCCAGCGCGACCTGGGTGCCGCGCTCCTCTTCTTCCTCGTCTTCCTGCTGCTCCTTTACGTGGCGACCGCGCGCTCCGCCTACGTAATCCTGGGCCTCCTCCTGTTCGTGGCGGGCAGCTACCTGATGTATCGGCTGTTCCCCGTCGTCCAATCCCGCGTCGACGTCTGGATCGACCCGTTCAGAGACGCCTCGGGCAGCGGCTACCAGATCGTGCAGGCCCTTCACGCGTTCGCACGCGGCGGCATTCTGGGCACTGGCCTCGGAGCTGGTTTACCGATGGTCGGCGGGCGTCCGCCGATCCCGGAGGTGCACACCGACTTCCCGTTTGCGGCCCTTGGCGAGGAGCTCGGACTGGTGGGGGTGCTTGCAATCCTGGGTGTCTACCTCGTCGTGATCGAGCGCGGCCTGCGTATCGCGGCCGCCGCAGCTGACGACTTTCGGGCCCTTCTGGCGGCGGGGCTGGCGCTCGTCGTCGGGGTGCAGGCGTTCATCATTGCCGCCGGCAACCTCAAGCTCGTTCCACTGACCGGAATCACGCTGCCGCTCATCAGCTATGGCGGCTCATCGATCCTGGCCAACGCCGTCGTGGTGGGCCTTCTCCTGGCTCTCTCCGACAAGGGCGTCGAACCACCTCCACCCCCGCGCGTCGGCGGTCGACTGGCGGGCCTCCGCAGCCGACTGGTCCAGAGCGGTCGATGAGCGGCGAGGGCCGGCTCGCGTTCGGGCGTCTGCGCTCGGCGGGGCTGCGTGCGGGTCGCGGGGCGATCGGCCAGAACGTCGGCCGAGCCGGGGTGACCCTGGCCTTAGCCTTCGTCGTCCTGGCGGCCGGTGCCGGCTACTGGCAAGTCTATCGGGCTCAGGAGCTTTCGACTGCGCCGGACGATCCGGCAGTTGTCGCAGCGGCGCGGAACGTAGTGCGCGGTCGCATCCTGGATCGCACGGGAGCCGTTCTGGCAAGCAGCAAGAAGGACTCCAACGGGGAGCCCTACCGCACCTACACCGATCCTTCCATGAGCCCGGTCATCGGCTACGCCTCGCGTCAATTCGGGACGGCGGGCCTCGAGCACACCTACGACGGCCAGCTCGCTGGGGTCGTGAGCGCCGACCCAATTCAGCAATTGCTGTCTAAGTTCAGGGCCGACCCCAACGATCCGCAAGACCTGACCTTGTCGCTCTCACTCAAGCTGCAGAAGGCGGCCGAGAAGGCCCTCGGCAACGACAAGGGCGCAGTCGTGATGCTCGACCCGCGGACGGGCGAAGTCCTGACCCTGGTCTCCGCGCCGACGTTCGACGCCTCGCCCATCGCCAACCCGAGTACTTCACAGAAGGCCTTCGACACGCTGCGCCAGGACAAGGACAAGCCGCTGCTCAATCGGGCGATCCAGGGCCTGTACGTGCCCGGCTCGACGTTCAAGATCGTCACATCGATTGCAGCCCTCAGCTCGGGCGCGATCACTACGGACACGTCCTACCCCCAACAGCCCAAGGCCGAGAAGACCGGCCTCCTGGTGTCCGGCTATCGCGTCCGCGATGGCCATCACCCGTTCACCGACGACCGCGCGCTGAAGTTCCCCGAGGCGGTCGAAGTTTCGTGCAACATCTACTTCGCGCTGACGGGCCTGCGCACCGGTGGCCAGAAGCTCGCCGACTGGGCAGGCAAGCTCGGTTTCGGGCATCCCATCCCATTCGACCTCACAACCGAGACGAGCCAGGTGACCAACGGGGGCGGCAAGTTCGGCGGCGGCTTCAAGGACGACGTGGAAGTGGCGAACGCCGCCTACGGACAGGCCGAGGTTCTCGCCACGCCGCTCCAGATGGCGCTCGTGGCGTCCACCATCGCCAACGACGGCGTGCTGATGAAGCCCCATCTCGCCCTGTCCTTCTCGAGCGCCCGGAATGGCACCCACACGGTCGCTCCCGAACAGCTGGCGGACGTCACCTCGCCGGACGTCGCCGGCGAGATCAAGTCGGCCATGGAGCGCGCGGTCGAGGGCAATTTCGGCGAGATCTTCACGCCGGGCGCGGCGGTTCCCGGGATACCGACGGCGGGCAAGACTGGCACGGCACAGCTCGGCTCGGGCGAGCCGCACTCGTGGTTCATCGGCTTCGCCCCGGTCGACCAGCCGCGGGTCGTCATCGCCGTCATCGTGGAGAACGCGGGCCATGGTGCTTCACGGGCGGCGCCCATGGCAGGCGATCTCATGAAGCTCTATTTCGATACATTCGGCCGATGACGGGCCGACCATCCCCCGACGTAACCAATTCCGCCGGAGAACCCGGTGCTGCGCGGGCCGGAAGAGCGCCCGTGGAGCCGCCGAAGCCACGGCCCCTTCTCGAACGCGTGGGGATGGCTTTGGTCGCGCTGGTCCTGGCCGCGTTGTTCGGTGGGGTCGCCCTGGCTGCGTTCGCCGGCGGCGAGATCTTCCTCGGCGCCATGGGTGCGATCGGCTGCCTCATGACGCTGTGGGTGGGCGGCCTGACCCTCTTCCGCGGCTGAGCTACGGCTTGGCCGGCGCGGCTCAGGCCGTTGTGAGGCTCAGCCATCGGTCCGGAGGATCGCGCGCGCAGAGGCACCGTCCGAGCCGGGAATGAGCAATGGCAGGCAGATCAGCTCGTACGGGCCCGGCGCCACGGCGCGGAGATCCAGCCCTTCGAGGATCACCACACCTGCGGCAAGAAACGTGCGGTGAGTCGGTCCCGGATCGCCGAATGGCGCGATCGAGAGGTAATCGGCGCCGACCAGCACGACTCCTCGGCTCACGAGAGCAGCCGCCGCCTCCGGGGTGAGGGCGACGTAGTTCGGGCTGAAGGTCGGGACCTCCCATAGTCGGGAATTCGGCGTCTTGAACAGAACCCGTCTTGGGCCAGCCGGAATGTCCAGCGCATCCAGGTGACCGATGTCGATGTTGCCGACCTGATTGGTCGCGTCGACCACCCAGGCCGGGCCGACCAGGGACTCGATCGCCATGCCCTCCACCCCGGGTGCACCCTCCATGAAATGGACGGGCGCATCGACGTGCGTGCCGCTGTGGACGCCGAAGTCGAGTCGCGAGACGTTGCAGACTGCGCCGTCGGCGATTGCGATCGGCCGATCCATGAGGACCACCGGATCGCCCGGGAACGAGATCATCCCCGGACGGATCGGGACGCTGATGTCGATCCACTCCATCGCGATTCAGGTCCTCCCGTAACGATCAATCGCCTGGCTGGCGCGCGCCCAGCGAAGGCTACTCGTGGGCCTGACGCCACCTCCCCGGAACCCGTTTGACATCCCCGGCGTACTATCAAATGAAATCCCCGGCTGCCCGGCCGACTCCCGCCACACTTCAAGCACTTCGGGGTGGGGTCATCCTGCGAGGAGGACGATGACGAAGATCCAGGAGTCTGGCGAGAAGGTCATCGCCAATGTCGAACGCGTGATCGTGGGCAAGCATCACGAGGTTCGCCTCGCGCTGGTTGCACTGCTGTGCCGCGGCCACCTGCTGATCGAGGACGTGCCCGGGACCGGCAAGACCGTCCTCGCAAAGGCGATCGCCCGAAGCCTGGGCTGTTCCTTCCGGCGCATCCAGTTCACCCCGGACCTGCTGCCCTCCGACGTCACCGGGCTGTCGATCTACAACCAGAAGACGCAGGAGTTCGAGTTCCGGCCCGGCCCGATCATGGCCCAGGTCGTCCTCGCCGACGAGATCAACCGTGCCACGCCGAAGACCCAGTCGAGCCTGCTCGAGTGCATGGAAGAGCGTCAGGCCACGATCGACGGCACGACGTACACGATGCCAGATCCCTTCCTGGTCATCGCCACGCAGAACCCGATCGAATACGAAGGCACGTTCGCCCTGCCCGAGGCCCAGCTCGACCGGTTCATGTTGCGACTGCGCCTGGGATATCCCCAGCCAATCGAGGAGATCGTCATCCTCGACGAACAGAAGCGCACCCATCCGCTCGAGGACATCGAGGAAGTCTGTTCGACCGAGGAGCTGCGCGAACTACAGGCGGCCGTTCGAGAGATCTATGTCGACTCGACGGTTTCCGACTACATCGTTCGCCTGGTGAACGCGACCCGGACGCATCCCGACGTCTACCTCGGCGCGTCGCCGCGTGGGTCGCTGGCTCTCTATCGGGCCGGCCAGGCGCTTGCCGCTCTTCTCGGCCGAGACTACGTGATCCCGGACGACGTCAAGATGCTGGCCGAGCCCGCGCTGGCCCATCGGCTGATCATCAAGACCAGCTCGTCGATTCACGACGTTCAGCCGGCCGCCGTCGTCCGCGAGCTCCTCGATTCGGTCGCCATCGGCGCCGTCCACCCAACCGGCCAGGGTGGCCCGCGACCCCTCGACAGCGCGGCTGCGGTCGGGCGCAGCTCATCGTCGCGTACGGTCGTTACCGACACAACGGCTTAAGCGACCCACCATCGCGGTTCGGCGCAAGGACTCGCTGGCATGATCCGTCGCTTGCAGCTGTTCGTCATCGGCGGCGTCGTGCTTGTGGCCGCCTTTTCGACCGCGCTGCCATTCCTGTTCTACCTGGTCTACCTGGCCATCCTGGTCATCGGCGGGAGCTACATCCTCACGCGCCTTGGGCTAAGCGACCTGGAGGCCGGCTACGCCGTCAGCCAGCTGCACGGCCAGGTCGGTGACCAGCTTCGCGTGACCTACACGCTGCGCAACACGAGCCGGTGGCCGAAGTTCTGGCTGGAGGTCCACAACCCGAGCAACCTGCCAGGCGGGTTGCACGGGCGCGCCCTGTCCCTCGCTCCGCGAAGCGAACGCTCGTGGCTGGTGAAGGTCCCTCTCTCGCGGCGCGGTCATTTCCGGATCGAGCCGCTTCAGATCCGGACGGGCGATCCGTTCGGGTTCTTCGAGGCGTCGGCCACGGTCGGCCAGGGCATCCCGCTGGTCGTCTACCCGCGGATCGAGCGCCTGCCCCTGTGGGAGCTGCCCCCGGCCGGCCTCGAGGGCAGCCACGCCGCGGCCGTGCGAACGCTCCAGACCACGCCCCTGGCGACCACGGTCAGGCCGTGGGCCCCGGGTGACAGCTTCAACCGCATCCACTGGAAGTCGACGGCGCGCCACGGCGACATCCAGGTCAAGGAGTTCGACCTTGAGCAGACATCGGACGTGTGGATATTCCTCGACCTCGATCGCCGTGCCCACGCTGGGATCGGTGACGAATCGAGCCTCGAGGTCGCGGTTCGAGCGGCCGCCTCGATAGCCGACCGCGCGCTGGTCGAGAACCGGGCCGTCGGGCTGACCACGTCCGGCCATCGAATGGCCGTCGTGCCGGCAGATCGCGGAGGCCGCCAACATCTCAAGATCATGCAATTGCTGGCGGCAGTTGAGGCCGACGGGACGACGCCTCTCGGTGAGGCCCTGCTCGCGGGCATGTCGCGGCTGCGTCACGGGATGACCGCGGTGGTCATCAGCCCGTCGCTGGATCGTGGCTGGGTCAGGCCTCTCGCCGCTCTGCGGGGCATGGGAGTGGCCTGCGTCGCGGTCATTCTCGACGCGCAGAGTTACGCGAAGCACGCCCTGGCGAGTGCCAGGGTCTCCCGGGTGGCAGCCCGTGCGCTGGCAGCTTCCGAATCGGAGGCCTCGGCGACATCCGGCGCCGCGTTTGCGTCTGCTGCTTCTGCGATATCGGCTGGGGAGTCGGAAGCCCGCACCGAGCAGGCCCAGCGCGCCATGCGCCACGCGCTCGCGGAGTACGAACTACGGGCCGACTGGGTTGCGGCCGGCCAGTCCCTGGGCGAGGCGTTGGTGTCATGAGCTCGGCGCCCGGTAACGGACATCGCCGTGAGGGAATCCCGGAAGCCCTGTCCCGCGGCCGGACGGAGTCCGTGCCCGAATCCTCTGCCGATGCCGGCCCCCCGACCGACGAGGCAGCCTGGCCCTTCCTCGAGGTGGCGGCGGCACGCCGGCGTGCCGAGGAAGCGCCGTCCACCCTCGAGAGCCTGCGGGCGCTTCCGCTTCGGCCATCCGAAGGCTGGCTGACGCTGGGGCTGGTCATCCTGATGGCGATGACGCTCGCCTGGTCGGTTGATGACCCCCGTTGGATCCTCGGCCGGAGCGATCTGACGGACTTCCTCGCTCCGGTTGCCGCGCTGGGCGTGCTCTGGGGATTCCTGTCGGCCAAGGCCGGCTGGCCGCGCTGGGTCGCTCATCTGCTGGGGGCGGTCGCCGCGGCCTTGATCGTGCCGGTCGCCATCGGATCGATCCTCGCCCCCGATGGATGGATCCTTTCGTGGTTCGAGGCAACGGCCCGATCGACCGTCGCCGCCTATCTCGATCTGGCGCGGCGTGGCCAGACGGTGACGCAGCAGTACGGCCACTTCATGCTGGCCCTGGGCCTCTTGTGCTGGGCAACCGGCCAGTACATGGGCTACGTGACCTTCCACCACCGTCGTCCGCTGAACGCGGTGATCCTGGGCGGCATCCTGCTCGTGGCCAGCATGTCCATCACGATCCGGGAGCAGCTGCCGTTCCTGGTGATCTTCAGCGTGGCTGCCCTGCTGCTCCTGGTGCGTACCCATACCTTCGAGGAGCGGGCGAGCTGGCTGCGCCGCCGGATCGGCGATCCGGTCAGCCTCGGCAGCTTCTACATGCGGGGTGGGACCACGTTCGTGACGGCCGCAGTCCTCGGGGCGCTCCTCCTCACGGTCACGGCCTCGTCCGCCCCGCTCGCGGGCGCCTGGACAGGGGTCGACCAGCAGATCATCGACTGGGGCCAGCAGATCCAGCGCTTCCTGCCGTGCTGCGGCGCAGGTACCCGCATCAATGGTGTCAGCTTCGGTCCGAACGCGGACATCGGAGCCGTCTGGTTCACCCAGAACACCCCGGCGGTGGCCATCAAACGAAACCCCGGGGACAAGACCGACTACTACTGGGCGGCCGCCACGTACAACACCTTCAACCTGAACGGCTGGAGCCGCGGCAGCGACACCGAAATCGCCAGGAAGGCCAACCAGCCGCTGCTCAAGGACACACTCGAAGGAGCCTTCCCGCCGTCTGCCAAGAAATCGGTGAGCTTCAACGTGTCCGCCCTGGCCTACCGCGACGATGTTCTGCTCACGCCGACCGTGCCGCTGCGGACAATGGGATCGATCAGCGAGGACGTCGACACGCGCGTTTTCGTGCTGGCCGGCGGCTCGTACCTGCTGAGCGTCGTGTCGGACCAGCACGAGAATTACAAGGTGAGCGTGGATGTGCCCACCGTGGGTGACACCGGAATCAACGAGAACCTGTTGCGGGCAGCGGGCACGGACTATCCCACCGAGGTCAAGGCTCTCTACCTCTCCTATCCAAAGGAGGCGATCGGCGCGAACGCCAGGGCCCTCCTGAAGGAGATCGAGCCTTCGGTCGAGCAGGACACCCCGTATGACTGGGCCCTTGCTACCCAGGAATATCTGCGCTCGGATGCCTTTCACTACGACACCGACGTCCGCCGCTTCAACTGCAGCGGAAACGTGGTCGAGTGCTTTGCGCGCGATCGGTACGGCTTCTGCCAGTACTTCGCGACGGAAATGGCGATCCTCCTGCGCAGCAAGGGCATCCCGACGCGGATGGTCCAGGGCTTCCTGCCCGGCGAGCGCGACGCCTCGGGCGCCAACGAACTTCTGACGTACGCCAGCTCGCACGCCTGGGTGCAGGTTTACTTTCCGGGCGTCGGCTGGGTCAACTTCGACCCGACCAAGGGACAGGGCGTGGTTATACCTCTGCCCGCCGGGCCCGCCGTCTTGCCGCGACCGAGCGCCTCGCCGCTGGCTGTGCCGTCCGGTTCACTCGACCGCGAGCAGGACCCGAACCTGCGGTCGCCGAGAGGCGGTGCCGCCGGCCCCGCCGACGCGGGTGGACCCTCGTCGCCTGGCAGCCTCCCGTTCGTGATCGTCGGGCTCCTGCTGGCCGCGGCCATCGGCGGACTTGCGTTCCTGGCCTATCGCCGAGGCCCGCGTGGCCCGGCTCAGCCCGACTCGGTGTACGAAGGTGTCGTCCGTCTCGCCGCGCGTCTCGGCTTCGCGCCGCGCGCGACCCAGACCGTCTACGAGTATGCCGGCGCGCTTGGAGAGGAGCTGCCCGGCGCACGACCGTCGCTGCAGGTCGTCGCGCAGGCCAAGGTGGAAGTCGCGTACGGCCACCGGGTGCTTGGACAGGATCGCATCTCGGCGCTGCGCGAAGCCCAGCGCCGACTGAGGGTCACGCTGCTGCGGCTGCTGTTCCGGCGACGTCGCTGGCGCGGCAGCCGGTAGGCCGAGCCAGGACGGCACGGCGCGGGGCAGGCTCAGTCCGGCGCGCCGCCTAGAGTCCTCCGCCGCGCTCCTCCGAAGTCGCTGGGGCGGCTGTTCGCGGGTGGCCCACCGCGGTTTCAAGCGCGGCCAGGTGCTCCGTCAGGTTGTGTGCGCGCAGGATGCCTCGGCCGGCGCGCAGCTCGAGGATCGAGATCCCGCACAAGGCGAAAGGAAATGCCCAAAACGCCTCGATGGGCAGCCCGAGTACGGACAGGACCACGAGCTTGAAGATGCCGTCGTGGCCGACCAGCATTGTCCATGGCCGATCGGCGTCGGCTGGACCGGGATAGCCGGCAACATGGGGGCGTCCAGCCGCGCGATCCGATCCCTGGGCATCGGTCAGACGATCGAGCACTCCGACCAGGGTGGACCTGACTCGCACGGCCGCGTCCACGAGCCGCTCGCCTCCGGGCGCATTCGCTTCGAGCGGTCGTGTGCGCCATGTGGCGAGGATCGTGCCGTAGCGGGCCTCGACCTCGTCCCTGTGGAGGCCCTCCCACTCGCCCTGGCCGATTTCGGCCAATCCGGTTTCGGGTCGAAGCACGGGTGGTGGCTGCCGCTCGGCTGCGGGGGAGTTCGTCCGGCCGGCCGCCAGCGCGTTTGCGACAGCCATGGCTGTCGCGGCAGCACGCGACAGCGGGGAGTGCGCGATTTCGATCGGTGGCGTCGCCGGAAGGGGGAGCGCCGGCGGGTCGGTTGGTCGGGCGAGCCGTACGGCGGCCAGCGCCGCCTGGCGCGCGCCGAACGGCGTCAGCGGCGTGTCGTGTTGGCCCTGGAACCGGTTCTCGGCAATGAACACCGACTCGCCGTGCCGCAGCAAGGCGATGCTCGCGTCGAGTTCTGGGGGTACCGGCAGTTCGCGGGGGCGTCGAGGCGACCCGGCGGCCCGAGCTGTCAGCGTTCGGACCCCAGGCGGATGACCCATAGGTCGAGGACGGCTTCATGGCCCCGAATGGCGGCGGCCACCGGATCGGGCACGTCGTCGTCGAGGGCCAGGATCATGAGCGCGTCCGCCCGGGGTCCGCTGCGGGCCAGGTGCATGCCGCTGATGTTCACGTCGGCCTCGCCGAGCATCAGCCCGATCCGGCCCATCGTGCCGGGCTTGTCCTGGTGCCGCGTGATTAGCATCACGTCGGCCGGCGCCATGTCGATCCAGTAATCGTTCAGCCGCGTCAACCGCGGCTCGCCGTTCATGACGGTTCCGGCGACCGTCGTGATCCCGCCGGCAGTCTCGCCCGAGAGGGTGAGCAGAGCCGCGTAGGGATCGGCCTCGCCGGTCCGGCGCTCCACAACGGTGATGCCGCGGGCCTTGGCGAGAGCGCCGGCGTTGACCAGGTTGACTCGCTCCGTCGTAGAGGTCTCGAGCAGTCCGCGGAGCGCGGCCGCGACGAGTGGCGAGCCGTCGTGCTGTGCGGGCTCGCCGGCAATCTCCAGCGTCAGCGTTCGCACGCCCGTGCGCGCGAACTGCGCGAAGAACTTGCCCAGGACCTCGGCCAGCGGCAGGTACGGCCCGATCGCCTCGGCCGTTTCTGGAGTCAACAGGGGGGCGTTCACGGCGTACCGCGCCGATCGGCCGGCCAGCACGTCGATGACCTGGTCGGCCACCTCCTCGGCCACCGCGACCTGCGCCTCGGCCGTCGAGGCGCCGAGATGCGGTGTCAACAGCGTGTTCGGTGCGTCGAGCAACGGCGACCCGGCCGGAGGCTCAGCCTCGAACACGTCGATCCCGGCACCACCCAGGCGATCCTCGCGAAGCGCCTCGGCGACCGCAGCCTCGTCGACGACGCCACCACGGGACACGTTGAGCAGGAGTGCGCCCGGCTTCATGCGTGCCAATTCCTTGGCCCCGATCAGCCCTCGCGTGGTGCGAGTCAGGGGCACATGGAGGCTGATCGCGTCCGAGCGCGACAGGAGCGACTCGAAATCCACCAATTCAACGCCGTGGTGCGCAGCCTGCTCGGCGCTCACGAAGGGGTCCACAGCGAGGATCGTCATCTCTAGTGCCCGCGCGCGATCCGCGATCGCCTGGCCGATCTTGCCCAGCCCGACGATGCCCAGCGTCCGGCCGCGCAACTCGAGGCCGGTGAACTGGGCCCGCTTCCATTCGCCGCGCCGCACCGAAGCGTCGGCCGCCGCGATCCGGCGCGCGAGCCCGAGGAGGAGCGCAAGCGTGTGCTCGGTGGCGGCGATCGTGTTGCCGGTAGGCGCGTTGACGACGGTGATCCCGGCTCGCGTGGCCGCCTCGAGATCGACGTTGTCGACACCGACCCCGGCACGCCCGATGACGATCAGCCGGCGTCCGGCCTCGATCAGGCCGGCGTCGACCTGGACCTGGCTGCGCACCAGCAATGCCTCGTACTCGGGGATCGCTGCGCACAGCTCATCACGCGACAGATCCGGCCGCTCGTCGACCTCGTGGTGGACGCGCAGCAGCGCGACCCCCTCCGGGGCGAGGGGTTCCGCGACGAGAACCCTCACGCGAATGCGCGAGCGATGCGCTTTGAGGTATCGGGAGCCGCATGGCCGGCCGCCTCGAGCGCGGCAAGGCCGGCACGCTCCGCTGCGGCGAGGCCGGCCCCGGGGGTTGCTTCGCGGCCGGTCTCGACCAGGACTTCTTCGATCACGCCGATCGCCGCGAGGATCTCGTCAAGTGTCACCGAGCCGAGGTGGCCGACGCGGAAGACCTGGCCGGTGAGCTTGCCCTGGCCTCCAGCCACGACGAGCTTGCGAGCCTTGAGCTCGCCGTTGAACGATTTCCAGTCCAGCCCGTCGGGAAGCCGAACGCAGGTGACGGTCTGGGAGGCAACGGCGAGATCCGGGAAGAGCTCGAAACCGAGAGCCTTGAGGCCCGCTCTGGTCGCTGCGGCGCACGCGGCGTGGCGCGCGAAGATCGCCTCTTGCCCCTCTTGCTCCATGTGCTTCAGCGCCACGTCCAGCTGGAACATGACCGCGATGGCCGGGGTCCACGGCGTCTGCCCGTCGCGCTGGCTGTCACGATGCTTGGCGAGATCCAGATAGAAGCGGGGCATCCGCGCGGTCCGGGTCGCCTCCCAGGCCCGCTCGGACAGGCTCGCCAGGGCAATGCCCGGCGCCGCCATCCAGCTCTTCTGGCTGCCGGATACGACGACGTCGAGGCCCCACGCGTCCTGCTCGAATGGGACGGCACCGACGCCTGACACGCCGTCGACGAGGATCAGCGCCGCAGGAGCGATGTCGCGGATAGCTTGGGCCAGGTCAGGAATCGAGTTCATCACGCCGGTCGAGGTCTCGTTGTGCGTGATGAGAACAGCCTTGAAGCCGCCCGCCGGGCTGGATTCCAGCGCCATCCGGACCGCGCCGGGGTCGGCGGCGTCGCCCCACTCGACCTCCAGCCTGGTCACCTCGGCGCCGTACGCCTGGGCGATCTTCGCGAACCGATCGCCGAAGGCACCGATGCTGATGGCCAGCACCGGATCGCCGGGCGACAAGGTGTTGACGATCGCAGCCTCGAGACCGCCGGTTCCGGCACAGGTCAGGACCACGATCTCGTTGCGGGTCCCGAAGAAGGGCTGGATCCGGCTCGTGACCCGGTCCAGTACCCCAGCGAACTCAGGTCCCCGGTGGTTGATCATCTGGCGCGAGCCGGCTTCTCGGACCGTTGAGGGCAGGCTTGTCGGCCCGGGGATTCGGAGGTTCGTCTCGAAGCGGTCCATGCTGGTCTCCTGGGGCTGGGACAAGATCTGGAACTGGCCGACTATCGGGTCCGCCACGCGAGCTGAGCTGGCCCGCGGTCGCCAGGGGATGGTACCCGGCGGAGCTACGCGTTGGCGTCGCGCTTCTCGGTCTGCGCGAGCCTCGCCCGGCTCTCCTCGCGCGTACGCATGATCCGGCCGCCCGCCTTCATCCCGTCCACGGCCGGAGCGGGCACCTGCTGGCGGCGAGGCCCGCCGCCCGCCCTGGCAGCATCGCGGGCCTCCTGTCGCGCGGCAATCCGGCCAGCAATCGTGGCCTCGTAGCCCTGCTCGGTCGGCCGGTAGTAGCGGGGCTCACCGAGGTCGTCGGGCAGGTAGCGCTGTTCGATGTCGGCGCCCTCGTAGTCATGCGGATAGCGGTAGCCGACGCCGATGCCGAAATCTCTTCGCTCGTGATGGGTGCCGCTGCGAAGGTGCATCGGGACCGGCAATGCGCCGCGCTTCTCGACGTCGGCCGCCGCCGCCCAATACGCTGCTCCCGAACGGTTCGACTTTGGCGCGGTGGCGATGTACGCGGCCGCCTGCGCTAGCGCGTACTGCGCTTCGGGCAGCCCGACCCAATCCAGCGCCTGGGCGGCCGCCACGGCGACCGACAATGCCCGCGGGTCGGCGTTGCCCACATCTTCGGAGGCCGAAATGATCAGCCGTCGGGCGATGAAGCGAGGATCCTCGCCGGCGGCGACCATCGTGGCCAGCCAGTACAGCGCGGCGTCCGGATCGTTGCCGCGGAGGCTCTTGATGAAGGCCGAGGCGGTGTCGTAGTGCCCGTCGCCGGCCCGGTCGTAGGCCAGGACCCGCTGCTGGGCGGCGGACTCCACATCGGACAACGTGGGCGTCACCCGCCCGGCCTCGTCCCGCAGATCCTCCGATTCGGCCAGCGCGACGGCGCCCTCGAGGATGTTCAGGGCCTGCCGAGCATCGCCGCCGGCGATGTCGACGAGGTGCTCGAAGGCATCGTCCGGAAGCGCGACGCCCCCGGCCGGACCAAGCTCGCCGGACAGTCCGCGGTCACTGTCGTCGAGTGCCCGGCGCACGATCGTGGCGACTCCATCGTCCGTCAGCGGCTCCAGGCGCCAGACGCGCAATCGTGAAAGCAACGCCGAATTGACCTCGAAGTAGGGGTTCTCGGTGGTCGCCCCGATGAGGGTCACGGTGCCGTCCTCGACGTGGGGCAGCAGCGCGTCCTGCTGGGCCTTGTTGAAGCGATGGATCTCATCGATGAACAGGACCGTGCGCGCGCCGTTCAAGGCAAGGTCCTCCTGGGCCCCGGCGATGATGGAGCGGACCTCGGCAACACCGCTCATCACCGCAGAAAGAGTCATGAACCTGGCGCCGACGGCCTCTGCCAGCAGGCGCGCCAGGCTGGTCTTGCCGGTTCCCGGCGGACCCCACAGCAGCAGTGAGCCGAGGTAACCGCGAGCCACCGAGCGCCGAAGCGGCCCTTCCGCTCCGACGAGGTGCTCCTGGCCGACGAACTCTTCGAGCGTCCGCGGCCGCATCCGGGCCGCCAGTGGCTGCTGCGACGGCGGCGGTCGAAACAGCCGCTCAGGACGCGCGCCACGGGGGCCGGATGGGGATGAGGCTCGACGAGCAGGCACGGACCGATGGTACCGCGCTGTCTTCCACGGCTCGGATGCTCGACCTCTGCCTCGGTCAGCCTCCCCGGCGTCGGGGGAGGCGATCCGCCCATCCGAAATGGCCGAGGCGGGACAGCGGCCGATGCGGGAGCCGACGCCGGATGCCGAGATCTCCGAGGTGCCGGCGCACGATCGGGAGCCAGGCCATCCCGAAGAGGACCTGGACGACGATCAGTGCCAGCAGCAGGATGCTCGGCACGGCCACGAGAAGGGCCGGCACGACGAGACCCTGGAAGCCGTCCGTGGTAGCGCCGGCCGATTCGCCCTGGGCCGGAGGCGATTGGAGTGACGTACCGGGTGTTGGTCCGGGTGACGTGTCGGCGACCCCGGCTGGGAACGTCGAGCCGGCGACCGGTGAGCCTCCGCCCGCTGAGCCTCCTGGCGGGACACCACCCGGCGAAGCGGGTGACGCGGCCCCCGAAGGTGCCGTTGGTGGTGCTGTGCTCGTTGGCACCGAGGGGCTCAGCGATGGGCTGGCCGAAGCGTTCACTGATGGCACGACCGACGGCGTGACCGAAGCAGCGACCGAAGGCACGACCGATGACACAGGCGAGGGCGTGAGTGTGGGCGGGATCGAAAGGGAAGGCAGGATAGAAAGGCTCGGCAGAACGGACAGGCTCGGCAGGATCGAAACACCTGGCAGCACCGGCGGGAGCATTGGTCCGGCCGCGTTTGCTGCCGCACCGCCCGCCATCAG
The DNA here is from genome assembly GCA_005883615.1 of Chloroflexota bacterium. GTDB lineage: Bacteria > Chloroflexota > Limnocylindria > Limnocylindrales > CSP1-4 > CF-16. The sequence goes on along the minus strand of VBEC01000020.1, from coordinate 84,488 downwards.
CACCACGGCGCTGACCGCGATTCCATTGAGGATGGGCCGGCCACGGCGCGCCCGATGAGGTGCGTCGTGCCTCGGTCGGGTGGGTCCACCGCTCGCTGACGGCAGCGGACGCATCGTCAGGCGACGCTGGCTTCCGGGGTCCAGATTCGGGTGATCGGCCGGCCGTCCCCCGGCAACGGCGCGTTTGGAGCTGTTTCGATGCCCTGCACGAATGCGACCACGAACCTCTCGTCCAGCTGCGATCCGGCCGCGTCCTCCAGTCGATGAAGCGCTTCCTTCACGGAGAGTGCCTTGCGGTAGGGCCGCGACGTGGTCATGGCCGAGAAAGCGTCGGCCACGGAGAGGATCCGGGCGATGAGCGGAATGTCCTCCCCGGACAATCCGTCCAGGTAGCCCTGGCCGTCCCAGCGCTCGTGGTGATGGCGGATGCCGCCCCGAACGAGATCCAGGTTGGGGAGGTCGCGGACGATCGCGTCGCCAAGGGCCACGTGCTGCTTGACGATCGCGTATTCCTCGGCCGACAACGCGGCCGGCTTGCGCAGGATCTGGTCGGGGATGCCGATCTTCCCCACGTCGTGCAGCAGTCCCGCGATCCGCAGCGTTCTCCACAGGTCCTGGTCGAGACCCGCCCGCTCGGCGATGAACAGGGCATAGCGAGCTACGTCCTCCGAGTGCCGCTTCGTGTAGCGGTCCTTCGTGTCGACGGCGATGACCAGGCCAGACAGGACGTCGAAGGTGCTTCGCTCGGCTCGACCCATCTCGTCGCTCGGCGCATCCGCGATCCGCACCCCGTCGCCGCCACTCGCCTTCGCCTCGCCGAGTGCCACCGTGGCGACCGACAGCAGCTCAGTCGCCGCATCGCCGTGGACCGGCGAGAAGCACAGGCCAGCACTGACCGTCACGGGCAGCCGTTCCGAGCTGCCGAACTGAAGGCTCAGGTCGATCAGCCTGCCGCGGAGGCGCTCGATCGCAGGCTCCAGGTCCGCCGAGCATTGCGGCGGCGCGATCAGGAGGAATTCGTCGGGTCCGTAGCGGCCGAGTGTCGTGTCCTGCGAGAGTTCGGCGCGCAAAAGTCGGGCGACCTCGAGGAGCCCCGCGTCACCGGCGCCGTGGCCGTGGGTGTCGTTCAACAGCCGGAAGTTGTCGATGTCGACCAGGGCAACGCCGACCGACCCCAGCCCGGAGCCGCCTGCCTCGCGCCCGGATTCGAGCTGGGCCGCAAGGTCGGCGACCACGGCTCCATGGTTGAGCAAGCCCGTGAGGGCGTCGCGTCGAGTGGCTTCCACGAGCTCCCTGGTCTGCCGAGTCAGCCGGCGCTGCGCCGCGCGGAAGATCAGGTACAGCAGGACGGCCAGGATCACAGATGCCGTCACGGTGACCATGACTGCGTCCCGACGCGCCACGCCAACCGTGGCGAGCAACTTCGCGGCATCCCGGTAGACCTCGAACACCGCGATCACGCTTGGGTCGGTTTTGGTGGGCAGGTCCTCTTTGATGGGCAGGTATTCCTCGAGCACCATCGGCGCGCCAAGCGCGTTCTCGTCGCGCTCTTCGCCGGACCTTCCGGTGGTCACGTCCGCAAACGGCGTCCCGCCGAATGCCTGGCGGAGGTCGTCCTCCAGACCGAAGTTCTTGCCGGCGATCTCGGGTACGTCGCTGAACAGCACGGTGCCGTCGGGACCGAAAACCTTGACCCGGAGCGTCCCGGTCTCCGGATCGACAAGATCGCGCAGCCGCGTCTCGATCTCCACCCGACGCGCGCCGTCGACGCCGCCCAGCACAAGATCGGACGGCTTCAGCTCCTTGGCAACGAAGGCACGGACGAGCGAGGCATCCGCGTCGACGCTCGATTGGAGCGCCGCATCGGTGACGTGTATGGATACGAGGGTCGCCAGCGCCAGGCACGTGACTACGACGAGCGACAGGCTCGCTGCGAAGACCAGGAGCAGGAGCTTCGAGCGTCCACGAAGACGCGGCATCGACCCTACCGACATCATTCGCCTGGCGCTCACTCCAAGTACACCCCCGGGAGGCGCCAACGTAGGGACCCTCAGGCAGCGTGTCGATAGGACCTTCGGGGGAGCCGCGAGCGGGACGGCGAGGGGCATCGAGACCGCCCGGGGTGCCCGGGAATCGCGGGCTTTTGGACGCCTCGCAGAGGCGGTGCGGGCCTAGAGTTTGATGACGTTCAGGACGTCGATCAGGACGAAGAGGACGGCCATGATCAGGATCAGGCCGCCCCCGACCGTCACGATGCGACGGACGTCGCGGACGACGTACGTGTACTCCTCGCTCGCTCGCGCCGCCAGCAACCCGCCGGATCGCCCGCGTCCGGCCGGGCCGGCAGGCAGTGCTTCATCTCGAGCGCGGCCCGACGTTCGGGCGGCGCGCAGGCGCTCGGATTCGGCGGCGCGCTCCTGGGCCACGATCTGAGCTTCGAGCTCGGCTGCTCGCGCTTCCTCGGTCTGGCTCAGAGCCGTCGGGGGCCGGCTCGGCCGGGCGGGTTCCGCGGGCCTTGCCGAGCGCCCCTTGGGTGCACGGCGTCCCGGTCGGCTGGAGCCACGCGAACGCTTCGCCATTCCTGGGAAGACCTCCCAAATGATCGATCGTGGGGATGCGGGGCCGATGTCGCGCCCGCCAGAACCGGGCCGAGAATAGCATCCGTCCTCGCGTGCCCGTCGGGTGCCTGGCCGGCCAAGTGGGCCCTGCTAGACTCGCCTGACTGCCACGTGCGCTCCCTGGAGGATCGGGCGATCGACCTGAACGCCGTCGTCTCGGCCAACATCGGCGCCGTCGTCGCAGCCCTTGTCGCCGCGCTGTTTCTGACGGTGATCGCGCTTCTCCTCACCGCCCGTCGGGCACGGCGGCTCGACCAACGCCTTGGCCAGTTGACGCGGGGATCGGATGCGGCGTCTCTGGAAGGTGTTCTGCAGGCCCACCTCAACAAGGTCTATGAGGTGGCCGCGCATCTGGACGAACTGGCGGGGCGGGCGGCCACGCTCGAGGCCAACGGCCGCCGAGCGTTCCAGCGCGTCGGCCTCGTGCGCTACAACCCGTTCGAGGACACGGGCGGCAACCAGAGCTTTGCTCTCGCCCTGCTGGATGCCGAGGAAGATGGCTTCATCATCAGCAGCCTTCACGCTCGGACCGGGACACGGATCTATGCCAAGGCCCTGGCGGCCGGTCGCTCGGACGGCGCCCTGTCCGACGAGGAATCGGAAGCGCTGCGGGTGGCCCGCTCCGCGACCCGCGGCCGACCTGTAACCGTCGACCGAACTGCTCCCGCGCGGGGCCCAGGTCGCTGATCATCGCTTTGTTGGCGCTGTGACGAGCGAGGTGGCAAAGGCGGACAGGATGCTTCCGGGATGCCCCCAGTCCCACACCACGCGCTCTCCCGACAGGTGGCGGTGGCCGCTCCTCGCCAACGACGGCGCAAGCCGATGAAGCGGCGCGTGCGCGAGCCCCGCGCCCTCGAGCAGATCCCCGTGTGGGCCGACATCGCGCCGGCTCGCGTCACAATCTCGGACGAGGGCGCGATCGGCCTCGAAATGCTCCTCGATGGCCTGAATCCGGAGCAGCGTCGAGCGGTGACCCACGGCGATGGACCGCTCCTTGTGCTGGCCGGGGCCGGCACGGGCAAGACCCAGGTCATCACTCGGCGGATCGCATGGCTCATCGCCACGCGTCGCGCACGGCCCGCCGAGATCCTCGCGCTGACCTTCACCGACAAGGCGGCGGCGGAGATGCAGGTCCGAGTCGATCAGCTCGTGCCCTACGGATACACAGACACGGCCATCTCGACATTCCACGCTTTTGGCGACCGAATCATCCGCGAGTTCGCGCTCGAACTCGGGCTGCCGATCGACGTCCGCGTGCTGTCCCGGCCCGAAGTCGTCATCTTCCTGCGCGAGCACCTCTTCGACTTCGAGCTCGATCAATACCGCCCACTCGGCGACCCGACTCGATTCCTGGGAGCCCTGGCGACCCTCTTTTCGCGGTGCAAGGACGAGGACGTGAGCCCGGCCGACTACCTGGCCTACGCGGAGCGACTTTCCTCGGAGGCGAGCCGCGCAGCCGACGCTGTTCGGGCCGACGGTGGGGACGCGACCGATTCGGACCGGACGGCGGCCGATGCCCTGGCTGAGGAAGCCCGCCGGCAGCTCGAGCTCGCTCGAGCATTTGAGCGCTATCAGGAGCTGCTTGCCGGGGCGGGTTTCATCGACTTCGGCGACCAGGTCAGCATCGCCCTGCGCCTACTGCGGTCCTCTCCGGCAGCGCGCCAGATCCTCCAGGACCGTTTTCGCTTTGTGCTCGTCGACGAGTTCCAGGACACCAACCGTGCCCAGGCCGAACTCGTCGCGCTGCTCGCCGAGCGCCACCGTAATGTGGCCGTCGTCGGCGACGACGATCAGGCGATCTACCGCTTCCGCGGCGCGGCGATCAGCAACATCCTCGAGTTCCAGGATCGCTACCGGCGAGCTCGCCAGGTCGTCTTGAGGCGCAACTATCGCTCGCACCGGCCGATCCTGGACGCGGCCTACCGGTTGATCCGGTACAACAACCCGGACAGGCTGGAGGTGCGAGCGGGCGTCAGCAAGCAGCTGGTGGCCGCCCGGGCGACCAACGATCCGGTGCCGGTGCGGCTGGAGGCGTTCGGCACGGGTTCGGAAGAGGCCGACTGGATTGCGGCGGAGGTTGGCCGCCGGCTGGCCGGGGGAGCGCGTCCCCGTGACCACGCGGTGCTGGTCAGGGCCAACGCAGACGCCGATCCGATCCTGCGCAGCTTCAACCTCCTCGGAATCCCGTGGCGGTTCTCGGGCAGCACCGGGTTGTACGGCCGACCGGAGGTCAGGCTCCTCCTCGCCTTCCTGCGAGTCCTCGCCGACCTCAGCTCGAGCGTCGACCTGTACGCCGTGGCGGCCTCTGAGGTCTACGACCTGGGTGGCGAGGACCTGACGGCGATCGTCAACAGTGCCCGTCGACGGAACCGATCGATCTGGGAGGTTGCCGAGGAGCTGACACGGCAGCCGGGGCTCCTGCGCCTCAGCCAGGCGACGCGGGACGCCCTTGCCCGATTGGTCGAGGACCTGCGACGTTATTCGGAGCTCGCGCACGAGCGCTCGGCGGGCGAAGTCCTCTACGCGTTCCTGCGTGGCTCCGGGCTGCTGGCTCGCTTGGCAGCCACTCCCTCCGTTCAGGCCGAGGAGGCCCTGTCGAACATCGCCCGCTTCTTCGACATCGTCCGCGCCCAGTCGGCGTTGCTCGCGGATGACCGCACGCCGTTCCTGGCACCGCACCTGGCGACGCTCATCGAGGCGGGCGACGATCCTCCGACCGCCGAGATCGATCCCGATGCCGATGCAGTTGCCGTGCTCACCGTGCACAAGGCGAAGGGCCTCGAGTTTCCGACGGTGTTCCTGCCCGGCCTCGTCGGCGGCAGGTTTCCGGTCGTGTCACGACGTGAAACGCTGGGACTGCCGGTCGCCCTCCTCCGCGACACGCCTCCAGCGGGCGACGTCACCCTGGCCGAGGAGCGACGCCTGTTCTACGTGGCCATGACGCGACCCCGAGATGAGCTCATCCTCAGCCACGCCGTGGACTACGGAGGCAGTCGCGCGAGGCGTGTCTCACCCTTCGTGCTGGAAGCGCTGGACCTGCCCGCGGAGGCAGGAGTATCGAGACCCGGAGCGCAAGTTCAGCATCCACTCGAAAAGCTCGCTGCCTTCGATGCGGTCGAGCCACCCCGCGAGTCCGTGAGGACGGCGCCAAGCGAGCCGCTGTCGCTGAGCTTCTACCAGGTCGACGACTACCTGACCTGCCCGCTCAAGTACAAGTACGCGCACGTGCTCCGTGTTCCGCTGGCACCTCACCACGCGATCATCTACGGGGCGGCGCTGCACAAGGCGGTGCAGGAGTTCCATCGGCGGCACGCCCGCGGTGACGTCATGTCGGAGGAAGACCTGGTTGCCGCCTTCGAGTCAGCCTGGACCAGCGAAGGGTTCCTGACGCGGGAACACGAAGACGCCCGCCTGGACGCAGGCCGTGCTGCGCTGCGACGCTTCCGGTTGGAGCAACTGGAGCCCGGCACCGTGATCCCCGCCTACGTCGAGCGGGAGTTCAGCTTCACCATGGGCGGGGATCGCGTTCGGGGACGCTGGGATCGGGTCGACATCGAACCCGTCAACGCTGACCTGCAACCGGCGGCTGCGGAAGGAGCCGCCCGAGACGGGAGCGTCGGGCGGGATTCGCCGCAGCCTGCCTGGGCCCCGGACGTGGTAGCCCAGACCCTGCCGCTGATGTCCCGCGAGCGCGTCACGATCACCGACTACAAATCGAGTGACGTTCGCGATCCGGTCCGGGCGCGCCAGCGTGCTCGCGAATCGCTCCAGCTGTCGATCTACGCCCTTGGCTACCAGGCGCTAACGGGCCGTCTCCCGGATGCAGTCCAGCTGTACTTCCTGGAGTCCGGCCTCGTCGGGCGCGCGGAGGTCGATGAGAAGCGGCTGGCGCGGGCGCGAGCAAAGATCGCCGAGGCGGCGGAGGGGATCCGTGCACGGGATTTCACGGCCAAGCCGGACTACCTCGCGTGCTCCTACTGCGCGTTCCGGGACGTCTGTCCGTCAAGTGTCGCGACCTGAGGCGGCAGCCTGGCACGCTGCGGCGATCGCGTTGGCTACGGCATTCGCCCTAGATGACAGGGGACTGAAGCAGGCCCAGGGTGTGCGGCCCAGGGGCTCACTCCGCGTGGCGAACCCCCTCTCGGGCACGGAGGGAACAACATCAACCGGGCGATTGGAGCCGGGTCGCGCCCCGCACAGTCCCATGCGGCCGAGGCCGACGACGATCTGGCGCCCAGAACAGTGGTCCTGGTCGTGGACGACGACAGGGCGATCCGCCACCTCGCGGCTCGCGTCCTTTCGGATGCCGGCTATGAAGTGCTGGAAGCTGCCGGGGGCCGCGAAGCGGTCGCCATCGTGCTCGGATCTGTGCGCCCCATCGGCCTTCTTCTGACCGACATCCAGATGCCTGACGTCGACGGCAGGCAGCTGGCCGCAATCGTCCGCGAGTCGCGAACGGACTGTGCCGTGGTCTTCATGACGGGCGATCGCGACATGTCCGGTCGAGCCGATAAGCCCCTACCTGGCCCGCCAGTCGTGTTCAAGCCCTTTGCCGTCGCCGAGCTGCTGGGCACCATCGAGACCGCCCTGGCCAGCCGGCGAGATGCGGCGCGATGAGGGACGCCCGATATCGGCACGCCCTAGACTCGATGACCATGGAAGCACGCGATCGCCTCGGCAATATCGCGGCGTTCGCGGCGGCGGCGGTCGTCTGGATCCTCGTCGGACTGGTCGTCTCGACTCGCGACCCCAAACTCGATCCCGCCGCCGGTTACGTCGGGGCGCTCCTGATGGGCCTTGCGGTCGGCCTCACTGTCATCCCGCTGTTCTGGCTCGTGGTCTTCGGCCGCCACCGGCGGATCGCTTACCACGGTGATTGGCCGCGCGCGATCAGGCGCGGCGGCTGGGTGGCGATCCTCGTTGCGCTGTTCGTGCTGCTGCGGCTCCAGGGCGCCTTCCAGTGGCCGATCGCCCTCTTCGTGATGACCATGGTCGTGATCGCGGAGGCCACCTTCTCGGCCGAACGCTGATCCAGGAAACGCCCGCACACGTGGAGGCTGGGACTCGCGTACCCTCAGTCCCCGGGTTTCCCCGGACTGCGGTCTTGACTCGAGGAGGTTTCAGTGGCCATCGCGCTTGCCGCCACCCGCCCGGCAGAGCCGTTCGCCGAGGCCAAGCAGCGCCTGGCCGCGGCCCTGGAAGAGCACCGCGCAGAGATCCTCGACCTGTCCCACCGCATCCACGCCAATCCCGAGCCGGCGTTCGAAGAGCGACAGGCGGCCGCCTGGGTCGGCGAGACGATCGCCCGTCACGGGTTCACGGTGGAGCAACCCGCGGGTCGGTTGGAAACGGCAGTCCGGGGGCGCCTGTCGGGCGGTCAGGGTGGGGATGGGCCGCGGATCGGCATCCTCGCCGAGTATGACGCGCTGCCCGGTCTGGGCCATGGTTGCGGCCACAACACGATGGCCGCCTCGGGGGTCGGCGCGGCCATCGCCCTGGCATCGATCGCTGACGAGCTGCCCGGCGAGATCGTCTTCCTCGGCTGCCCGGCCGAGGAGCGCGGGTCGGGCAAGCAGTTCATGATCGATGACGGTCTGTTCGACGGCCTCGACGCCGCGCTCCTGTTCCATCCCAACGACCGGACGAGCTCGTCGATCGCCCTGCTCGCGAGCGTGGACGTGGAGGTGACCTTCAGCGGCCGCCAGGCGCACGCCGCTTCCGAGCCCTGGATGGGCCGCAACGCGCTCGATGCCCTGGTGCTGCTCTTCGCTGAGATCGGACTCTGGCGGCAGCAGCTACGACCCGAGGCCCGGGTCCACGGGATCGTCCTCGACGGCGGCACCGCGGCCAATATCATCCCGAGCCGTGCCGTCGGCCGGTTCATGTTGCGGAGCGTCGATGAGGGCTACTTCCACGAGATACAGGACCGATTCCGGGAAATGGTCCAGGGCGCCGCGCTGGCCACGGGCTGCGGGGGTGAGGCAGTCTTCTCGGGCGGCTCCTCGACGATGAAGCAGAACGAGGTCCTGCGCGGCCGCTTCTCGGCAAACCTGACCGCCTACGGCCTGGAGGATGGACCCCTCGACCTGCAGCATCTCGGCAGCTCGGACATGGGCAACGTCTCGCAGCACCTGCCCACCATTCATCCATATCTGGCGATCGCCCCGCTGGACACAGCCGGCCATTCCACGGCCTTCCGCGACGCGGCCGGGACGCCGCAGGCGGACGAGGCTACGCTCCTGGCAGCCACGCTCATTGCCCAGACCGCGTACGAATTGTTCGCGGATCCCTCGCTGGTGAGCGCGGCGTGGGCAGAGTTTCGGGGAGGCTGAGCCCGAACTCGAGCGTCTCGCCATTGCCACGGAGGCGGGTGCTACCATCGCGGCGGCGCGCCCCGCTGGACGCAGGGTTGCGAACCGGCGGCGCCCACAGGGACGGCACGGGATTCGCGCAGCGGACCGCTGAGCTCCGCGCGAGGCCGTCTCCGGAGGGATCTCCACCGTGGCCGAGCGCCCAGCCGACCCACACTCTCGTCGCACCCCCGAGCCCGGCGACGAGCCTCATCCCGCACCCAAGGACGGCTTCGCGGAGGCCAACGGCTGGGATCGAGCGTACGAGGTCTATTCGGACTTTGACCTGCCCGTCTACGTCGGACCGTCGACCTTCGCCAAGCTCCCATGGGTCACCGATCCGGCCGAGCTGCGGGCGCGAGCGGTCGACGTCGCGATCGTCGGGGCGCCATTCGACGACGCGGTGAGCAACCGGCCCGGGGCGCGCTTCGCGCCGCGCGCCATTCGCGAGGCAAACTACGCCACCGGCTCGCTGCACACGCTGCAGCACCCCGGCGGCCTGCAGCCGCTCGAGATCCTGACCGTCGTCGACGCCGGGGACGCGAATGTCACGCCTGCCTGGATTGAGCGCGGTCACGCGCTGATCTACCGGAAAGTGCGTGAGGTGGCGGAGACCGGAGCGATCCCGATGGTGATGGGCGGGGACCATTCGATCACCTGGCCGTCGGCGACGGCCATCGCCGAGGTACGCCGCCCGGGGTCCATCGGAGTCGTCCATTTCGACGCGCATGCCGACACCGCCAACGAGGACTGGGGGGTCCTGAGCGGGCACGGAACGCCGATGCGCCGGCTGATCGAATCGGGCGCGGTCAAAGGCCGGAACTTCATCCAGGTGGGCCTGCGTGGATACTGGCCGCCCGTGGAGACGTTCGAGTGGATGCGAACGCAGGGCATGCGCTGGCACTACATGCGCGAGATCGAGGAGCGCGGTTCTGAGGCGGTCGTCGCGGACGCGATAGCCGAGGCCCTGGACGGCCCCGACTACGTGTACATCTCGGTCGACATCGACGTCATCGATCCGGGACTCGCGCCCGGGACGGGGACTCCAGAGCCGGGCGGCATGCTCACGCGGGAAGTGCTGCGCGCGATCCGCCAGATCGTTGGTGCCGTCGAGCTGGCCGGCCTGGACGTGGTCGAGGTGTCGCCGCCGTACGATCACGCCGAGACCACGGCGATGGCCGCCAACCGGGTGATTCTGGAGGCCATCGGGGCGCTGGCTGCCAAGAAGGCCGCGGGCCGGACCGTCCGCTGGAGAGACAGCGGGTCCTCCCGGAGCTGATGGGCGACGCGACCGAGACCAGCGCGCAGGCGCTCGCCCGCCTGTATGACATCGACCTCGTCGACGACCCGGGCGACCTCGACCTCTACCGGGCCCTCGCACGGCGGACCGGTGGGCCGATCCTCGAGTTGGGCGTAGGTACGGGCCGGCTTGCGGTTCCGTTGGCCGCCGAGGGTTATGACGTCACGGGGATCGACATCGACCCCGCCGTGCTCGCTCGAGCTCGCCTCCGCGCTGCTGGGCGCGGCCCCGAGGCTGCTTCGCGCCTGGAGCTCGTGGAGGCCGACCTCCTGGGCCTTCGAGCCGTCGGTCAGCCGCGGTTCCGCCTGGCGTTCATCGCCCTGAACTCGCTGATGCTCCTGGGATCCTGGCGCGACCAGCGAGCTGCGGTCCGTGTGCTGGCCGAGCATCTCGCGCCTGGGGGCGTCGCTGCGGCAGATCTATGGCTGCCCGATGCCGACGATCTGGCGCGCTTCGACGGGCGGCTCATTCTCGAGTACCCGCGGACGGATCCCGAAACCGGGCGACTCGTCACGAAGATCGCGGCCGCCGCTCACGACGCGGCGACCCAGGCGGTCCAATTGACGACGATCTACGAGGAAGGGCGACCGGGTGAGCCGGCCCTGCGGTGGCTCCGCGAGGATCGCCTGCGCCTCGTCAGCGCCGATGAGCTGCGGCACTTCGCAGAGGACGCCGGGCTGGTTGTCGAGACGGTTGCCGGGAGCTACGACCTGGAACCGCTGGAGGCCGGCAGCCAGCGGGCCATCCTGATCGCCGCCAAGCCGGACCCCCTCGGCTTGGTATAGTCGCTGGCGAATGGCCAGCAGCGATCAGATCCGCCTCCTGCTCGTCGAGGACGTCCCGCAGGTCGCACAGTACGTACGCAGCCTCCTCAACTCGCAGTCGCACATCAAGCTTCTCGATGTCCTGACGGACGGCGCCAAGGCGATCTCCTCGGCGCAACAGCTGCGACCTGACGTGATGCTGGTGGACGCCCTCCTGCAGGGGCGGGTCAAGGGTCTTGCCCTGGTCGAGCAGATCCAGAGCCAGCGCCTCGGCGTGCCCGTGGTCGTCCTGACCGTTCCCCAGAATCCGGTCGAGCCGAGCCCCGAACGCGGCATCGACGCCGTGCTTTCGATGCCGTTCTCGGGCTACGACCTCATGAACAAGATCACGTCCGTCCACCAGAACTACCAGTCGGCCAATAGCGTTGGCGGCTCGCGCCAGATCGCCGTCTTCGCGCCGAAGGGCGGCGTCGGCAAGACGACAATCGCCTTCAACCTCGCGGTCGCCATCGGGCAACGGGGCAGCAAGACCGTGCTGATCGATGCCAGCCTTCAGTTCGGAGACATGCGAGCGCTCCTCAAGGTGCCTGTCGACGCGCCCTCGATCCTCGATCTGCCAACCGACCGGATCCAGGAGTCGGACCTGCAGGACGTCCTGTGGCGCGATCCTTCGGGCATCGACATCCTGCTGGCACCGCCGCGGGTTGAGATGGCCGAGATGGTCACAGTGCGCGACGTGGACAAGGTTCTGTCGCTGCTGCGCCGCGTCTACGAGGCGATCGTGCTGGACCTACCCGCCCCCCTGAACGACATCAACCTGGCGTTCCTCGACGCATCCGACACGATCCTCGAGATCGTGACCTACGACTCGACGACCATCCACAACACCATCGCCGTTGCCGACGCCTTTCGCTCGATCGGCTATCCCGCGGCGAAGGTGCGCTACCTGATCAATCGCGCGGACTCGCCCGGCGGAATCTCGCCTGACGACCTTGCCCGGGCTCTCGGCCGCGTGCCCGAGCATCGTGTCGTGTCCGATGGGATGCTCGTGGTCCAGTCGAACAACGAGGGCATCCCGTTCGTGCTTGCCAACCCCGACGCCGCCGTGAGCCAGGACGTCGCGCGCATGGCCACCGAGCTGATGGCCGTGGCCCGTGTGCCCGCCGGCGCGCGCCGCTGACCGGTGGCCGATCCCCGGCCGATCGGTGTCTTCGACTCCGGGGTCGGCGGCCTGACGGTCCTTCGAGAGATCCTCCGGCGTCTGCCGGCCGAATCGACGATCTACTTCGGCGACAACGCCCGCGCGCCATACGGGACGCGTTCCGACGAGGAGGTGCGGGCGTTCTCCCAGGAATGCCTGGACGTGCTCGTCGAGCGGGATGTCAAGGGGATCGTCGTGGCCTGCAACACATCGACGGCCGTGGCGCTCGGTGACTTTCGCCGACGCTATGACGTCCCGATCCTGGGTGTCATCCGGCCAGGCGCGTCGGCGGCGGTCCTCGCGACCCGCAGCCGCCGCGTCGGCGTGATCGCGACTCCCGCTACGGTACGCTCGCATGCCTACTTCACCGCGATCAAGGACGAGAATCCAGCAGTGGAGGTGTACGAGCACGCCACGCCCGCGTACGTTCCCATGGTCGAGGCCGGCCGACTGAGTGGGCCCGACGTGGAAGCGACGGTCGCCGACGGGCTGGCGCCGCTGCTCGGCTCGCGCGACGAGACGGGCGAGTTCGTCTTCCCGCTGCCACCCTCTGCGCGGATCGACACCCTCCTACTCGGCTGTACCCACTACCCGCTGCTTCGTCCGGCGATTGCCGCAGTGGTCGGCGAGCAAGTTGCCATCGTGGACTCCGCCACGGCCACGGCCTCGGCCCTGGCGGAGCTGCTCTCGGTGAACGCACTTGAAGCACCGGCCGAGGAGGCTGCGAGCGGCCGCCACGTGCAGCTCACGACCGGGGACGTGGACGGTTTCGCGGTTCTCGCGCGCCGCCTGTTCGGTGGCTCCTTCGCGTCGATCGAGGCGTTGGAGCTGCGGAGGGTGGCCTCATGAGCGGCAATCGCTCCCGATCGAGCGGCGGCTTCCGGGTCGGCACGCGGGGCACAGGGGGCTGGCGCGATGACCATGCCTGGCAAGCCGGCTTCCTGCTGGGCTCCGCACTCGGCGCGGTCGCGACCGTCCTGGGACGACGCGCCGAGCGCACCGCTCGCCGGGGCCTCGTGGACTGGCCGAGGGCGGAGGCACTTGCGATCCAGCAACTGCGTCGAGCACCCGGAGCCCTCACGGCCGAGGAGATACGCGCCACGGAGGCCACCTACGCCGACGCGATGACCCGGATCGTGCCACGCCTCGCGGAGGCTCTCGAAACCGAGCTGCCGGGCGTCGTCGAGCGCGTGGCCGTCGTCGATCGGGCGACGTGGGTCGGCGCCAACGTGGCCACCTTCGCGCAGCTGCTCGGCCGCATCGAAGGCGACCTGCTCGACCAGGTCATTCCTGTCGGAGGCGGCCTGACCAAGGCCTCAATGGCCATCGCCAACCGCTATCTGACCACGCGCCAGATCGGCTTCCTGCTGGGCTTCCTCGGGCAGCGCGTGCTCGGGCAATACGATCTGACCCTGCTCTCGGCCGAGGCCGTCCCGGGCCGGCTCCTGTTCGTGGAGGAGAACATCCGCCAGACCGGCCGCGCTCTCGACCTGCCGCTGGATCCGTTCCGCGCCTGGATCGCCCTGCACGAGACCACCCACGCATTCGAGTTCGAGGCACACCCGTGGCTCCGCCCGTACCTCGCCGAGCGCCTCGAACGCCAGCTTGCGGCTTTCTCGCGAGACGCCGCGACGTTCGGCCGCGATGCGATGCGCCAGATCGGACGGATGCTCCGGGGAGAGGGCAAAGGGCAGCACTGGATGGAGCGACTGATGGGCGAGGAGCAGCGCCGCCTCTTCCGGGAGACGCAGGCGGTGATGAGTCTCCTCGAAGGGTTCAGCGACTACATCATGGACGAGGTCGGTCGTGATCTCGTGCCCGAGGTCGAGCGGATCAGCAAGCGCTTCCACGAGCGGCGAGAGCACCGCAGCTCCTTCGAGCGAGCGATCATGCGGCTTACCGGCATGGACCTGAAGATGGAGCAGTACCGCAAGGGCGAGCGGTTCGTGTCGGCGATCGCCGCGGCCGGCGGCCCTGCCGCGCTCCGCCGTCTGTGGGAAGGTCCCGAGACGCTGCCGCGCGATGGTGAGATCGAAGCACCGGAGCGCTGGCTCGCGCGGGTCATGACGTGATGGCGGCCGCCGGGGGGACCGCCGGCCCATCCGGGAAAAGCGCGCGGCCGATCACGGCTGTGGCCCTCAGTCCCATTCTTTCGGCGCGTTACCGGGCGCGCGACCTCGAACGAATCCGCGAGGCCGCACCCGAAGCCCGCCTGGTGATGGTCTCCCACGAAGGGCTGGCGGACGGTCCGCTGGATGACGTGCAGGCACTCCTCCGAGGTTGGATTTCCGCCGACGCATTCGACCGAGTCCTGGCCAAGGCCCCTCAACTGGCGTGGGTCCATTCCGCATCCGCGGGCGTCGAGAACGTCCTGACGCCCTCGAGCCGCGAGCGGGGGCTCGTCATCACCAACGCTCGCGGGGTGTTCAGTCAGCCGATTGCCGAGTACGTGCTGATGATGATCCTCGCCATCAGCCGGAGACTGCCGCAGCTCCTTGAGCTGCAGCGCGAGCGGACGTGGCAGCCGCTCGAGGGCGTGGAGCTGCGGGATGTGACCATCGGCATCGTCGGCCTGGGCTCGATCGGGGGGGCCGTCGCCGACCTCGCAGGCGCCTTCGGCTGTCGGGTCATCGCCACCCGACGCCGAGCCGGGGACACGGCAGAGTCCGGGGTTGGCCCGCGGGCAGCTGGCGGGGAGACGGCCGATGAGGCCGATCGGTCTGGCGACGAATCGGGGCCAACGGAGGCGAACCTCGGACGCGTCGCCGGCCCCGAGGGCTTGCCGCGACTGCTGGCCGAGTCCGATTTCGTGGTGCTGGCGCTGCCCCTGACGCCCGACACCGAGAGCGTGATCAACGACGAGATGCTCGCTCTGGTCAAGCCAGGCGCGTGGCTGATCAACGTCGCTCGCGGCCGCCTGGTCGACGAGCGGGCGCTGGTGAGGGCATTGCGCGAAGGGCGCATCGGCGGCGCCGTCCTGGACGCATTCCGCGAAGAGCCGTTGCCTTCGTCGTCACCCTTGTACGAGCTGCCCAACGTCATCGTGACGCCGCACACGTCCTGGTCGAGCGGTCGTGTGCTGGACCGCTCGATCGAGCTCTTCTGCGACAACCTGCGCCGATTCGCACGTGGCGAGGAACTTCTGAATGTCGTGGATCCGGCCGCCGGGTACTGATGCAGATCGCCATCGTGGGCCTTGCCGGTAGCGGCAAGACGACGGTTTTCAACACGCTCACGCGAGGCCACGCCGATACCGGCGGATACGGCGGGATGCAGCTCAACGTCGGAGTGGTCAAGGTACCCGACCCGCGTCTCGACCGGCTCGCCGAGATCTTCAAGCCCAAGAAGATCGTCCATGCCGACGTCACCTACGCCGACCTGCCGGCCCCTCCCGCATCGTCCGAGGGGCGCATCGGAACCGAGGAGCTACCGGCCGAGCATCTCGCCCGGCTGCGCGATTCGGATGCCCTGCTGCACGTGGTTCGAGCATTCGACGATCCGAGTCACCCACACCCGGAGGGATCGATCGATCCTGCCCGCGATCTCGAACGCCTGGACCTCGAGTTCATTCTCGCGGACCTCGCCATCGCCGACCGCCGGCTGGAGCGCCTGCGCGGAACCGGGCGTCACGGCACAGTTGCCGAGCGAGAGTCCAACGAGCGCGAGGAGGCCATCCTCGCTCGCTTGCGCGAGGGGCTCGCGGCCGGTCATCCAATCCGCGACGCGGCGCTGGAGCCCGACGATGAGAAGGCGATCCGCGGCTTTCGTTTCCTTACCCAGAAGCCCGTCCTCGTGCTGTTGAACGTCGGCGAAGGCGACCTGCCGCGCGCGGCCCAGACGGCGGCCGAACTGGCGGCCGGATATCTGCACGAGCATGCCCTGGTGGACGCACTGTCGGCGCGCATCGAAATGGAGCTCGGCGAGCTGGACCCGGACGATGCGGCTGCCTTCATGGAATCGCTGGGGCTTCGGGAGTCGAGCCTGGATCGGGTGATCGGCCTGTCCTATCGGCTCCTCGGCCTCGTGAGCTTCCTGACGTCCGGCCCTGATGAAGTGAGAGCGTGGCCGGTAACAGACGGCTCGACCGCGGTCGATGCTGCGGGCACCATCCACACGGACCTGGGCCGCGGGTTCATCCGGGCCGAGGTCGTGTCCTATGCCGACCTGGTGGAGCTGGGCTCCACCGCGGACGCTCGCAAGCACGGACGGCTCCGCTCGGAGGGCAAGACGTATCGCGTCAAGGACGGAGACGTCATCGAGATCCTGTTCAGTCGCTGAGCCGGCCGCGTTTTTCGACGCGCTTTAGTTCGGCCGGCGGACGCCCTCCTGGAAGTCGGCCAGGATCGACACGTAGCCGTCGTCCATCTCATCGCCATCGGCTTCGGGGTCGGCCAGCGAGCCGTCGCCGCTCTCCAGTTCGGCCAGGAAATTGTCGTCGTCGAGTCGCGATACGTTGACGGCTGCGGAAAGGCGATCGTCGGACACCACGATGAATCCGTGCTCGCGCCCCAGGATGTCGGCGATGGCCTCGATGAGCGTATCTTGCTCGAACGAGTCCTGGACGCGGCGGCGGATCGATTGGACTGTCTCGAAAAAGAGCTCCGGATCCATCTCCTCCTCGCGCGCCAGCAGCAGGTCGGAGAAGAGGTCGTCGTCGCCCTCGTGAAGCTCGTAGAAATACACAGGTGCTCCGGGTCTTTGGGGGTGCCTCGCCGTTCGCGAGCGCCCTTCGAGTATACCGCCGGCTCTGCACGGGGCCTCGCGGCGGCCTCCTGATCGTGCCAGCTGGGGAGTCGATGGCCGATCCAGCGCCGGACGTGGTCGTTGTGGGCGCGGCCGCCCGCGACATTGCGCCCGATGATCCCCGCGGCTGGCGACTCGGCGGCGGTGTCAGCTACAGCGCCCTCACGACGGCCCGCCTCGGGCTCCGCACGGCCGCGCTCGTCGGCGTGGACCGGACGGCGGTGTCTGCCCCCGAGCTCGACCTGCTCCGACAGGCCGGTGTGGAGGTCGAGCTCGTGGAGCTCGAGCACGGTCCCGTTTTCGAGAACGTCGACACGCCGACCGGCCGGATCCAGCTCGTCTTCTCGCGCGCCGATCCGCTGCCCGTCGACCGGTTGCCAGCGGCGTGGTCTGCTGCCCGAGGCTGGATCCTTGCGCCCATCGCGGGCGAGCTCGCCGACGACTGGGTAGAGGCCATCCCGGGAGACGCGCTGGTCGCGCTGGGCTGGCAGGGCCTGCTGCGCGACCTCGCGTCCAGCGAGCGCGTCCAGCGCCGGCCGCCTTTCCCGTCCGCTCTGGTCCGGCGCGCCGACATCATCGGCGTCAGCCAGGACGACGTTGCACGGGACACTGATCTCGCCGACCTGTGCCGGCCACTTCGGTCGGGCGCCACGCTCGTGCTCACCCAGGGAGATCGAGGCGGCCTGATCATGGAGGCCGGTGGCGATGGGCCTGCGTCCATCCGTCGATACCCCGCCATTCCATCCGCCCGAACGGTCGACCCAACCGGCGCCGGGGACGTCTTCCTGGCCGCCTTCCTGGCAGCCCGGGTCCAGCCGCGGCTGGTTGGCGGCCGTGTGACTGCGGGTTACGACGCCCTGCTCGGGGCGGCGGTCGCTTCGCTGGTCCTCGAGGGCCGGGGCCTGCTCGGCGTGGCTGATCGCGACTCGGTGCGCCGGCGCATGGCGGTGGCTCGCCAGACGGCCTGACGGCCTGACGGCCGGCCATCATTGGCGCTGCCCGCTCTGGCTCGCGCCTGCGGTCGAGCCACAAGGCTCACGCTGCCCGCTGCCGCCGGGCCATGCGAGCCATCAATCGCCTCCGCCGCCGTAGGAGGTCCCCTTCGAGAATGGGCAGAGGACGTCCGAGCTGGCGCGATCGCTCGGCAAGAGCGCGAGCGGCCTCGGCGGCGCCGAGCGCGCCCACGATGTCGTGACGGTGCCACTCCAGGCCCTTGGCCGCTTCGATCCAGGCCGTCGCGGCGAGGGAGCCACCGGCGGCGGCCAGGGCCAGCCAGGTCTCGAGCGCCTCGGGCAGCCGACCCAATCGTCGCAATGTCCTGGCGCGTTCCGCGACGAGTCGTTCGCCCCTTCGACGGTCGGCCATGGCCGGTTGTGCGTCTCGCCAGCCAAGTCTGTCGGGGCCGCCCGCAAGAGCGGCGTCGAGGCAGGCGAGGGCTTCGGCGTGGCGGCGTTGCCGCCCGTAGCCACGGGCAAGGCCGATGAGATCTCCCTGGTCCGCGTGCAGGCGGCTCACGGGATCACCCAGAGTCGCGCCGTAGGCCAGGAGGCGAGCAAGCGACCGTACGTCCTCGTCGTTGTGCCTGGCGACGGCTCGCAGTGGCTCGGCTGGCCCACCCCGGAGCAGGTCGAGGTAAATGCCGGGTATCTGCCAGCTCTCCACGTCGCCGGTGCGACGAACGCCGAGCAGGCTGCGCTCGACCGTCCGAAGGCGCGCGTCCTGGAGACGATGCCGGAAGACGCCACGGACGAACGGCAGCAGGTCGAGGTGACCGGCCGCCGGAGGCGCTGTGCGCCGGCCCATCCGGTAGCGCGTGACGAGGAGCGGCCAGTCGAAGCCGCGGCCGTTATAGGTGACCAGCCAGGCGTCTCGCGGAATGAGCTCGGCCACGCCCTCCAGGAAGGCCGCCTCGTCGGCCTCGTCGGGAAGCACCAGCTGGACGCGACGAAAGGCTGCTCCTTCCCACCAGCCGAGCCCGACCAGGAAGACAAGCGTTCCGACCGCGGTGCCGAGACCCGTCGTCTCCGTGTCGAGACAGATCAGAGGCACGTCCGGTCCCGGGTGGCCAGGCAGCCGCCCGAGGCTGCCCCGGTCGATGGCCAGCTGCTCGATGCCTGCCTCGATCCTGACGTACGAGCCGCCTCCGCCGATAACGACCGTACCACCGAGCGTCCTGGCCACTCGTTCCGCCCGTGCTCGCGCGGACCCTCGGGCGTCGACAGGGCCGATCGATCCCCCCAACGGCGGAGGCGGGGAATGCGCTGATCGGTAGTTGGCAAGCCGGCGCGCGAGGGTAATCGAAGGCATGGGGGGCTCAGGCCGGTCGAAGCGACGCCGCCCCGAGCTCCCCGAGGAGGCGCCGCGCGAGAGCCTTGGCGTTGATATCGGGCTCGAGGCGCGGCCCGGTGCAGGCTGGGCAGCCGGCGTCGCAGTTGCAGGTCCGGATCAGCCCCTCGGCCGCGGCAACCAGTTCGTCGTGCCGGGCGTAGAGGCGTTCCGCAAGTCCGACGCCGCCCGGCACGGATTCATACAGATAGATGGTTGGGGCCTCCTGGTGCGGCGAGCGAACCTGGCTGACGAGGCCGAGATCCCGGGGGTCGACCATCAGCAGCACGCTGGCCACCGTCTGTATCGCTCGTCCTGCGCCGACCAGGGCCGCGTCGAGCTCGTTCCGCCGCCAGCTGGAGGAGGCCTCGGCAGTCAGCCAGTACGCGGTCGTCTGAAGCTCGATCTCGGGCAAATGGATGCGGCCCCAGCCGAGGCTCTCGTTGGTGACGAACTTGAGCTTCTTGTACATCGTGGCGAGGCTGGCGACCATTACCTCGCCGTGCGCACGCACCCCGCCCGTGGCCGTCTCCCGAGCGAACACGTCGAGCGGCTTCAGGGTCACGGCCCGGTCCGCCTGCGTGTAGTGGTTCACGTCAACGCGCCGGACGTACGCCTTGCGCTCCTCCCAGTCGAGGCGGTCGACGTGGAACTGCGCCGACTCATGGAGGTAGATCGCGTCCTCGTGGACGAGCGTCTGTGCGGCGAACAGGTCCACCTCGCCGATGACCTGCGGCCGGTCCGGGGTGGTGTCGATGATCACGACGTTCTCCTGAGCCGCCGTCCGCAGCGAGATTGCCGAAGCCGGGAAGTTCTCCGACGACCAGTACCAGCGGCCGTCCCCGGCCTGGCGCACATGACCCTCCTCCGCAAGGAAGGCAAGCAGGTCGTCCGCGGGGCCCGGGCCGAAATGGGCGCCCGGCTCGAAGGGCAGCTCGAAGACCGCCGCCTTCAGGTGCCCCAGCAGGACGTGCAGGTTGTCCGGATCGAGCCGTGCCTCCTCGGGCGAGCCGCCGAGCAGGAACTCGGGGTGGTGGATGACGTACTGGTCGACAGGCGCCCCGGAGCCGACCAGGACGGCGACGCTGCTCGCCTGGCGGCGGCCTGCCCGGCCGAACTGCTGCCACGTTGCCGCGACAGACCCTGGATAGCCGGCCAGCACGGCGACGTCCAGGCGTCCGATATCGACGCCAAGCTCGAGGGCATTCGTTGCCACGACGCCGAGCACCTCGCCCTCGCGCAGGCCGCGCTCGATCGATCGACGCTCGGTCGGGAGATAGCCGCCGCGATACCCCCGGACACGCGAGCGTGGCCCGAAGGATTCCCGCAGCGCCTCCCGCAGACCTGTCAGCAACAGCTCGACGGACGTGCGCGACCGGCCGAACACGATGGTCTGGCGTCCCGCTCGCAGGAATGGCAGCGCCCAGCGCTGCGCCAGGGTGAGCGCGGACGCTCGAACGCCGGTTCCCTGGTCGAGCAGGGGAGGGTCGACCAGCAGGACATGGCGCTCTCCCGATGGCGCGCCGTTGCGATCGAATACGCGAGCAGGGCGGCCCGTCAGCATCCGGGCCAGCTCAGCCGGATTGGCGATGGTCGCCGAACAGCAGACGATGACCGGACGGCTGCCGTAGTGCTCGCACAGGCGCAACAGCCGGCGGACGACGTTCGCAACGTGGCTGCCGAAGACGCCCCGATAGGAGTGCAGCTCGTCGATCACGACGACACGCAGCTGCTCGAAGAGCTGGAACCATTTCGTGTGATGAGGAAGGATCGCCGCGTGGAGCATGTCCGGGTTCGTCACGACGATCTGGCCGGCCGTTCGGATGGCGGAGCGGATCGGTGCCGGCGTGTCGCCGTCATACGTCGCAGCGGACACACCGAGGCCAGCTGCATTCGCAAGGGCGACGAACTCGGCGACCTGATCCTGTCCGAGTGCCTTTGTCGGGAAGAGGCACAGGGCGCGTGCCGCCGGATTTTCGGCCAGCGCCTGGAGAATGGGGAGGCTGTAACACAGTGTCTTGCCCGAGGCCGTCGGCGTCACGACGACAACGTCCTCGCCCGCCCGGGTCGCTTCGATCGCCTCAGCTTGATGCCGATACAGCCGATCGATCCCACGCGCCGCGAGGCCGTCGGCGATCCGCGAGTCCAACCATCCGGGCAGTTCCAGGAACTCCGCCGCTCGTGGCGGGATGACCTCGTGATGGACCACGCCGCGCGCCAGCGAAGGCTCGCCAAGGAGGTCCGCCAGGACTGCATCGGTTGGAGCAGGGGCGTAGTGACGCATAGCACCTCTTGCCTGTATTTAGCACAGATGTTCTGTTTTGCGGATGATAGCGCCACGATCCGGCTCTCGTGTGCCAGCTAGGCTGGCATCGCGCGGAACGGTTTGACATGTCAGCTGCGCGCAGCTACCCTCCGCGCATGCCCGACCGGAGCCGCCGGGGCCGCTCAGCGCAACGCCAGCCGCGCTCAGCCGATGAGCCGGTCGCCGGCGAGGGTCCACGGCCCGTCCCGTCCGCAAAAGCGTCGCCGGCGTCCGATGTCGAACTCGAGGCCAGCCTCGAGGCCGAGGGGGCCCATCCCGCGTTCGCGCTCGACGGCCTCGCGATTGCCGGTATCACCCGCCGGCGCGCCGGCTGGATAGCGGCCGCGGCGTTCACCCTCTGGATCGTCCTCGTGTTCGCCCGGCAGGTCGGCGATGCGACAGCCAAGTCGAGCGACCTTGAGCGGCGACGTGCCGACAACGCGTCCCTGCAGGCCGACGTGCAGCAGCTGCAGGACGAGCTGGTCCTGATCCAGAAGCAGGCGTACATCGTTCAGCAGGCACACGCCTTCCGGCTCGGCGGGCCGCAGGACCACCCGTTCAGCCTTTCGCCGGATGCGCCGCCCCTGTCGTCGACCGCTCCGGGCTCCGCGGCCGTTCGCCTTGGAGCGACCCAGCAGCAGCAGTCGCCCCTCGAGTCCTGGTTGTCGACCTTGTTCGGACCCGTGCACTAGCCCTGGCTCCCAGGCGGCGGGGCTCGGCTCGACGCCGTGCCAGCCGAACGTGGCGGCCATCCCCCGGATACCGAGTGGCGCCGGCATCACCGCCGTGGTTTACTCGTGGAATGAGTCGATCGAGCAGCCTGCGGATCGCGATGCTCGCCCCACCGATGCTGCCGGTACCGCCACCCACCTACGCCGGCACGGAGCGAGTCGTTGCTGCCCTGATCGATGAACTCGTCGCTCGAGGGCATCGGATCACGCTCTTCGGCCCGGGCGACTCGACCGTCAATTGCGCCATCGTCCCGACGCCCGAACGAAGTCTCTGGTCGACGGGATATCGCGGCGACGTCGCGACGTACATCAACATCACGCTGGCGCGCGCGTGGGCGCGGGCCGAGGAGTTCGACCTCCTCCATTCACACGTAGAGACGCTGGGCTTCCTCTTCGCCCGATACTGCCCCAAGCCCGTGCTCACCACCCTCCACGGGCGTCTCGACGTGTCCGGCGTGCCGCGCCTGCTCGAGGAGTTCAAGGACATTCCGCTCGTCGCGATCAGCGACAGTCAGGGCCGCTGGTGGCCGGATCTCAACTGGATCGCGACGATCCACCACGGATTACCGCTGGAAGGGATGCCCCATTCGGACGAGCCAGGGAACTACCTCGCCTTCATCGGCCGCGTTACACCCGAGAAGGGGGTCGCCGACTGCATCGAGCTCGCGCGCCGGACCGGACTGCCACTTCGCATGGCCGCAAAGGTGTACGACCCGCACGAGAAGCGCCATTTCGAGGAGATCGTCCAGCCGGCCATCGACGACGGCGTGGTCCAGTTCCTGGGCGAGCTCGCCGAACCCGAGAGGGACGCGCTGTACGCGGGCGCCCTGGCGACGCTCATGCTGGGCGCCTGGCCCGAGCCTTTCGGCCTCGTCGCCATCGAGTCGATGGCTGCCGGGACCCCCGTCATCGCACGCCGCGCAGGCGGGCCCACCGAGACGATCGAGCACGGCGTCGACGGCTTCCTTGTCGACGACCTCACCGAGGCGGAGCTGGCTGTATCGCGAGTGCGAGCGCTGAAGCGCGCGAGGATCAGGAAGCGGGCGGTGGCCCGTTTTTCACCGGCTCGAATGGCCGACGCATATGAGGCGGCCTACGCTTTTCTCCTGACCGGCGACGGGGCCAGGCGCCGGGGCCGCGCCGAGGAGGTCCGCGACGGCGTGCCGGATAAGGTGTCGGCAAAAGTCTGAATCTCCGCCGACTGACTGCCGGGGAGTCGGTCAGGCAGCCTCCTCGGAGGCGGGCTTGCCCTGAGCCGCCTCGACCCGCTTGCGGTCTCGCGGCTAGCGCCCGAAGGAACCGGCGAGCGAGGGTGACCCCATCCTCGTCCTCAATCTGGCGCGGCTACATGCGTGTTCGCCGGACATGGTCGGACCGGCCTCCGAGAGGCCGGTCCGGGAGATCCTCACCTCCGTCAGCGGCCCCGGTTGTAACCCCACAGGCCGAGAAGGAGGAGCAGAAGAACGACAACGATCAGCAGGAGAATCATCGAAAGCCTCCTTTCATAGGCCCGTCGATGCTCGTGCCAGGGACATTTCCTGAGCCTTTCGAACCGCCCGATCGGCTCGCAGGGAGGCTGCAGTCGCCATTCCTCGCGTGGATCTCGAGGCTTCCTCAGGGCGCGCGGCGGCGTCCGCTTCCCGCAGAATCAATCGATGGCATCGCGCATCCTGCTCATCGAGGACGACCCGTCGATACGGGAGGTCACGTCATTGGGCCTGTCGGCTGCCGGCTACGAGATCGTCACCGCCGGGGACGGCCGAGCGGGCCTGGAGCGATTCCGGGCCGAGTCGCCCGACGCGGTCGTGCTCGATGTCATGCTGCCGGTCCTCGACGGACTGACCGTCGCCCGCACGATCCGAGCCGAGTCGGCCGTGCCGATCGTGATGCTGACTGCTCGAACAGACACGCTCGACGTCGTGGCTGGCCTCGAGGCCGGAGCCGACGACTACGTCCGCAAGCCGTTCGAGCTGCCCGAGCTGCTGGCCCGCCTCCGTGCGGCGCTGCGGCGGACCGCTGTCCCAGCGACCCCCGTCATTCAGATGGGCCCGCTCGAGATCGACGAGGCCGGACACGCAGTTCGGCGCGACGGTCGCGAGATTGGCCTCAGCCACACGGAGTTCCGGCTGCTGGTCGAGCTCGTCCGCCGCCCCGGACAGGTCCTGACCCGCGACGTGCTCCTGGACCGCGTCTGGGGCTACGACTATCTCGGCGATTCGCGTCTCGTCGACGTCGCCATCCAGCGGCTGCGCGCGAAGATCGAGGACGATCCGGCGGATCCCCGTCTCATCCTGACGGTGCGCCGCGCCGGCTACAAGGCCATCCGACCAGGCCCGGGATCCTGATGCTGCGCGGCGTGCGGGGCCGGATCGCGGTCACGATCATCGGACTCGTCGCGCTGACGTCGCTGGTCCTCGGGCTCGCCTCGTACCTCTATGTGTCGACCTCGCTACGCGGCCAGCAGTTGCAATCGGCGCGCGACGTGACCAACTTCAACGTCGCAGTACTGGCGGCCGAGCGGCTGCCTGCCCGGCCGACCAAAGCCGACCTAATCAGGACGCGGCTCATCGACGCATTCGCCCTGCGCGGCGTGAACGGCGCGGTCGTGGACTTCGGCGATGGCGACCCGTTCAACTCGGACCTCGACGCCCTCAACGCCTTCAGGAGCACGTCGCCGGAGCTTCGAGCAATCGTGGATGGGGGGAGCATCGGCTACCAGCGCCTCGTCGTCGATGGGAAGCCGCTGCTCGTCACCGGTGCCCGCCTACCGCCTTCCGGCCCCGGCTTCTACTTCCTGTTCGATTCCACCGAAGTGGAGGGCGCGATCGACCGCCTCGCGCAGGCCCTGGCCGTTGGAGGATTGATCCTCGTGGTCCTCGCGGCACTCGCGGGTCGAGCCGTTGCTCGACGCCTGCTCGAACCCGTCGCCCGAGCAGGTGCCGCTGCGCAGCGCATCGCCGGGGGCGACCTGTCGGCCCGGCTGGCGGTGGCGTCAGGTGACGAATTCGGCCGGTGGGCCGCCTCGTTCAACGAGATGGCTGCATCCCTGCAGGACAAGGTGGCCGAACTGCAGGCGGCCGGTGCTCGCGAACGGCGCTTCGTGGCCGACGTGTCGCACGAGCTGAGGACACCGCTGACGGCGCTCATCAACGAGGCCTCGCTCCTGCGCGGGCATCTGGACGCGCTGCCGGCCCCGGGTCGCCGCGTTGGGGAACTGCTGGTGCTCGACATCGGCCGGCTACGCGCACTCGTCGACGACCTCATGGAGATTTCGCGCTTCGACGCTGCCGCCGAGGGGTTGCAGCCAACCGAATTCGACATGGAGGTGTTCATCCGGGCGGTCGTCGCGGCCCGCGCTCCGGAGGCCCTGGTGTCCATGCCCGGCGATCCTTCGACAATCGTCGCCGATCGACGACGCCTCGAGCGGGTGCTCGCCAACCTCCTGGACAATGCCCGGGTACACGGCGAAGGCCGCAGGATCGAGGTCGTGGCCGGGGTCGAAGCCGGTGCCGACGGTCACGAGGAGCTCGTGGCCGCCGTCCTGGACGGCGGCCCGGGCGTGCCGCCAGCGGAGCTGCCGCTCCTGTTCGAGCGCTTCCACAAGGCGGACCCCTCGCGTCACCGCGGCGGGAGCGGTCTCGGCCTCGCTATCGCCTGGGAAAACGCCCGGCTGCTGGGCGGCACGTTGACGACAATGCTCCGGCCAGCTGGAGGAATGCGCTTCGAGCTGCGCGTTCCTGTGACACGTTCGTTACCGCTGGGCGACTGGACCGTGACCGTCGAGGGCCAGCCTCCGGAGGTGTCGGATGCCCGCACGGAGTCATCGCCATGAGGCTCAGCTCGATCTCCGGTCCTAGTGGCCCACTGTTCGCCATTCTCCTCGTCGCTGCTTGCAGCGGCGCCATCGGCAACGCCGGGACACTTGCCCCCCAGTCGCCCGGCGACGAGTCTGCGTCGCCCGCTTCGTCCGCCTCGGAGTCGCCGTCCGCATCGCCGCCTGCGACAGCGTCGTCACCAGACTCCGCGGCCTCTCCGGCGGATACCGCATTGCCCGGCGCCTCGCCGAGCGCGGGCGGCGGAATCTCGAGCCTCACCGTGTATTTCTTCATGGACGGCAAGCTGGGGGCGGTCCATCGCGAGGTCCCCAGGACTGTCGGAGTCGCGCGAGCAGCCCTGAACCAGCTCCTCGCGGGGCCGACGAGCGCCGAGGCTTCGGGTGGCCCTTTCACGACGGAGATTCCGGAAAACGTCCTCCTCCTCGGGATTTCCATTGCCAACGGAACCGCAACGGTCGACCTGTCGAAGGAGTTCGGATCGGGCGGTGGGTCGAGCTCCATGTTCGGCCGGCTTGCCCAGCTCACGTATACGCTGACGCAGTTCTCGAACGTCGATCGGGTGGCCCTCCGACTGGATGCCCAGCCCGCATTCGACCAGCCCATCACGCGCGACGACTACCGATCGTTCAGCCCTGCCATTCTCGTCGACCGTCCGGCCTGGGGCTCCGCGGTGGCCAGCCCCTTGCGCATCACCGGGAGCTCGAACGTCTTCGAGGCAGAGTTCCTCGTCGAGATCGACACGGCCAGCGGAAGCGTTCTGGCTCGGCAGCAGGTCCACGCAACGTGCGGTTCCGGCTGCTGGGGGACGTTCGACATCACGGTGCCCTACCACGTGACGCGGGAGCAGCCGGGCCTGATCAAGGCCTACAACCTGTCGGCCAAGGACGGCTCGGTGGAGGACGTGCGCATCTATCAGGTGACGCTGACGCCCGCCGGCTGACGTCCCTCGCTTTCCTGAGCGCTGATGCCCCGGACACGCCGTCCCGGGGCATCAGCGATCGTGGCGCTCTCTCCCGGCAGCGCCCGATAACCTCTGGACATGGCGGTCGCATGGCCGGACAATACCTCTGTATGGCGAGGAATCCGGAGCCGCCGCCGGGTCGCGAGATGCGGGTCGGCCAGGCGGCCGAGATGCTGGGCGTCTCGGTCGAGACAGTGCGTCGCTGGGAGCAGGAGGGTCGGCTCACCCTCACCCGCTCGCAGGGCGGTCAGCGCCTCGTGGCAATCGACGAGATCGCTCGCATCATCGACGAGCGGAGGCGCTCCGCGGCGGACCGTCCGATCGTTGCCCAGTCTGCGCGAAACCGCTTCGAGGGGATCGTGACCCGGATCGAGAAGGATCGGGTCGCGGCCGTTGTCGAGGTCCTGGCCGGTCCCCACCGACTGGTGAGCCTCATGACGGCTGAAGCTGTGGACGATCTGGGCCTCCGGGTCGGAGACGAGGCGATCTGCGTCGTCAAGGCCACCAACGTGATCGTGGAGGTTCCGTCGTCGAGAGCGGCTGATTCGTGAGCCGGCGGCCCGCGATCGGCCTGGCGTGTGGCCTTGCGATCGGTTTGACGCTCGCAGTGGCGGTCGAAGCCTGCTCGACGAGCGGTGCGCCGAGCGGTCTGACGATCTACGGAGCGGCATCACTGAAGGGCGCGTTGAGCGCGGTCAGCACTGCCTGGGCGTCGTCCAATCCGGGCGTGACACTCGTGATCTCCACCGATTCTTCGGCAGCCCTCGAAACGAAGATCGAGCAAGGCGCCCCAGCCGACGTCTTTCTGTCGGCCGATACGACGAATCCGCAGGAGCTCATCGATAAGGGCCTCGCGGACGGGGACGTCGTGAGGTTCGCGGTCAACCGCCTGGCGGTGATCGTCCCCATCGGGAACCCCGCGGGGATCCTGACACCCGCAGACCTGGCCAGGCGCGGCGTCAAGATCATCGGTGCGGGCGACTCGGTTCCCATCAGCACCTATGCCGCGCGCCTCGTCATCAACCTCGCCACCCAGGCGGGCTATCCGCTCGACTTCGTGAAGCGCTACCAGGCGAATGTGACGTCCCGGGAGGACAACGTCGCATCGGTCGTTTCGAAGATCGCCCTTGGTGAAGGCGATGCAGCAATCGTCTATACGACCGATGCGAACACGGCGGCGACGGTGGCCACGATCGATGTCCCCGAGGCGGCCAACGTGCCAGCTACCTATGGGGGAGTCGTAGTCAGGGCTTCGAAAAACGGGGAAGCCGCCCGGGCGTTCCTGCGCTGGTTGCGGGGCCCATCCGGGCAGGCGGTCCTGGCGTCGTTCGGCTTCTCGGCACCGTGATGAGGCGGTCCTCCGGCCGGCTCGCCTTGCGGGGGCTGGCGGGCCTCCTCGCGCTTTTTCTTGGCCTGCCGGTCGCGGTGCTCATCGCCCGAGCGGCGCTGGGCGGCGCGCTCGGCACTGGGCTGAGCGCTGCCGTCGTGCTCGATGCGCTCCAGCTGAGCCTGGCCACGACAGCCGCAAGCCTGCTGCTGACGGTGGCGATCGGTCTGCCGATCGCGGTCGTGCTGGCGCACGCTCGGTTCCGAGGCTCGCTGCTGCTCGAAACGATCGTCGACCTGCCGATCGTACTTCCGCCGTCGGTCGCCGGGCTGGCGCTCCTGCTTGTCTTCGGGCGGCGTGGGCTGCTGGGCCCTCCGCTCGACACGCTGGGGCTCGAGATCCCCTTCACGACGGCCGCCGTCGTACTCGCTCAAACGTTCGTTTCGGCGCCCTTGTTCATCCGTTCCGCTCGGACGGGCATCGCCGGTGTCGAGCCCGATCTGGAGGATGCGGCGCGCGCGGACGGCGCGACCGAGCTAAACGTCTTTCGCTCGATCACCATGCCTCTCGCAGCTCCGGTCCTCGCCGCCGGCCTGGTCATGAGCTGGGCGCGCTCACTGGGGGAGTTTGGCGCGACGATCATGTTCGCGGGCAACGTCCCGGGCCAGACCCAGACGCTGCCGCTGCTCGTGTACTCCGAGTTCCAGGGCGCCGACCTCGATCGGGCGATCGCGGTCGCCGCGATCCTGATCACCGCGGCCTTTGGCGTTCTGATCGCGGTGCGCGCCCTCCATTGGCGACGGGCGCTTGACCTCAGGGGGCTCGGCTAAAGCTCACGCCGTCGTGCGGAGACCGCTCGTTTGCATGAGCTGTCAGCCCCTGTCGCCCTCGCGATCCCGCTCGGCCCAGCGCTCGCCTCCGCCCGGGTTCGACCCGTGTCCGGAGAGGCCGCCGGAGGGCTGCGTCAGCTCCGTGTCGGTTGCCAGCGGGCTGCGGGTGCCATCCTCCCGCTCCTCGGCCATCTGGCCCTTGTTCCACTTCGGGTTGAGGGGCTCAACGTCGCGTTCCTGCAGTTCGCCGGCGTCGTCAGTTTCCATCTCGTGCCGGTCCCAGGCGGCCGGCTCGTCCGCGGCCGGCTCGTCCGCGGTCGGCTCGTCCGCGGCCGGCTCGTCCGCCGGTCGGCGATCGTCCGGATCCATCGCTCGTGTGTCGTCCATGTTCGAGATCTCCCCTAAGCCAGGCTGACAGGCGGGCCCACGGCCCTGTGGCAGAGCTTCGCGCCCCATTCAGCACGTCCGCCTGCCCGGATTCGGCCGAGTTCTATCGAATGCGTCTCAGCACGGAGGCCGTGCCGGGACCGCCCAGAGAAACTACTATCGACGCGCGGGAGCCTTCGGGACGACACGCAGGGGGCTCGAGATCGCCACGTCCTATTCACCACCTGATGCCGGGCAGTTTCTGGCCCGCCTCGGCCACTCGCCGTGCTGTGCCGCGATCACCCACGACGAGCAGCTGGACGAGGCGATCGCGTCGCGGGCGCAGATCCTGTTCATCCTGAGGGGCAACGGCTTCGAGATCGGCCCGATTGCGCGCCGTGTCCACGCTGCGGGGAAGCTCGTCGCCGCCCACCTCGACCTGCTCGCCGGGATCCGGGCGGATCGCTCCGGCGTTGCTTGGCTCGCCAAGTCTGGCGTCGACGCCATCATCAGCTCTCACGGCCAGCTGATGCCGGCCATCCGAAACGAAGGCGTGACCGCCATCCAGCGCCTGCTGCTCGTGCGCAGGAGTCACCTGCACGCCGCCGTCTCGGCGATGTCGCGTTCGGCACCGGACATCCTCGAGGTGCTGCCCGGGGTGATCCTGCCAAACGTCGTTCACCTCATTCCGACGCTCGGTGTTCCGATGCTGGCCGGCGGGTTCGTGAGGACCGAGGCGGAAGCGCGTGCGGTCATCGCGGCCGGCGCCGTGGGAGTCACCACGAGCTGGCAGCCGCTGTGGGACCTCGACCTTGCATAACGGACGAGGCCTCCACCTGCCCAAGATCTATGCCGCGGAAGGAGGCCGGCTCTATTGGGAGGCGCCCGCGGGACTGGATGCGGGGGTCCTCCTGCGAGACACGGATCTGCCGACACTCATCCATCGGGCGAACGTCACGGGACCCGAGCTTGCCCTCGACATCGACACGGTCACCGGCCTGGGTACCGACGCGGCGGCGGTGGACTTCGTCGTCGCGCGGCTGGGGATCGCCGTCGTCCTGACCCGGCGTCCCCAGCTCGCGGCCCTGGTCGCTGAGCTTGGAGGACTGGGCCTGCTCCAGGTCCTGGCATTCGATTCGACCGGACTCAATCGGGCGCTCGACGGCCATCCTCGTCGGCCGGGCGTCGGAACGGCCATTTCGCCGGGGCTGGTGCTGGCGCATCTCCATCCGGCCGAGCTGGCCGCCCTGCCGCGTCCGATCCTCGCCTACGGCTTCGTGGACACCCCGGAGGCCGCCCGGGCCATCCTCACGACGGCGGACAGCGTCGTGCTGCGGCCCGAGGCTGCGTCGCTGATGGGCGCTCCCGTCAGCCTGGAACCGGCGGGCGTCTGAAACCAATCCATCCGAACCACCCCAAACCGCATTGACATGTGCCCTTTGCGTGCTTTAATGGGCAGGCTCAACCCGGGACAATGATCTGTGAAGTCCCGCTTCGGCAGGTGTGTCGAGGCGCGGACTTTTTTGTTGTCCTCGAACGGGCGATGGGCGCGGCGGCGTGCCGAGGTGGAGCGTGCGCCGGGAGCGCGAAAGAGGAGGAGCAATGCTCGAGAAATTCGTTGCCGAGGTCTTCGGCACCGGAACCCTCATCCTGCTCGGTGACGGCGTCGTGGCCGGCGTCCTGCTCACCCGCTCGAAGGCCCAGAACTCGGGCTGGATCGTGATCACGTGGGCATGGGCCCTTGCCGTGTTCTGTGGCGTCGTCGTGGCCGGACCCGTAAGCGGCGCCCATCTCAACCCGGCCGTCACCCTGGCAGTCGCAATGAACGGCGGGATCACGTGGGACCAGGTCCCCTGGTATTGGGCCGGCGAGATGCTCGGTGCCTTCCTGGGTGCGGTGCTCGTCTACATCCACTACCTGCCCCACTGGGCCGAGACGGAAAATGCCGACCTCAAGCTCGCCGTCTTCAGCACGGGTCCCGCGATTCGCAACTACGCCGCGAACTTCATCAGCGAAGTGATCGGGACGTTCGTCCTGGTCTTCGTGATCTTCGCGTTCGCCAATAACGGCAAGGCCGGTCTGGCGGCCCTCGGCGCGCTGCCGGTTGCCCTGCTGGTCCTGGTCATCGGTCTCGCCCTCGGTGGGACAACGGGTTACGCGATCAACCCTGCTCGCGATCTTGGGCCGCGCATCGCGCACTTCCTTCTCCCGATTCCGGGAAAGCGCGACTCGGATTGGAGTTACGCCTGGGTTCCGGTGGTCGGACCACTGGTCGGCGGAGCCCTTGCGGTGATCGTTTACCAGGCGGCATTCACGAACTTCATGGCCAAGGTGATCGGCAGCGCGTAGGCCGCGAATCACGCGTGTCAACAGAATAGGAAATCAGCCGCCTCTGACGGCCGGGGCCAACCCGGGACGTCCAGGCTCAGCAGAGGAGGATCGATGAAGAAGCTGATCAACGCGCCCGACAAGGTCGTCGACGAGGCGCTCGCCGGAATGGCGGCCGCCCATCCCGACCTCATCAGGATCGAGAGCCCCAACATTGTCGTCCGCAAGGACGCACCGCGAAAGGGCAAGGTCGGGATCATCTCGGGCGGAGGCTCGGGTCATGAGCCGATGCACGGCGGCTTCGTCGGGCTCGGCATGCTCGATGCTGCTGCCCCGGGCGCGGTCTTTACCTCGCCCGTGCCGGACCAGATGCTTGCCGCGACCAAGGCGGTGAACGGGGGGGCCGGCGTCCTCCATATCGTCAAGAACTACACCGGCGACGTCATGAACTTCGACCTGGCCTCCGAGCTGGCGCAGGGCGAGGGCATCGAGGTCGCTTCGGTGGTGATCGCCGACGACGTCGCGGTCAAGGATTCGCTCTACACGGCGGGGCGGCGGGGCGTCGGCGGCACGGTGCTCGCCGAGAAGATCGTTGGCGGCGCTGCCGAGGGCGGCGCCGATCTGGCAACGGCGAAAGCTCTCGTCGAGAAAGTCCAGGACAATGTCCGTTCAATGGGCATGGCCCTGACCAGCTGCACCGTACCCGCCGCCGGCAAGCCGACCTTCGAGATTGCCGACGACGAGATGGAGATCGGAATCGGCATCCACGGGGAACCGGGACGCCAGCGAATGAAGCTTGCCTCGGCCGACGAGATCACCGAGATGCTCGCCACGCCGATTCTCGACGACGGTCCATTTAGCAAGGGCGATTCCGTCCTTGTGTTCGTCAACGGAATGGGCGGAACGCCGCTCATCGAGCTGTACGTCGTGTTCAACAAGCTCGCGGCCATCCTCAAGGACCGAGGGATGACCATCGGCCGGAGCCTGGTCGGGAACTACATCACCTCACTGGAGATGGCCGGCTGCTCCATCACCCTGCTGAAGCTGGACGACGAGCTGACGCGCCACTGGGACGCGCCGGTACGTACGGCAGCACTCCGCTGGGGGATCTAAGGACGGTGCCCATCACGGTCGATCAGCTGGCCAGGTTCGTGGAGCTCTTCGCGGAGCGCCTCGCGGCGGAGAAGGAGAACCTGACCAGGCTGGACTCGGCCATTGGGGATGCCGACCACGGCATCAACATGGATCGTGGCTTCCAGGCAGTCCTCGGCAAGTTGCCGGAGATCAGTTCGGACAGCGCAGGAGGGTTGTTCA
This sequence comes from Chloroflexota bacterium, assembly GCA_005883615.1. GTDB lineage: Bacteria > Chloroflexota > Limnocylindria > Limnocylindrales > CSP1-4 > CF-16. The sequence goes on along the minus strand of VBEC01000020.1, from coordinate 51,189 downwards.
AGGGCGTCGGAATGACCCTGGTGTCCACCGTCGGCGGAGCCAGCGGCCCGCTGTACGGCACGTTCTTTCTGCGGGCCGGCGGAGCGCTTGGCGACACGACCGACGTGACAGCCGAGCAATTGGCTGCCGCCCTTCGAGCCGGGCTCGAGGGGGTCATCCAACGGGGCAAGGCCGAGCTCGACGACAAGACCATGGTCGATGCCCTGTCACCGGCGGTTGACGCGTTCGACCGATCGCTGGACGGGTCACTGCCGAACGCGCTCGCTGCGGCAGCCTCGGCTGCCGCAGCGGGCCGCGATCGCGTGACCCCGCTCGTTGCCCGCAAGGGCCGGGCGAGCTACCTCGGTGAGCGATCGGCCGGCCATCAGGACCCGGGTGCGACGAGCACGACGATCATGATCGAAGCCCTTCGCGACGCATTGCAACCCGGCGCATAGGGCCGGCCGCACAACGGCCGGCAGAGGTTCGCGGACGTCCTCCGTACCGCATGACAAACAGGTGGATTGGAGTCGAAACACGATGGCACAGTACGTAGGGGCCCTGGATCAGGGCACAACCAGCACGCGCTTCATGATCTTCGACCACAGCGGACAGGTCGTGGCGATTGACCAGAAGGAACACGAGCAGATCTACCCCAGGCCGGGTTGGGTGGAGCACGACCCGATCGAGATCTGGGACCGTTGTGTCGACGTCACGCGCGGGGCGCTCAAGAAGGCGGGCATCGCGGCGAGCGACCTCGCGGCCGTGGGCATCACCAACCAGCGCGAGACGGCGGTGGTCTGGGATCGCAAAACGGGCAAGCCGATCCATAACGCGATCGTCTGGCAGGACACCCGCACCGACCAGATCGTCAACGAGTTCGCCAGGGACGGCGGCCAGGATCGGCTGCGGGACAAGGTCGGGCTGCCGCTGGCGACCTATTTCTCCGGTCCCAAGGTCAAGTGGATGCTCGAGAACGTCGATGGCGCCCGAGCGAAGGCCGAGGCCGGTGATCTGCTCTTCGGCAACATCGACACCTGGTGCATCTGGAATCTGACCGGTGGCCCATCAGGTGGCGTCCACGTCACGGATGTGAGCAACGCCAGCCGGACCATGCTCATGAACCTCCAGACCCTCGACTGGGATGACGAGATCCTGCGTTTGATGGGCATCCCTCGCTCGATGCTGCCGCAGATCAAGGCTTCCAGCGAGGTCTACGGCAAGGCCACTGGTGACCTGGCCGGCATCCCGGTCGCCGGCGACCTGGGCGACCAGCAGGCGGCCCTCTTCGGCCAGACCTGTTTCTCGGCCGGCGAGGCCAAGAACACCTATGGCACCGGCTGCTTCATGCTCCTCAACACGGGCACCAAGGTGGTGCCGTCGAAGAGCGGTCTCCTGACGACGCTCGGCTACAAGATCGGCAACCAGCCGGCGGTCTATGCCCTGGAGGGTTCGATCGCTATCACCGGCGCGCTGGTCCAGTGGCTGCGCGACAACATCGGCCTGATCAAGACGGCTCCCGAGATCGAGCAGCTCGCGGCGACCGTCGAGAACAACGGCGGGGTCTATTTCGTACCGGCCTTCTCGGGCCTGTTCGCCCCGTACTGGAAGAATGAGGCGCGCGGCGTGATTGCCGGGCTCACTCGCTACGTCACCAAGGGCCATATCGCGCGGGCAACCCTCGAAGCCACGGCGTGGCAGACCCGAGAGGTGCTCGACGCGATGAACTCCGACTCGGGCGTGGACCTGACCGCCCTCAAGGTCGACGGCGGGATGGTCTACAACGAGTTGCTGATGCAGTTCCAGTCGGATGTCCTGGGTGTGCCCGTGATTCGGCCGAAGGTGGCCGAGACCACCGCCCTGGGCGCGGCCTACGCCGCAGGCCTCGCGGTCGGATTCTGGAATGCCGTCGAGGATCTGCGGGCGAACTGGGCGAAGGACAAGGAATGGCAGCCAAAGATGGATGCCGCCGAACGCGAAAAGGAGTATCGCTTCTGGAAGAAGGCGGTCACCCGAACCTTCGACTGGGTCGAGGTAGAGACGCGGGAGCCCGTTCCCGCCTGATCCGCTAGCGACCCTCGCTGAGCGGCGCGCCTTCACGCCGGTGGCTTCGCCGCCTGTCCGGCCATGAATCGCGTCGCTCAGCCCCGATCCATCAACTGGCACGAAGTCATCACCGGTCGATGACCGAATCGCAAAGCCACCTCGTCGGGATCGTGGTGGTTTCCCATTCCCGGCTGCTCGCCGAGGGCGTGGTCCAACTGGCCTCCGAGATGGCCGGTCCGGACGTCCGCCTCCTGGCCGTCGGCGGCACGGCCGACGGCCGGTTGGGCACGGACGCGAACGTCATCGCCGAGGCCTTGCGAACGGCGGACGACGGTGCGGGCGTGCTGGTCCTGGTCGATCTCGGCAGCGCCGTGCTGGCCACGGACATGGCGATCGAGTCGCTCGCCGGCGAACGGAAGGCGGATGTGCGGATCAGCCGCGGGCCGCTCGTCGAAGGTGCCGTCGTGGCGGCCGTCCAGGCGAGCATCGGACAGAGCCTGGGCGAGGTGCTGGCCGCGGCCGAAGCCGCGGCGGAGCTGGACAAGGGCGTGAGCCGATGACATCCATAGAGCTCGAGGTTCTCAACCCATCGGGGCTTCACGCCCGGCCCGCGGCGCTGTTCGTGCGGACGGCCGGGGGTTATCGCTCGCGGATCCGCGTCCGAAACGTGACGCGTGGCACCGGCGACGTCGACGGCAAGAGCATCATCAGCGTGCTGACGTTGGGCGTGTCGCGTGGCCACCGCATCGGGATCTCGGCCGAGGGCGAGGACGAGGAGTCCGCGATCGACGGGCTACGTGCCGCCGTCGACGGCGGGCTGGGGGAGTCGGCGTGATCGCGGAGTACTCGCTGCCGGCCCAGGTGGACGTCCTGATCGTCGGTGGTGGCGCGACCGGGGCGGGGATCCTCCGAGATCTCTCCCGCCGCGGCTTGCACTGCCTGCTCGTCGACAAGGGCGATCTTGGGACCGGGACCAGCGGCCGCTATCACGGCCTTCTGCATTCCGGCGCGCGCTACGTGGCGAAGGACCCGCTGGCCGCGCGAGAGTGCATCGTGGAGAACCGGGTCGTGCGGCGGATCGCGCCGGCCTGCGTGGAGGACACGGGCGGGCTGTTCGTCGCCACGCCGGACGATCCGGACGATTATGTGACGGAATTCCCCGACCGTTGCGCCGCCGCGGGCATCCCCTGCGAGGAAGTCTCCGTGGCAGACGTATTCCGCCGCGAGCCGGCGCTCAACCGTTCAATCCGACGGGCGTTCCGCGTTCCCGACGCGTCGCTCGAGCCGTGGCAGCTGATCGAAGCCAACCTGCGCGACGCCGAGAACCGCGACAGCCGGGCTCTGCCGTATCGGCAGGTCGTCGAGATCGAGCGCAACGGCGCCTTCATCAGCTCGGTGTCCGTCGCCGACGTCCGGTCCGGCACGATCGACCGCATCGCCCCCCGCTTCGTGGTGTCGGCCGCGGGAGCATGGGCCGGGCGCATTGCCGCGCTCGCCGGCGTCCGGCTCGACATGGCGCCGGGCAAGGGAACGATGCTGGTCTACAACCAGCGTATGACCGACACGGTCGTCAACCGCTGCCACGTCCCGGGCGACGGCGACATCATGGTGCCGGTTCACACCGTCGCGATCCTGGGAACGACCGAGATCAGCGTGCCCGATCCGGATATCTACGACATCGAGCGCCACGAGGTCGCGCAGCTCGTGGCCGAGGGCGAGAAGCTCTTTCCTGACCTCCGAAACCTGCGCATCCTGCGTGCTTACGCGGGCGTCCGGCCGCTCTATTCCGAGGAGCCCTCCGGCTCGGACGGTCGGGAAATCTCCAGGGCGCACGTCGTCCTCGATCACGAACGTCGGGACGGCGTGACGAACTTCGTCTCGATCGTGGGCGGGAAGCTGACGACGTACCGCCTGATGGCCCAGCAGACGTCCGATCTCGTCTGCCAGAAGATCGGCGTCGACGCGCCGAGCACGACCGCGGCGGAGGTACTCCCGGGGCAGGGCAGCGAGCGCGCCTACTACTGGCTCGGCGACCGGCTTTCCCAGCACGAGGCAACCGGCGGCGGCGACGCGGCGCTCATCTGCGAATGCGAGTTCGTCACCCGGCCGGCGCTCGACCGCTTCCTCGCCGAGAACTGGCCGTGCAGCCTGGATGACGTTCGACGCGGCACACGCCTGGGCATGGGGCCGTGCCAGGGCGCCTTCTGCACATTCCGAGCTGCGGGGATCGTCGCCGAAGCGATCGCACGGCGCTCGCTCCCGGCGGCGGAGGTCGGCTTTGTCGAGCCCCCGCCTCCGGCCGAGCCCCCGCCTCCGGCCGAGCCCCTGGGTGCCATCGTGGGCAGGGACGAGCCTACGAGGGGCGACGACGCGGAGCTTGCCGAGCGGGCGATGGTGGCGTTCCTCCGGGAGCGCTACAAGGGCACGCGGCCGGTCGCCTGGGGGCGCCAGCTCCAGGAGCTGTGGGTGGCCACGGGCATCTACTGGGGGACGCTCGGCGTGGACGCCTTCGAAGGGGGAGCCGACAACGGTCAAGGGACGGCCGAGGCCAGCCCGCGTCGGGTCGGCGGAGCTCGTGCCGCGCGCTGACGTCGCAGTGGTCGGGGTGGGTCTCGCCGGTCTCACCTCGGCGATTGCCCTGGCCGAAGGAGGCGCTCGAGTCCACGTCGTCGCGACCGGCTTCGCGACTACACACTGGGCGGCCGGAGGGTTCGATGCCGGGGTAGTCCGCGGCGCGGCCACGCCACAGGCAGCTGTCGACCGGCTGGCCAGGAAGATCGGTCATCCCTATCGGTTGGTCGCAGCGGCGCTCCCGGCGGCGCTCGAGTGGGTCAGGGGCATCCTGGCTGAGGAGGGGTTGACGATCGTCGGCGGGTTGAGCGACCCGCTTCGGGCGATCCCGACGGCGCTCGGGTCGACCAGGATCGCCGCGGTTCTGCCCGACGGAATGGCTGCGGCCCTCGCTCCGTGGGAGCCCGGCGAGACGCTCGTCGTCTGCGGCCCCGCGGGATTCCGGGACTTCTGGCCGCACGCCATCGTGGCCAGCCTCCGCCGGCCGGGCTCGTGGCGCGGTCAGCCGATGCCGGGCAGAGTCGAACCCGTGACGGTGGACCTTCCGGGACTGGCCGGGCGACACAACCTGAGCGGCCTGGACATCGCCCGGGCGTTCGATGACCCGGTATGGCGCGATCAGGCGCTCGACACGATGGCGCGTGCGGTCGAGCGCCTGGCCGGAGGCGACGGACGGGTCGCCCTGCCCGCCGTGCTGGGCCTCGACGATCACGCCGCGGTGCTGGAGGCTGCTCGTCGCCGCTTGCCGTTGTTGCCGTTCGAGGTCGCGCTGGCCCCACCAAGCGTGCCCGGTCTCCGGCTCTATCGAGCTCTGCGCGCCGCCTTGCTCCGCCGGCGCGGACGGCTGCAGATCGGTGAACCGGTGAGGGGCGCGGTCGGTGAAGGCCATCGGGTCGAGCGGTTGGTCGGACCGGCTGCAGCTCGCGAGTTCGTGCTGACCGTCGGCGCCGTGGTGCTGGCGACCGGGGGCATTGCCGGCGGTGGGATCGTGGGTCTGGACGACGGTAGCCTGCGCGAGACGGTTCTCGGTCTACCGGTCGATGCTCCACTGGGCGACCCGTGGCTGCTGCCGGATGCCTTCGATCCCCCCGGCCATCCGCTCGAGACGGCGGGCATCCGAACGGACGCTGATCTCCGGCCGGTGGCGCCCCGGAATGTGCGCGAACCACTCGCCGAGAATGTGCGAATCGTGGGCAGCCTGCTCGCTGGACAGCGCTACTTGCGGGAGCGCTGCGGGGACGGCGTGGCGATCGCCAGCGCACTCGTTGCCAGCCGGTCGCTCGGCGCGCACGTGGCTGCGCTCGCAGGTCCTGAGCACCGGCTCCTTGCCAGCGGATCTCGAGCTCGATGACGATCGCCGAAGTGGTCGGCGCCGCCTCGGCCGAGGCGATCGGACTGAGCGCCGATGCCTGCCTGAAGTGCAACGTCTGCAATACGGTCTGCCCGGTCGCGCGGGTCACCGACCTCTTTCCCGGTCCCAAATACGTCGGCCCCCAGGCCCAGCGATTCCGCCTCGGAGCCCTCCTGTCGCCGGGTACCGGCGAGGACAGCGTCGTCGAGTCGCCCGACAAAACGGTCGATTACTGCTCTGGCTGCGGCGTCTGTTCGACGGCGTGCCCCGCCGGCGTGAAGATCGCCGAGATGAACAATCGCGCCCGAGGCGCCAACCGCTCGGGTCACGTCCCGCGCTTGCGCGACTGGCTGCTTGGCCAGACAGACCTGACGGGCTGGGCGGGAGTCCTCACCGCCCCGATCGCGAACTGGTCGCTACACAATCGGCTGTTTCGGTGGCTGATCGACCGGTTCATCGGGATCGATCGACGCGCGCCACTGCCGGCGTTCAAGGCGCCCCCCTTCCGCTGGCGGCTCGGCAAGCGCCATCGCTCCGCGCAACTCGCCGGGGCGCCGCCTCCGGAGAGGGCCGTCGTGTACTTCCACGGCTGCGCCGCGAACTACTACGAGCCCCACGTGGCGGCGGCCGCGCTCGAGGTCCTCGAGCGCAACGGGTACGAGGTCATCGTGCCGCCCCAGGTGTGTTGCGGGCTGCCGCTCATCAGCAACGGCCTGTATGGAGCCGCTCGCGGGCGCGCCCGTCGCAACCTCGAGGTGCTGGCACGATATGCCCGGGCGGGCTACCGGATTGTCGGCACATCGACGTCCTGCACGCACACCCTCAAGTCCGAATACCGGGAGATGCTCGACCTCGATGACGCCGATGCGCGCGCCGTCGCGGATGCGACCTGGGACATCTGCGAGTTCCTGCTCGACCTGCACGACGGCGACAACCTCGACACGGCGTTTGGCACCGTCGCCGCAACCCTCCCATATCACGCCCCGTGCCAGCTCCGGAGCCACGGCATCGGCCTGCCGGCACTCGATCTGTTTGCGCTCGTCCCCGGCCTCGAAGCGATCGACACGGACCACGACTGCTGCGGCATCGCTGGCACGTACGGCCTGAAAAAGGAGAAGTACGACATCGCGATGGCGGTCGGCGAACCGCTCTTCCGCAAGATACGGTCCATGGGTGCGACCGAGGCGGCGTGCGACTCGGAGACCTGCCGCTGGCAGATCGCCGCGGCAACCGGAGCGCGCCTTCGCCATCCCGTGGAGATCCTGGCTGACGCGTATCGCGCGGCAGACGTGGCCGGGCCGAAATCGCCGGCAAGGACTGAGCCGGCTGCACGTAGCTCGCCGACCGCACCGGCAGGGGGATGAACGTCCTCGTCATCGGTGCGGGAGCCGTCGGGTCCTTTCTGGGAGCCACCCTCGCCGAAGCAGGCGAAACCGTCTGCCTGTTGCGACGCTCGGGCACGGCCGGCTTCCGGCAGGAGATGTTGACCCTTGGCGAGCCATCGGGCGACGTTCGGGATGTCCAGGTCGGGGTCGCCGGCTCGGTGGATGCCGTCCCGTGGATGCCCGACATCCTGCTCTTCGCCGTGAAGATGCCTGACCTTCCCGGCGCGCTCGAAACCGCCGCCCATTGGCCCGCTGCAACCGTGCTCGCGGTCGAAAATGGGGTCGGCGCGGACGACCTCATCGTCGACGAACGGCCGGCCGCATGGCTCATCGCAGGTTCCCTGACGGCTTCCCTGGAGACCGATCGAGGGACGATCAGGCGCCTGTCGCGCGGCGGGCTCGGGCTCGCCCGCGTTCGAGGGGAGGGTGATGGCCTGGTTCGAGAGCTCGTCGCTGCCTTTCGTTCGGGCGGCCTGCGTGCCGCGGCGCTGTCGGACGCCCAGGAGATGCGCTGGTCGAAGCTGCTTGCGAACCTGCTGGGCAACGCAACCAGCGCGCTCCTCGACGTCGACCCCGAGGTCGCCTACCGCGATCCCGATGTATTCGCGATCGAGCGACGGGCCCTGCGCGAGGCCCTCGCGGTGATGCGGGCGCTCGAGCTCCGGCCGGTCGCGCTGCCGGGCGCCGACGTCAGGCTACTGACTGTCGCGTCCCGCCTGCCGGCCGCCCTGGTGCGACCGATCATGGTTCGTGTGGTAGCCCGCGGCCGCGGTGGCAAGAGCCCTTCGCTGCGGCGCCATCTCGAGTCCGGAAGAGGCCCGTCCGAGGTCAGCTGGCTGAACGGTGCCGTGGACCGTGCTGCACGCCTCGTCGGGCGGCGCGCACCTGTCAACTTGAGGCTCTCCGAGCTGGTCGAGGAGTGTACGCGCGACCCCGAACGGCGCGCCTGGTTCCGTGGCAGGCCCGATCGGCTTGCGCAGGAATTCAGCACGCCTGAGGGGGACGTCACCCGCCCGGTCTGAGCCCGGCACGCGGCCAGAGAGGGCCTCCGGCCCGTCGATATACTGCGGCGCGCATGGACACGGGCGCTCTCCTCATCGGCGCTGTCTCGATCGTTGCCGCCTACCTCGTTGGGGCGATCCCGTGGGGTGTCGTGATCGCGCGCGTCGTCGGCGGACCGGATCCCCGTACCCTGGGCAGCGGCCGGACCGGCGGAGCCAACGTCCTGCGAGTCCTCGGCCCCCGCGTTGCCGCCGCCGCCGCCGTCCTGGACCTTCTGAAAGGCTGCGTCGCGGTTGGAATCCCGATCGTGCTCGGCGCCGGTACTGCCGTCCAGGGACTGGCGGTCCTGGCCGCGATCATCGGACACAGCCGCTCTGTCTACATCGGCTTCCAGGGCGGTCGCGGCGTGTCGCCGGCCTTCGGGGCCCTGCTCGTGTTGTGGCCGTTGGTGGCGCTCGTCATCATCCCGATCTTCTTCGGGATCATCCAGTTGACACGCTACTCGTCCCTGGGCTCCCTGATCAGCTCGGCCATCTCCGGCGCGATCCTGGTGGCGATCATCGTCATCCAGGGCCTGTCGCCAGCGCACCTCATCTACGCCGTCGGAGGTCCTGTCCTGATCTGGCTCTTCCATTTCGACAATATCGAGCGGCTCATGGCGGGACGCGAGCGGACGATCGACCAGAAGACCTGAAGACGGCCCGAACCGCCGTGGCCCGCGAAGCAGCCTGCAACGCCCACTTCGAGACCGCCGGCTGGGAGGCCGGCGGCGATGTTCCCGCGAGGTCTGGCACTATCGAGCCATGGTGCCCTGACGCAACTGGCTGCACCGTTGCCGCGATCCGTCGCGTTCCCTCGACCGCGCTCGCGATCGACATCAGCGAGAGGCGACACCAGACGTGGCTCATAGGCCGCCGACGCTGCCGACGCTGCCGGCGCATGTCGACACACCCCGCCTACGGCGGCGCCCGGAGCAGGCTGGTCAGCGCCGGCCAAGCCTGACCGGCCGATTGAGTCAGGCAGCGCGCCGCAGCCCCGCCTGGAGGCTGGTGGCCTCGACGACGGGCAAAACTCGAGTGTGGCTGCTGACCTTCGTCCTCGTTGGAATTGCGGCGGGCCTGGCGGCATTGGAGCTCGGAACCGGGAGCCTCTTCGAGGCGCCGCTGGCTCTGCCGTGGTACCTGCTTGCGATCCTCTTCTACGTGGCTGAAGCGAAGGTGATCCACCTGCACATCGGGCGCAGTGCTCACTCCTTCTCGATGAGCGAGATACCGGTCGTCTACAGCATCTTTTTTCTGAGCCCCGCCCAGTACATCGTGGCGCGGCTCGGCGGAGCGGGCCTGGCACTTGTCTTCAGTCGCCGCCAGCGATCGGTCAAGCTGGCCTTCAACCTGGCCCAGTTCCTGCTTTGCTCGGTGGTCACGCTCGGCATCGTCCACGTTCTGGACGACACAGCCGTCCGCTTCGGTCCGCATGCCTGGGGAACGGCCTTCATCGCGACGTCTGCCGAGAACCTTGTCGGCGTTTTCGCGGTCACCGCCGCGATCTCCCTGGCGGAGGGGGTGGCACAAGCCGGCCGGATTCCGCGCATGCTCATGATGGGTGGGGTCGTGTCCCTCACCAATACGAGCCTGGCCCTGCTCGTGATCACCGTCCTCTTCGTCGAGCCGGCTGCGGCCCTTCTGTTCGCCGTCCCGATCGCGGCCGTCTTCGTGGCATATCGGGCCTACCTCTCCGAGCGCCAGCAGCACGAAGGCCTCGAGATGCTCTACGAGTCGACCCGCATCCTGCAGCGCAGCCCGGAGATCGACCGGGCGCTGGTGTCGTTGCTCGATCATGCCCGCCGGATGTTCCGGGCGGAGGTGGCGGAGGTCTCGCTGCTTCCCCAGGAGGAAGGCGCGGAAGTTCTGAGGACCGCCGTCGGGCCGGGCGAGGCCGTGACGATGATGCAGCCGGTGGGGACGGTCCTCGCCGACGACCGTCTCGTGGAGTGCGTGGCCGAACGCAGGGCCCTCCTCGTTCCCCGCGAAGATCCAATACGCGGGCCGGCCAGCGGGGGGCGCTTCAGGAATGCGATCTACGCACCGCTCGTTGGCGAGTCCCGCCTGGTGGGGGTCATGGTCGTCGCCAATCGGCTGAGCGAGCTCAGTCCCTTCGACAGTGACGACCTGAAGCTGTTCGAAACGCTGGCCAGCCATACCGCAGTTGCCCTGGAGAACGGCCAGCTGGAGCAGTCGCTCAGCTCGCTGTCGAGGCTCAAGGAGGAGCTCCAGCACAAGGCCTATCACGACGCGCTGACAGGCCTGGCCAACCGCGCGTTCTTCGCCCAGAGTGTCGCGCAGCGACTCGAGTCGGCGGACGCGTCGGGCCTGGTGCCGGTCGTTCTGTTCCTCGATCTGGACGACTTCAAGATCGTCAACGACACCCTCGGCCATGCCGCGGGTGATGCTCTCCTGGCTGCAGTGGGCGAGCGCATCCAGGCGACCCTCCGCGCGGGTGACCTGGCTGCCCGGATCGGCGGCGACGAGTTCGCCGTCCTGCTCTGGGATACGCCGGAGCTGCCCGTCGCCAGGCGCGTCGCCGAGCGCTTGATCGGAGCGTTCGATTCCGGCTCCCCGTCCGATGGAGCGGTCGCGAACGCGCGTGTCAGTATCGGCGTCGCAACCGGTCATCCCGGCGCGGGATCTGCCGACGAGTTGCTGCGCAACGCCGACGTCGCGATGTATTCGGCCAAGGCGCGAGGCAAGAACCGGATTGCGTTCTTCGAGCCGGAGATGGCCACTGCGGTGGTCGCGCGCCACACCCTGACAGCCTCGCTCCAGCGCGCGGTCACCGCCAACGAGTTCGTCCTCCATTACCAGCCCATCGTCGACATCGCCTCGGGCCAGATAACCGGGCTCGAATCCCTCCTGCGCTGGGAGCACCCCACGCGCGGCATCATCTGGCCCGGCGAATTCATCGCTGTGGCCGAGCAAAGCGACCTGATCCTGGACATCGGCCGGTGGGTCCTCGACCGCTCTTTCCGACAGGCCATGGAGTGGCACGATCGCGGGCCGAAGCTGCGGGGCCTCGAGATCAGTGTGAACGTCGCTGCCCGGCAGCTGGAACAGCCAGACTTCGTCGATCAGGTGGCGGCCGTCATCGACTCGTCCGGGATAGATCCTGGGAAGGTCGTGCTCGAGGTGACCGAGACGACCCTGTTGCAGAACGTCGACGACGCGATCGTCAAGCTCCAGGTGTTGCGCGACCTGGGGGCGGGAGTTGCGGTCGATGACTTCGGGACCGGCTATTCATCGCTGAGCTATCTGCAGCGCTTCCCAGCCACCGCGATCAAGATCGCCCGCGACTTCGTGGCCGTGGACGATTCCGATGCCGACAGCTGGGAGCTGGCAAGTGCCGTAGTATCGATGGGCCGGGCGCTGCGCCTGACGGTCATCGCGGAAGGCGTCGAGGAAGCCTTCCAGCTGGAACGTCTTCGGAAATTGGGCTGCGACCGGGCGCAGGGCTACTACCTTGCACGGCCTCTGGCCGCGGACGAGCTCGAGCGCCTCTTCGCGCAGCGCGGCGTCGCCCTGCTGCCCTCCCCCGCCGAGGCCATCGGGCTTCGCTGATCGGGGCGCTCGACGAACGGGCTATGCGGCGACGCACCGGCCAGTACTTTGGCGCTATTGGGGTCCCGCACCTGAGGTCATAGCGTTCGATCCGGCGGCAGCACTGAACTGTCGCAGGATCCGGTCTGAAACAGAGCAAACCCGCCGAGAGGCGGGGACGCAAAGCCAGGGATCTCGCGGGCAACGATCCGCAAGACCGCCCGGTTGCCAGGCGCCGCATCACCAAGCCCTCCTGAAGGTGGACTTCGATGGTGCAGTCAAAACGAATCGCCTCGGACGAGTTGAGGCAAGGGCGCCAGCAGCCAGGGGCATGGACCTGGGACGGCATTCGGTCCATGAGTCCCGTCCGATGACCCCCACGTTCGGCTGGAGTCTCGATATCACGGGTCCGCGCCGGCTCGGCGTCGTCCTCTGCGTGTCCCTGCTGCTCTCGACATTCGGCGTCTCGAGCGTCGCCGCGGCGGGCTACGACACGGCGACCGACCCATATTCCATGTTCAACACCACGGTCTCCTCGGGTGCCCAGGCATGGTGGGCGGCGGGCTACACCGGCAAGGGCGTCGACGTCGCTTTGATCGATTCGGGGGTCTCACCGGTCGCCGGACTGAGCAGCCCGGGCAAGGTGGTCTACGGCCCGGACCTGTCGCTCGAGTCCCAGGCCGACAACCTGACGAATCTCGACACCTTCGGTCACGGGACCTTCATGGCCGGCCTCATCGCCGGTCGCGACGTCGCGCTCACGAGTCCCTACGTCGACGCGCCGGCCTCGGCCTACCGGGGAATGGCGCCCGACGCGCGAATCGTCAGCCTGAAGGTCGCCACCGCCGACGGCGGCGCCGACGTGTCGCAGATCATCGCAGCCATCAACTGGGTCATCCAGCACCGCCACGACAACGGCCTCAACATCAGGGTCCTCAACCTGTCGTATGGGACGAACGCGACGCAGTGGTACGGCGTCGACCCCCTGGCCTTTGCCGTCGAACAGGCATGGGATGCCGGAATCGTCGTGATCGCGGCCGCCGGCAACAGCGGCTACCAGACCAAGGGATCTTCGCCGGCGCTCGCCGATCCCGCCTATGACAAACGGATCATCGCGGTCGGTGCGTCGGATTCGATGGGGACCACTTCGATGGTCGACGACATGGTTCCGGACTTCTCGGCCGCCGCCAAGACCGGCTCGGCCCGAAAGCCCGACTTCGTCGCTCCCGGCGTCCACATCCAGGGCCTGCGCGTGCCCAACTCGTACATCGACACCCGGGCCGGGGTAACGCTGCTCGACGACCGCTTCATGCGCGGCAGCGGGACTTCCGAGTCGGCTGCGATCGCGTCTGGCGCCGCGGCTCTGATCCTCGACAAGTTCCCCAGCGCGACCCCCGACCAGGTCAAAAAGCTTTTCATGAGCTACGCCTTCGACCTGCCCCTCATCTACAGTGCCGGCCGCGAGGGCTCGGGCGAACTGCAGCTCGGTTCGATGCTCGGGGCGCTGCTTCCCAGCGCCATCCCCGGCTCCGCTCCGGCGACGGGCACCGGAACGCTCGAGGGATCGCGCGGCTCGGATCACCTTACGCGGGACGGCGTGGTGCTCAGCGGCGAGCGTGACATCTTCGGGATGCCTTTCAACTCGGCGGGCATGGCCGTCCTCGAAGCGGCTGGCAACTCGTGGTCCGGCGGCGTCTGGAACGGAAGCACGTGGAGCGGATCTTCGTGGTCCGGCAACAGCTGGTCGGGCTCTTCGTGGTCCGGCAACAGCTGGTCGGGCAACAGCTGGTCTGGTTCGTCCTGGTCCGGCAACAGCTGGTCGGGCAACAGCTGGTCCGGCAACAGCTGGTCCGGCTCGTCGTGGTCCGGCAACAGCTGGTCCGGCAACAGCTGGTCGACGGCAGGTTGGAACTAGGCCTTTCCTGCCTTCGCCCGGCGCAGGGTCACGACCAGAATCGGGCCAGGTGCTCCCGGTGCGTATCGAGTACGTCGTCGAGGAATGCCTCCGCCGCGTAGACGCTGCTGACGACCGGATCCAGGAGGAGCGCCTGTAGGGCCAGATCGCGGGAGCCCTCGAGCGCGGCCTCCACGGCCACGTCCTGGATGGCGAGCTCGCGCCCGACCAGCGACGCGACGGCCTCCGGCATCGCGCCGACCGGGATTCCGATCGGCTGGCCGTCTTCGACGAGGCCTGGAGCCTCGATCACCGAGTCGGCGGGGAGATTGTCGATCAGGCCGTCGTTGGGAAGGATGAACGAAGGCCGCCGGCGCGTCCGGCCTGCCACCATGTCGCCCATGATCTCCGCCGCGCTGTGGTCGACGCTGGCCTCCTCGGAGGGCTCCGCGAGCAGAGGCGCGACGGACACCTCGCCGGAACCCCACCCTTCGAGCATCTCGGAGGCTCGCCGACCGCGCTCCGCGAGCCCGTCGAAGTCGTACCCGCTGGTGCCGATGACCTCGGCCGCCCAGGGCAGGTACTCGCCGATGTGGTCGTCGCCGATCGCCGGACGGACGCCCAGGCGCTTGGTGATCAGCCGGACCAGCGGTTCGGTCGAATCAGATGCAATCGTGCGTCGCTTGAATTCGGGCATGAGGTCCGTGCCGTCCGTGGCATCCCGGATCGACAGGAACCAGGTGAAGTGGTTCGAGCCGGCTGCATGGACGACGAGGTCCGCTCGGTTCCGCCCGAGCAGCTGCGCGCAATCGTCGATCTGGCCAGCCACGCTGTGGCACAAGCCGATCGTCTGGACCGTAGTGTGGCGGCTGACTGCGAGGCAGACCCGGTTCGCGGGGTTCGTGTAGTTGAGCAACAGGGCCGCAGGTGCCAGCCGCTCGATGTCCCGGGCGATCTCGACCATGAGCGGGACCGAGCGGAGCGTGTGCGAGAGCCCGCCCGGGCCGCCGTTCTCCGAGAGGACGCTCGCGAAGCCATGCTTCAGGGCGAGCTCATGGTCGGTCCGCCAGCTCCTCAGTCGGTCGATAGCGACTGCCGTGACGACGAAGTCGGCATCGGGAAGGGCGTCCGTCCGGTCGGGCGTCGAGTGAACGGAAACGTCCCAGCCTGCGGCCTCATTCAACCGCTCGGCCAACCGCGCCATTCGACCCAGGGCGCCCGGATCCAGATCGACGAGCCATAGCTCGGCGCCACGGAACTCCGGGACACGGAACACGTCGCGCAGGAGCTCGACACCGAAGATGACGCTGCCGATGCCGATGGCAACCAGTTTGACCGGGCGACCATCTCCCGGACCGCGGGCGTGCATGGCCATGAGCCTACCCGACGATGCCCTCCGCGGCCCGATACCCTGACACACACAGTGAACCGAGAGGTGCCAGCGAGATGAGTGAGCTCGCGGGCGAGCCACGACCAGCCGTGCCCCGCCTGCGCGCGGAGCTCGTCGTGAATGCCGCCGCCGGCCTTGGCGAGGGTCCGGTTTGGGACGCAGACGGCGGTGTGCTGTGGTGGGTGGACATCGTGGGCGAGACCGTCCATCGAACAGACCCGCGGACCGGTGAGGACGAGATCCTTCCTGTCGGCCGGATGATCGGCGCGGTCGCGCTGAGGGCGTCGGGCGGGCTGGTCGCTGCCGTGCGCGACGGCTTCGTCGCCATCGATCCTGATACAGGGCGGGTGGAGCTCATCGCGCCGGTCGAGGCGGAGGACGAGACAACCCGCATGAATGACGGGAAGGTCGATCCGACTGGACGATTCTGGGCGGGAACCATGGCAGTCGACCACCGGGACGCAGCGGGGACGCTCTATCGGCTCGACCCCGATTTGCGGGTCACTCCGGTCATCTCCGGCACCTCGATCTCCAATGGGCTCGACTGGAGCCTTGACGGTCGGACCATGTACTACATCGACACGCCCACCCAGCGGGTCGATCGCTTCGCGTTCGACCACGAGAGCGGAGCCATCAGCGGACGAACACCGGCCTTCAGCATTCCTGCCGAGGCCGGCTCCCCCGACGGCATGACGGTCGACGAGGAGGGCTACCTGTGGGTTGCCCTGTGGGAGGGCTGGGGTGTCGGGCGCTATTCGCCAGATGGGCGGCTGGACCGCTGGGTCGATGTGCCGGCCGAGCAGTCGAGCAGCTGCGCGTTCGGCGGTCCGGATCTCGACCAGCTGTTCATCACGACCGCACAGGAAGGATTCCCGCCGGGCGGAAAGCCCAACCAGCCCCTGGCCGGCGGGCTGTTCGTGTGTCGTCCCGGTGTTCGCGGTCGACTGCCATTCCGGTTCGGAGGCTGACGCAGATGGCGATCCGACTCACGCTCGGGCACATCGAGGGCTTTGACGACACGGTCTCGACCTTCGCCCAGCAGCTCGGGCTGAGCAGCGTTCAATTCCATTCGCCCAGCGATCTCAAGGGGGAGCGCGGCTACTGGGAGGTCGACGAGCTGCGCGACCTGAGGGAGCGCTGCGAACGCGCCGGCCTCGTCGTGGAAGGAATCGAAAACGTCCCGTACCGCCACTGGAATCGCGTCCTGCGCGGGCTGCCCGGCCGGGACGAGCAGCTCGAGAACTACCGCACCACGATTCGGAACATGGCCGCGGCCGGGATCCGGATGCTCGGCCATAACTTCATGCCCACCTACGTCTGGCGCACCGACCTCCGGGCGCGGGGCCGGGGCAACGCCCTGGTGACGGCCTTCGATGCAGGACGGGCGGAGGAGGGCAACGAACTCGCGGGCTACAAGCTCGCCCCTGACGAGCCCCTCGAATCGATTGGACCCGACCAGATGTGGGACAACTACCGCGTCTTCCTCGACGCGGTTCTTCCGGTCGCGGAGGAAGTGGGCGTCCAACTGGCCGTGCATCCCGACGATCCGCCGGTCGAGTCCGTGGGCGGAGTCGCCCGGATCCTGTCCAGCCCCGAGGGACTGGAACGGGCTTACGAGGTCTCACGAGGGAGCCCCGCCTGGGGCCTCGATCTGTGCCTTGGAACGGTCTCGGAGATGGCCGGCCAGCAGAGCGTCAACCGCGTTATCGACTTCTTCGGGCCGAAGGGCCGCATCTTCTACATCCATTTTCGGGATGTCCAGGGCACGGTCCCGCGCTTCAAGGAATCGTTCCTTGGCGAGGGCAACTACGATCCGGCGGCCGTGCTGCGCCGGTTGATCGATGTCGGCTTCGACGGCTTCATGATCGACGACCACGTCCCCGCCATGATCGGCGACGAGGACACCTGGGCCGAGACGGCGTCGGCCGCGTACTGCAGCCGGGGTCGCGCGCACGCGATCGGCTACCTGCAGGGATTGCTCAACGCGCTCCAGGTCGAGTGGCGTGGGTGACTGGACCGGCAAGGTCGCCTTCGTAACGGGCGGGTCGCAAGGGATCGGGCGCGCCTGCGCCGAGGTCCTGGCAGTCGCCGGGGCCGCGGTCGGCGTGTGCGCTCTCGAGGCCGACGCCGTCGCCCAAACGGTGAATGCGATCCAGGATTCGGGGGGCGAGGCGCTCGCGGTCCCGGCTGACGTCACGGATCAACGCGCGATCCAGAGTGCGGTCGCGGCGGCCGTCGCGCGTTACGGGCGGCTGGATGCGTTGGTGACGTCGGCGGGAATCCAGCGCTATGGGACGGCGACTGAGACCGACGAGGGGACCTGGGATGAGGTCTTCGCGGTCAACGTCAAGGGTGTCTTCCTGGCGGCCCAGGCGGCGCTACCCCATCTTCGACGGAGCGACCAGGGCGCCATCGTGGTGATCTCGTCGGTGCAGGCCCACATCGCGCAGGCCGGCGTGGTGGCCTACTCGGCGAGCAAGGGCGCGCTCGACGCGCTCGTCCGCGCGTTGGCGGTCGACGAAGCGCGCCACGGCGTCCGGGTCAACGCCGTGTGCCCTGGATCCGTGGACACGCCCATGCTTCGGTCGTCAGCCCGTCAATTCAGCGACGGGAGCGATGCCGGGACACAGTCGCTGGTCGAGGTATGGGGGCGATCCCATCCACTGGGCCGTGTGGCCGAGCCGCGCGAGGTCGCCGAGGTTGTCGCCTTCCTTGCCAGTCCGCGCGCAAGTTTCATCACCGGCGAGGACATCCGCGTGGACGGCGGCTTGCTCGCCACGGTGGGGGTCGCCCTGCCCGAGTGACGCCCAGGCGTGGACGCCACCGTCAGATTCGGACGGCTGTGCCCGTCAGCGCTGAGCGATTGGCGGCATCGACGAGGGTCGTCAGGTCGAGCGCGAGAGCGATGTTCTCGGTCGCGTTCGTGTCCTGGGCGATGTGGCCCAGCCATTGCTCGAAGGGCGACGGGCCTGACTGCGGGATGGGCAGCTGGGTCCACGTCGCATCACTACCTGGAGGCGCAGTCCGCACGAAAAGGTCCGGCTCGGGCGTGCTGTACATGAGGCTGCCTTTCGTCCCGTGGACCTCGATGCTGAATGGCGAATGAGGCGTCACGAATCCCGTCTCGGCGATGCCCAGGGCACCGGTCCTGTGGCGCAGGATCGCCGCGGCGTTGTCGTCGACGGCGTGACCCGTCACGCGTCCGTACTCGGCCGACACCGACTCCGGCATGCCGCCGAGGAACAGGCGGGTCAGGTACAGCGGATGGCAACCGAGATCGACGAGGGCGCCTCCGCCGGCTTCAGCAGGGTCGAAGAAGTGTCCCGGCAGCCAGGG
This sequence comes from Chloroflexota bacterium, assembly GCA_005883615.1. Classification (GTDB taxonomy): domain Bacteria; phylum Chloroflexota; class Limnocylindria; order Limnocylindrales; family CSP1-4; genus CF-16. The sequence goes on along the minus strand of VBEC01000020.1, from coordinate 32,645 downwards.
CTGCCCGAGGGCCCCGTCATGCGCCAGCCGACAGCGCACCTGCGTTACTTCCCCGAGGCGGCCGGACGCAAGGACCTCGCGGATCGCGATTGTGTAGCCGTGCGACAGACGCGGGAGAGACACGGTCAGCTTGACACCATTGCGCTCGACCGCGTCGGTGATGCGCTGGGCGTCGGGTGGAGTCAGGGCCAGGACTTTCTCGGTGAAGACATGCTTTCCGGCGTCTGCAGCAGCGGTGATGACCTCGGGATGAGCGCTGGTCCTGGTCGTGACGATGACTCCGTCGACGTCAGATCGAGCCAGGAGCTCGGGCAGGTCCCCGTGGAATCGGGCGCCGAGGTCCCGAGCCCGGGCCTCCCCCCGCGGGGCATCGTCATCCCAGGCGGCCACGATCTCCGTTTCGGGATGGGCTCCCGCCTCTGCCGCGTAGTCGGCCGCATGGACGTGCCAGAAGCCCAGGATCGCCAGTCGGATCACGCCCGACAGCGTAGCGCGCAACTCTTGCAGCAATCTCGAGGAGGCTTTCGACTGCCGGGAGGGCGGACGTACCATCATCGCCATGCCGCCCAGGACGGTTGCAGGAGGTCCGACGTCGGAGCGGCCCGAGCCGCCGACGGGCACGGTCGCCTTGCTCTTCACGGATATCGAGGGTTCGACTCGTTTGCTCCGGAAGGACCCCGATAGCTACGACCGGCAGCTCGCCGAACATCGGTCGATCCTCCGCGCGGTCTTCGCGCGCAATGCCGGCTTCGAGGTGAGCACGGAGGGCGACTCATTCTTCGTCGTGTTCGACAGCCCGCTCAGAGCGCTGCAAGCCGCCGCGGAAGGCCAACGGGCGCTGACCAAATGGACGCATTCGGCGGATCTCCGCGTGCGAATTGGCCTCCACGTCGGCGAAGCGACTCGCAGCGACGGCAGTTATGCCGGCCTGGAGGTCCACCGCGCCGCTCGCATCGCCGCATCCGGGCATGGCGGCCAGGTCCTGGTTTCGGGGGCGTTGGCGGCGATGATCGGCGACCTCTTGCCGGCCGACCTGGGGCTGCGCGACCTGGGGCAGTTTCGGCTCAAGGACTTCGACGAGCCGGCGCACATCTACCAGCTTTCCGGCGCGGGCCTGGCAGCGGAGTTCCCAGCCCTCAGATCGGTCCGGGGGCATCGCACGAACCTGCCGTCCCAACTCACCTCGTTCATCGGCCGGGAGCGCGAGCTCGACGACCTCCGTGCGCTCGCAGAGTCTCATCGGCTGGTCACCCTGATCGGGACGGGCGGGACCGGCAAGACACGTCTGATGCTGCAAGTCGGCTCCGAGCTCCTTGACCGCCACGGTGATGGGGTCTGGCTGGTCGAGCTAGCCGCAATCAGCGACCCCGGCCTGATCGCTCAGGAGGTCGCGGGCGCGGTGGGCGCGCCCGAGGAGCCCGGGCGCAGACGGCTCGACAGCCTGACGGATTTCCTGCGCTCGAAGGCCCTGCTCCTCCAGCTCGACAACTGCGAGCACCTGGTCGTCGGGGCGGCCGAGCTGGTAGACCAGCTTCTGGTCGCCTGTCCGAACCTCGCGGTCATGGCCTCGAGCCGGGAGGCTCTTGGCATCGCGGGAGAGGTCGTGTTTCAGGTCCCGTCGTTGGGCGTGCCGGACATGTCGTCGCAAGACGACCATGAGCAGCCTCCAGATGCGCGGTTCGAGAGGATCGCAGCGAGCGAGGCGGTGCGGCTCTTCCGGGATCGTGCAACGGCAGCCCTGCCGTCGTTCAGGCTGACGCCAGCCAACGCTCCCGCCGTCGCCGAGATCTGCCAGCGCCTTGACGGCATCCCGCTGGCGATCGAGCTGGCGGCCGCGCGCGTCACCGTCCTGTCGGTCGACGAGATCGCAAGCAAGCTGGGCGATCGTTTTCGTCTTCTCACGGGCGGACGCCGGACGGCACTTCCTCGCCAACAGACGCTCCAGGCGCTCATCGACTGGAGCTGGGACCTGCTTGCGGACCGCGACCGCACACTCCTCGCCCGCCTGTCCGTGTTCGCCGGAGGCTGGACTCTCGAGGCCGCAGCAGCGGTGGCCTGGCCGAACCTCGAGGGGGATCTCGCCGGCGACGGCGGCGACGTCGCCGCCGATGAAGGGCGAGTCGAAGGCGTGGGGGCGGCGCGAGCCGAAGGCGACGCCAAGCTTGACACCCTCGACGGACTGTCTCGGCTGGTCGACCGTTCACTGGTCGTCGTTCAGCATCTGGAGACGACTCGCTACGGGATGCTCGAGACCATTCGTCAATATGCCCGCGATCGCCTGATGGCGAGCGGCGAAGCGGTAGCCCTGCGCGATCGGCACCTGGGCTTCTTCCTGGCGCTCGCGCTCGAGGCCGAGCAAGCGCTTGTCGGTCCCGACATGGTGCCCTGGCTGCGGCGCCTGGACGACGAGATCGACAACCTCCGCTCGGCTCTGGAGTGGTCATTCGAGGCGGATCCCGATCGCGCGTTACGGCTGTCGCTGGCACTCAAGGGGTACTGGCGTTCGCGAGCGCTCTCCAGCGAGGGGACCGAGCGGCTGGCCAGGGCAGCTCGTCTCGTCCTGTCATTGCCGCCACCCGATCCATCCGCCGATCGGGACGAAGCGATTCTGCATGCCCGAGTTCTTGCCGCCGCAGCCGAGGCCTTCGCGTCGGCAGGCACCGCAGGCCCCGCGGTGGCATGGGCCGCAAAAGGAGTCGCGCTGGCCCGCGCCACCGGTGATCGCCAGACACTCGGCGAGGCACTCGGAGGCCAGACGATGGCATTGGTCTTCTCCGGGCAGGTCATCGAGCCGGAGTTACGCGACGAGGTTGCCGACGTCGTCGAGCAGACCGGGAACTGGTGGATGCTGGCGATGCTGGAGGGTGGGTCTGCCCTCGGGAGCCTCGCCGCGGGTGAGCCGGCGGAGGCTGAGGCCCGAGTCGCGACGGCTACGGATGCAGCGAACCGGACCGGCAACGCCTTCGCCATCGCGTTCGCCGCACTGAGCCACGGCCGCGTGAGCGGCTCGCTAGGACGTGTCGAGGAGGCCCGGCATTGGTTTCGCGAGGCGATTGGCGCCTATCAGGAAATGGGCGACCAGCGCTTCGTGTGCGCAGTGCGCAGCGATCTCGCCCACGCGCTCCGCCAGGCCGGCTCTTACGACGAGGCTGAGGCGCTCTACCGGCAGACCATTCACGGCTGGCAGCACTTCGGCAACCGTGGAGCCGTCGCGAACCAGTTGGAATCCTTCGCGTTCATCGCACTGGCCAGGGACGACACAGACCGCGCCGCGCGCCTTCTGGGGGCCGCTGAAGCTATCCGCGACGTCGCCGATGCGCCGATGACGCCCTACGAACGCCCGGAATACGACCGCCAAGTCCGGCGCCTGCGCGAGAGCGTCGGAGCGGAGGCGATGACCTCATCGTGGGCTGGTGGCCATGCCCTCTCCCTCGACGAAGCGGTGTCTCTTGCGCTCTCGCCGTTGGGCGAATAGTGGCGCTCTCGTCCCGGCAACACGCCCCAGGAGATACGAACCTTCGCGGTTCGGCCACTGCCACCTCCGACGCCGTCCGTGCTAGGCTCGCGCCGAATGGGCAGATGCTGCCAGAGGAGATTCACGTGAACACTCGCGCAAGATTCTTGGCCGCGGTGGCGGCATCTGTGATCGTTGCAGCGGGGTGCAGCGGCGCAGCGACGACAGCCCCGGCCTCGGCTTCGCCCGCCGCAGCCTCGGCAGCGGCGTCAGCCTCCCCCTCGGCGTCGGGCGCGGCAGCCTCCGGGCTCAGCGTGACCTCGTTCGACGCCTCCTTCTCGGCCATGGCGCAGTTGAAGAGCGTGACCACCGCAGGCAAAGGCCTGGTTGGCGTGATCCTCCCCGACGTCACGACGTCCGCGCGCTACACGAGCTACGACCTCCCGTATCTGACGAAGGCGTTCACTGAGGCTGGGTACGCAACCACCGATTTCAAGATCGACAACGCCCAGGGCACGACGACAACCCAGCTCGCGATCGCCCAGGCCGACATCACGGCCGGCGCCAAGGTCCTGCTCGTTGACCCGCTCGACGGCCCCACAGGCAAGCAGGTCCAGGCAGCGGCGGCGGCTGCCGGCGTGACGATGATCAGCTACGACCGCGCAACCTTCCAGGGCACGAGCACCTACTACGTCAGCTTCGATAACGTGCAGGTTGGCAAGCTGATCGGCACGGGCTTCATGCAGTGCGTCACGGACTGGGGCGTCACGAGCCCGAAGGTCTTCACGGTCGATGGCGGCCAGGACACCGACCCGAACGCGATCGACTTCGCCAAGGGCTACAACGACGCGATCTGGAGTCAGAAGGTCGCACAGGTCACTGCCGGTGCCACGAACAGCGCCGGCATGACGCTCGTCGGCGAGCAGCTTGCCCCGGGCTGGAACAACGCTCAGGGCGGCACGATCTTCCAGCAGGCTTACACGGCCCACAAGGACATCAACGCCACGGTTGAGGCCAACGACGGGCTGGCCAATGCCGTGATCACCGTCCTGAAGGCGAACGGCGTGCCAGCCAAGAAGATCCCGACGACCGGACAGGACGCGACGCTCCAGGGCATGGAATACGTCCTGCAGGGCTGGCAGTGTGGTTCGGTCTACAAGGCGGTCTACATCGAGGCTCAGGCAGCGGTTGCCCTGGCCACCTACCTGCGCGCAGGCCAGCCAGCTCCCACCGCCCTCGTCAATGGCACAACCACGGATCCGGCAAACGCCGCGACTACGGAGCCGGCGGTGCTCCTGACCCCGGTCTGGGTCAATGCCAAGAACATGCAAGACACCGTGATCAAGGACAAGTTCGTCGACGTGACGAAACTGTGCGCCGCGGTCGGCGCGGATGTCTGCACAACGAACGGCATCAAGTAGCAGGCAAGAGTCCAGAGGCAGGCGCGCTCGCACAGGTTTTGGCGCGACGTGTCCGTGTCGCACCCGCACTGCGCGGGTGCGACACTGTTTTGCCAGGCCCCTGCCCGGGCATGTCTCAGCAGGCTGGCCTCGGCCGCGAGGCCGGCCAGGCTTCTCGAAGGACGGCGCAATGGACATGACCGCTGAACCGAACCCGCTCCCCGGCGGTGTCCCGGCCGGGGGGTCCGCCAGCGTGGCTGCGCCCGCGAACCCCGAGCCGCTGCTGCGATTGCGGGGGATCAGCAAGCATTTCGGGGCGGTCCAGGCATTGTACGGAGTCGACCTGGATCTGCCTCCCGGACAGGTGACTGCCCTTTGCGGTGACAACGGGGCCGGCAAGTCGGTGCTGACCAAGTGCATCGCCGGCATCCACGAGCCCGACGAGGGCGAGATGCTCTGGGAGGGTCGCCAGGTCCATATCCGGACGCCGAAGGACGCGGCCTCGCTCGGTATCGAGACCGTCTACCAGGATCTTGCCCTCGCCGACAACCTCGACATCGTTCAGAACATGTTTCTCGGGCGCGAGCGGGTCAGCAGCGTGTTCCTCGACGAGGACGGCATGGAGCGGGCAGCCGCGGACACCCTGGCAGGTCTGCGGGTGACCACGGTTCGCTCGATCCGGCAGCCCGTCGCCACGCTCTCCGGGGGCCAGCGCCAGGCTGTTGCCGTCGCCAAGGCGGTCATGTGGAACTCGAAGCTGGTCATGCTCGACGAGCCAACCGCAGCCCTCGGTGTTGCACAGACGGCGATGGTCCTCGAGCTCATCCGACGGCTCAAGGACCATGGCCTGGCCGTGATGGTCATCTCTCACAACCTGAACGATGTCTTCGAGGTCGCCGATCGGATCGCGGTGCTCCGGCTCGGCCGAATGGTGGCCGAGGATTGGCTCTCGTCATTCGACCGGCAGAGCGTTGTCGACTTCATGACCACTGGCGGGTCGAGCCGCGATGTGCTCGCATCCGGCTCCAGCCACGACAAGGACTGAGGATTGGCTTCGATCGACAAGCCGGCAGGTGAACTCCCAGACACGGTCACCGAGGCTCTAAGCGCTCCCGACCTGACCGCCGCGGCCGTCGAGGTCATCCCGCCCGAGATCCTCGCCCAGTCGCTGGGCCAGTACCTCCGGGCGTGGCTCGCCCGGGCGAGGAGCGGCGATGCCGGGGTCCTGCCCGTGGCCATCGCTCTCGTGGCCGTCACGGTCGTCTTCACCATCGTCAGCCCGAACCACGTCTTCCTGTCGGCGGGCAACCTGGTCAACCTGTTCGACCAGAGCGCCGTCTTTGTCGTGCTGGCGATGGGCGAGGGTTTCGTCCTGCTGCTCGGCGAGATCGACCTCTCGATCGGATATGTCGCCGCGATCGGTGGGATCGTCGCCGCAAACCTGGTGCAGCCCACTCCAAACTGGCCATGGTGGGCGGCCATCATCGCGGCCCTGCTGGTGTGCGGGGGCATCGGGGCCATCCACGGACTGATCATCACCCGGCTGGGGATGCCGGCATTCGTCGTCACGCTGGCCGGCTACCTGTTCTGGTTCGGGGTCATGATCATCATCCTGGGCGCCGCCGGGGGCGTGGGCATTACCAGCACGGTGCTGCCCAACCAGCAGGCTCTGTACGGCCTCGTCTATTCCTACATCGACCCGGTGGTCGCCTGGATCGGGCTGGTGGTGATCGTCGGCCTTCTCGGTGGGGCTTTGTGGCTGCGTGACGCGGGGCGGCGGCGCAGTGGGCTGGTAGCTCCGCCGGTCGGCCTCACCGTCGCCAAGATCGTCTTCCTGGCCGCGGCGGGGGTCGTGGTAGTGGCCATCTGCAACGTCAACCGAGGGAGCTTCCTGCCCATCGTCGGCGTGCCCTGGGTCGTGCCGCTCGTGCTCGTCGTGCTCGCGATCTGGACGGTGCTCCTCGAGCGGACCCCGTTCGGTCGCCACATGTATGCCGTCGGCGGAAATCCTGAGGCGGCTCGGCGGGCCGGCATCAACGTGTCCCGTGTCCGGACGTTGGCGTTCGTGCTCTGCTCGCTCACCGCGGGCCTCGCCGGCGTCATCTACTGCTCGCAGTTGGGCGGTATGACGACCAACATCAACGGCGGCCAGCTCGTCCTGTACGCCGTGGCCGCCGCGGTGATCGGGGGTACCAGCCTCTTCGGCGGCCGTGGCAGGGCCATCCACGGTCTCCTCGGCGGACTCGTCATCGGGGCCATCTACAACGGCCTCTACCTGCTGGGGCTGCCCATCCAGTGGCAGCTGATCGCGACAGGACTCGTGCTACTCGCGGCGGTGAGCGTCGATGCACTGTCCCGCCGGGGAGCCGGATCCGGCAGCTTGGCCCACGCCTGACGCTGCCGTTGGGGCTGCCGACCAGGTCCTCACAGTCACGCGTTGTTCTGGCACCGGCGGCCGCGTTCGATGTCCGTCGAAGGTTGGGAGGCGTGGCGGAGTAGCTCAGTGGTATGCAGGGGCTCATAGTCACTTCTTCGATGCGCTGTGCTACCCCGAGTGGGACCCACGCACGAATCGGGCGACCTATAGGCTCTATCGGCGCTCGATCCTCGAGCGTCCGCCCTTCGCCCGACACGGCGGCGGTCACGCGCCCTGCTTCTGTCGCCTCTTGGGCGACGGCCGACGGACGTTCGATAGTTATGCGCTGCAACGTGCCTGGTTGCTGCCCTTTATCGTGCTCGGTACTCTTCGCGGTGATGGCGGAGTAGCTCAGTGGTAGAGCAGGGGACTCATAAGCCCTTGGTCGGTGGTTCGAATCCGCCCTCCGCTACCAAATCTCACGGTTCCCTGGGCCGCCACGAGTGGCGGTTTCTTCACGTAACCGCCACGTCGTGAACGCATCTTCGGGTGGTGTTCGGGCGTACCTTCTATAGCTCGGGGCGGACAACCGTCATGGGGTCGTCACCTGACCCGGCGCTATACTCGCCGCACAGATCGACCGCGGGACCGGATCCAAGGGAGTCCCGCTGGACCGGAGGCCTCCACTCTTGAACGCCAAATTCCTGCGCAACGGCATCGTCATGCTGGTGCTCGTCCTCGGCACCGTTGCGCTGATGTATGCCTGGTTCCTTCAGCCGCCCAACACGGCGACGAAGGGATATTCGGACTTCCTGAACGACGTCCAGAACGGCAAGGTGACGTCGGTCAGCCAGCAGGACCAGACCCTGAGCGTCCAGGAAGGGAACGACAAGTTCACGGTCGTCGTCCCGAGCATCCTTACGCAGGTCTATCCGGACATGCAGGCGGCGGCGAAAGCTGGGAACAAGACGCTCCCGGCCAGTATCTTCAAGTCCGAGAAGGCCGCCGACACCAGCTGGATCGGCCTTGCTGTCACCGGGCTCCTGCCGCTCATCCTGATCGTCGGCTTCATCATCTTCATGATGCGCCAGGCCCAGGGCACGAATAACCAGGCCCTGAGCTTCGGCAAGAGTCGCGCCCGCATGTTCCTCGGCAACAAGACCGTCGTGACGTTCGCCGACGTGGCGGGCGTCGACGAGGCCAAGACCGAGCTCCAGGAAGTCGTCGAATTCCTCAAGTACCCCGAGAAGTTCAACTCGCTGGGAGCTCGCATCCCACGCGGCGTGCTGCTCGTCGGGCCGCCCGGCACCGGCAAGACCCTGATGGCCCGGGCGGTCGCCGGCGAGGCGGGCGTGCCGTTCTTCTCGATTTCGGGCTCGGAGTTCGTCGAGATGTTCGTGGGCGTCGGCGCCAGCCGCGTGCGCGACCTCTTCGACCAGGCCAAGCGCAACAGCCCGTGCATCGTTTTCGTGGACGAGATCGATGCGGTCGGCCGCCAGCGCGGCGCCGGACTGGGCGGCAGCCATGACGAGCGCGAGCAGACGCTGAACCAGATCCTGGTCGAGATGGACGGCTTCGACACGAACACGAACGTGATCGTGATCGCCGCCACAAACCGACCGGACGTACTCGACCCGGCGCTGCTGCGGCCCGGCCGCTTCGACCGGCAGGTCATCCTCGATCGCCCGGACATGAAGGGTCGCGTCGCGATCCTGCGTGTCCACACCAAGGGCAAGCCGCTCGACAAGGCCGTCGACGTCGAAAATATCAGCCGCCAGTCGCCCGGCTTCTCGGGCGCTGACCTGGCCAACCTCGTCAACGAGGCAGCCATCCTGTCGGCTCGGCGCAACAAGAAGGTCATCGGCATGTCCGAGTTCCAGGAAGCCCTGGAGCGGATCGTGGCCGGGCCCGAGCGCAAGAGCCGGATCATCTCCGACGCCGAGAAGGAGATCATCGCCTACCACGAGGGTGGGCATGCCGTGGTGCAGCGGGTCCTGCCGAAGTGCGACCCGGTCCAGAAGGTCACGATCATCAGCCGCGGCATGGCACTTGGCTACACGATGGCCCTGCCGACCGAAGACCGCTATCTGCAGAGCAAGACCGAGTTCGAGGACAAGATCGCCGGCCTGCTGGCCGGAAATGCCGCCGAGAAGCTGATCTTCGGCGACACGACGACCGGTTCCTCGAACGACATCGAGAAGGCAACCGACGTCGCTCGCCGCATGGTGACCGAGTTCGGCATGAGCGAGAAGCTCGGCCCGCTTGCGTTCGGCAAGCGTGACGAGCTCGTCTTCCTCGGGCGCGAGATCGGCGAGCAGCGCAACTACTCGGACGACGTCGCGAAAACGATCGACGAGGAGGTCCGCGCCATCGTCGACCGCGGTTACACGCGGGCGATGGAGGTCCTCAACGAGCACAAGAGTCGGCTGACCGGACTGGCTGAAAAGCTCGTGGCCGAGGAGACCGTCGACTCGGAGGAATTCGAGAAGCTGTTCAACGATCTCCCGCCGAAGGCAGTCCTCCACGGAATGCCCAGGATCATCGCTCCCGGTACCTCGGGCGGGACATCGCCTGGCCCATCCGCACCGCAACCCGCGCCCAGCCCCAATCCCAATCCGAGCCCGGCCTGACCTTCGCGCCGATCGCTCGGTCCCCCCGCCGCCGATGAGCGGGCGAGTCGCAAGGCTCGCCCGCTCTCATTTGGGAGACAGCCCATGACTTCCACACAGGCGCCCACAGATCTCGAGTCCTATCTCGAAGGGACCCGGGATGCGCGCCTGGGCTCCTATGCAGACTTCCTGCGCTTCCCCAGCGTCTCTGCACTGCCCGAGCATTCCGACGACTGTCGGCGGGCCGCCGAATGGCTGGCCGACCAGCTGCGAGCCATCGGCGCCGAGCACGTCGAGGTTTCCGAGACGTCCGCCCACCCGATCGTCTACGGTGACTGGCTGGGTGCGGATGGGGCACCAACGGCGATCGTATACGGCCATTACGACGTCCAGCCCGTCGATCCCCTCGAGTTGTGGGATTCGCCGCCCTTCGAGCCGGTCATCAAGGGCGAGCGGATGCTGGCCCGTGGTTCCGCGGACGACAAAGGGCACATCCATATGCATCTGCGCGCCGCCGAGGCACTCCTGGCGACGCGCGGCAGTCTTCCGCTGAACCTCAAGTTCGTGTTCGAAGGCGACGAGGAGGCCAGTTCGCCAGGCCTCGATGCCTGGCTCGAGGCGCACGCTCGCCAGCTCGAAGCAGACGTCGCGATCATCAGCGATACGGGATTCTTCGAGGGGAATCTGCCGGCAATCACGGTCGCCCTGCGCGGCATTGTGTACGCGCAGATCGACGTGTTCGGGCCGCCGGTCGACCTCCATTCGGGTGGTTATGGAGGGACCGTCCAGAACCCGGCCAATGCGCTGGCCTGGATCCTCGCCGGCCTCAAAAGCCCTGATGGGGTCGTCCAGATCCCCGGTTTCTACGACGACGTCGTGGCCTTGACCGAGCGAGACCGCGCGGCGCTCGCCGATCTGCCCTTCGACGAGGAGGCCTACCGGGAGGCGATGGGCGTTTTGGCCCTCGTTGGCGAACCGGACTTCTCCGTGCTCGAGCGACGTGGCGCGCGTCCAACCCTGGACGTCAACGGCCTGTGGGGCGGTTTCCACGGCGATGGCAGCAAGACCATCATCCCAGCGCATGCCCACGCCAAGGTCAGCTGTCGACTGGTCGTGGACCAGGATCCCGGAGCGATATTCGATCTGCTGAGCGCCCACGTCGCACGGATCGCCCCGCCTGGCGTACGGGTCGAGGTCCAGAGACTAGGCGACGGAAGGCCCAGCCTTACCCCCATCGATCATCCCGCCACGCAGGCGGCTGCCCGGGCCCTGGAGGCGACCTTCGGCCGTTCGCCCCTGTATATCCGGGAGGGGGGATCGATCCCGATCTGCGCCAGCTTCGAGGAGACCCTCGGGCTGCCGGTCGTGCTCCTCGGTTTCAGCCAGCCCGACTGTCACGCGCATGCGCCGAACGAGTGGATGGACCTGCGCAACTACGAGACCGGTATCCGAACGATCGCCCGCTACTGGGACGAGCTCGCCACCTCGCTCGGCTGAATTGAGCCGGTTTGCGGTACCCCGACGGGGTACCTTCGGCCGAGGTGAGAGGGGCCGGTTCGGGGGGTGACCGGAGAATTCCCGGTGCTACCATGCCCTCGCGATCAGCTCTGGTGCCAACCGACACCAACCGAGGAGCACGCTCAGTCCAGCACATCCGGAACCGGGCCGGGGAGGAACAGCGCGCGTGAGCACAGAGGCCATCGACCCAGTCATGGAAGCCGCGCAGAAGACGTCATGGCGGCTTGACACCGCGAACGGCAGCATGGCACCGCGCTCAGCCCTTGACGTTCTCGTCGACCTGAATGACAAGGTGTCGACGGGCCGGGTGGGCGAGTACCAACCCGTTCCGCTCGGCTTCACTCCCATGGACAAGACCATCGGCACCGGGCTGCGGGCCGGCGAGCTGCTGTTGATCGGCGGGGCTCAAGGCACCGGCAAGACGACGATGGCGCTGCAGATGGCCCGCAACGTCGCCTCCGGCGGACAGGCGAACGTGCTGTACCTCTGCTTCGAGCACGACGAGCAATACCTGCTCAATCGCCTCATCGCGATGGAATCCGCGCTCGCGCACCTGCCCCACAAGACCGGCGCCATCAAGATCCAGGACGTCCGCAAGGAGATCCTCGGGTCGTGGGTCGCCGATGGCGGCGGGATGGCCCAGCTGGCGAACAACCCGCGCCTGCGCCCCTCGCTCGACCGGATCGCGCGCTACGGCCAGAACCTGTTCCTGCTGCGCGGCTCGCAGACCGCGAGCACGGTTGACAACATCCGCGAGCTGGTCAGACAGCATCGCATCCTGTCGGGCGACCGACGTCTGCTGGTCGTGGTCGACTACCTCCAGAAGGTACCGGTCATTCCGGAGTCGCCCACCGAGGCCGAGAAGGTCACGTACGTGGTCAACGGCCTCAAGGACGTCGCCCTGTCCGAGGACGTGCCGATGATCGCCATCGTCGCGGCCGACAAGGAGGGCCTCAAGGCGTCGCGCCTGCGCAACCATCATCTGCGCGGCTCATCGGCGATCAACTATGAGGCCGACATCATCCTGATCCTCAACGAGAAATACCACATCGTCGCCAAGGTCAACATCGAGTTCAACCCATACCAGGCGCAACGCTTCCGCGACTGGGTGATCATCTCGGTCGAGAAGAACCGCGGCGGTCAGGACAACGTCGACCTCGAGTTCGAAAAGCACTTCGAGTTCTCGTGCTTCGATCCCAACGGGCGGACGGTGCAGGAGAAGCTGATCGAGGAACGCCTCTACAACGACTGACTCTCCGACGGCCAAGGCGACGCCCTGCTCGCCATTGGCCGGAGGATTCGCTGCGGCGTCGCCGATCTCCGCCTTCCGGGAGCCTCGCCTGAGCCCGCGGGCGAGCCGCGGTATCGTTCGTGAATGCCAGGCTCCAGGGCCGGATTCCCCGACGTGGTCGAGGTCGTCGTCGAGATCCCGCGCGGCAGTCGGAACAAGTACGAGTGGGATGAGAAGGCCGCCGTCTTTCGCCTCGACCGCGTGCTCTCGTCGGCGGTCTACTACAACTTCGACTACGGCTACATCGCCGAGACCCGCTCGGGGGACGGCGATCACACCGACGCCTTGCTGCTGATTGATGAGCCCACCTTCACCGGCTGCCACGTCTGGGCTCGCCCGATCGGCGGGCTCGAGATGCGCGACGACAAGGGCGAGGACTTCAAGGTGCTATGCGTGGCCGTCGGTGACCCCCACGAGGCGCATGTAGAGAGCCTCGACGATGTCCAGCCGCATCGGCTGGTCGAGATCGAGCACTTCTTCCAGACGTACAAGCTCCTCGAAGCCAAGGAGACCGAGGTCCACGGTTGGCGGGACCGGGATCGTGCGCGCGAAGTTCTTCGCGCCGACCGCCGGCGGTTCGAGCAGGAGCTCGACGAGGGAAGGCGAAAACGCTCTGACCGCGATGGTCCATCGAAGGTCGGCAAGGGGGCAGCCCGCTGACCGGCGCACCCCAGGCCTCCGCCGGTATGAGACGAATTTTCGTTGCAGTCCCGCTGGCCGAGGACGTTCGCAGCCAGGTGGCCGGGCTGGTCGAGCGCGTGCGATTGCGTCCCGAGGCCAGGGGACCCGGCGGCGGGCCGGAACGGCGCGATCCTCTCGACGTGCGCTGGGTTCGTATGGATGGACTGCACCTGACGCTGCGGTTTCTGGGGCCAGTGCTCCAGGATCGCATCCCGGCGGTCGAGGCGGCCATCCATGAAGCGGCCGGCAGCGGGGACCCTTTCGAGATCCGCATCGACGGGGCTGGCGGCTTTCCGTCGGCCGCCCGCCCGCGAGCCCTGTGGCTCGGTGTGACCGATGGGGCCGAGGCGCTGCAACGGCTAGCCCGCCGGCTTGACGACGCGCTCGCCGGGGGCGGCTGGCCCATCGAGGAGCGACCCTTCCGCGCCCATCTGACGCTCGCCCGCGCGGATGGGGTCAAATCGGGCCCGGACGCCGCCCGCCGCCTCATGGCTGCTGCGGACGGCTTTTCCGCGACGTGGCAGGCCGACCGGCTGGTCCTCTTCGAGAGCCACACGGGTGCCGGACCGGCCCGCTACGAACCACTGGCCGAGGCGTCGCTCGGCCGGGACCAGTGACCCCGATGATGGCCGCGGGGCAGCCTCCGTTGTACCATCTGGCGAAGCCCGAATGGCCCCGAAGGTGAGGAAGGAAGTCCGGATCGACGATGTCGACCGCCCTGCGAGCGCGCCTCGTCATCGCCCTCGGAATGCTCAACCTGATCCTCGTGAGCGTCGCTCTGACCGTGGGCGGCCTCGTCCCTTCTTCCGGCGGGGTCGCCCGCGCGACTGAGAGCCCTCGGACCTCAACGGGACCGATAACCGGCGCAGCGTCGGCAGCCCCGTCGGCCAGTTCCCCTTCCGGCCAGGCGAGCCCTACGGCGTCCGAACTTCCCGCCCCGTCCGTGGCCCCGGCTTCGCCCGAGCCCGCCGCGAGTGGGGAACCGAGTGCCAGCCCGGCACCGGCCGCGAGCGTCTCCCCAGAACCCTCGCCGACGACTGCAGTTGGACCTTCGGCATCCGAACAGCCCTCCTCGGCACCGGGTTCCAACCCACCGATATCGGCCCCGTCGACGCCCGGCCCGCGCCCGACGAGTACGCCGGCTCCCACGCGGGCGCCACGGCCGACGGCCACGCCACGGCCGACGGCCACGCCACGGCCGACGGCCACGCCGCAACCGACGCGGACCCCTTCGCCGACCTCGGTTCCCACCGGGCCAAACCCCGGGCCGCCCGCCAAGGGGCCGGCAGTCAGGCCGCCCTGTCCAGGAAGTGTCGACGGGCCCCCCGGACATCTGAAGGTCCCGGGGGATGGTGGCCGGCCCTGCGGCCACGGGCAAGGGCATGGAGCCGGGCATCACGGCACGTCCGGTTGGGTGATCTTCCTGCTCCCACTGGCCGGCAGCTCCGCCCTCTCGATGCGGCTCCCAGGGGTTCGGTCCCGGCGACGATGGAGGCTTCGAAGCCGGAGCTAGCGGAGCCGGAGCCGGAGGCGTGGAGCCAGCACATGCGGGCGACCCGACATGGAACGGCCGCAACGCGCTCCAGGAGGAGAAGGGGAGTTGCGTCGCGGCCGAGCCCTGATATGAGCGAGTCGCCTCGGGGGGACGAGACGACTCGCGATTACGACCACCTGCCCGAGTGGTCGTCGGTCGCCGTCTAGCGGCGAACGCAGGCCAATCATGCGGCGACGTCGTGCCCATCGCATCATCCATCGACCGTAATCGTTGCTGGCCAATCGATGGCTACCGGGGATAGGTCGATCGGAGAAGGCCGGTCTGGTGATCTGGCCGGTGCCGGGCTTCGGTCGTACGATGCGCAGATGCCCCGCCTCGCGTGCTGGTCGTGCGGCCGCCAGATCTACACAGTCTCGCCACTCGAGTCGCTCTTCACGGAGGAACGCCGCTGCCCGCGCTGCGGCGCGTTCCTGAACCTGGAGCGAAGGGAGCTCGAACGGCGGGAGTCGAACCGGCGCCAGAACCCGCCCGCCGATCCGGGGCCGCCAGTCGACGGAGAGCGACGGGTCGGCGAACGGCGCAAGGCGCGCCGCCGAGGCCGGTGACCGCAGGGGCCTGGGCGTTCCCTAGTAGAGCGTCTCTTCGCTGCGCGGTGGCTCGACGAGCCGGTGACGCAGGGCGAAGGCGACCGCTTCGAGCTTGGAGTGGACCCGAAGCTTGCCCATGATGTTCTGGACGTGCGTCCGCAGGGTGTTCGGCGCGATAAACAGCCGGTCGCAAATCTCCGGCGTCGAGAGGCCTTCGGCCAGTGTCTTGAGGACCTCCAGCTCGCGCGGCGTCAGGGGCTCGACCTGGCGGCGTTCGAGGCCTCGGTCCCGCGCTGAGGCGACCCGTTGCGCGATCCCAACGATCACGGAGCGGGGGAGCAGGGTCTCGCCCGCGTTCGCTGCGCGAACCGCGTTCACGACCTCATCGACCGCGCGATCCTTGGTCAGGTAGCCGTCCGCGCCGGCCTGGATCGACTCGAGCACAGTCTCGTCGTCGTTGAGAGCCGTGAGCATCACCACGCGAGCCGCCGGCCAGCGCGCCTTGATCGCCCGGGTCGCCTCCGCGCCCGTGCCGTCCGGCAGGCGGTAGTCCATCAACACGACGTCCACGCGGTCGCGGGACATGGCCTTTGCCTCCGCGACGCTGCCGGCGACGCCGACGACCCGCAGGTCGGGCTCAAGGCTCATCATCTGTGAGAGGGCGCCCGTCAGCAGTTGATGGTCGTCGACGAGTAGGACCCGGATCGGCTTGGCATCGGCCGGCTGCATGGTGGAGACTCCAGGCCGCGGGGCCAAGGGTGCCGACGATGCTCGCGGCCCCCCGACCGTGCGGAATTCTAGCATCAGGGTTCAGCGCTCCCGCCTTGCCGCCTCGATAATTCCCTCATGCGAGTGGCATTCCTGGGTTTTGGCCTGATCGGCGGCTCCATCGCCAGGGCGCTCGCCGCGGCATCTCGCGGGCCTCTGGCGGATCCGTCGATGGTGGCCTGGAGTCCGCGGGGACACGGCCCACGGCGCGCGGTTTCGGATGGCGTGCTCGAGCAAGCAGCCAACGATCCCGCGGGCGCGCTGGACGGAGCGGACCTGGTGATCCTCGCGGGACCTCCGCTCGCCTGCCTCGACCTGGTGCACCGTCTGTCGAGCGAACTCCGGAGCGTGCTTTCGGCCGCAACGGTCGTAACGGACGTCGCCAGCACGAAGTCGGCGATCATGGGCCGGGCGCATGCCGAGGGGCTCCGGTTCGTCGGGGGACATCCCATGGCGGGCCGAGAGACGAGCGGCTACGAAGCCGCCGATGCGGCGCTCTTCCGCGATCGGTCCTGGGTCGTCGTCCCCGGCTCGCCGGATTCCGACGACGAGGCAGCGCACCTGGTGGAAAGCCTCGCGATCGCCTGCGAAGCGAGGCCCGTTCGCCTGGGCGCGGCCGAGCACGACGCGGCGGTGGCGGCCATCAGTCACCTACCCCTTGTCCTGGCGGCCGCCCTCGTGGAGGCTGTCAGTGGGCCGGCGGACGGCCCGGAACGAGCCGATTGGCCGCTCGCTCGCTCGCTCGCGGCCTCTGGCTGGCGCGACATGACCCGCCTGGCGGAGGGGGACCCGGAGATGGCGGCAGGCATCCTCGCGACCAACGGCGGCCCCATCGTCGAGCGCCTTCGGGCGGTCCGAGCAGTCATCGACAGCTGGCTGGCGGCGACGGACAGCTTGGCCGACCCCGACCCGGAGGCCCTGCAGCGGCGCTTCGCGGCCGCCCGCAAGCGCTTGCTGTCGTGAGCGAAGAGCAGGTACTCGTCCTGGCGCGGTCCGCCCTGCTCGACGGCGTCGGCTGGCGCGGCATGCGCGTGGACGGAATCGACCCCGTGCTCGACGTCATCGCCTCCGAAGCCCGTTTCGAGCCGCGGGGCCAGATGGAGCACGATCCGTCATGGAAGCAGATCATCCCGTACCTCGTCCTGCGCGACGGGCGCGATTACTACCTGATGCGGCGCACCCGCGCGGGAGCGGACCGCAGGCTTCACGACCGCTATTCGATCGGCGTCGGCGGCCACATCAATCCCGGCGACGGCGGCCTCCTGGGAGGGCTGCGCAGGGAGTGGCAGGAGGAGCTCGAGGCGGATTTCGAGCCCGAATTCCGGCTCGTCGGCCTGCTCAACGACGACGCGACGGACGTCGGTTCGGTCCACCTCGGCGTGGTCTATGAGGCCGACGCGGCGGGGCGCCCGGTGGCCATCCGCGAGACGCACAAGCTTTCGGGCGCGTTCGCGTCCTCCGAGGAGGTCGAGAAAGTCCGCAAGCTCATGGAGAGTTGGAGCGAGCTTGCCTTCGATGCTCTCCAGCGCGTCGCAGGCGAACCGCTAGGATGAGTGGCGAAAGGCTTCTGTGACCCGTCTCGCCGCTCAACTCGCCGTCCGGCTCGCGCTCTCGCTCGGAGCGCTGGGCCTGCTCGGCGGAGCGCTGGCCCCGATCGCCCGGGCCGACTCGCCGCGCGTGGTGGTCCTGCCGACGACGGGCGAGGTCGACCCGTTCATGGCCACATACATCCAGGACGGCGTCGCGCGCGCCCAGGGCGACGGGACGGCGTTGCTCGTGATCGAGCTCAGCACCCCTGGCGGTCGCCTGGATTCGACTGAGGAGATCACCAAGGCTCTTCTGAATGCGACGGTTCCGACGGCGGTCTGGGTGGCTCCTTCAGGCGGTCGAGCGGCGAGCGCAGGGACGTTCATCACGCTTGCCGGCGCCCTCGCCGTGATGGCTCCCGGCACGAACATCGGAGCGGCCTCCCCGGTCGACAGCAACGGTCAGGACATCCCCGGGACGCTGGGCCAGAAAGTCAAGAACGACGCGATCGCCAACATCTCGGCTATCGCCAAGGCGCGCGGCCGGAACGTCGACTGGGCGGTTTCGACCGTCGCGGACGCAAAGTCGTACACGGCCGAGGAGGCGCTTGCGGCGCACGCCATCGACGGCATGGCAGGGACGACCGACGAACTGGTCGCATTTGCCAACGGTCGCGCGGTCTCCCTCCCCGGCGGACGACAGGTCACCCTCGCACTCAGCGGGGCGACCGTCGAGCAGCAGCCTATGGGCGCGATCCAGAGCCTGTTCCGGCTTCTGGGTGATCCGAACATCGCGTTCATCCTGTTCACGCTCGGCTTCTACGGCCTGCTGTTCGAGATCTATCACCCGAACTACATCACAGGCTTTACAGGGGCTCTCTCGATCATCCTCGCGTTCATCGGTTTCGGAAGTCTTCCGCTCAACGTCGCGGGCCTGTTGCTGATCGGCCTGGGCGTGGTGCTGCTCATCCTCGAGCATTCGGTTGCGAGCCACGGCCTCCTGGCCGTGGGCGGTGCCGTCTGTTTCGTGTTGGGCGCATCCGCTCTCTACACGACGCCTGCTCCAGGGCTGCCGCCGGTCAGCGTGTCGCCTTATGTCACCCTCGCGATGGTCGCATGGAGCCTGTTCTTTGCGTTCGTCGTCCTGCGGGCCGCCCTGCAGATGCGGCGCAGGCCGCCGCTGCCCTTCGGGTTCGGTGGAGGCGCAGGCGGACTCCTGCCGGCGGGCTCGATCGGAAAAGTCCAGAGCGACCTCGAGCCGACCGGCTCGATCCACATCCTTGGTGAAGAGTGGTCGGCGCGCTCCGCGACGGGCGCCGCGATCGAGCGGGGCCGGATGGTAAAGGTCGTCGGCCAGGAAGGTCTGATCCTGACCGTCGAGCCGATCATCCCCCAGGCGAGCGAAGCGCCGACGGGTCATGCTTGAGTCGATGAATGCACCTTGGGCCGTGTTGGCGGCGCAAGGCCAAAGAGAGGGGTAACCATGGACATCCAGGACCTGGGCGGACCTATCGCGGTCGCGATCGTCGTACTGGTGCTGGTGATCGTCATCTACCTGTCGGTCAGGGTGGTCAACGAGTACGCGCGGCTGGTCGTGTTCCGCTTCGGGCGCACCAGCGAGAGCCTGGTCAAGGGCCCCGGCATCGTCTTTCTGATTCCGATCGTGGACCGGCCGGTAGGGGTGGACCTGCGAGAGCAGTTCGTGGAGGTGCCCAGCCAGACCACGATCACCCGTGACAACGCGCCGATCAACATCGACTTCCTGATCTACTGGCGGATCGCTGACCCGCTGGCCAGTGTCGTGAAGGTCAACAACTTCTCCGGGGCGTTGCAGGGCGTGGCAACGACGACGCTGCGAGCCGTGATCGGGGACATCCTCCTTGACGAGGTCCTGTCCAAGCGCGAGCAGATCAACGAGGTCCTGCGGGCCAAGCTGGACGAGGTCACCGAGCGCTGGGGCGGCAAGGTGACGACCGTCGAAATTCGGGAGATCACGCCTCCGCGCGATGTCCAGGAGGCGATGAACCGGCAACTCTCGGCCGAGCGGACGCGGCGCGCCGTGATCACGGAGTCCGAGGGCACCCGGCAGGCGGCCATCAACGTGGCCGAGGGCCAGAAGCAGTCGGAGATCCTCAAGGCGGAGGGCGACCGGCAGGCGGCTATCCTTCGAGCGGAGGGCTTCAGCCAGGCGCTGCAGCGCATCTTCCAGGCCGCTTCGGGCGTGGACCAGAAGACGATGGCACTGCAATACCTGGACGCCTTGAAGGCCCTGGGTGCCGGTTCCGCGACAAAGTTCGTCATCCCGATGGAATTCACCCGCCTGATGGAGCCCTTCCGTGGCTACATCGAGCAAGGGCTCGGCAGCGACGTGGGCGGCAGCCAGCCGGCACGCTGAGCTCCGCGCGCGGCCTCCCGGGTGCCGCCGGCGGTTGAGCCCGACCGTGTGCCTATAATCCGCAGCCGGGTTCTGCCGGCTTACTGCTTTCTGGGGGTACCGACCTGAGCTGATGGCCGCCAAGATCCTCGTCGTCGACGACGACCAGAACGTCCAGCGGCAGCTGATCTACACCCTCAAGCAGGAAGGCTACGAGGTCGTGCAGGCGTCCGACGGCGCCGAGGGTTTCCGCCTTTGGGGCGCCGAGGAGCCCGCGCTGATCCTGCTCGACGTCACCCTGCCCAAATTGGACGGCTACCAGGTCGCGACCAAGATCCGGGCCGAGGAAGGCGCCAACGGTCACGTCCCGATCATCATGCTGACGGCCGAACGCGAGGTCGAACAGAAGGTTCGAGGACTGCGCGCCGGCGCGGACGACTACCTGATCAAGCCGTTCCACCCGGCTGAGCTGCTGGCCCGGATGAAGAGCCTCATGGCCCGCTTCACGCCGCGCGACGTCCTGGTCGGTCGGCCACCGCTCGGTCGCATCTTCGCCTTCTACGGCGCCAAGGGGGGCGTGGGCACGACCACCATCGCCATCAACGCGGCCATCGCGCTCAATCGCGAGCTCGGCCGCAAGGTGTGCCTCATCGACGGCAACCTCCAGTTCGGCGACCACCGGGTCTTCCTGGATCTCGGTCTCGATCGCAAGTCGATCGTGGACGTGGTGACCGCGCCGACGATCGACATCGACCTGATCAAGAACGTGGTGGTCAAGCACGACTCGGGGGTTGACCTGCTCCTGGCGCCGCCGTCGCCGGAGACCGCCGAGCTCGTGACCCAGGAGCACCTGCCGAACATCCTCGACCAGCTGCGCTCCTTGTACGACTACATCCTGATCGACATCGACAAGAAGCTCGACGAACTCAACCTGCGCATCCTCGACGCCGCGGACACGATCTTCGTGGTCATGACCGCGGACCTCTCGTGCCTCAAGAATGTGCGCCTCGTGCTCGAGACCATCAGCCACCTCGGCTATGAGCAGGCCAAGGTCCACCTCGTGCTGAACCGCTCCAACGCGTTCACGGGCATCAACGTCAAGAATGCCGAGAGCGCCCTCAAGCGAACGATCGACCACCAGATCGTGAACGAGTATCGGGGTGCCATCAGCGCCCTCAACAGCGGCGCTCCATTCATGTTCACCAAGGCCGACTCGCTCCTCGGCAGATCCATGCTCGACTTCGCGAGGGCCATCGACAAGATGACGCCCGAGGCCCATCGCCAGCTCGCGTCGACCGCCCAGCGGTAGGCGACGGCGGCCCGGCGCCTACCTCGACGTTCCGCGCGAGCTCTCGTGCAGAGCCCGGTAAGTCGGCGGTGACCACTCGCCGATAGGCTCCCTGGGTGCTGGCGACCGTGCTCTCGGCGACGCTCCACGGCCTCGAGGGCCGAGTCATCCGCGTCGAGGTGGATGTCGCGCCCGGCTTGCCCGGCTTCTCGATCGTCGGGCTGCCGGACGCCGCGCTGCAGGAATCGAAGGAGCGTGTACGCGGCGCGATCCGGAACGCCGGATTCATCTATCCGCCGCGGCGAATCACGGCCAACCTCGCACCTGCCGATCTACGCAAGGCCGGCGCCTCGCTCGACCTTGCGATCGCCCTCGGCATCCTGCTGGGTTCGGAACAGGTACGAGCGACGGGTCGCTGGGCGCTCCTCGGCGAGTTGTCGCTGGGCGGCGAGGTTCGCCGGGTACCGGGGCTGCTGCCGATGCTGGCCGCCCTGGCGCGGCGCGGCGCTCGACGAGCCATCGTTCCCGCCGACGGGCTGGCGGAGGCCCGACTCGTGAGCGACCTCGAGAGCTTGCCCGCGAGCACGCTCGCCGCCGCGGTGGACCTCGTCCGTGGCCCGCGCTCCCGACGACCACGTGCCCAGGCGCCACAGCGCGTCGAGCTCGCGGCGGAGACGGCCGGCCAGACCGCCCCGGCCGAACCGGCGGCCTGGTCAGGGGACCTGCCGGACCTGTCCGACGTGCGCGGCCAGCTCGAGGCACGGCGGGCGCTCGAAATAGCCCTGGCCGGCGGCCACGGGCTGCTGCTGGTGGGGCCGCCGGGAGCTGGCAAGACCCTGCTGGCTCGAACGATCCCTGGCTTGCTGCCGCCACTCGGCGATCGCGAGTCGCTCTCCGCCACGGTGGTCGACTCGGTCGCGGGCGAGCACCCGATCACCGGTCTGGTTCGCCGGCCGCCCTTTCGAGCCCCACACCACACGATCTCCTATGCCGGCATGGTCGGCGGCGGCCCGCGCCTGTCACCGGGGGAGGTGACGATGGCCGACTATGGGGTCCTGTTTCTCGACGAGCTGCCCGAGTTCGATCGGGATGTGCTCGAGGCCCTGCGCGAGCCTCTCGAGGACGGGCATGTTGCCATCGCGAGGGTCGGACGGGCGGCCATCTTCCCCGCGCGCTTCCAACTGGTTGCCGCGATGAATCCGTGCCCGTGCGGGTACGCGGGTACGGATTCGTCGCGTTGTCATTGCCGCGACTCGCTGGTCGAGCGGTACGCGGAACGGGTCTCCGGACCGCTGCGCGATCGGATCGACCTGTGGGTCACGATGCCGCGAGTAGCGCCGGCGGCTCTCGTCTCGCGCGCGGAACCCGAATCATCGGCGACCGTCGCCGCGAGGATCGCGAGCTGTCGCGAGCGGCAGGTGCAACGCCGCGGGCGGCTGAACTCCCGGCTCTCCGGTCGTGCTCTTCGTGGGGCAGCTCGGCTGGGCAAGATGGAGGAACGACGCCTGGTCGCGCTGTCAGAGCTCGAGGGGCTGTCTGCCCGTGGTACGGAACGGTTGCTCAGAGTGGCCCGCACCATCGCCGACCTCGCAGAGGCGGAGAGCGTCGACGGGGCCTGCCTCGAGGAAGCCGCGCGGTACCGCTCGCCGGCGAGTGTGGCCGCTCAGCGGCTCGCGGGCTGAGGGGTGCTCGGCGTGGGTCGCGACGGCCTCATGGCGCGGGAAGGGGGACCGGACGGTGGAGCGTCCGTACCGGTGTCCGGGCAGGCCCTGAGGACGGAGAGTCGCACGCTTCTCGAGGAGCGTGATGCGTGGACGGTGCTCGCATCTATCCACGGACTGGGTCCCGTGACGTTCGGCAGTCTCCTCCGCAGGTTCGGCAGTGGGCGAGGGATTCTTTCGGTGGCCCGACGCCGTGGCGGGCGAGCCGCGCTGACCGCCAGGGCTGGTCCGAAGGGTGAACGGGAAGTCACCAGGATTTCGGCTGACCTCGCTGCTCGGATCGTCGAGCATGCCGCACGCGGGGACGATGTCCTCGAAGCCGTCAGTCGCGAGGGCCTCATCGTCGTGACCCTGGAGGACGCGGCTTTCCCGGCTCGGCTCCTGGCAATCGAGATGCCGCCTCACGTGCTGTTCGTCAGGGGAGACCCGGCGGTGCTCTCGTCTCCCTCGGCCGTCGCGGTGGTCGGCACCCGCCGTCCGTCCGACTACGGCCGCCGGGTGGCCGCGCGCATTGCCGGATCCCTGGCGCGACAAGGAACGACGGTCGTCTCGGGTTTGGCGGTCGGGATCGACGGGGCGGCACACGCCGCCTGCGTCGCCGAGCATCGGCCGACGCTGGCGGTGCTCGGGGGCGGTCACCGCCACCTCTTCCCGCTGGCCCACCGGCGCCTCGCCGATGCCATCGTCGACAGCGGCGGTGCGGTCGTCAGCGAGCTGCCGCCGGACGCGTCACCCACTCGCGGCACGTTTCCGCGGCGGAACCGGCTGATCAGCGGACTCGCCGACGCGACGGTCGTCGTCGAGGCGGCCGCCCAAAGCGGCGCGTTGATCACGGCCTCGTGGGCCCTGGAACAGGGCCGCCCCTGCTTCCTGGTCCCTGGCGCGATCGACAGTCCGACCGTGGCCGGCAGCCTCGCCTTCCTGCGCGCGTACCCCGAGGCGGCCCGAATCGTCGCTGGAGTCCCAGAGCTGCTCGAGGACCTCGGGCTTGCCCCGGCCCACGCAGATGCCGGCGAACCGGTCCGCGCCACTCCCGCCGAGCGCGCCTCGAAGGCTCCGACGGCTTCCCGGGAATCCGTGCTCTCGCACCTCGGCGGGAGCGAGCGTGCGGTAGCGGAAGCCCTCGTCGCCGGCCGTTCGACGGCCGATGAGCTGGTCGCTACGACGGAGCTTCCGATCGCCAGCGTGCTGGGCGTCCTGACCCTCCTGGAAATGCGAGGACTCGCCGTCGCCGCGTACGGCCGTTACCGACCCGCCGGTCTGCTGGCTTCGAGCTGATTCCGGGAACGCCCGGCCGGCTGTCGACCGTACCGACCGAGCTCGATTGGTTTGCCGGGCCCGATTGCCCGGTGTTATCCTGCCGCCGACCGCCGGAGCGAGCGCTCCGACCGGCGCCCCGGCCCCAGCCAGGCATCGACAGATCGGCCGACCTCGCGTCCCCAGCCACGAGCCAGGAGACTGTCTATTGCGAAAGATTGCCGTCGCGCTGCTGGCCGTGCCGGTGATCGTTCTCATCTACCTGCCGGTCGTGCTTCGACGGTCCGTCGCAGGGCGGCTCGGTCTGCTGCTCGGCGTTGGGGCGATCATCTGGATCGCCGCTTTCAGCTCCTTCAGCCTCAGCCCAACCAGCGCGACGCCCCCTTCGATCGCGGGGTCCGTGCCGGTCGCGCAGTTCACTTCGGACATCCGCTATCGCCAGGACCTGCACGATCCGGTGGCGGTCACATTCGGGGCCGCAATGGACCGCTCAAGCGTTGCCGCCGCACTTAGCGTGTCGCCAGTCACTGCTGTGTCCGTGTCGTGGAGCGCGGACTCGACGAGAGTCACAGTCACGCCAATGGCCGCCTGGCTGACGGGTACCTATTACACGATCTCGGTCGGGGTGGGTGCCCGTACGGCAAAGGGACAATCCCTCCTCGAGCCTGCTCGGACAGCGTTCCTGACCCGGCCCGCGACGAGCGCCAGGCTGGCCGCGGACGTCACCGCCGGTAGCCGGGTCAGTCCAGCATCGGCGCTGAGCGTGGCCTTCGAACGGCCGGTGGACGTCGCATCGGCCGAAGCGGCCTTCCGGATTGAGCCGGCCGTCGCGGGCACCTTCGGGGAAGCGGCCGGCGTCACCGCCGACCGAGTCACGTTTGTTCCGTCGCCGGCCCTGGCGCCCGATACGGCTTACACGGTCAGCCTCACCAGCGAAGTGCTCGACACGGACGGCGCGCCCGTGGCCATCCCGCTGCCCCTGCGCATCCGCACCGCTGTGGCGCCATCGGTCGTTCGCTTCCGGCCGATGAACGGCGCGACGGCCATCCCGGTTGACGCGGCCGTCTCCGTGCGCTTCACGAAACCGATGGAGCGGACTTCGACGGCGGCGGCCTTCACCGTCACCGCTGGGGGCACGCCAGTCACCGGGAAGGTGACGTGGGCGGAAAGCGACACGGTCCTCGTGCTGGATCCGGCCAAGAGTCTCGGCAGTGCGACCGCGGTGCAAGTATCGGTGGGCAACACCGCCAAAGGGCGCGACGGTGCGCCGATCGCGGCCGCGGGAGGCGCCATATTCCAGACCGTCGGCAAGCCAGCACCGGCGGCGGCGAGACCGGTGGCCGCGCGAGCCGTCCCGATCAGTCGACCATCGGGTAGCACCGCCGGCCGTGCGACGTGGTACGCCGTGGAGACGTACTACCTGCGCCTGATGAACTGCACCCGCACGGGCGGCTGGGTCACGTCGACTGGCGCATGCAGCAGCCCCGGCGGCCTCTCCACGCC
This sequence comes from Chloroflexota bacterium, assembly GCA_005883615.1. Taxonomy (GTDB): domain Bacteria; phylum Chloroflexota; class Limnocylindria; order Limnocylindrales; family CSP1-4; genus CF-16. The sequence goes on along the minus strand of VBEC01000020.1, from coordinate 6,817 downwards.
GCCGATTGTTCTCGATTCCGGGATCTCGAGCCGCGTCTCCCGCCCCTACGCGAAGCTCCTCGCAACCCGCGGGATCTGCAGCCACTACGCCGACGGCAACCCGACCACCCGCCTCAATCGGGCTGGCTACGGCGGCTGGGCAGCCGAGAACATCGGTTGCCGGTCGGCGAGCAACGCCTACTCCTCGGTCCTTGGGACGCACCTCTTCTATCAAAGCGAGAAACCCTGCGGTGGCTACTGCCACTACGCGAACCTCATGAATCCCGCCTACCGGCGCTGTGGCATTGGCGTGTGGGTTTACGGCGGGCGAATTCGGCTGGTGGTCGACTTCTACCATCCCTGACGCGCACCTTCGGGGCGGGAAGGACCCGGGACTTCTGCCGACGTCGCGGTGGCGCCTCCGGCTGCCTGACGAGAGCGCGGCCGGCCGCCTACGATCGCAGTCGATGATCCAGAACGCCGTCATTCATCTTGCCAACGAACAGCCGCTGGTGGCGGATCTGTTCGAGATGCCCGCGACCACCGATGTCGCGCTGGCCTGCACGAACCTCAGGACGCTCAGCGGCAAGCGGCCCCTGTTCGCCGACCACACCGATTCCTTCTTCCTCTTCCCGCTGATCCATATCCGCTTCATCGAGGTACCGCCGGCGGCCGCCGGCCTCGAATCGAACGGCCGCGGGGACGCCGGGGAAGCGCTGGATCTGATCGGCGAGGCTCAGCCCGAGGAAGATCTCACGATCGATGAGGACTTCCTGCGTCGCGTTCGGGAGGCATGACCGACTCACCTCGCGGGGCTTTCCGATCCGCCTCGTACGAACGAATGAACGGCGCGCAAAGGCCCCTTTGCTAGACTCCGGCGCGATGAGCGGCAACCTTGTGATCGTCGAGTCGCCCGCAAAGGCCAAGACGATCGAGCGATATCTGGGCCGGGACTTCACCGTCCTGGCCTCGTACGGCCACGTCCGCGACCTGCCCGAGAACCCCGGCAAGAACCAGCTCGGTGTGGATGTCGAGCACGATTTTCGGCCCGATTACGAGATCGTCGACGATCGGCGCCGACACGTGGGCGCGATACGGAAGGCCGCCGGCAAGGCCGATCTCGTGTACCTCGCCACCGACCTCGACCGCGAGGGCGAGGCCATCGCCTGGCACGTGGCCGAGGCCGCGGACATCCCGCAGGCGAAGACCCGCCGTGTGACGTTCTCGGAGATCACGGAGCCTGCCATTCGCGAGGCATTTGCGCATCCGCGCGCGATCGATCGCCACCTTGTCGATGCACAACAGGCCCGCCGCGTCGTCGACCGCCTCGTGGGCTACACCCTCAGCCCGCTTCTCTGGCGAAAGGTTCGTTCGGGGCTTTCGGCTGGTCGGGTGCAGTCGGTCGCCGTGCGGTTGGTGGTCGAGCGCGAACGCGAGATCCGTGCCTTCGTCGCCCGCGAGTACTGGACCATCGAGGCAATCCTGGCGACGGCAACAGGCGAGACGTTCTCCGCGGAGCTCGTCCGGATCGACGGGCAGAAGCCCGTGATTGGCGACGAGGCGACCGCGACGCGCCACCGTGAAGCCCTCGAGCGGAGCAAGCCTCGAGTTCGATCGGTCGCCGTCAAGCGTTCGACGCGAAGCCCTGCGCCGCCGTTCACGACTTCGACCCTCCAGCAGGAGGCGAGCCGCAAGCTCGGCTTCAGCCCGAAGCGCACCATGTCGGTGGCCCAGCGGCTCTACGAGGGGGTCGAGACCGCGGATGGCCAGATCGGCCTGATCACGTACATGCGCACCGACTCGGTGGCCCTCTCCGGGCAGGCTCTGGGCGAAGCGCGCGAGGTCATCCGGGCTCGCTACGGTGACCGCTACACGATGCCCAAGGGCCGCGTCTACCGGACCAAGACCCGCGGCGCGCAGGAAGCGCACGAGGCGATCCGGCCGACCTCGTTTGTCCGAGATCCCGACACGCTGTCGCGCTCGCTCGGTCGGGACGAGGCGCGCCTCTACCGGCTCATCTGGCAGCGCGCGTTGGCCAGCCAGATGGCAGCCAAGGAGTTGGAAACGACGTCGGTGGAACTGGCCGACGGGGCCTACGAGCTGCGGGCGTCCGCAACTCGGACCATGTTCGACGGCTTTGCAGCGGTCTACACGGAGGGCACCGACGATACGACCGACGAGCCGGAACGAACCCTGCCGCCGCTGCACGAGGGCGACCCGACGACGGTCGAATCGATCGATGCCCGGCAGCATTTCACGGAGCCGCCACCGCGCTTCACCGAGGCCAGCCTCATCAAGGCCCTCGAAGAGCACGGCATCGGGCGTCCGTCCACCTACGCCGCCACGATCTCGACGATCCTCGACCGTGGCTACGTGCGGGTCAAGGAACGGCGGCTGCAGCCGGAGCCGGTCGGCGAGATCGTCACGGATCTCCTCGTTGCGCACTTCGGCGAGTTCGTCGACCTGGCGTTCACGGCTCGGATGGAGGAAGAGCTCGACGAGGTCGCCAGCGGGAAGCGTTCCTGGGTTCCCTTCGTGCGCGCCTTCTACGGACCGTTCCACACCCTCGTGGAGACGAAGGCCAAGGAGCTCCGGCGGTCTGACTTCACGACCCGGCCGACCGACGAGCTGTGCTCGCTGGGCCACCCGATGGTGGTACGCCTCGGGCGTTACGGTGAGTTCCTTGCCTGCTCGATGTATCCCGAGCACAAGGAGACGCGGCCGCTTCCGGGCAGCGAGGAGGCCCTCGCGGCAGGCGATGGGGCTCGAAACGGAACGTCGGCCGAAGCGGGGGATGCTGCGCCCGCCGGACCGACACCGGCCCTGCCCGGCGTCGGCGAGAGCTGCCCGAAGTGCGGCGAGGCGGACGGCGGTCACCTCGTGGCCAAGCGTGGCCGGTTCGGTGGCTTCGTGGGCTGTGACCGCTACCCCGACTGCGACTACATCCATCGCCAGGGGCCGCCGCCGCCCGCGCCGCTCGCGTTCGAGGTCGCGTGCCCGAAGTGCGGCCAGGGAAACCTCCTGACGCGCCGAGCACGCCGGACAGGCTCCCTCTTCTGGGGCTGCTCGCGCTATCCGAAATGCGACTTCACGACGTCACGCGAGCCGCTGGGAGCGGTCCACGACGCCGACGATGGACCTGTGGCACGCCAGGGAGATGCTGCGATCTGCCTGCACTGCGGGGCCGCGATCGAGCTACCCGCGGACGGTCTCGAGCCCGGAGCTCGCGTGCCCGGCGGGCCTGCCAACCCGGATGCGCTGGCCAGGCCAAAGCGTGGCGGCAACCGCGGTGCGCGAGCTCGAGCCGCGACGGCGACGCGCGCCGAGCGCACGAGGCCCGAGCCTCAGGCGACGGGTGCCCGCGGGGGACGCGGCGGGGGCCGGCGTCGTCGCTCTTCCGCGGCGTGAGTGGGCGCTCCGCCCTCGATCGATTCCTGCGCGGCCTCGCCGCCAAGGACGCGTCTCCAAACACCAGCCGCTCCTATACGACAGCGGTCGGCAGCTACCTGGGCTGGCTGGACGATCGGGGTGCCGATTGGCGCGCGCCGACGCGCGCCGATCTGCGTGCCTACCTCGCCGCCCTTGGAGAGGCGAACGCGAAGAGCTCCGTGGCCCAGCGACTGGCCGCAATCCGGTCCTTCTACCGCTTTGCCGTGCGGGAGAGCCTGACCGCCAGCGATCCGTGGGCCTCGATCGCCACGCCGCGCCTCCCCCGGCGATTGCCTCGAGTCCTGGAGATCGAGCAGGTCGAGCGGCTGCTTGCCGTGGTTGACGCCGACCTCGCTTCCGCCGGCAAAGCCACTGGCGGCACGGCGGGCCGCTCCACGGCTATCGCGCTGCGGGATCGGGCCATCGTTGAAACGGCCTACGCGGCCGGCCTGCGCATCAGCGAGCTCGCGGGCGCCACGGTCGGCGAGCTGGACCTGCGGCGAGGCGAGCTGCGCGTGCTGGGCAAGGGCCGCAAGGAGCGCATCGGGCTGCTTGGCCGCCCGGCGCGCCACGCTCTCGAGGAGTATCTCGCGGACGGCCGGCCGGTCCTGCTAGCACGCGGACGCACGTTGCCGGGGTCCGGACCCGCCGAACCTACCGCCGGGCGCGTGGCCGAACCTCCAGAGCTCTTCCTCAACCGGGCCGGTGGCGGGCTGGGGGTGCGCGGATTACGCCTGAGGCTGGATCGCTTGCGGCGGCTGGCGGGCCTGCCCGCCGGCATCTCGCCCCACACGTTGCGGCACTCGTTCGCCACTCATCTCCTTGACGGGGGCGCTGATCTGCGCATCGTGCAAGAGCTACTCGGCCACGAGAGCCTCGCGACGACCCAGGTCTATACCCACGTGTCGCCGGCCCGCCTGCGCGCCGCCTATCAGCACGCCCATCCACGCACCAAGGTCAGCGCGCTCGCCTCCGCCGCAGCTGCACAGGCCACCCGCACGTCGTGACCCAACGGTCCTCGCTGGCAAGGGCCGGGCTGATCGTCACTGGCGCGTTCCTCGCGTCGCGCCTGCTGGGCTGGCTACGGATTGTGGTGTTCGGGGCGACGTTCGGGGCCGGCCCGGATCTCGACGCCTTCTTCGCCGCCTTTCGGTTACCCGATCTCATGTTCCAGCTGGTTGCCGCGGGCGCGATGTCCGCGGCCCTGGTGCCGATTGTCTCCGGCCTGCACGCCCACGGCGAGGACGAGCGAGCCTGGCGCGTCGCATCGACGGTCCTGACCTTGATCCTCGCGACGCTCCTGGTGCTGGCGGTCGTGGTCGCCGTCGCGGCCCCGGTCCTGATCCCCGCGATCGTGAGCTTCGACGCGGCGGGCACCGAGCGGACGATCGAGCTGACGCGGATCATGCTGCTCAGCCCGATCCTGCTCGCGGCGGCCGCCGTCGCGACGAGCCTGCTCAATGCGCAGGGGCGTTTCGCCGCGAGTGCCGTCGCGCCGCTCGTCTACAACCTGGCGATCATCGGCGCCGCGATCTTCCTCGCTCCGGTACTCGGCGTCCCTGGTCTCGCCCTGGGGGTGGTCATCGGGGCACTGGGCCACCTGCTCATCCAGCTGCGCCCTCTGCGGGCGACCGGTTTCCGGTATCGGCCCCAGGTCGACCTATCTGATCCCGACGCCAGGCAGGCTCTGGTGCTCATGGCGCCCCGTGCGCTGGGTCTCGGCGCCAGCCAGGTGACATTTCTCGTTGCGACCTCGCTCGCGTCGGGGCTCGCCACGGGTTCGGTTAGCGCCTTCACGTTCGCCTTCACCGCGTTCCAGATCCCGCTCGGGGTCATCGGCCAGCCCATGGGCGTCGTGACGCTGCCGTCGATGTCGCGCGATGTCGCGCGTGGCGAAGTGGCCGGCTACGTATCGCTGGTAACGCGGTCGGTCCGGCTGATCCTGTTCGTAATGCTGCCGATCGCGGTGATCGGCATGGTCCTCCGCACCCAGGCAGTGGGCCTGCTCTTCAACTACGGCCGATTCTCGGAGCGAGGCGTTGAGCTGACGGCAGGGGTGCTGCTCGTGCTGCTGATCGCGCTCCCGCCCGAGGCGATGATCGCGATCCTGGCGCGGGCGTTCTACGCCAACCGCGATACGGTCACGCCGGTGGCGGCGGCGATCCTGGCCGTGTTGATCAACGTGACGTTCGGGATCGTCGCGGTCACCCAGCTGGGATTGGAGCTGCCCGGTATCGCACTCGGCATCGCGCTCGGAGCGTGGGCGGAGGCCCTGCTCCTGGTCGCCGTGCTCGACCGGCGAATGGCCGGATTCCGGCCCATGGATGTGATGGAGGCCGGCGTCCGGTCCGCGATTGGAGCAGTGCTCGCGGGTCTGACGGCATCGGGCGTCCTGGGTTTCCTCGAGGGAGCCCTCAGCCACGCAACGACGAAGAGTGCGCTCATTGTCGAGATCCTGGTCGCGGGAGGTGCCGGTGGGCTCGTCTATCTCGCCGTGAGCCTCGCCTTGCGGATACCGGAACTCACCACTATCGTCCGGCTCATGTCGGACGCCCTGCCCCGGCCCGGTCGTCCGTGACCAGGCCGGCGGAGCATCCATTCGGTAGCGACGGCAGCGACTTCCTGGTGCGCCCGGCGACCGAGGCCGACAAGGGTGCCTGGCAGGACTTCCTCGTTCGGTCGCCCGCAGCCGACCCGCTCCAGTCGTGGGCCTGGGGTGACGCCTCGCGCGAGGGCGGTGAGAGCCCCATCCGCCTCGTCGTCGAGGACCCCGACGGGGGAGTAGCCGGCGCGGTCCAGGTCCTCGCCCGTCCCAGCGCGTTCGGCCGCCAGGTTTTGTACGCCCCTCATGGGCCCGTATGGGACCGTCAGCGTGACGACGCACCCCGCCTGCTCGAATCACTCGTAGAGGGACTCGGATCGCTGGCGCGACGCGAACGCGCGATCGTGGCAAAGGTGGATCCCCGCGCCGAGATGGGTGGCGATCCCCCTGGCCGCCCGGATGTCGGGCGACAGCTGAAGCGGGTCGGCTTCCGGCGCGCGCGGTTCGATCTCCAGGCAGCCTCGACACTCGTCGTCGCACTCCCAGACGATCCCGACGCCATCGTGCCCGGTCTGCCCAGGGACACACGCAACCTCGTCCGTCGCTCGGAGCGAGAAGGTGTCAGCGTGGACATCGACCGCGAGGCAGCTCCCGAGGCCATGGTCGAATTCTTCGACTTGTACCGCCTGACGGCTGAGCGTGCGGGTTTTCGTGCGCGTCCCCGCGAGTTCCTCGATGTGCTCGGGCGCGGCCTGGCCGAGACCGGATCGTGGTACCTGCTTCTGGCGCGTCGGGAAGGGAGGCCGATTGCCGGGATGGTGGTCGCGCGCAGCGGCGATCGAGCCTTCTACCTCTACGGTGGCTCGC
>VBEC01000068.1 GCA_005883615.1 Chloroflexota bacterium | reverse complement strand
CGGAGGGCGGCAATGGCGCGGCGGACGCGAGCGGGGCTCCAGTCGCCCCGGATGCCGAGCTGTTCCGTGATCGCCTCGGCCAGCGCCGCCAGCGGCAGGCGCTGGCCATAGGGCAGGCAGGCACCGCGCATCACGAGCGCGTCGGATCGCCGACGGGCGAGCTCTTCGACCAGTCGCGACTTGCCGACGCCGGGCTCGTCCACCACGACCCGCACCCGGGCCACACCCGTTCGGGCGACGCGGTCGAGCTCCATCGACAGTCGTCGCAGGACGGCCGCCCGATCGACGAACGGCCCGACTCGAACCTGGGCCACGTCGGCCTTCTTGCGGCTCCCGGACCCGGAGCGGACCCTCTCCTGGAGGCCCACCGCCTCGTAAACGGGGACTGGCTCGGCCTTGCCCTTCACCACTCGCACCTGTCGCCGTCCGTACCGAATCCTGCCGCGTGCAAGGTCCCGGGTCGCCGCCCCGACGAGCACGTGCCCGGCGGCCGCCATGTCCGCGAGGCGGGCGCTGATGTTGACCACGTCCCCGACGACGGCGAGGCCCGACGATTCCCGGGATCCGCCGACGATCACCTCACCGGTGTTGATCCCGACGTGCAGCCCAGGAAAGGCAGGGTCGTCTTCGATCCTGAGACGATGCCCATGGCGAACGAGGGCAAGGCCGGCCCGGACGGCCCGCTCGGCATCGTCCTCGTGGGCGACCGGCGCTCCGAAGACGGCCATGAACCCGTCGCCCATGACCTGCGGGACGGTCCCCCCGTGTTCCTCGACGATCAGCCGGAGGCCGGTCATCCACGGCCGGATCGCGCCGAATACCTCCTCCGGATCCATCGACGCGGCGAGTGCCGTGTAACCCGCCAGGTCTGCGAACAGGACCGTGACGACCTTCCGCTCGGCCGGGACCGCCGGCTCGCCGCACGCCGGGCAGACCAACTCCCCCGCGGGCACGACCGCACCGCATGCGCTGCACGTCAGCGCGTGGGAAGCACCGACTCCCGCCGAAGACGTCGCTACTCGAGGCCGTTTGCCGGCGGCCACCGCATCAGGTTGCCTTGCGTGTGGTTACTGATCCCGCGGGCCTGGTGGCTCGTCGGCGTCGTTCAGGACGATGGCGCTGTCCGTCCACTGCACACCTTCGATCCGCTGCAGCTGCTCTCCCAGGAGCGGTTTCATCTCTTCGAACGAGTCGGCTCCAAGCTCGAGCATCACGTCCCAATCTCCGAGGACGAGGGCAGACCCGTAGTAGCCCGTCAATTTCTCGACGGCGGCGAACACCTCGCCCGCCTGACCGTGACGCGCGCGGATCCGGACGTAAGCGCCGATCTTGAGCTTCCGGCTCCAGCGGGTGGGTGCATAGGGACCGATGCGCAGGGCGATGCCGACGCTCGTGCCCGGATTGACCTCATCGCGGACGCGCGTGATCTTGCCCCGAAGCTCCACCAGTCCGTCGTCGCCCTTCGGCGCCTCGAGGAACGCCACGGCACCGAAGCCACCGGATAGAACTCGAATCGCATATCGGACGACCTTTTCGCGCCACAGCCCCTTGAGCTTGTCCATGGTGTCTTCACTGCCCGAGGGCACGAAGACATAGGCATCCTGATAGTCCTCTCCGTATGCGTTGCTTTCGGACATGCTCCAACCCTCCTCGCGCTGCTTCCCGCTGACCCGTCAGCCCTAGTTGACGCCGCCGGTTCCCCGATTGCAAGAGCCCCAGCGAGCGAAGACGTCAGATCGACCAGGCGAAGAGGACGTCGGGGGCGGATCGCGCAGACCGCGCGAACGTGACCAGGTCGCCGGCAAGCTCCCGGATCCAGGGTTTCTCTTCCCGCGGCAGCTCTCCGAATTCGTCGTCGAGAAGGTCAATCCAGCGTCCGGCGACCCGATCGACCTCGCGGTCGGAGACGCGGGCGACCGCTTCGACCCAGACTCGATCGACCCGCTCGATCGTCCGCTCGCCCAGGTCGGCGCCCCCATCGAGCTCACGCCGCGCGTCCAGGAAGTCGGGCGGCTCCATGGACCCCGTGACGATCCGACAGGCTTCCGAGAAGAGGTCGAGCCACGTGGGGTCGAGGCCGGCACCGAGCGGCAGGTGCGCGACGAAGCGACCGGGGTCGGACAGGCCGGCGACGTCGTCGACGCTGACGGCCAGAACGATGTCGCGCGTTTCGCCAGCGACGAGGTCCATCAGCGTCGCCATCCCTCAGTCCGTCGACCTCACTCGTTGGCCATCGTCTCGGCGTAGTCGATGAGATCGAGGTCGCCGGGCGATCGTCCGAGCGCCGTGAGCAGCGTGGCCGCCTCGCTGCGATGCTGCGTCCCGTGGTTGATGACGTGGGCGAAGGTCTGCCAGATGGGCAGGCCGTCGAACGGCGCGTCGAGGTCGTCCGGTAGCGCGTCGAGATACACGTCGAGCATCTCCCACTCGGCGTCCCACGCCTCGCCAAGCTCCTCTACCGTCGCCAGCGGTGCGTCCTCCCGGCGGCCGGACGACTCGTGATCCTGCCAGCCGCCGCGCCACCGCTCGTGGGCTCCCAGGGCGTGCACGAGGATGCCGCCCAGGCCGCGCCGGTCGATCCGGTTGCCTTCCGACCATTCCTCATCGGGAATTCCGGCGGCGACCTTGAGGATGCGGCGGGTGGCCCAGCGGTCGTAGGCGAACAGGAAGCGGACGTCATCGGCTCGCATCGGATCTCCTCAGGCGGCCGCTCCCGCGGCCCGAAGCAGTGACGGAATCTCGGTTGGCGACGCGGCCACGCGGATGCCGGCGGCCTCCAGGGCAGCAACCTTGCCGGCCGCCGTCCCGGCACCACCCGAGATGATCGCGCCGGCGTGGCCCATCCGCTTTCCCTCGGGTGCGGTGCGCCCTGCAATGAAGGCGGCCATGGGCATGCCTCGAAGGTGCTCGCCCGCGTAGGCAGCGGCCTCCTCTTCGGCGGCGCCGCCGATCTCGCCGATGAGGACGATTGCCTCCGTGGCGGGGTCCTCCTTGAACAGGCCCAGGATCTCCGTGAACGACGTTCCGATGATCGGATCGCCGCCGATGCCGACGCAAGTCGATTGGCCGATCCCCGCGTCCGTCATCGCCTGGACGGCCTCGTACGTCAGCGTGCCCGATCGCGAGACGACGCCGACGCTCCCGCGGCGGTGGATCGAACCCGGGATGATGCCGACCTTGGCCTCGCCCGGGGAGGTCGCCCCCGGGCAATTGGGTCCGATGAGGCGGGCTCCGGCCTCGCGCACGACGGCCACGACGCGCACCATCTCGAGCGCGGGAATGCCCTCGGTGATGCAAAAAATCGTGGCGATGCCCGCGCCGGCCGCTTCCATGATGGCGTCAGGTGCGCCAGCCGCCGGAACGTAGATGCACGACGCGTTGGCAGCGTGCTGGCGGACCGCCTCGGCGACGGTGTCGTACACGGGCACGCGCCCGTCGAGAGCCGACTGCCCACCCTTGCCGGGGGTTACGCCGGCGACGATCCGGGTGCCGTATTCGAGCATCGCACGAGAATGGAACTCTCCCTCCCGGCCGGTGATGCCCTGGACGACGAGGCGCGTGTCCGGCCCGACGAGGATGCTCACGAGACGGAGCTCACTTCGGTTGGCGCTCCGCTGGTGGCTCGGGCGGCGGCTACGGCCTTCGCGGCGGCCTCGTCGAGGCTCGCCGCGGTCTCGAAACGAGCCTCGCGCAGCAGGCGCCCGGCTTCCTCCGCATTGGTGCCCACGATTCGTACCACCATCGGAACGGAGCGCGCCTGCATGGCACGCGCCTCGATCAGGCCGCGAGCGACCTCGTCACCGCGCGTGATGCCCCCGAAGATGTTCACGAGTATGGCTCGCACGTTCGGGTCGGCCAGGATGAGGCCCATGGCGGATGCCACCTTGTCCGAGCGTGCGCCGCCGCCGATGTCAAGGAAGTTGGCCGGCTCACCGCCTGCACGTTTCACCAGGTCCATCGTCGTCATGGCCAGGCCGGCGCCGTTGACCATGCAGCCGATCGAGCCGTCGAGCTTGATGAAGCTGATGCCCTCGGCGCGGGCGGCCCGGTCGGTGGGGTCCTCCTCGTCGAGATCGCGCAGGTCCTCGAGCGCGGGATGCCTGGGCAGCGCGGAATCATCGAGGCTGATCTTGGCGTCGAGGCAGACGAGTCGCTCAGCGAACGTCCCATCTCCGCCGGGTTCCCTGACGATGGCCAGCGGGTTGATCTCGACGAGGTCGGCATCGTTCGCGACCATGGTCGCCACGAGTCCCCGGGCGATCGCGACGGCCGCTCTGACGTGGCCGCCGAGGCCCAGGGCGAACGCCATCTGGCGGGCCTGCCAGTCCAGCAACCCGGCCGTCGGATGGGCGTGGATGCGGACGATCGCATCAGGCCGCTCGGCGGCCACCTGCTCGATCTCGATGCCACCCTCGGCCGAGCCCATCAGGAGCACTCGCCGGGCGGCGCGATCGAGAACGGCCGCGAGGTAGAACTCCTTGACGATGTCGGCCGCCGCGGCCACGAGCACCTTGCGGACGGTGATGCCCTTGATGTCCATGCCCAGGATTTGCCGGCCGATGGCCTCGGCCTCGCCGGCGTCGTCGGCGAGCCTGACGCCGCCGGCCTTCCCGCGACCGCCGACGAGGACCTGGGCCTTCACCACAACTCGATCCGCGCCCGCCGCCAGGACCCGCTCAGCGGCCGCGCGCACCTCGGCGGGAGTTCGCGCGACCTCCCAGGGCGGGACCGGCAGTCCCTGCGCGACGAGCAGCTGCTTCGCGTCGGCTTCCTGGATCTTCACGCGCGGCGTTTCCTCGAGGTATGGGTGGGCGGCCGTCCGCTCAGGGGAGCGCAGAAATTCTCAGGTGTCCCGCCGCGTACCGGCCCGCGCCTCTGTTCGTGGATGGTACCGCGCACCGCATCTCGGGCGGATCGCCCAATCCGGCGTCGTCAGGTCCGCCGCGCAAGCACCCACAGAAACGTGGCATCTCCATCCGGCTCATGCATCGTGACGGTCTCAGCCTGGGCGGCGTCCAGGTGGGCGTCCCCGAGAAGCCTGAGGTTGGTTTCGGCGTCAAAGCTGCTGAAGAACATCTCGACACCGAGCCATTGGCCGGTCCACCCGGGATCATCGGCGGATCCCAGGGCGGCCAGGAACCAGCCACCCGGCCTGAGCCAGCCGGCGATGCGCCGGAACAGGGTGGCGTGCCGTTCACGCGGCACGTGGCTGACGGCGTAGATCGCCACGACACCGTCGAGCGACGCCGGCGGGAAGGCAACGCTCGTCATGTCGGCCAGGATGAAACGCGCGTCGGGGAGCGTCGCGCGGGCGCGCTCGAGCTGGCCTCGGGAAAGGTCGACGCCCGTGAGCCGGTAGCGGTCGGCCAGCCACCTCGTGCTCGGAGGGGCAGCTCCGCAGCCCAGCTCGACGACGACGCCGCCCCGCGCGACGAGCGCTCCGAAGCGCTCGAGCCAGTCGGCCCGTGGATCGCCCTCGATCGCGGCCGACCAGGCCAGATGGCGATCGACGATCGCATCGAAGCCGGCCGCCACGATGCGGGAACGTGGATCAACCGGCATCTCGCGAGAATGACACAACGTTCGGCGAGGGCCCCTCAACCCGGTAACGGCATCGCGCTGGATTAGAATTGAGCCCATGGCCCACCCCGTCACCCTGATCCCCGGCGACGGCATCGGGCCCGAGCTGGCGGAGGCGACCAGGCGCGTCCTGGACGCGTCCGGCGCGGGCTTCGAGTGGGAGGTCGTGGACGCCGGCGAGGCCGTGATCGACCGCTACGGGACCCCGCTTCCGGAGCACGTGCTCGAGTCGATCCGGCGCAACCGGGTGGCCATCAAGGGACCGATCACGACCCCCGTCGGCGAAGGTTTCAGGTCGGTCAACGTCACGCTCCGGCAGGCTCTCGGGTTGTACGCGAACGTGCGCCCGGCGCGCTCCATGAAGGGTCTCGAGACGCGTTACGAAGACGTCGATCTCGTCATCGTGCGCGAGAACACCGAGGACCTGTATGCCGGCATCGAGCACATGGTCGGGCCCGACGCGGCCGAGAGCATCAAGATCATCACGCGGGCTGCTTCGGAGCGGATCGCCCGCTATGCCTTCGAGTACGCGGTGGCCAACGGTCGGCGCAAGGTGACCGCGGTCCACAAGGCCAACATCATGAAGCTGTCGGACGGCCTGTTCCTCGACTCGTGCCGGACGGTCGCCGCGGCATTCGAGGGCCGGGTCGACTTCGAGGACCGCATCGTCGACAACATGTGCATGCAGCTCGTCCAGAAGCCGGAGCTGTACGACGTGATCGTGCTTCCGAACCTGTACGGCGACATCGTCAGCGACCTGGCCGCCGGCCTTGTGGGTGGGCTTGGCGTGGCGCCGGGCGCGAACATCGGCACCGAGGCGGCCGTGTTCGAGGCGGTTCACGGATCGGCTCCCAAGTATGCTGGCCAGAACAAGGCCAATCCGACTGCCCTGATGCTGTCGGGCGTGTTGATGCTGCGACACCTTGGCGAGACGGCGGCAGCCGAGCGGGTGGAAGACGCCATCCGCGGTGTGATCGCGGAAGGTCGCGCGATCACCTACGACCTGGGAGGTCGTGCCGGTACCAGCGACATGACCGACGCGGTCATCGAGAGGCTTGTCGCGGCCCGGCCGCGGAACGAGGCGGGAGCCGGCGCGGCATCCCTGACGGCTTCCTGACCGGCCGACCGGCAGCCCAGCACAGGGACACCGACTGCCCATGACTGCGATCCCCACGCCCATCAAGCCCGCCGGCACCGCACCTCAGGGCATGGGCGCGACCACTCGCAGGGAGGCCTGGTGGCGAGAGCCCCTGGTCATCGCCGTGGGCTTTGGCGCCTTCATCGTCTACTCGCTGTTTTCGGCGCTGGTCTGGGGTCCCGTGTTCGGTGCGCCGTATGAGGCCAGCGGCTATCTCTCGCCGTTCTTCTCGCCCCTGATCCGCCCGGACTGGCTGCCCTCGTGGTTCTCGCCGGCAATCCTGATCCTGTGGATCCCGCTCGGCTTCCGAGCCACCTGCTACTACTACCGCAAGGCGTATTACCGGGCGTATTTCGCGGATCCGCCAGGCTGTGCCGTTGGCGAGCCGACCATCCACCGGCGCTACGCGCTCGAGGCTGCCTTCCCGTTCATCCTCCAGAACGTCCACCGGTATTTCCTGTACCTCGCCTTCATCCCGCTCCTCTTCCTGTGGCAGGACGCCTTCCTCGCGCTCCGCCAGGGGGAGAGCTGGCGGATCGGGCTCATCGGGGTGGTCATGGTGGTCAACGTCACGCTGCTCACCGGTTATTCGTTGTCGTGCCATTCGCTGCGGCACCTCGTCGGCGGCAAGATCGATTGCTTCTCGTGCAGCCGTGGCGCACTGCTTCGCTACGCGATGTGGCAGCGAGCGACCTGGCTGAACATCCACCACATGCGCTGGGCCTGGGCGAGCCTGATCTCGGTGGCGGTGACGGACCTGCTCATCAGGCTCCTGGCGATCGGGGCCATCGCCGACCCGGCGCTTCGCTTCTAGGGGCGCGACAGGCATCGTGGCGGTCAGCCAGTTCGAGACCCACGTCCACGACGTGCTCGTGATCGGCGCCGGTGGGGCGGGCCTGCGGGCCGCCATCGAAGCCAGGGCGCGCGGAGCCAGCGTGGGCCTGGTGTGCAAGTCGCTGCTCGGGAAGGCACACACCGTGATGGCGGAGGGCGGCGTGGCCGCGGCGCTCGCGCATGTCGCCCCAAATGACAGCTGGCAGGTGCATTTTCGGGACACGATGGTCGGCGGCAAGCTGCTGAACAACCCGCGCATGGCGCAGCTGCATGCCATGGAGGCCCCCGAGCGGGTCCGCGAGCTCGAGCTGTGGGGGGCGGTCTTCGACCGAACCAGGGACGGTCGCATCTCCCAGCGGGCCTTCGGCGGGCACTCCCACCCGCGGCTTGCCCACGTCGGCGACCGGACCGGCCTGGAGATGATCCGGACGCTGCAGGACAAGGCGGTCCAGGGGGATGTCGACGTGTACATGGAGTGCACCATCAGCCATCTGCTGACCACTGCCGGCCGCGTTACGGGCGCATTTGGATACTGGCGCGACAGCGGGCAGCCGGTGGTCTTTCCGGCCAGGGCCGTCGTTCTCGCAACCGGCGGGATCGGCAGGGCCTACGAGGTGACGTCCAACTCGTGGGAGTACAGCGCCGACGGCCACGCGCTGGCCTACTTCGCAGGCGCCGAGCTGATCGACATGGAATTCGTGCAGTTCCATCCGACCGGCATGGTCTGGCCGCCCGGGGTGCGCGGGCTGCTGGTGACCGAGGCCGTCCGCGGCGAAGGAGGCATCCTGCGCAACAAGGATGGCGAGCGGTTCATGTGGCGATACCTGCCCGAAGACCGCCGCGCCGAGTACGCCGCCACGGACGAGGAGGCCCAGCGCTGGGTGGAGGCCACGTCACGAGGCGGCGAGCCAAGCGAGCGCCGGCCACCCGAGCTGTCCACCCGGGACAACGTGTCGCGGGCCATCTACACCGAGGTGAAAGACGGCCGCGGCTCGCCCCATGGCGGCGTCTTCCTCGACATCAGCTACCTGCCGGCAGAGCACGTCCGGCGCAAGCTGCCCTCGATGTACGAGCAGTTCAAGGAGCTGGCCGACGTCGACATCACCCGGGGCCCCATGGAGGTCGGCCCGACCACGCACTACGTGATGGGCGGCGTCCGCGTCGACGCGGAGACGGGCGCCTCGACAGTGGCGGGCCTCTTCGCGGTTGGCGAGGTCACGGGCGGGATGCACGGCGCAAACCGGCTCGGTGGCAACTCCCTGTCCGACCTGCTCGTCTTCGGGGCCCGCACGGGGGCGGGGGCCGCGGCCTACGCGAGGGGGCAATCGGCCTCGCCCTACGTGGACCCTGCCCAGGTCCAGCGCGCGGCGCGCGAGCTCGGGGCACCCCTCGAGCGGCCCGAGGGAGAGGATCCCTACGCCATCCAGCGCGATCTTCAGGCGACGATGCAGTCCCTGGTCGGGATCTTTCGGGAAGAATCGGACCTGGCCCGGGCGCTCGATCGCCTGGATGACCTCGAGGGGCGCTGGAGCAGGACGAAGGTAGACGGCGGGCGGGTCTTCAATCCCGGCTGGAACCTCGTCTTCGAGCTGCGGAACCTGCTTGCGATTTCACAGGCGGTGACCATGAGCGCTCGCCAGCGGACCGAGAGCCGGGGGGCTCACAGCCGGATCGACTTTCCCGAGCAGGACGATGCGAACTGGGGCGGCGTCAATTCTGTTATCTGCCGCGGGGCGGACGGCACGATGATGGTGACGCGAACGCCGCTGCCGCCAATGGCCAACGAACTGCGCAGCCTCCTGGGCGGCACCCACTAGGAACGGAGAACCAATGCCCGACGCACAGTTGAATGTCTTCCGCGGACTGCCCGGGGAGAAGAGCCGCTTCGAGGCATTCGAGGTCCCCGTCGAGGAGGGCATGGTCGTCCTCGACGCGCTGCACTGGATCCAGGGTCATGCCGCGCCCGACCTGGCGGTCCGCTGGAACTGCAAGGCCGCCAAGTGCGGATCGTGCGGAGCCGAGGTGAACGGACGGCCGAGCCTGACCTGCAAGACGCGCCTGACCGACTATGACCTCGATGAGCCGATCACGGTCGAGCCCATGCGGGCATTCCCGCTGATCAAGGACCTGGTTACGGACGTGTCGTGGAACTACGCGGTGAACAAGACAATCGAACCGTTCAGTCCGCCCGCCGACGTGCCCCAGGCGGATTGGCGCTGGCAGCAGCGAGACGTGGAGCGCGTGCAGGAGTTCCGGAAATGCATCGAGTGCTTCCTGTGCCAGGACGTGTGCCACGTCCTCCGCAACCATGAGACGGACAGCGCGTTCATGGGCCCCCGCTTCCTGGTCCGAGCCGCCGGGCTCGAGATGCACCCGATGGACCAGGGCAACCGGCGCGAATATCTGAAGGACTCAGGCGGAATCGGCTACTGCAACATCACGAAGTGCTGCACCGAGGTCTGCCCGGAGCACATCAAGATCACCGACAACGCGATCATCCCGCTCAAGGAGCGCGTTGCCGACGCCTACTACGACCCGCTCCAATGGGCATGGCGAAAGTTGCGCGGCAACGAGGGGACAGGCGCGCGCGTGGAGCTGCCGGTCCTGCGCGGCCCCCGTGCCGCGGCGGGCGATCCTGCGCCTTCCGATCCGGCCCCGGCGGCCGCGGAGGGTCCCGTGGCGCGGGCCGACGGGCCCGCCGTGTGTGCAAGGCGACCGCGACGATCGAGGACCAGCGAGCCGAAGCCCTCCCCGCCGGCTGTGGGCGGCGAAGCCGCGCGGCCACCGCGAAGGCGTCGGGACAGGGGAACCAGCTGACCCCACGCCGGGACGACCGCCGTGCCCCAGGCGACCCCTTCGGGAGCCTGTGGGAGGATTTGCCGGGGAGTGAGCCCGTGGGCCAGGCGCAGCCTCGGGAGGAACCTGCCGGTCTTTCCGAGACGGACGAGCGCGGGCTCCGCCTGATCATCCGGACCGATGGCGCCGCTCGTGGGAACCCCGGGCCGGCGGCCGCGGGCGCGGTTCTGATCGATGCCGGCGGGGGTTCGCATGCACTCGACCCCCTCGCGCCGCCTATCGCGACGGTCTCGGACTATCTCGGCATCGCCACCAACAACGTCGCGGAGTACACGGCGGTCGTCCGGGCCCTGGCGCTCGCGCGCGATCTGGGAGCCCGCGAGGTCGATCTCCTGCTGGACTCGAAACTCATCGTGGAGCAGCTCCACGGGCGCTGGCGCGTGAAGGATCCCAAGCTGGCACCG
Source organism: Chloroflexota bacterium (assembly GCA_005883615.1). GTDB lineage: Bacteria > Chloroflexota > Limnocylindria > Limnocylindrales > CSP1-4 > CF-16. The sequence continues at coordinate 11,161 of VBEC01000068.1, read as the reverse complement.
CTCTGGAGGGAGGCGCGGGCGCTCCTTGGCGGATTCGGACGATGGTCCGCCGCGCACGTCCCGCGCGCCCAGAACAGCGCCGCCGATGCCCTGTGCAACGCGGCGATCGATCGGGCGATGGCGGGCGGCCCGCCTTCGCTCGTCGTGCGGCCAACGGCTGGCCCGGCACGACGAGATACCCGAGAGTAGTCTCAGAACCCCGACAGGGGAGTCCCGGGACAGCGAGCAGGGAGATTCGGACATATCGAACGATTCGCTTGACGGGCCCCGGCCCGACTCGCCCGCCGCTGTATCGGCCACGACGGGCCGTCGAGGTGAGACTGTCACTTTCCTGTTCACCGACATGGAAGGCTCGACACGTCTGCTCCAGACGCTCGGCGAGCGCTACCACGCGGTTCTGGCCGACCACCATCGGCTGCTCCGCGCGGCGTTCCGGGAAGCCGGCGGCAGAGAGGTTGATGCCGCTGGGGACGGCCTCTTCTACGCGTTTCCAAGCGCGCGCGACGCCCTGCTCGGTGCCATGAACGGGCAGCGAGCCATCCTGGCCCATCCCTGGCCCGAGGCGACGAACGTGCGGGTGCGCATGGGCCTGCATACGGGCGAGGCGATCAGCGGGGAGCTGGGCTACGTTGGCATCGACGTCCATCGAGCCGCCCGCATCTCGTCGGCCGGTCACGGCGGCCAGATCCTCCTGTCGCAGACGACGCGGGACCTCGTGGGCGACGATGCCCACGGCGACATCCGGCTGGTCGACCTCGGCGAGCACCAGCTGAAGGACCTGCCCGCGCCCGAGCGGCTCTACCAGGTCGTGGTCGAGGGCCTGTTGCGGGACTTTCCAGCGCTGCGGTCGATCGATGCTCGTCCGAACAACCTGCCGCGTCAGCTGACGAGCTTCATCGGCCGCCAGAACGAGATCTCTGAGATCAAGCGCATCCTCGGAAGCGCTCCGCTCCTGACCCTGACGGGCCCCGGCGGCGTCGGCAAGACGCGTCTGGCCCTCGAGATCGGCGGGGACTTGCTGGAGGACTTCGACGGAGGCGCCTGGTTCGTCGAGCTCGCCGCCCTGTCCGATCCGGCCTTCGTGCTGCAGGCCGTCGCATCGAGCCTGGGAGTGGGGGAGGAGCCCGGCCGACCGCTCCTGTCGACGATCGTCGACCATCTGCGGGGACACCGGACGCTCATCGTGCTGGACAACTGCGAGCACGTCGTTGCCGCCTGCGCCGAAATCGCCGATTCGTTGCTCCGAGGCAGCCCGACGGTCCGCCTCCTCGCGACCAGCCGGGAGGGTCTGGGGATCTCGGGCGAAGCGTTGTTCCCGGTTCCCTCGCTGTCCTTGCCGGCGGCAGACCTCAGGAGTGCCGACGAGCTCAGCCAGTTCGACGCCGTCCGGCTCTTCGCGGAGCGCGCGATGGCCGCATCTCCAACGTTCCGCGTCACGGCCGACAACGGCGGAGCGATCGCCCAGATCTGCCGCCGTCTGGATGGTGTGCCTCTGGCGATCGAGCTGGCCGCGGCGCGCGTCCGCGCCCTCACGCCCGACCAGATCGCTGCTCGACTGGATGACCGGTTCCGCCTCCTGACCGGCTCGAGCCGGATCACCGTCCCGCGTCATCAGACGCTCCGAGCCACGATCGACTGGAGCTTTGGCCTCCTCGAGGAGGACGAGAAGGCCGTCCTGCGACGCCTCTCGGTGTTCGCCGGAGGCTGTGCGTTGGAGGCGGCCGAGGCGGTCTGTGCTGGGAAGGACGTCTCGGAGATTGACGTCATCGACCTGCTCTCGCGGCTCGTCGACAAGTCGCTCCTGGTCGCTGAGGCCGCCGGTGGCGAAGGCCGCTACTGGCTGCTGGAGACCATCCGCCAGTACGCCCGCGACCGCCTGCTCGAGTCGGAAGAAGCGCCCGAGGCGCTGCGCCGCCATCGAGACTGGTATCTCGCTCTCGCCGAGCGGGCCGCGCCCGAGTTCTTCCGCGGGGTGGAATCGGGTGACTGGCTCAACCAGCTCGATCGGGAGCACGAAAACCTCCGCGCCGCGCTGCAGTGGAGCGAAGACGCGCCCGGTGAGTCACGGAACGGTCTGCGCATGGCGGCCGCCCTCTGGCGCTTCTGGGAGATCCGCGGCTACCTGATCGAGGGCCGTGGCTGGCTGGAGCGAATTCTCTCCGCGATGGCCGACGACCAGTCGGTCCTGCGGGCCAACGCGCTCACCGGCGCCGGGATCCTTGCGCAGATGCAGGGCGACTACTCGTCGGCGTCGGCCCTCCATGAGGAAAGCCTCGAGCTGCACCGGAAGCTGGGCGACCCGAACAGCATCTCGTACGCGGCGAACAACCTGGCGAACGTCGCGATGCTCCAGGGCGATTACAAGCGAGCCCGCGAGCTGTACGAGATGTGTACCGAGCTCGCTCGGCAGACCGGCGACGATCGGGCGGCCGCATTCGGTCTCATCAACATGGCCGAAGTAGTCGCCGAGCAGGGAGACGCGGCGGGCGCTCGCCGCCTCTTCGAGGAGAGCGTCGCGACGTTCAGGAAGTTCGGTGACCGCTGGAGCGAGGCATTCGCTCTCGACAACTTCGGCCTCGTGGCCTGTCGCCAGAAGAACTATGAGTCGGCGCGTGAGCTGCACGGGCAGGCTCTGCGGATATCGCGTGACCTGAGCGACCAGCGAGGGATCGCGCGTGCCCTCACGCACCTGGCCGACGTGGCCGACGAGGAGGGGGATGCGGACTCGGCCAGTGCCCTGTTACGTGAGAGCCTGGCCATCCGCCGCGCGCTCGGGGACGTCCCCGGGATCGCATCGGGAATGGAGAAGCTGGCCTGGGTCCTGTCGCCGGCCGATCCCACCGCCGCGGCGCGGCTCCTGGGCGCGGCGGAAGCCCTGCGCGAATCGATTCGGGCGCACGTGCCCCCGGCCGCGCGGTCCGACTATGAGGAGCGGGTCACCAGGCTCGTGTCAGAGATGGGCAGGGACGCCTTCGACGGTGCACGGCGCGAGGGCCACGCGCAGGCCCCCGACGCCATCGTGGCTACGCTCCCTCTTTGACTTCCTGGAGCTCGTCGGCCAGCAGGCCGTGCGCCTCGCGATGGACTTCGACGCAGGCCTCGGGTGTGGGCCCTTCGACGAGACAGAACACCTTGCCGGTCGTCTCGTCGTACCAGTAGCGCAGGTATCGAACCCCGTATTTGGGCCCGACCTCCATGTCGCGCGCGTGCGCGCCGGCTACGGCCTCGGCGGTCAGCCCGGGGATCTTGTGGTGCGTGTCGAGATACAGCGGCATGCGGGCACTCCAGGTCTTGGCGCGACATCAGGGAGCCTGAGCGTTCAGGGGCCTGAACGTATTGCCGTCATGGCAGTTGTGTCAAGCGGGGCGGCGTCGAGGTCACGGGGCAGCGTGGCATCGCCTGGACTCGAACGGACGTCGGCTAGAATTGGGCCTGCCAGCGAGGCGGCCGGATGGTCGCGCGCCTGCCGGGAGACCGGCCGGCGCGAGGAAAGTCCGAGCTCTTCAGCGCGGGGTAGCGGGTAACGCCCGTCCGTCGTGAGACGAGGACCAGTGCCACAGAGACGAGTCCGCCCGATCGGCTTCGGCCGGCGGTCGGAGTGAAACGCGGCAAACTCTACCCGGAGCAAGGCCAAGTAGGAGGACGCAACCCGGTTCGCCGGGGGAGAGGTGCGCTGCCCAGTCCTCGGGTCGGCCGCATGAACCGTCGGGCGACCGGCGGTCAGAGATGGATGGCCATCACCGCGAGCAATCGCGGGACAGAACTCGGCTTACAGGCCGCCTCGCTGGCGCGAATCCTCGGCCCGACCTAATCCTCGTCCGGTCGGAAGATGTGCGCGGCCGTGCAGGCGTTACAGATCGGCAGCGCGGACTCGAGGTCGCCAAGGGGGATCGGCACACGACGCTCGGGATACAGGCACTCCACGTCGTAGATCCGTTCAGTTGATTCGACGGAGATCAGCCGCCGGAAGGTGCAGCGCCGGATGCGCGGCTCGGCGAGGTGGTAGACCTCGGGCGCGGGAGGCGGTACCGGGAGCTGCAGGGCCATTGGAGGCGTTCAGGTCTTTCTCGGGCGCTGGACGACGCTCAATCGTTACGGCTCGGCCGTGTGGGCGGGCAGACTAGCACCCCGTCTTTGCGAAGGGCAACCCGCGAATCGGGCGTCCGTCGTCTGCGAAAGTACTAGACTCCCGCGGGCAATCCGCCGAAACCGACGGAGGGCGAGTGCAGACAGACGGTCTCGCAGTGCGTGCGCAGGCTCGCTGCCCGTTCCTTGAAGGCGTCGTCCGGAGTGATGACGCAGACGTTCAGGGGCCCGGGGCAGCCGCCCCGCAGTGCACCGCGATCGGTCAGCCGATCGGGCTCGCGCCTCGCCAGGTCGCGCTCGCCTGCCTGGCCGACGATCACGTGGTGTGCCCGCGGTATCTCAGGGGCGCCGGGCTCGTCACCATCGAGCGCTCGCGGGGGCCCCTCGACCGCCTCGGAGGCCTTCGAAGGCCGGTCGTTGCTGCGGCGCTCGTCCTCTTGCTGTCGGCTGGTGTCACGGTCGGTTACCTCGTCGCCGGCAGGGGCCTCAATCTCCCTGTCGGCTCGCCGCTGCTGGTGGCCGCTGCCAGTCCGAGCGATAGCCTCGGGCCCACCGCCGCGCCGAGTCAGTTGCCGGAGCCCACTGCGAGCCGGTCGCCGGAGCCGTCGGCCAGCATCGGCGGGAGTCTGTCGCCCGCCGTGCCGAGTCCGTCGCCTGGGGCAGGTCCGACAGGGGCCGTCGAAGCCCTCTTCCCGCAGGGCGGCCGGTGGGACCACCTGACTCCCTGCCCGGGCACCTCGGACTGCTATGTATATACGGTCCAGTCGAACGACACCCTGGCGGCTATCGGCGAGACGTTCCATGTGCCGATAAAAGCGATCCTGGTCCGCAATCCGCAAATCTCGAATCCGCGGCTCCTCCACGCGGGACAGAAGATCACCCTTCCGACTCCGACGCCCTAGCCTGTGCTGGCGAGGGAGCGGAGATGCCCGAGAGGACACCCTTCTACGGCCGGCCCGGTCTCAACACCGAAACGTACGACGTCAGGGCCGAGCAGGACCTGGCGGCCCAGCGCCTCGACGGCGACGTTGCGTTCTACCTTGAACAGGCCGGTCGAGTCGGGGGTCCAGTTCTGGAGCTCGGGGGAGGTACGGGACGCGTAGCGTGGCGCTTCGCCGAAGCCGGATTCGATGTGGTCCTCCTGGATCTCTCGCCGGGCATGCTCGATTTGGCGGAAGCCAAGCGGAGCTCGAAGCCAGCGGACGTCGACCAACGCCTTCAGACGCTCCGCGCCGACATGCGCGACTTCCAGCTGGACCGCCAATTCGCCATGGCGATCGCCCCGTTCCGCGCGTTCGCCGCGCTGCCTACCTGGCAGGACCAGCACCTTTGCCTGGAGACGACGCGAGAGCACCTCCGCGAGCGGGGTCTACTGATCCTTCACGTGTTCGATCCCCGACTGGACCTGTGCCTTCCGGAGCTGACCGCGCCCCTCAGCCCGGATCGCGGGCGTGTTCGCCACCCGGTGAGCGGGAACGAGATTCGGATCGATGTTCTCTCGCGGCACAACGACCCGCTGGCGCAGATGCTCGAGGAGCGATGGCGATTCACAGAGACAGACAGCAACGGTCGGGTGGTCCGCCAGGAGGAAGAGATCCTCCGTCTTCGCTGGACCTACCGCTACGAGATGCGGCACCTGCTCGAGTTGGCGGGTTTCGAGGTCGAAGCGGAGTTCAGCGACTTCCGAGGTTCGCCTCCCGCCTACGGGCGGGAGCAGGTGTGGCTGGCCAGAAAGGCTTGACCGCGGCGGGAACGCGGCCGGTCGTCGGGCGGGTCGCCGTCGAGTCGGGACACTGATCGGGCAGCCGCCTGGGGGCAAGACATCCTGCCAAGAGTCCGCCCTGCAGAACCTTAGACACGTTCGATTGACGCAGAATCGCATGGCTGGGCCTCGCAAGAAGCGCTGATCTCCCGCTGCAGCTTCACGTCGGGATGAATCCACGCGGGTGCTATCCAGCCGGGGCCGGCATTACGTGCCTAAGGTCCCCACAGCCGACATTTGGCAGGAAACCCAGGCCGCCTACCCACTTCCCGCCAAGGGAGAGCTGGCCAGACCGCCCTGGCGGGGGGCCGTCCTGGGTCCATTGCGATTTGGGCATTGACGAGCGCCTCGACGCGTGTAAGATGCGCCGAAGTGGCATGAAGTGGTGAGAAGTGGGGGAGAGGCCCACGGATCGCCCCGATATCCAGCCACCCGGACTCATCCGCACCCGAATTAGGGGCAGGCCAGTCAAGTGTTCACCGGCGAGTACCGACACTCGGTGGACGACAAGGGGCGCGTCGCCGTCCCGTCCAAGTTCCGCGCGCAGCTCGACGCCGGCGCGTTCGTTTCGCGCTGGATGGACACATGCCTGGCCATCTTTCCGAAGGCCGAGTTCGAAGGGCTGGCCGGCCGCGTGGCCGGGCTGCCCGTGAGCGACGCCAACGCCCGGGAGTTTGGTCGGTTCCTGTTCTCGGGCGCGTTCGAAGCTGAAATGGATCGACAGGGACGAGTCGTCGTCCCGGCCTACCTGCGCGAATGGGCGGGCCTCGCGGGAGATGCCGTCATCGTCGGTGCCCGCGATCACGCCGAGATCTGGGCACCGGACCGCTGGGACACGTATCGGTCGGCCATGGAGGCTCCCGATGCGATTGCCCAACGGCTCACCGGTCTGGGCATCTAGCGGACGCCCGGACCCACCACATGCGCTTTCAGGATCCGCTCGGGATCCGTCAATGACCGTGGAGGAGAGATGGAGGAAGGGCACCAGCCGGTGCTGGCGGAGGAGGTCTTGACCGTGCTTGCGCCTGCATCCGGCAGCCTCCAGATCGATGCCACGGTCGGCGGCGGAGGGCACACTGAGCGGATCCTGGAAGCGACCAATCCTGATGGCCGCCTCCTCGGTCTGGACGCTGATGGGGCGGCCATCGCCAGAGTCGCGCGCCGCCTGGGTCGATTCGGCGACCGGGTCGCGCTGCGCCAGGCGAACTTCCGCGACCTCGAGACCGTTGCACCCGCGGCCGGCTTTCCTGCCGTCGACGGGCTTCTCTTCGACCTCGGCCTGTCGAGCTTCCAGCTGGCCGATGCCGAGCGCGGTTTCAGCTTTCGGACGGAAGGGCGCCTCGACATGCGCTTCGACCCATCGCGCGGGGTTCCGGCCGCCGACCTGCTCGCGACGCTCGATACAGCTGACTTGACAGCGCTCTTTCGGCGCTACGGCGAGGAGCCTTTCGCGCCCCGAATCGCGCGCGCCATCGTGGCAGCCCGCGGGGTTGCCCCGATCGAAACGGCGGACCAGCTGGCGGCCCTCATCGAACGGGTCGCGCCGGCACCGCCGCGCGGCCGGCGACGCGTCCATCCGGCCACGCGCGTCTTCCAGGCGCTGAGGATCGCGGTCAACGCGGAGCTGGAAGCGCTGGAGGCCGGCCTGGCGGCCGCTGTGTACCTCCTGCGGCCAGGCGGACGGCTGGTCGTCCTCAGCTACCACTCGCTGGAGGATCGCATCGTCAAGCGTTTCATCGCGGCCGAGCGGAAGGGCTGCATCTGCCCACCCGAGCTGCCGGTCTGTGTGTGCGGCCGTAACCCGCGGCTTCGGCCTATCGGCAAGCCGATCACGCCGGCGCCCGCCGAGGTGACGAGCAATCCCCGTTCCCGCAGCGCCCGGCTTCGAGCCGCCGAGCGACTGGCGGCTTGAGCCAGCCGATATCGCCAAACCCCCGTGATCGCCCTGTCCCGGTTCGAGGAATGACGAGCCGGACTCAAATGCCACCGAAGCCGTCGAGGCAAGGAGGAGCCCCGTGAGCAAGCGCCACCAGGTCCATCGAAGACACGCGTACGGGCGACGCCAGCACGAAGTCCGCGAGCGCATCGAGCGGAGTCATCCGCGCGACCTCGCCGAATTCGACGCCGATCCGTTCGAGGCGGCGGAAGAGTCCGAAGGCTTCAGCAGCCTGTTCGATTTCGACCTGCGCGGTCGTCGCTTCAACTGGGCCGTGGGCGAGTAGTGGCCATTTACGAGGGCGCGCGCCCACGCGGCGGCCTCCTTTTCCCGCGTCCGGCCGCTCTCCCGGCGCCCGCCCTGCCGCGCCGTCGGAGGCGCTCAGCCGCTCGCGCGCGACGCCACGCGAGCCGCGTTGGGCTTGTTCTGGGCGGCATCGTGCTGACCTTCCTGCTTGCGTTCTTCTCGCTTGCCCAGAGCGTTCGCGTTTCGGCAACGGGCTATGACCTGGAGCGCCTGTCAGCCGAGCAGGGCCAGCTCGAGGGCCAGCGCCAGCAGCTCATCTCCGATCTCAATCGGCTCGGCCGGGAGCCGGCCATCCGCAAGAAGGCAATCGACGGTGGGCTGGCGCCGCTGGGGCGGCCGCTCGTCGTTCCGGCCAGGTAGGGAGCCGGTCGACCGATGCTCGGACGGACAGATTCGCCCCGTCGCCTGCTTGCGGTCCTGGCGGTCTTCGTCCTCGTGAGCGTCTCGCTGGTTGGCCGCCTGGCATGGTGGCAAGTCATCCAGCACGATCAGTTGGCCGCCGCGGCACGCGCCCAGATCTCGCTGCGCTACGAGCAACCCTCGCGCAGGGGGACGATCTACGACCGGAGCGGCACTGTCGTCCTCGCCACGACCGTCGACCGGTACCGCCTTGCGGCGACGCCTGCAGACCTGGCGCCCACGCGCCGAGCGGAAGTCGCCGATGCACTGATCGCCCTCCTGGGCCTGACCGGCGACGACGCCGCCAGCCTGACCGCCCGCATGACCTCGGACCGGGCATACGTCGTCCTGACTCGGGACCTCGACGACGGCACTGCTTCTCGGATCCGGGCGGCCATGGCGGCAAAGACCGTTCAGGGCGTTGCCCTGGACGCCGAGCCGTTCCGCGTCTATCCGCTGGCCGGCGGAGCCCCAGGTACGACGCTGGCGGCGAAGCTCCTCGGGTTCGTCAACCGGGACGGCGTCGGCCAGTACGGGGTTGAACAGTCATACCAATCGACCCTGGCCGGGCAGCCGCGGGTGGTGGTGGCAGAGCGGGATGCCAGCAATAACCTCGTGCCCGATACGTCGCAGATCCTGCAACCCGGCGTCACCGGCCAGGACCTCCGCCTCACGATCGACGCGGGCCTCCAGCTGAGCCTCGAGCAGGAGCTCCTGGCGGCCGGCGTTGCGGACCGTGCCGCGAGCGCGTCCGCGGTGGTCATGGACCCCTACACGGGCGAGGTGTACGGCGAAGCGACGTACCCGTCCTACGACGCCAACGACTACCGTGCCATCGCGGCCAAGGACCCGGCTGCATTCATCGACCCGGTCGTCAGCTCGGTCTACGAGCCTGGCTCGGTCTTCAAGATGTTCACTGCACTGGCGGGCTACGAGAACAACCGCGTCAACGCCCAGACATTGATTCGCGATACCGGATCGCTGTCGCTCGACGGCGGCCGGATCCGGATCTTCGATTCGGACAAGCGCGCCATGGGCTGGCTGCCGTTCGAGGACGTCATTGCCTTTTCGAGGAATGTCGGCGCGGCAAAGGTCGCGCTCAAGCTCGGCAAGGGGACTGGGCAATCCTCCGCGATCCTGGCGGACACGTGGGAAAAGATGGGTTTCGGGAGCTTGACCGGCATCGACCTCGCGGACGAGGTCCCCGGCATCCTGCGTGATCCGACGATCAAGCCCTGGGCCCAGGTCGACCTGGCCAACGCGGCCTTCGGCCAGGGGGTGGCCGTGACGCCCATTCAGCTTGCGACCGCCTACTCGGCCCTCGTCAATGGCGGAGTCCTCGTCAAGCCGCACGTCGTAGCCGGCGTCGGCGATCGAGAGCAGGCCACGGAGGCCGGCAGCCAGGTGATCAGCGCCGACATGTCCAGGCAGATGACCGACCTCATGTACCACGTCGTCCACCGCGTGCCCTGGTACAGGGACAAGACCGTGATCTCCGGCTACAGGGTCGGCGGCAAGACGGGCACCGCCCAGATCTGGGATCCCAGGCTGAATGGCGGACGCGGCGGCTGGAAGTCGACCTACAACCACACTTTCATCGGCTGGATCGGCAAGGGCAAGCCGCGGCTCGTGATCGCGGTCACGATTCGCGAGGCCCAGCCGCTCGTCATCCGGCAGGGCTTCGTGCCGCTCGCGGTCGAGTCCTACGAGCTCTTCCGGCGGATTGCCACCGACGCCATTTCCACGCTCGACCTGAGCACCCTTCCGCCGACCAACCGGCCTCCCGCAGCTCCGGCAGCGTCTCCCTCGTCCAACCCGTCCACCGCCTACCCGTGAGGGTCCCCTGTGCGACACTGGCGCGCGTGACGAACGCCCAGAGGGTGCCCCGAAAGCGGGCGCGCCAGGGGGCCGAGCCGCCCGTCGACGCTATCCCGGCATCGCTCGCGTCGTCGCCGCCCCATCGCACGGAAGCGGTCTCGACGGCATTCAGCGCGGGCGAGCTCGCGTCCCTGACGACCGGCCGCCTCCTGCGGACGTCGAGTCGCCCGATGCGCGGGGCGGCCGTCGATTCACGACTGGTCAGGCCCGGCGAGCTGTTCGCCGCCCTGCCCGGCGAGCGCACGGACGGCCATCGGTTCCTGGCCGACGCCGTGAAGGCCGGCGCGGCGGGTCTTCTTGTCTCCGAGGCCCCGTCCCCGGCTCAGCTGGACAGCCTGGGCGACGTGAGCGTCGTCCTTCTCCCCGATGTCACGGCTGGCCTGGGCACGCTCGCGGCCGCCTGGCGGGCGCGCTTCAGCCCGCTGGTCGTCGGGGTGACGGGCAGCATCGCCAAGACGTCCACGAAGGAAGCCGCGGCGGCCGTGCTGGCGCGCCGCTTCAAGACGCTTCGCAACGAGGGCAACCAGAACAACGAGATCGGGCTGCCGCTCACGATCCTGCGGCTCGGTCCAGAGCACGAGGCAGCGGTCCTCGAGATGGGCATGTACGCCGGCGGCGAGATCGCCGAGTTGGCGCGCATCGCGCAGCCCAGGATCGGGGTCGTTACTGCCGTGCTTGGCGTCCACCTTTCCCGGCTCGGGACCATCGACGCCATCGAGCGGGCGAAGGGCGAGCTCGTGGAAGCCCTGCCGTCCTATGGAACGGCGGTCCTGAACGCGGATGACGAGCGCGTG
>VBEC01000067.1 GCA_005883615.1 Chloroflexota bacterium | reverse complement strand
GAGCTGTGATCGCCCTACGGCCTGGAAGGCGCGCACCGGGCTGTTGACTCCCCCCGGGAATAGGCGCTCAGCGCGCTCGATGACCGAGGCCGTCCGCGATCCCACCGAGGTCCCTGCCATCAGCCGGTCCCGAGCAAGGTGAGGATCTCGTCGATCGGACGGCGAATCCCGAGCAGGATGGGGGTATCGCTGACCGTGGATCGCCGGCTCTCGGTCGCCCGCAGCGCGCGAACGAGATCGCCGAACGCGACGAGGTCGTCGGTCTCGTAGGCGACGACGAAGTCCTGTGCGTCGAGCCCGAACGAATAAGCCAGCGCCTGGCGGATGGTCGGGTAGTCGTGGCCGACCCGCATGTGCTCGTTCATCACGCCTTGTCGGGCCTCCTTCGAAAGGAGATACCAATCGGTGGTCTTCGTGAACGGATAGACGACGAGGTAGCGCGAGCGATCGCCGCCGAACAGCGACTGCTCCTGGTCGGTCGGCTTTCGCACGTACTGCGAGGAACCAATCCGGCCGATGAGCGAATGCGTCACCGTCAGCCAGCGCCCCATGCCCGCCCGCAGGAGCGCCGCCGCCGCCGACTCGAGGAGGTCGACGCTCGCGGCCATCCGCCAGAACAGCACGTCGACCCCCGGTTCGAGGCCGATCGAGGAGTAGCTGATGCTCCGGACGCCGTGGAGCTCGGCCGCCGCTTCGGCCTCACCGAAACGGAAACCGTCATCGTGGCGTTCCTCGTCGGGCCGGCGCCGCCATGCAGGATCGAGTCCGAGCGCGAGCGCCTGAACGTAAACCTGGTCGTCGGCGCTCATCGTTCGTCTCGAATCCAGGTCGCGAGGTCCGCCGCGGCATAGGTGATGACGATGCTGGCCCCAGCCCGGACGATCGCGGTGACGGCCTCCGTCGTCGCGCGCCGCCGATCGAGCCAGCCGCGTTCGGCGGCGGCCTCGATCATCGCGAACTCGCCGGAGACCTGGTACGCCGCTATCGGGAGATCGAACCGCGCCCGTGCCGCGGCGACGAGATCAAGCCCGGGCAGTGCCGGCTTGACCAGCAGGATGTCGGCGCCTTCGGCGACGTCGAGCGACATCTCGCGGAGCGCCTCGCGGCCGTTGGGCGGGTCCATCTGGTAGCCGCGCCGGTCCCCGAACGCGGGCGCGCTGTCGGCAGCCTCGCGAAAGGGCCCGTAGAAGGCCGAGGCGTGCTTGGAGGCGTAGGCCATGATCGCCGTCTGCTCGAAGCCTGCAGCGTCCAGGGCTGCCCGGATCGCCGCAACCTGGCCGTCCATCATCGCGCTAGGCGCCACGAGGTCGGCTCCAGCCCGCGCCTGGCTCACGGCCGTCGCCGCCAATCGAGTCAAGGCCGCGTCGTTGTCGACGCTCCCGTCGACCGCGAGCGGGCCGCAGTGGCCGTGGTCCGTGTACTCGCACAGGCACGTGTCCGCGATCGTGACGAGTGGTAGCTCGAGCGCGCGGATCCGGCGCAAGGCGTCCTGGACGATCCCGTCGTCGGCCGACGCTCCCGAGCCGATGGCGTCCTTCTCCTCCGGCAGACCGAACAGCAAGATGCCGCCCACGCCGAGGTCGGCGAGTCGGGCGGCTTCCTGCGCCGCGAGGTCCGGCGTGAGCCGCGCCTGGCCGGGCATCGACTGGATCGGCTCGCTCCGACCCGATCCGGGGTGGACGAACAGCGGAGCCACGAGCATCGAAGGATGAAGGCGGGTCTCACGAACCAGCGCCCGGAGCGCAGGCGTACGCCGCAACCGGCGGGGTCGGATGGGCCGGGCGGCCGTCCCGACGGCGGGGGCCGACCAGGGCGGTGCCTCGAGGTCGAGCGTCATGATGTCTCCTGTGCCTGGAGGGCGAGGGCGGTCGCGGTTGCCGTTGCGAGCGCGTCCGAGTCCGGTGTCGGAGAGACGGCGAGGATTCGGAACCCTGCGGCGCGAGCCTCGTCGGCGGTCTCGGGACCGATGCACGCCGCCTGATATGACCGCACGTCAATCGAATCGACCTGCCCTAGCGCCAACAGGCCCCGGACGGTCGAACCACTCGTGAAGACAGCGGCGGCGATTGGCCCGGCCGCCATCGCCATTCGAAGGAGTCCGCGCGAACTCTCAGGGGCTTCGCGCGTTCGGTAGGCGATGACGTCGTTGACCTCCGTCCCCCGTGCTCGCAGCGCGACGGCAAGCTCCCCGTCGGCAAGGTCCCCTCGAATCACGAGCACTCGGTCGTCGGCTACGACCGGAAGTTCGTTCGCCATAGCCACCCCGCTGCCTTGGCTGGGCTGGAATTCGACCGCGATGCCTTCGCGTTCGAGGGCACGCCGCGTTGCCGGTCCGATGGCTGCCCAGGATGGTCCCCGGGTCTCCATCCGCACACGCTGGACCGCCTCGAGCACGGCCTGTGCGCCGTTCGCGCTCGTGACGACCACCCATCGGTAGGTGTGCAGCAGCCGCGCCGCGGCATCGAGGTCTCCCCCCGGTGCATCGAACTCGACCTCGATCGACGGAACCGGTATAGGACTGAGCCCGGCCTCCTGAAGCGCCGCGACGAGGTCGCCCGCCTGCGCGGCCGCCCGCGTCACGAGGACACGGCCAGTCACCGTGCCCCGCTTGTCCGGTTCGACGCTGCCGACCGCTGTTGGAGAGCTGGAGCCCCAGCCGAGCTCCGCCGCGAGCGCGCGTGCGAGATCCTCGCCGGCCCCAACGGGACCACGGCGGTGAGCGAAGGCCGTATGGGAGCCATCCGGGCTGGCCCACGCCCCGAGGAGGTCCAGCTCGTCCCCGAGGATGCTCGCCAGCGCCCCGATCGGTGCGCGGCAGCCTCCTCCGGACGCGGTCAGGAACAATCGCTCGGCCTCGACCGCCCGACGCGTCCGTGGATCGTCGATGGCCGCGGCCAAGGCAAGCATCCGCGCGTCGTCGCGCCGAATCTGGATCGCGATCGCGCCCTGCCCCGGTGCCGGTGGCACGATCTTGGGCGCGAGCCGCTCGGCGATGCGGTCGCCGAGCCCGAGGCGGTCCAATCCTGCGCACGCGAGCACGAGTGCATCGGTTTCACCTGAATCGAGCCGCTTGAGTCGAGTGTCGACGTTGCCGTGTAGCGCATGGACCACGAGATCAGGTCGCTGGGCGAGCAAGAAGCCGGTCCGCCGCGGGCTGTCGGTGCCGATACGAGAGCCGGGCGGTAGATCAGCGAGGCTCCGAAAGGTGGCGTCGCTCCGGACGACGAGCGCATCGCGGGCATCGGCGCGGGAGAGATAGGCAGCGATCGAGAGCCGGGGATCCTGGTCTGTCGGGACGTCCTTCGCGCTGTGGACAGCCACGTCGACCCGGCCCTCCAGCAGCGCTCGCTCGATGGCGGCGACGAAGGCTCCCTCACCCCACGCGGTGTCGGGTGCTCGGCGATCGCCCTCGGTTTCGATGATGACGATCCGCGTCGCCCGTCCCTCCCGGTCGAGCGCTTCCTGAACCAGCCGTGCCTGAGCCAGCGCCAGCGTGCTGCCGCGCGACCCGATCGCAATCCGATGGCCGGTCACAGCGAGAAGATGTCGCGCACGGCGCGCTCGTCGCGCCCATCCGAATCGCGGCCGAGGCGCTCGAGTGGCTCTCGAAGGAGTCGAGTGGCCAGGTGCCGTGTCATCCCCTCGATCGCGTCCCGAGTCTCAGGTTCCAGGGTGGGCAGCCGCCGCCAGAGGGCCGCAAGCTCTGCCTCGCGCTCCCGATCGGCATAGTTGATAAGGGCCTCGGCCGCAGCGCGTCCGTCGCGGCCCTTTAGCCACCGCAGGAACTCCGACGTCGCGCGGTCGATAAGTGCCTCGAATCGAGCAGCCGTCTTGTCCTGGGGCTCCCGAGCTTCGGACTCCACGAGCGCGAGGGCGTCGGCCGTTATGAGGCGCGCGCCGAGGATCTCCGCGGCCCTGGCCGGGACGGCCGCTGGCACCGACAGGTCAACGACCACGGTTGTGCTGCCACGCAACGCGTCGATCGTGGCTGCACTGATCGGCCACGGCCCGGCGAGAGCCACCACGACACCGTCGAACGCGCCGATCCGGACGCCGGTGTCGAAGGGCTCGATGCGAGCGCCGGTGGTGGCCGCCAACGCCTCCGCGCCATCGGCCGAGCGATTCGCGATGGCCACCGATGCCCCGGACGCCACGGCCGCCTTCGCGGCCAGACGACCCATCCGCCCGGCGCCGACGATGAGGATGTCGCGACCGTGAAGCGGGCCCGATTGCCGCTCGATCGAGGCCAGGGCCACGTCGGCGAGCGACCGCGGTGGGCCATGTCGCCACGATCGCGCGCGACGCCCCGCCTGCAACGCGACCGCGAACAGCCGCTCGAGGACCGGGTCGAGGGCACCTGCGGCCCGAGCTGAGTCAACCGACGTCCGGAGCTGGTGCAGGACCTGGTCCTCACCGACGACGACCGAGTCGCGCCCGATCGCGACGGTGATCGCGTGGCGCACTGCGGAGTCGCCGGTCAGAGCCTTCCCGCCGGCCGGAAGCGAGTCTCCGAGCGCTCTCTGGTCGGCATCGACTGTGCCGACGACGTACCCCTCCACGCGGTGGCAAGTCTCGAGAATGAGCGCTCGGCCGGTCCATTCGTCGCGGAGTCGGGCAGCGAAGCGCTCGCGCTCGAGTGCGGGGACCTGACGCGCGTGGGTGACGAGCGCGACGATCTCGCCATGTACCGGCTGGTTCATGCCTCCTGGGCCTCGCCGATGGTTGTGGCTCTCGGCACCCTGCGCTTGCCCCGGCTTGAGGCAAGGCTGTGGCCTGTCATCGTCGCCACGAGCAGCTTGTCCATCGCCCGCTCGGCGGTTTCGAGCAGGTCGGTCGTTTCGGCCGTGTCGAACCCTCGTCGGCGGGCCGCGACCGCCAACTCATGATGGAACGGTGCGCGGAAGCGGAGGAACCCTTCGACGGTCTGGCTGAGGGATAGACCCAGGGCCGCGGCGACGTTGCCATATTCGGCGGCCGAGCCCGATGCCTCCTTCAGGTGATAAGCCGCCGCCTCGGGCTGCGTCGCATCGAGGTACTGCAGGAGGCTTGCGGCGAGGACGTGGCCGCGTTCCCGGAAGAGCAGGCGCTGCTCGTCGCTCAGGGTGAGCACCCAGGGCAATTCCGGAGCGACATCGCGGCTCGCTCGCCGGTACGTCCGCGCGATCCGGCCCGGCGTCAGCCCCGCGCCACCAATCGATGGACGGCGCGATCGATCTGCCGGGAGGAGACGCTCCAAGGCGGCCCGCGAGAACCTGCGGTGGCCACCGGGCGTCGTGAACACCCGAATGCGGCCGGCATCGCTCCAACGGCGCAGGGTGGCAGGCGAGACGCCGAGCACGTGGCTTGCCTCCGAGAGGCCGACCCACTCTGGGTCGCGGGACGCCGAGCGAGTCACCAAACCTACTCAAATCTACCAGAACATTGCCGACTCGCTCACTTTACCACGTGCGACGCCATAGGTTCATCCACGACAGCTGCCGCCCAGTGCTCAGCCGCGGTGGAAGATCGAGAATGCGCGACGGGCATGTCCATCGCGCCGAACGCCGTTCGTAGTGAGGTGAGAGGCTGGACCTGCCAGCCACCACGAGGAGCAACCCATGCCGCGATACCTGCTTTCCGTCCACATGGCCGACGGAGAGGCCCGCGAGGCGATGACCGACGAGCAGATGCAGCACTCCTGGCAGGAGATCCAAGCGCTCGAGACCGACATGAAGTCCGCAGGCGCATGGGTCTTCTCCGGCCGCTTGCACGACGCCGACACGGCAAGCGTCGTGCGTGTCTCCGGTGGCGAGGTGGTGACCACGGACGGCCCCTTCGTGGAGGCGAAGGAGCACCTGGGCGGCTTCTACATCATCGAGGCCGCCGATCTGGACGCCGCGCTCGGCTGGGCGTCGAAGGTGACGCGCACGATCTCGGCGCCGATCGAGGTCTGGCCATTCGTGGACACGGCCGGCGGCTGATCCTTGCCCATCGTCGACGACGCGCTAATCGGGCGCATCTTCCGCGAAGAGTCCGGTCGGTCGGTGGCCACCCTGATACGCATCTTCGGTGACATCGACCTCGCCGAGGACGCGGTCCAGGAGGCATTCGCCCTCGCCCTCCGGAAGTGGCCCGTCGAGGGCCTGCCCCCGAACCCGGGTGGCTGGATCACGACGACCGCTCGAAATCGAGCCATCGATCACCTTCGTCGCGAATCGCGAGGACGCGAACTCCTTGGGCTGGTCGTCGAGGGCACCGAGGAGACGTCGGAAGAGGAGGCCGGGCCCGTGCAGGACGACCGACTCCGACTCATCTTCACCTGCTGCCACCCGGCCCTCTCGACCGAGGCACAGATCGCGTTGACGTTGCGACTGCTCGGTGGCCTCACCACCGATGAGGTGGCCCGCGCCTTCCTCGTCACCGAGCCGACCATGGCCAAGCGTCTCGTCCGGGCCAAGCACAAGATCAAGGCGGCGCACATCCCGTACCGGGTGCCGTCCGAGGCTGAACTGCCAGACCGGCTTCGTCCGGTCCTGGCCGTCCTCTACCTGACCTACAACGCGGGCACTGGCGGACCGTCCGGCGACGGCCTACGCCAGGAGGCCATCCGGCTCGCCCGTTCGATCGTCAGCTTGATGCCCGACGAGGCCGAGGTCGCCGGACTGCTCGCGCTGCTCCTCCTGACGGAGTCCCGCTGGCCGGCCAGGTTCGCCGCAGACGGCTCCCTCGTCCTGCTCCGCGATCAGGACCGCACCGTGTGGGACCGGACGATGATCCAGGAGGGCCAGGCGATCGTCCGCGCCTGCCTTCGCCGGAACCGTGCCGGCCCGTACCAGATCCAGGCCGCTATCAACGCGGTCCACGCCGACGCGGCGTCAATCGAGGCGACCGAGTGGAGCCAGGTCCTCACTCTGTACGACCAGCTCCTTGCGATCTCTCCCACTCCGGTTGTCGCGTTGAATCGGGCCATCGCCGTGGGCGAGGTGCAGGGGCCACGCGCCGCGCTGGCGCTGCTTGACGACCTCGATCTTGCCGACTACCACCTCTTCCACGCCGCGCGGGCCGACCTTCTGCGACGTCTTGGACGACCGGCCGACGCCGCGCGGGCCTACGCTCGCGCGGCCGACCTCGCACCGAGCGACGCCGAACGTGCCTTCCTTTTCGGGCGGCTGGACGAAGTCGGACGCAGAGGCAGCGAGCGGTCGGAAGCTCTGCGCTCCTGATCCAAACGACGATCGACTCCAGAGTCAACCCGCCGCGTCGCACGGTAGTGTCTCAGTTTGAATCGGCTAGAGGGGGGTCATACAGGGCCAGCTCATCGTCTGTCGGCGGCTGGAAGATGCCTCGATACCGCTCCATGTGACTCTCGGTGATGGCGATGCCGCCGACGGCGTGACGAGCCACGACCCGCCTCATCAACTCATCGTAGGGCGCATCGAGGAAACGGAGTTCGACCGCTACGCCGAGCGCTCGTGCGGCCTCGCGCTTCTCGTCGCGCTCCGAGCGAGCCCAGAAACCCCATTCGAGCACAACCGAGGTTCCCAGCAAGAGGAGCCGCTGCGTAAGTTCCCAGAATTCCGCTTCGAGCCTGGCTTGGAAGCCCTCGTCGAACGGATCAACCTCCAACGCCGACTCCCACTCATCCGGGTTGAGCCGCACCGCGCCATAGGCCTCCGCAAGCTCGCGCGCGAGCATCGTCTTGCCCGATGCAGGCAGGCCGCACAGCAACACCAGCCTCGGTTGCAGCGTGTTGCCCGCCGTCATCCCGGCGCTCCTCATTCGCGGCCATTGTTGCGGGACGGGCGATGCGGGTAAAGACCTCAGTCGAGTAGCGCGGCGATGTCCTCGCATGTCCAGATGTGACCCGCCAGTCCTGCCGCCATCGCCGGGGTCCGCGGGTAGGGTCTGGCGAGCGACTTGTGAGGCCGACCGAAGTCCGTCGCACGCTTCATGCGAGCCCGCGTTGCCAGGGCCATCAGCCAGTCAAGGCGCTGTTAGACCGCATCCACCCTCTGGACCCATTGAGAGCGCCACGCCGGAGCGGCGAACGCGCTGGCGAAATAGTCGGTCTGCTTCGAGATCTTGCCCTCGCGGAACTCGACGATGCTCGTCAGGTAGACGATCTCCCCGCCATAGTCGCCTCGCGCCTCGACGGTGAAAACGTCCGGACCGCCTGTGATTCGCCGGAGCTGGTACGCCGGCGACCCGCCCGGATAATTCTTGTATACGGTCAGGCACGCCTGTCGGCCGACAATCCGTTCGCCCGACTGGGGCCACTCGACCACGGCGTCGTCGGCCATGGCGAGACCTGCAGCTTCGAAGTCGCTGCGGAAGGTCGCTTCGAGGGTGCGCTCCAAGGTCGCTCGATTGTCCTGGTCCATCTCTCCTCCTCGGTGCCTAAGTTGAGGGGTCATCGCTCCTCGGACGCCTATCGGTCCGACAGGTCCCCTGCCGCGGCACCGATCCATCCCAGCGAGTCGCGCACGGACGAGCCATCCAGGTCGCACGCCGTAGCCCGGGAAGGTCCCGCAAAGCATGAGACCACGATATTACGGGTCGCTCAGCGGCGATCGTTGGATCCGGCGCACGCGCGCGCTTGTCCTGCGCTCGGCATAGTCGGTACCCAAATGAGCCTCAGGCGTAAGCTGGAGAAAGAGGGACGGGGCATTCTCGAAAGGCGGACGCCGCAGAATTCGTGAGGAGCCAGTCATGGGTGCTTTGTCTCCCCTGCATCTCGTCATCATCCTGGTGGTCGCGCTTCTGGTGATCGGGCCTGGGAAGTTGCCCGAGACGGGGGCCGCACTCGGTCGCGCGATCCGGGATTTCCGGAACGCCATCGACGGCGGCGAGGAAACGCCGGAGGGGGTCGACCAGGCCGTGACGTCGCAACCGGCAGAGACTTCCGAGACCGACCAGCCGGTGTCCTCTGGGTCCGCGGACCGGCCGACCTAAGCGCATCAGAGTCCGGCCAGCGTCTGTCGAGCCCGCTCTGCCTGAAAGGCGTCGAAGCTCGGGTCGAGGGCCAGGCTTGCCCGCAGGGCGTCGATTGCTCGTCCTCGGTCACCGACGGCAGCCGCGATCATGCCGGCGTGGTACAGAAGCTTTGCATCTCGTGTCCCAAACGCGAGCGCCTTGGCCATCATCGCGTCGGCGTCGCTCGCCTGTCCGGCCGCAAGCAGGGCCCACGCAGCGGCGTCATAGCCATAGACGTCCTTGCGCGCGGTGAGCTCGTTCTGGGCGAGTGACAGCGCCCGCGCGGGTTCCAACCCGTGATTCGCCAGGTACAAAGACAGGGCTCGGTCGTAGACGTTGGCAGCCTCCCCGGCGAGTTGCGCGATGGCCTGCACGGTGGCCATATCGTCGGCGGCTCGCGTCTGATCGCCCGTCGCGTTTCGAAGGACGTAGAGATCCGCGCGTCGAGCCGCAAATTCGGGCTGTGGCACCACCGCAATCGCGTTCGAAAGCAAGCTGATCGCCTCCGTCAGGTCGCCGTTGGCGGCGGCCACCCGGGCGAGTCCCGACAGGGCCAGGAATGAGCGTGGATCCTGCCGCAACGCATCTGCATAGGCGGCCTGCGCGCCGGCTCGGTCGCCGGTCGAAATCAGGGTGTCGCCGAGCTGATAACGATAGAAGGCCGCCCGCTCGCCTTCGGCACCTTCCTGATCCCCCGCGGCAACCGCGGCCCGCGAGTCGGCCAGTGCTGTTCGTGTGTCGCCGACGATGAAGGCAAGATGGCCCTCGCGAACCAACAACGCTGCCGACGATCCGAGAGCGACGGCTTTGTCATAGGCGACCCGTGCGCCAGCGACGTCGCCAAGCTCGAGCTTGGCATCACCCAGCGTCGCAAGTGCCGTCTGGTCGCCCGGGTACTTGACGAGCTCGGTCGAGGCGAGGTCGCGAGCTTGTTCGAAACGATGGAGGGAGACGAGCACGCCCGCCTTGGCATCGATGGCGCCCGGGTTGGCCGCGAAGGTCCCAATCGACGCTTCGAAGGCCGCGTTGGCTCGAAGATAGGCCGTCACGTCGCCGGTCTCCCGTCCCAGCGCGATCTCGTTGAGACCCCATTGGTTCGCGCTGACGAAGTCCAGGCGGTTCTTCTGGAAACGCGAGGACCAGAACGCGATGTCGGCGTTGATACGGACCAGGTCCGCAGGGTCGCCGGTCGTTGCGCCGGTGCCCGAATCGAGGTCCGCAGGTGCGGTTCGAGGCAGACCGGCCCCCGCATCCGCCGGCGGTTGCTGGGCGGGTGCTCGAGGGTGCTGGCCGGCTCCCAAAAGCTGCGTGACCGCGGCGAGGAGGATCATCGTCACGAGGATGAGCAGGGCCCGCATGGGGAGCGTCCAGGCCCGCGTGAGGGCGGTCATCAGATTCGAGCCTCAGGGTTTCGGTCCCGGGCCGGCGTGGCAGCTGACCCGGGACCAAGGGCTATGGGAGGGACGTGACACCGGGTTGCGCCATCAGTGCGGCGCCGCCAGGTACGGGAACGTCCCTGGGAATGCGACGTCGTTCGCATCGACGCCGTCGCTGGTGATGTGGAAGTTGGTAACGAGCCCGAACTCCGCGTTGATCACGTCGTCGATCGGGCGACGACCGTTCAGCCGGAGATTGGCAAGGGAGGCGCTGCCGTTTCCTGCGAACCACGCGAAGCCGTGGCCGTCAGCAACCTTGTAGGTCAGCTCGTCCGGGAGCAGGACGTGCGCGATCGCGTCGATCTGCGCCGCGCTGTAGGCGGACAGGCTGTTGCTGGTGAGAACGTTATTGAACGCCCCGAGCACGGCCTTGGTCCGCGCCAGCATCTGGGTCCGGTCGTCTCGCGGGCCGGTGACGTTGGCGATGTCCTTCTGTGCGTCGGTCACGTTGAACACGGTGTTGATCGCCGGGCGAGCCATGCGGTCGATCTGCTGGTAACCGCCGTCGATCTGCATCGAGGTGGTTGCCCAGATCCCGATCGTGTGGCCCGAACCTCCGATCATGCCGTTCGGCAGCTGGAGGACGATGCTGCTCACGTTGGTCCCGGCGAACGTGTCGGTACCCGTGAAGCACGCCAGCAGGTGCGCCGAGGGATCGGTGTCCGCAAGCGCGCAGTTGGCTGTTTCGCCCGGCGCTCCGAGCGTCGTCGAGCCAGCCAGCAGCCTTTCCTTCAGGTGTTTGAACCCGACGAGGTCGAAGTAGAAAGGATCGTCTCGCGGGCCGGCGAACGCTTTGCCGCCGCCGAGCACTGGCGCGATGCGCAGCGTGTGGCCGTATGCGGTCGTACTACCAACCGCGATCGTCGTGCCGGTCCACTCGTGCCGATTCGCGGCCGCGCCGGTGGCGCGTTTGACGATGTAGGTCTGGAATCGTGACCCATCGGTCTTCGATTGGAGGTTAAAGAACCGGACTCGATAGGCAACGTCTGCGCGCCCGTCGAGGTTCGTATCGATCTTGAATTCGTACAGAGCGCCTGGCCGGAAGTATGCGAATTTGGTTGACGCGGGACTCGTCAGCGGGTTGACGTTCAATGCCAGGACCGACGAGTTCAGTCCCCAGCGAAATGCATAGAGATCCGTGAGATCGATCCGCCCGTCGATCTTGACGAGCGGTGAATCAAGGTGGTCGGCGCCGGTCACGAGGATGGGGCCGGTGCCCGCCGCCGCGACCAGCCCTGCCAACATGAGCAGGCCGATCGCGATGGCTGCGGTGCGTCGAGAGTGCATGAGGTCGAGCTCCTCCAGCGACGAGTCCAGGCCATGTTCGGCCGGGACCCAATCGGACAAGATGCCTCTTGTGGGGGGACAGCGGTAGACGGCAGTTGACGATGGGCCCTCCTCGCGTCCCAGGGGGCCGGGCTTGGGCGCCTCGCAATCGCTGGCGTTCCCCGGCGACTTCCTTGGAGTGGTTCGCGATTGGAGGGCCCACGGATGACTGCGCCAGGCGACGTTCTGCATCTACGCGACGAAGAGGGAACCGCGACCTAGAGTTCGATCGCGTCCCATTCCGGGGAACTGACGTGGTCCGGATCCGTCCCGAGCTGGACCGCGAAGTCCAGCGCGATGCGCTGGACGGTGGCGGTCAAAGCAAAGACGGAAAGCGGTTCTCCGAGATCGCGAGCAGCGAATCGATGCACGCGCGTACCGCGGGCTTCGATGGCGCTGGCGACTTCGCTGAGCCGCGCGGATGCCGGCCCCCCGCCGTCGAGGCAGACAAGAGCGTCTTGCGGGCCGAGCGCGAACCCCGGCCCGTGGCGGAGTTGCTCCATCGCGAGCCCGGAAGTGAACAAGCGCGCCGCTTCGCGCGCCTTGAGCGCGCCTTCTGAAGCGGTCCACTGATTCGGGCCGGCTCCGACGAATTCGAGGCCACGGTCCGGCACCTCGACGATCGTCGCCGGCGATTGAAGTGTGGTCGCGACCGCCCCCGGGACTGCCTCGAGCGGTCCGAGTTCGGCGCCCAAGGCAACAGCGAGCTGGGCAAGGCGGGCGAGCGCGCCGAGATGGCTGGCAGTAAAGGTGGGGGAGGTTTCCTGGGTCACGGTCGCGATGTCGACGCCTGGCGCACCTTCACCTCCGATCGCCACGGTCGGGACCCCATCGCCGCGTGCCCGCTTCAGCACGTCGCTCGTGAAACGCTTCGTGCCGCGATGGCTGAGCAGTACAAGGGCGTCAGGCCGGCTCGGCCGCGGGCCCCACAGAGCGCAATCCGCGGCAGACATCGCCAGGGCGTCGACGCCGGCAAGCCGAAGGAAATACGCGCCTTGATTTGCGGCATGCCAACTCGTGCCCGTGCCGACGACGAAGACGCGCCGCCCCGCGATGCGTTCCATTGCGACCTTGATCGGTCCCCAGTCCGACAGGATCCGTCGCAGCTCGTCGGGTTGCCCATTCATCGTCCTTGCCATCTCGGTCACGGTCGATGTCAACCTACCGCTCTCCTTGGTAGCGCATCAGTTTGAGGAGGCGGAAGATCCGGACGGCTATGCCAGCCGGGTGAGCAGCACGACGGCGATCAGAACCCCCACCACACCCGTCACGGCCGCGGCTCGCGGTCCGGCGGCGATCTTGGCAACGGCGACGAAGGCGGTGACGATCGCCGCCGCAGCGAGGCGCACGACGATCGGGGAGCCGACGTGGGCCGGACCGGAGACGATGTAGTTGACCGCAAGGATCGCGACGATGGTCACAAGGGTGACGAACCAGAGCCTCCTGCCATCGAGGTGCGAGAGCATTGTCATGGGACCACGACCTTTCGAGGCCATCATCGCCCCCCGCGGGTCGCCGTCAAACGATGCGTGATCCCCCCGCTGGCGACCAGCACGACGCCGCGTTGACTCATGCCCGTTGGATGAGCAGCGATCTCTCGCTTCCGCGAGACGAAGCTGGCGAGACCAGAGAAGCCGAGGGTCCCGCTGTTATGCGGTTGACATATCGGATGCGGCCGATGGTCATCCAAAAGTACCGTGGAAGCGTGGTTCCATGGTCGCAAGAACGCTTCGCGGTCACTCCGGGGGTTCGGCCGCCATCCCCAGTGGAGCGTCGGCTGGACGTTGCTCGCCGGCGTGGCGGATCGGTCGACTAGAGTGCCGGCCTCGCGGAGAATTCTGCATGTTCTCTCCATCTGGCCGATTTGGTGCGAGCGGCCCCAAAGTCGCAATCCTATGGTTCGCCCTCGTGGCCCTCGCTGCCTTGAGCTTGCTCGTGCCGGCATCGCTGGCGGCAGGGCCGACGGGCGCACCTGGCAATAACGGGACGGTCAAAGTCCATGACGGCGGTGCCGAGCCGAGTCCCGAGGTTCGGAATCAGCCTCACGTTTGCACCTTCCATCTTCACTTCTTCTTTGCCGATGCCGCGCAGAGCGGTAGCTGGCAGATCCGCTCCTGGTCTCCGACCGGCGATGGTTCGGTCGTCCTGGCGGGTACCTACACCACTGACGCCAATGGCGAGTACCGAACGCCTCCAGCCCCGGATGCCTACACCCTGCCCAATGGCCACTACAAGGTCTTCTGGGAGGGCCGCAACAGCCAGAACATCAAGCACAAGGTCTTCTGGGTCGATTGCCCGGCCGGCGCGGCGCAGGGAAGCGGATCCCAGGAAACGGCCGCCAAGGCCAACGCGCACGCCGGGGCGTCCTTCGGTGCCGCCCTGAAGGCCGAGATCGCGGCCGAGCTGTCGACGCTTGAGGCGATGGCTGGAACGGACACGAGCCTGCGGGCCGAGATCGGATCGGAGCAGGCGATGCTCGCCGTGTCGACTTCGACTCAGCTTGCCGCGGGCGTGAACAGCGCGATCGCGGCGCAGAACGCCACACGAACTGCCCTCGCAAATGCGTCGGGCGCGCTTCAGGCGCAGGTGGCGGCCCAGCGCGCATCCGTCGCTGCCGGCACGACGGCCCAGTTCCATGCCGCTCTGACGGCCCAAGTTCAGACTGAACAGGCGTCCGCCGCAGTCTTCGCCCAAGTGGTTTCTTCGCTCCAGGCCCAGATCCAGGCCGAGCAGGCTGCCGCCTCCGTGTCGACTTCACTCTCGATCAACGGTTCGGCCCAGTTGGCGGGCGCTATGCAGGCCCAGCTGGTCGCCGAGGCGGGCACCATCGAGGCGCTGGGGCAGGCCAAGGCCATGCTCGAGGCCCAAGTGCATGCAGGACAAGCCGCAATCGCTGCGTCGACCTCGGCGCGGATGAAGGCGGCCCTGCGCGGCGAAGTTGCTGCCATCCGGGCCGCTACGAGGTCCTTCGTAGGTCTCGCGACGAACCTGTCTGCGCAAGCCCAGGCCACGCAGACGGCTTCGGCGATCGCGGCAACGATCGCCGCCGGTGCGACAGCGAACGCCGGAACTGGTGGCGCCGGAAACGGCGCGACTGGTGGGGCCGGGAATACTGGACAAGGCCCGAGTGGCCAAGGCGGCACCGGAAGCGTCTTGGGCATGACCGGCAGTCAGGCTGAGACCACTGCCGGTGGCGGCGGAGCTACTCCGACGCCTCCAAACACGGCGACCCTCGAGCGAGCCGCCCCGACGGGTGATAGTCCCTCCCCGACGATGCCCTTCGTGGTGGTGCTCCTGCTGATCGGCAGCATCGGTGCTGTCGCATCCTGGTCCCTAATCGCTCGCCGGCGCCGCTGACGAGCACAATCTCGGACCGCTCCGGCCCAGAGCCGGAGCGGTCCCTTGTTGCCTGGGCCGCTGCCAGCCAAAGGAAGGGCAGCGAGTCGTCGCAGGACGTCCCACGGAGCCGTCGTGAACCGGTCTACGCTCCGCCCATCCCCCTAGTCGGTGATCGCTATCGGTTTGCAGGTCGTCCAGGTGCTCGTTGCGGTGAATTGAGCGATCGACCAGGCGACCGCGCCCAGCGGCGATCAGGCGCTCTGCAACCTGCGGATCGATCCGTTCGATGAGCCCGTCGAGGGTCTCGGCCACAGCGAGTGCGTCTCTGGCCGCATCCTCGAACGGGATCGTCCGCCATTGTGGAAACCCGGCGTCGTTGACAAGTTGGGTGTGTGCATCCGCGATCTCGGGCGGGGCTTCCAGCCCTCGCTCGGCAGCTTGGTTCCAACGCGCGTAGACGAAACGGTCCCAGAAGGCCAGATGGGCGAGGCTCGTCGCGATGGCCGACCGAGCGAGGGGAGACCGATCGTGACCGGACGAGGGCGCGACCAAGTCTCGGAGTCGCTGGCGCGAGGCCGCGTTGCGCGCGACGAGGTCTTGTCCATCCATTGCCGGGTCCTTCCAGGTGTGATGCCTACCGACGTTGTTGCCAAGCGAGACCTAATTGAGCGTCTCGCCTGGCTGAAGCTCGTGGACGGTCACGTCGCGGACGCCCCGCGCCGCGAGCTCGTCCCGCAAGGCGGCCGGGGTTCCGGTCAGGATCGGGAACGTCCCGTAATGGATCGGCAGCACGTTCTTCGCGCCCAGCATCTCCACCGCGAGAGCCGCCTCTCGGGGTCCCATCGTGTAGTGCCCGCCGATCGGCAGCAGCGCCAGGTCCGGTCGGTACAGCTCACCGATGAGCCGCATGTCGCCGAACACGGTCGTGTCGCCGGCGAAGTAGAACCGGAACCCGTTCTCGAGCTCGACCACGAAGCCGATCGGATCGCCCAGGTACAGGGTGGTGGCCCCGTCGCCGTTCCAGTCGCCGGCCGAATGAATCGCGGGCGTCATGGTGACCTTGATCCCGTTGGTCTCGACGGTGCCACCGGCGTTCATGCCGATCACGCCCTCGCGGCCGCCGCCCAGGTTGCGGCCGAGCCACAGGCTCAGCTCGTGCATGCACGGCCAGGCTGGCTGGAGCCGGCTTCCGATGCCCACCGCGTCGCCCTGCCCCATGTGGTCGAAGTGGCCGTGGCTGACGAGCAGGACGTCGCAGCGGTCGACGGAGTCGGCCGTCTTCGGGCTCCTTGGATTGCCGAACCACGGGTCGAGCAAGAGCGTCTTGCCCCCCGGCGTCGTCACCTCGAGGCAGGAATGGCCATACCAGGTGAAGCGCGTGTCGCGATCGAGAGCCATCGGGCGCACCTCCTAGCGAGCCTCCCCGGCCCATCGTAGCCGTCCGCGCGTCGCTGGCGCAGACACCGCGGGCGCGGATCCGACGGTGCGGGATGGCATCGCTACACTCGAACGGTGCCTGCCGAAGAACGAATCGCCGAAAACCTGGCGTACATCAACTGGACGGTGTTGACCGGTCTGGCCGTGGGGGCGTTCGCGGCGGTCCTGCTCGGCCGGCTCCGGACGGATGCAACACGCGGCTTCCTAGCCTTCACCGCACTCTGCGCCGGCCTCTTCGGCATCCTCGCGTATCTCTCCGACAGCGCGCTGCCATCGGCCGTCCCGGGTTCCGCCATCGTGTCCGATCCGGCCTTCGATGCGCCGCGGCGCGCGGCCCTGGCGATCTTCGCGGTGGTTGCCCTGGCCTACGTCGTCGTGATTGCCCGGCGGGGGAGGGCCCCGGCGCTTGGTCTTACGGGCCTCGGGGCAGGCATTGCCGCGCTCCTCGCGGGTGCCCTCGGGTGGGGCGGGGGCTTCCCCGCCGCCGTGCCACTGTTCCTGCAGCTGCTCGTCCTCACGGCCGCCACCGGTGGTGTGTTCGCCGCGATGATCCTGGGCCACTGG
>VBEC01000029.1 GCA_005883615.1 Chloroflexota bacterium | reverse complement strand
CAGGATGGGTACTCCCAGCAAGTCACCCATGGTTGTGAGGATGAACAGGTGCTCCATGCTCGCCCGCGTGCGGAGCGCATAGCGCGTCATGTCATGCGCGGCCATCCCGTAGGTGACCTCGCGCAGGGCTCCCACCAGGCCCCTGAGGCCCTTCACTTTCCTGGGCTGTCCCTCGTCGTCGCGTGGCTCGTCTGGCATGGTGGCTCCTTTCCTGTCAGACGCCGTGGAGGTGGTACTCGTGCTCGTCCGTGAACTCGCGCTCGCGAAGCACGCGTCGCTTCCAGGTGGCGATCTCCGGCACGACATACGGCAGCAGGCCGAGGGAGTAGTAGGGCGGCATGACCGGCACGCCCAGCATGTCACCCACCAGCGTCAGCATGAATACATTCTCGACGGCCGCCCGAGATTCCAGCGCGTGGCGCGCGAACTCATAACCGGTAAAGCCATATGAGAACTCGCGCAGGGCGGACAGGAACCCGCGCCAGCCGGACGCGGTTCTCGACAAAGGCGGAACCTCGCGCATCAGCTCGATACCATCGATCTCCGGAAGGTTCGTCGCCCCGACTGTAGCACCGGGTAGCGACGTTGGAACCGCCCCCCGAGTGCCGACGCGGCAATTACCTTGCAGACGGCGGGTAGAGTCGGCGCGATGCCCGACCTCTCCTCCTTCCTGCCCTCCATCCTGATCTTTCTGGTTGCCGTCGTCATGCTGTGGTTCGCCTTCGGCACCGGGACCAACATCAAACGCGGCAACGAGCTCTTGCGCTGGCTTCAGGGCGGTCTGCCGAAGCTGGGTCACAAGGCGACTCTCCGGTGGCTTGGCTCATCAGCGGTAGAGCTTCGGCTGTCTCTGCCGCTCGATCCTTTCCGCGAGGTCACGATCCTGGCTGTCATGGAACCGCGGGACGTGCCGCTGCTCTGGGCGTTTGCTCGAGCCCGCGGCCGGCGAGACTTCCTGATCTTCCGAACGTCCCTGCGGCGAGCGCCCGTCGTGGAGCTGGAGATCGTCGACCCCACTGGCTGGGCCGGACACAAGACCGAAGATAACGACGCCGGCTGGACGAAGGTCGATTGGGGCAAGGGCATTCAGGCTGCGGCGACTACTGACGACCCGGTGACCCTGGCTGGGGCACGGCAGGCATGGGATCGCATCCTGGCGCAGAGCGGCGGGATCTGGCGGTTGTCCGTACGGCAGACCGTGCCTCACCTGGAGGTCCATCTGCGGCCTCCCAACACGGCGACCGCCCACGCTGACGCTCTCATCGAGGCACTCCGGGACCTGGGTCTGGAATTGGTTCGCGACGGTCATTGATATGGTCGGCATAGGTCGCCCGAACGGAAAGAGCGGGGCCCGTTGGACCCCGCTCTCGTGCTGCGGCGTGATGAATCAGCCGGTCGCCGGCGCCGCCTCGGGGGCCGGCGCGGCTCCATAGCGGTTCCAGGCCCGCCACGCATCGATGGCGATGACCACGGCGGCCACCACCAGCAACACGGCCACGGCGATCATCGCCCAGGCGCCGACGACCGAAATGGCCGCCTGCCCGGACTTGGTCGCGATCGTGACCAGCAGGTTGTAGGCCGTGACGACGGTCGCGGCGATCGTCGTCACGTACATGAACAGCATCGGGATGCCGGCGAAGGCCGGGTTGCGCCCTATGGACCGGAGCCAGACAGTGACGAGGAGCAGGCTGAGCGCGGCCATCAACTGGTTTGATGCCCCGAACAGCTGCCACAGGTAGACCCACGTGCCGGATAGCACGAGGGCAAGTGTCACGACCATCGACACGACCGAAGCGACGTGCTGGTTCCGGAAGCCCGCCCACGAGTCGCCGAGCCACTCGGCAAGCGTCACGCGCATCACCCGGAACACGAGTTGCACCACCGTGAGCACGATGACGACGAAGGCCCCGAAGCCGAGAGCGGTGCCGAAGGACAGTGGAATGACCTGGAACGACGCGACATTCAACAGCCGTCCGACGCCTGCGGCGAAGGCGGTGGCCCCCGCTCCGCCGGCGATCGCTACGGCGGTCAACGACAGCAGCCCGAGGGTGTTCTCCGAGAACATGCCGCCCCCGCCAACCGGCAGGGCGTCGGTTTCGTACTCGAGCTGGCGCGCAGTGCCGACAGACCCGAACAAGGCGTGCCAGCCGGAAATCGCGCCGCAGGCGATGGTGACGAATAGCATCGGCCAGAGCGGCTGGAGGGCCCCACCGGGCACCGCTGGCGAGAAACCCTTGAACGCATCGAGCTTGAAGGTCCCGGCGGCGGCCTGATCGCCCGGAAGCGTGACGAACGCACCGAGCAACGCGCCGATCGCGCATAGGCCGATTGTGATCGCCGTGATCCAGAAGCCGATGTAGTTGACGGGTTGGGCGAATCGCCAGATGGCCATGTTCGCGCCGAGATAGCTGAAGACCAGCAAGAGTATCGCCGCGAGCAGGAACGCTGGCAGGACGTTGATCTCGCCCGTATCGGCGTTGTAGGCGGCCGTGCTGGCCCGCTTACCGTCGGTTCCCGGAGCCGGGATCCGCGGGTCCGCAAGGGTCGGGTCGACCACCTTGTACAACGCGCCACTCTTGTTGATCGAGGTGTTGAAGGAGCTCACCGCGCCGGCGATCGGTGCGGTCGACCAGTCGGTCGGTTTGCCGGCCTGGAACGTGGCGCCAGCTGGTCCGAAGGCCATTGCAAGGATGGTGATGCCGACCGTCAGGACGGTCACACCGATGATGCTTGCTCGCATCCGATAGATCGCGTAACCGGCGACCAGGCCCATGACCGCCAGGACGACGATGCCGAAGGGCACGTCGGGCCGGGCAGACAGGATCGCGGCCATGATCCCAACGAAGGCGCCGGCCACGAGGATCAGATAGAAGAAGATGAACAGGAACATGATCTGCCGCGTCCGCGGCGAGATCAGCCGATGGGCGACGGCACTCAACGAGTTTCCGTCGTTGCGTACTGCAAGCATGATCGCGCTGTAGTCGCTCGCCCAGCCAATGAAACTAACGCCGATCATCAGCCAGAGGATCGAAGGCAGCCAGCCCCACAAGTTGGCCGCGGTGATGACCCCCACAATGGGGCCGGCGGCGGCGATCGATTTGAAGTGATAACCGTACAGCACGAAGCGGCTCGTGGGCATGAAGTCCGCTCCGTCCATGTACATCCGGGCGGGCGTCGCCCGGTTCGGATCAGCCTGAATGATCGTGCGATCGATGCGTCTCGCGTAGAACGTGTAGGCGGCGTAGATCACGACCGCACCGATCACGACGATCCACAGGGAACTCATTCGCAGCCCTCCATGTTTCGCCATTCACACGCCCGTTCCCGTCGGGGTTCCCGAACGGGGCTCGCATCACCTGTGGCTCGACTGGGCCTCCTTTCGTGGGATCGGCGCGAAGTGCGCGTCTGCCGACGGTTCCCTCTCCTGGCCGCTCGGTGCGGTCGCGACCCGCTGCTCGATCTCCCTCTCCAAGCTGGTGAAGTCGCCGTTAACGATTGTCTTCTGGCCGTCGATGATGACGGCGGGATATCGCCCTACCCGATGACGGAGCGACCTGGCAAAGCCCTCGATCGAGGCAGCGTCGACGACCTTGATCCGGAGACGAGTGCCAAAGCGCGTGAGCAGGTCATGAACCCAATCGGACAGGACCTGGTACTCGCGGGCGAGGTCGTCCGGCAGAGCCTCCGCCGCTTCCGCGCGCCGGAGCCTCTCGCCGATTCCCATCTCCTGAAAGGTCAACTCACAGTGCTGACAGTGATAGAAGACGGTCGGCGCGTATGTAATGACCTCGATCGTTACGGGCTTCATCCGCAATCCTCGACGACGGGCCCGAGAATACACCCGCCGTGTATCCCCTCGGTACAGAGAGTAAGTTCCCGAGCATGGCCCCCGAATTGGTTCGTCCATCCACGCCCACACCGCCGAGACGATTAACGTTTGCTTACGAGATGGCAGCTCACGCCGCGCGGATCCGGGCGGCCGGCTGGTCAGGCAGCCGGCGGTTCCCGGGAAGCGGTACGCCCGAATCGGACCTGAGAGACCACCAGAACGACGCCGACGAGCGCAGGAATGATCGCCAACTCGGCAGCACGCCCGGCGACCAACCACGCACCGACGATGAGCAGGAGGACACCGGTCGGGAGGGCCTCGCGGGTGTGGGCGCGGACCTCGCGCGCCGCCTGCCAGGTCCCAATCGCGGCGGTCGGCAGGATGCCCAGGCCCAGCAGCGAGACGAGGTCTTCATAGCCGCCCCGGAAGACGATCGTGAAGCTGATGACTTCCAAGACTCCTAGCCCGACCAGGAGAAGGCCCTCGGCAAGCAGGACTCCGAGTGTCCCCAGGAACGCCAGGCGATCGACCCTCGGTGTGAGCCGGCTCCGCGGCTCGCGAGCATTACGGCCGCTGAGTGACAGCGGCGTCAGATGCGGAAGCGGCTTCTCGGTATCGGAGGCGATCGGAAGCTTGAGGGGTTACGCCGTCTCGCCACGCTCAGCGAGCCAGTTGGCGTAATTCGTCTCGTCGACGCCGCTGTCGACATCCGACTTGGTCAGCAGCAATGGGAGGCGGCCCGCCCGGATCGTCTCCTCGGTGATGATGCACTTGCGGATATCCGTGCGTTCCGGGATGTCGTACATCACCTCGAGGAGGGATTCCTCCACGATCGAACGGAGGGCACGGGCGCCCGTCTTCCGGTCCAGGGCCACCTCCGCGGCGGCCGTCAGCGCGCCGTCGGTGAAAACGAGCTCGACCTTGTCGATCTGAAGGAATCGCTGGAACTGTCGCGTGACCGCATTCTTGGGCTCGGTCAGCACCTTGACGAGATCCTCCGCAGTCAGGGCCGACAGCGTGACGACCACCGGCAGCCGGCCCACGAATTCGGGGATCAGCCCGAACCGGAGCAGGTCTTCGGGCATCAGCTTGTCCAGGATCCGCGCCCGCTCGTTCTTGCCAACCGCCGACTCGGACCCAAAGCCGATCCCCCGCCGCCCGACGCGCTCCTCCACGATCTTCTCGAGGCCGTCGAAGGCCCCACCACAGATGAACAGTACGTTGGTCGTGTCGATCTGGATGAAGTCCTGGTGGGGATGCTTTCGGCCACCCTGCGGCGGCACGTTCGCAATCGTGCCTTCGAGGATCTTCAAAAGGGCCTGCTGGACGCCCTCGCCGGAGACGTCCCGCGTGATCGAGGGGTTGTCTGCCTTGCGGGCGATCTTGTCGATCTCGTCGATATAGATGATCCCGCGCTGCGCTCGGGCGACGTCGAAGTCGGCCGCCTGGATGAGGCGCAGCAGGATGTTCTCGACATCCTCGCCGACGTAGCCCGCTTCTGTCAGAGAGGTCGCGTCCGCGATGCAGAACGGCACATCCAGAACCCTTGCCAGGGTCTGTGCCAGGAGCGTCTTGCCGCTCCCCGTGGGTCCGACGAGGAGGACGTTGGACTTCTGGAGCTCGACCTCGTCGACGGCGTGCCCGGCGTTGACCCGCTTGTAGTGGTTGTAGACGGCGACCGACAGAACCTTCTTCGCACGTTCCTGGCTGATGACGTACTGGTCAAGAGCGAACTTGATCTGCCGAGGGTTGGGGAGCTTGGAGGCGGCCGGGCGCTGCTTGGGCGCCTCGAGCATCTCTTCCTCGATGATCTCCTGGCACAGGTTGATGCACTCATCGCAGATGTAGACGCCCTGACCCGCGATGAGCTTGCGAACCTGTTCCTGGCTCTTGCCGCAGAAGCTGCAGCGGTACGGGACCTTGGGTCCCTTGGCGCTGCTCGTTGTCGTCACGTGCCGTCCTGTCCCCTGTTCGTGCCGGCGCTCCGCGAGCCTGATGCCTGATGCATCAGCCCTTGGCGGGTGTCGGACCCTCAGTCTCGTGGCTCTCCGCAGGTGCCTGCGACCCCTCGCCCCCCAGCTTGCCAAGGTCGTGCGCCTGGGCAATCAACGAATCGCCCGAAGCCGAGTAAACGGCGTCGATGATGCCATAGTCCTTGGCCACCTCGGGAGACATGAAATAGTCCCGCTCGGTGTCCTTGATGACCTTGTCCAACGTCTGGCCCGTGTGCTGCGCGAGGATTTCGTGGTTGACGCGCACCAGATGTTCCCACTCCCTCATCTGGATCAGGGCATCTGGCGCGTTGCCCCGGAAGCCGCCAGATCCCTGGTGGATCATGATCCGGCTGTTGGGCAGCGCATACCGCTTGCCCTTGGCCCCCGCGGCGAGGAGAACCGCCGCCATCGACGCGGCGATGCCGATGCAGATCGTGCTTACTGGCGCGCGGACGTACTGCATGGTGTCGTAGATGGCCAAACCGCTGGTCACCTGGCCGCCAGGCGAGTTGATGTACAGGCTGATGTCCTTCTCCGGGTCCTCTGATTCGAGGAACAGCAGCTGGGCGATCACGAGGTTGGCGATGTGGTCCTCGATCGCATCGCCCACGAAGATGATTCGCTCCTTGAGCAGCCGCGAGTAGATGTCGTAGGCGCGCTCCCCCCGGCTGGAGGATTCGATGACCATCGGTACGAGCATTTGGTGCCTCCCGATCTCGGGCATGTGACTGGCTTTGGGTTTCCGCTGTCTTGGTGGATTCGGATTGAAGACTTGCTCAGGCTGCCTAGGCCGGACTGCCCGACTCGACAGGTTCTTTCTTTTCGGACGATTCTGAACCAGCCGACGGGGCCTCGATCGCCGTCGTCGTGTCGTCCTCAATATGCGGTAATCGCGGGTGCTCCGGATGGGCCGTCATCCAGTCGTCGACGAGACGTTCGACCACGGCCGTCCGCCGGAGCGTGCTCCGGATGAAGTTGCGTCCCCGCTCTGACTCGAAGTAGCTGATGAGCTTCGCGTCGCCGGCGTAGCGCTGGCGTGAGCGCTCGACCTCGGCCTGGACCGCCTCGTCGTCCACGTTGACACCCTCGGTTTCGGCGACGGTCGAGAGGACCAGCAACACCTTGACTCGCTGCTCCGCCCGCGGCCGGAGGTCCTTGTGGAGGTCCTCCTCGGTCTGGCTGGTTGCCTTCAGGTAGGCGTCCTGGGCAATGCCCTGCCGCGACAGACTCACCCGGAATTCGTCGTGCATCACCTCGACTTCCTGGTCCACCAGGATGTCGGGGAGCTCCATGGTCGCGTTGGCCACGGCGTATTCGATGATCCGGTCCGCGAACTGGTGCCTGGCCCGGTCCAGGGCGTTGCGCTCGAGCCGCTGCTGCACCTCCGCCCGCAACGCAGGTAGATCCGCGTAGTCACCCATGCCGCGGGCGAACTCGTCGTCGGTGTCGGGCAGGATCTTCTCGCGGAGCTCCTTGAGCTCGACCTGGAAATGAGCGGGCTTGCCGGCGAGGTCCGCGTCGGCGTAGTCATCGGGGAAGGTGATGTCGAACTCGATCCGGTCGCCCAGCCGAATGCCGACGACGTGATCTTCGAAGCCGGGAATCAGACGCTCGTCGCCCAGGATCAGCGGCATGCGTTCCGAGCTGCCGCCCTCGAACGGGACTCCGTCCCGACTCCCGGTGTAGCCGACGACCACGTAGTCGCCCTTCCTGGCGGCTCGGTCCTCGACGGGTGCCAGCGTAGCGTTCTGGTCGCGCAGCTCGTCGATCACCTTGTCGACGGTCACATCCGTGATCTGCTCGATCTCGGGCTTGAAGTTGAAGTCGCGGTAGTCACCCAGCTTGACGTCCGGCCGAACGGCCACGGTCGCGCTGAAGACCAGCGCCTTGCCTTCCTCGGCCTGCTGGACGTCGATCTTGGCCTGGTTGAGGGGCAGGATGAGCTTCTCGACCAACGCGTCGCGATAGGCATCTTCGACGAGGTGCTCGACCGCCTCGTCGAGCACCGCGCCCTGACCGAGCACGCGCTCGAGCATCGCTCGGGGGGCCTTGCCAGGCCGGAAGCCCGGGACGCGAGTTCGGCGCGCGAGGCGCTGGACTGCCTGGTCGACGGCCCGGCTGAGACGTTCGGGCGGCAGCTCGACGTCGAGCTTCATGGTGCTCCTGGGACCAGGCGTGGCGGTGACGTTCATCGGCCGCCCAGTCTACCCGCCCACCTTCGATCGGGCGAACGACCTGGCGGCAGTCTCGGCGGGACCAATATCGGCCCGCGCCTAGCCGTCTTCCGACGCTCACTCTCAGTAGCACTCTTGTCCGGGATTGACGTTTGTCAGAAGCGCAGATCCTCGGGCGGTTGGTGCGACTCCGTGCTCAGCCCGGGCTGGCCCATTCGCACGAACCCGCTGCTGGCTCGCCGCATAGCCGAATACCAATCCTCGGACGACTGACCGTCAGGAACAGGCTGCGCGGGACGGCCGCAGCGTCTCGGCGCGGTGATTCGGCGCCAACGTTCTCGTCATGATTGGTAGGCGAGGTCAGACTCGAACTGACACGCCGCTCAACGCGGCACCGGCTCCTAAGGCCGGCGCGTCTGCCATTCCGCCACTCGCCCTTCTCTATTCTCGCAGAGGGACCTGACCGAACGAACCCGGGAGCAGGCAGCGAACCGACCGGAAGGGCGCCCTATCGGAGGCTCCGCCCGCGGGCCACGACGAGCGCCGCCCGAATCGGCGCCGGCAGGAGCAGGAACGGAAGCGCAAAGCCGCTGCCCGCCAGTGCGAACGGTGTCACCGGCAGGCCCAGTCGCGCACCCCGCCGGCGCCCCTGCCACAGCCAGATTCCGGCAACCACCTCGAGCCCGCAGACGCCAACCAGCGCCCAACCGAGTGCCGAAAATCGCTCCTCGCCGAGCTGTCCTCCGGCGAGAGCCACAGATCTCCGGACGGTCAGCTGTGAGGGCGGCGATCCTAGTGCTTTTCTGTCGTCGGACCGGCCGCCGCGTCCTGCGACGCCGATGCCGGAGCTCCGCCCGGTTCAGCCGTGCCACCTCGGAAGCGGCGTAGCGCCTCCTCGAATCCCTTCTGGTCCGGCGAGAAGAGCGATTGCGCGAGGCGCTTGCCCGCCTGGGCGGAGGCCGGCTTCAGGACGTTGGCCGCCACAATCGCCGCGATCGCCCCGAGATCTCGCTGCTTGCGCGCCTCGGACTTCTCCTCGAGGTACTCGGCGAACTCCCGCTCCAGCACGCCGCGGACCTTCTCGCCGTCGCTGCCGAGCTTGCGCAGCGTCTTGTCGACCTCCTCCGGCAGCAACGACTTGGGCAGGTCCGCCTCCGGTCCCCAGATCGCCCGTCGAACTCGCCGGAAGAGGCGCTGCGGGCCACCGGCAGCGAGGAAGACAGCGCCTGCCGCGATGCCCGCCGTCTTGGCGGGAGCCTGCCTGACCTTCGCCGGGATATCGACCGCCGAGCGAGCCGCCGCGCCAAGGCGAGCCGTCTCATCGACCACCGCCGCGCGGGCTGCGAGCACCTCGGCTCGGGCCGCCTCAACCTCAGCTCGGTCTTCGGTCATCGCCGGCCCATCGGAGCGCGTTCCCGTATCCACTCGATGCTCTCCTTGGTCGTATCGATCGTCGCGCTCGGCATGAACCTCGCCTTGAGCGCCTCGGTGTCGATGCCGCTGCGGAAGGCTCCAAAGGCGACGGCAACCGTCCAGGCCAGGAGCCCGACGCTCAGTCCGATCGCCGCAGCAACCTGGACGCTGAGCGCGATGGCCGTCACGGCTCCGACGCCCGCCCCCAGCAGGACTCCGATCACGAGCCCGCGGATCACATTGGCAACGCTGCGCGACGCCAGGCCCAACAGCAGTCCCAGCGCCCCGAAGACCACCGCGAGCACGACGACGCCGACGACCAGCGGTCGGTTCTCCGCGGCGACGTTCCCGGCGACCTGGTCGCCGACCCACGTCCAGCCTCGATTGGTGAGGTTCAAAGCGAGCACGACGGCGACGAGCACGCCGACGACCGTCCCCACGACCAGCGACCCGACGACAACCCCGGCGTCGATACCCAGCGCGACGACGACCAGGACGAGCGCACCAGCGACGGACACCTCTGTCCCGTGGAGGATGCCCCAGCCCATGGAGCCGAAGACCCACTCGCCGAGGAACAGCGTCAGTCCGATCGGCACGAGCATGCCCGCGAACAGGAGCAGGGAGAATGCCATGCTGCCCAGCAAGGCCAGACGCCGAACCTCTCCGAGGATCGCCCCGAACTCGGCTCGTGCGAGGTCGATGTGCGCTTTGGCAAGGCGAACTGCGGCACCGCGGGTCGCTCCCAGCTGCTCACGGATACCGGGCGCACCGTCCGTTTGGGGGGGTGAGTCGGACGCGTCGACGTGAGGCTGTTCGTCCAGGGGTCGGCCTCCGGGCAGGAAGGGACGAGGGCCGGCCGATGATACCAGCGCAGCCGGCCGCCCCCGCGGAGCGTCGGCCGTCGCGGGATTGCGGCCGTGTCGCAAACGCCGCCGGCGCGGGCGGGAGCCTCGAATGCCGGGGACGATGTCGTCGCCCCCCTGGGATTCAGCCGGCCAGGCGGAAGGTGCGTGCTCCCAGCAATTCGGCAGCGTCG
This sequence comes from Chloroflexota bacterium, assembly GCA_005883615.1. Lineage (GTDB taxonomy): Bacteria > Chloroflexota > Limnocylindria > Limnocylindrales > CSP1-4 > CF-16. Next base: position 49,330 of record VBEC01000029.1, on the reverse strand, counting down.
AAGAATCCGTAGGTTCGGCGGAAGGCCGGATCCCTCGCCGCGGTGCGCTGGCCGACAGCCGTGCGCCACAGCTGCCGTTCGAGCTCCTCGATTCGTTCGGCCAGCTCGGCCGGTCCGCGGGGAGCGGCAATGTCGGCGTAGGTTCGTCGGCCGGCCGGGAATCGGACGGCCTCATCGGGAATGCGGGGCAGCGTCGCCAGAACCAGGCGAGCGTGGTTGAGCGCGAAGAGATGCCATGGCGCCGGCTCACTCAGCAACGGGGCCTCGCGGCCCGCCTGGCTCTGCTGCTGCCTCGCTTCGGCCTCCGCCTCGGCGACGGCTGCGTCGCGCTCCGGACCGGTAGCGGGCTCGGCTCGGGCGAGACCTGCCTGCAGCACGAGGTGCTGAAGCTCGGCCAGGCCGGCAGCATCCGCTCGAAGCCATAGTCGGAAGCCGTCCTGGATCCCTTCGAGGTGGGGCAGCGTCGCGTCGGCCAGGAAGTCGGCGCCACCGGTCGGCAGGTGCCCGTCGTCCAGGAAGGCGTCGAGCAGCTCGCGCGTTCGACGGGCTATCGCCAACAATCGATCGAACTCCGAGAAACCGCTCTGTTCGATGTCCGCCATGTACCTGTCTCGCGAGCGTTCCGTTCGGCGTCCCGTGAGGACGCCGGCGTCAGCCTATCTATCGAAAGCGTCGATCGCGCCGCACAGCCGGCACACCGGCGCGAAGGTCGTATGGCACTCCGGCCGATGGTACCGAGGAGCGCAAGCTCCGAGAACCGCTCCGGAGGCGGCTTCGAAGTGCACTGACAAACGCGACCACGCTGGTGGCGCTGGAGCTGCGGTACGCTGCCCTCATGTCTCCTCGAACCGTCACCACCGCCGAAATCCTGTCGGTCGGTTCCGAGCTGACGGTGGGCGAGACCCGCGACACCAACGGAGGGGAGCTCGCTCGCGCCTTGACCGACGAAGGCGTTCAGGTGCTCCGGCTGACGGCCATCCCGGACGACCTGGCGCAGGTGACCGACGCCTTCGGGCGGGCGGCAACCCGTGCCGACCTCGTCGTGTCGACCGGGGGACTCGGCCCCACCCCGGACGACCTCACGCGCGAGGCGATCGCCGGGCTGGTCGGAGAGACGCCAGCCGTCGACGACCGGCTCGAGGCCTGGCTGCGCGAGATGTGGTTCCGCCGCGGCATGCCATTTCCCGAGATCAACCTCAAGCAGGCATGGCTCATTCCATCCGCGTCGGCCATCCCCAACGTGAACGGCACCGCCCCCGGCTGGTGGCTGGAGCGGTCCGACGGCGGGCTGATCGTGGCCCTGCCCGGGCCGCCCCGGGAGATGCGGCCGATGTGGGCGGACGGCGTCATGCCACGGCTGCGGGAGCGCGGCTTGGGCGTGGAACGGGCCACCCGCACGCTCAGGCTCTGGGGGATCGGCGAGTCCCAGGCCGCGGACCTTCTCGGCGAGGAGTTGCTGCGGGCCTCCAACCCGGTTGTTGCCACGTACGCGCGGACCGATTCCGTCGACGTACGGATCTCTGCGGTGGCCGACGCAGGTCGGCCAGCGAGAACCATCGCCGATGATACGGAGCGCCGAGTCCTCGACGCGCTCGACGAGTACGTCTGGGGCCGCGACGACGAGACGTGGCCGGCCGCGATCGGTCGGCGCCTTGCCGATCGTGGCTGGACGTTGGCCATCTCGGAGACCGGAACGGGCGGCGCGCTGACGGCACTGCTTGGTGAGCTTCCCAGTCTCGTGCGGTCCGAGCTCAACGCCACCGGCGATGGCTCGGCGATCCCCGATGGAGAGCGCGACGACCTTGAAGCAGTAGCCGGCGGAGTGCGCCGTGCTTCAGGTGCGGATGTCGGTCTGTCCGTCGCCGCGCGACCCCATGGTGGCGATACGCAAGTCTCGGTAGCAGTCGTGGCGCCATCGGGCTCACATCGGGAGCGGCGACTGGTATTCCAGCGCGGCGCCCAGGGCAGGAGCCGCGCGGCGCTCACGGCGGCTTCGATCCTGCTCAGACAGCTCGCTTCATCCCAGCCTTCAATGCCCACCGATCACGCACTGACCGCCGTCCAACCGGAGACAGTGCGATGACCTCGGATCCCCTTACGCCCGCGGACCTGGCCGCCCTGCCGTTATTCGAAGGGATCCCGGACGCTGAGCTCGAGATCCTCGCGGCGGCTTCCTCGCGGGAGGTATTCCAGGATGGGGACACGCTTTTCAAGCAGGACGCGCCGACCTCGAAGGTCATGTCCATCGTGCGCGGCCAGGTCGTGCTCCGCTCCACCATGAACGAGCGGTCGACGATCGTCCAGACCATCGGACCCCGGGAGCTCCTCGGCTGGTCGTCGCTGCGCGACGATGCCCGTGCGCTGACGACCGCAAGGGCGTCCGGCGAGGTCGAGGTCGTCGCGTTCCCCGCGGAGCGGCTGCTCGACCTGATGACCGGAGGCAGCAGCAACTCCCGCGTGCTCATCCGCCGCCTGTTCGGCATCGCCGCAGGCCATCTTCAGGAGACCCGAATGCAGCTGCACCGGGCCGGCCGGGAGGGGGTCATCACCGGCGGTTGACCGAGTGCCCCGAGGAGCAATTCCAGCGCGTGAGGCCGGCCAGACCCCGCGGCACAAGATCACCTCAGGAGATGGACAGCACCGGCTGCTGCTGATTGGCGGCCCTCACGCTGACGCGAGCGGCCACCGTGCGCGCGAGGACCGATAGCGCCTGGGCTGCCGGGCCGGGTTCCCGCTGGGCCACCGCGGGGACACCGACGTCGCCACCCTGCCGAACGGTGACATCGAGCGGAATCGCGCCGAGGAATTCGATGCCCTCGCGGGCTGCAAAGCGCTCGCCGCCGCCGCGCCCGAAGATTTCCGTCGCCTCGCCGCAATGGGGGCACACGAAGGCGCTCATGTTCTCGACGATGCCGAGTACGGGCACGTTCATCCGGCGGCACATGGCAAGTGACTTGGAAACGTCGGCCAGGGCGACATCCTGGGGAGTGGTTACCAGGACGGTTCCGCTGATAGGCACGGCCTGGGCCAGGGTCAGCTGCGCGTCAGACGTGCCCGGTGGCTGATCGATGACCAGGTAATCGAGCTCGCCCCAGTCGACATCCCGCAGGAACTGCTGGATCGCTCCTCCCACCAGCGGTCCGCGCCACACGACCGGCTGGCCCTCCGGCACGAAGAACTGGATCGAGATGACCTTCACGCCGTAGCGCTCCAGCGGCTCGATCTTGCCGGCCGGGGTCGCCTTCGGCTGGCCCTCTGCGCCGATCATCTGGGGGATGTTCGGCCCGGTGATGTCAGCGTCGAGCAGGCCCACCGATGCCCCCGCCTGCGCGAGCGCGACCGCGAGGTTCACGCTCACCGTCGACTTGCCCACGCCTCCCTTGCCCGATGCGATGGCGATGACGTTCTTGACCCCCGGCAGAACCTGCTGCTGCGGGATATTGGGACTGGACCGTCGGACGACGGCTCCCCAGCTCACATCGATCGTCTCGGCACCGAGCGGCTTCAGCACACGCCCGACGTTCGCCTCGATCTCGTCCTTGAGCGGGCAAGCCGGGGTGGTCAGCTCGATCGTGAAGGCCACCCGCGCGCCGTCGATCGCGAGGTCCTTGATCATGTTTCGGGAGACCAGGTCGCCGCTGAGCTCGGGCTCTTGCACCTGGCTCAGGGCTTCGAGCACGGCGCGTTCGGTCAGGGCAGTCATGGTCGGGACGGTGGCCTCACTCGGATCGAGGGCTTCTGGGTGATCGCAGGCTTCTGACGGTCGGTGTGTCGATATCCTACCCCCGTCCGTTTGGAGCCGCCGTCTTCGCCTTTTTGGCTGGGCGCCCGGGCCCAGCCAACGCTGCGGTCAACGGACGCCTGCGTGCAGCCTTTCGCCCTCGGGATTCGCATCGAATCGACCAGGGGAATGCGATCCGCGCACACGGTCCGGCGAATTGACACCCCTTTCGCCAAACCCTATTCTCGCCCGGCCCTATCGGGAACCCGTGCGTGGCTCTGGGAACGGTCATGCAGTAGATTCCGGGGAAGGGTTGACCAGGGGCGCGCAGTCCCCACCGGGTCCCCAGTCACGAGGAGTAGCCGCCCGTGCCCGGTGTCGATGTCCGGCTGGTCGACGTCGTGAAACGTTTCGGGGAGACGCTCGCGGTCGACCACGTAAACCTCGAGGTCCAGGACGGGGAATTCTTTTCCTTGCTCGGACCGTCGGGCTGCGGCAAGACGACCACCCTGCGCATGATTGGCGGCTTCGAGGAGCCGACGTCGGGCCTGATCGAGCTTCAGGGCCAGGACGTGACGTGGCTTCCGCCCTACAAACGCAACGTCAATACCGTCTTCCAGAACTACGCGCTGTTCCCCCACCTCACGGTCTACGAGAACGTGGCATTCGGGCTCAAGCGGAGGGGCGGCCTCAAGGACGGCGAGATCAAGTCGCGCGTCGGCGAGATGCTGAAGCTCGTCGAGCTGCCGGGCTTCGACAAGCGCAAGCCCAACCAGATCTCAGGCGGGCAGGCGCAGCGGGTCGCCCTCGCGCGTGCGCTGATCAATCGTCCCGCGGTCCTGCTCCTGGACGAGCCGCTCGGCGCCCTTGACCTCAAGCTTCGCAAGCAGATGCAGGTCGAGCTGAAGCGGATTCAGCAGGAAGTGGGTATCACCTTCATCTACGTGACCCACGACCAGGAAGAGGCGATGACGATGTCCGATCGCATCGCCGTCATGAATCGCGGCAGCTATGAGCAGCTGGGCGATCCCGAATCGCTATACGAGCGTCCCACCACTCGGTTCGTCGCGGGGTTCTTGGGAGTGTCGAACCTGCTGCCGGGAACGGCCGACGGCACGGCCGGTGCCTACGCTGTCATCAGGCTCGCCGACAACACGCGGGTGCGAGTCCCGGCCGCCCTGGTGAATGGCAACCACAACGTTGAAGTTGGCATCCGGCCCGAGAAGATAAGGCTGGCCAACCCCGACTCGGCGGCCTCGCCGGAAACGAACCAGATGCGAGGCGTGATCAAGGACGCGTCTTACATCGGTGTCAGTACGCAGTACATCGTCGAGTCGCGCGGAGGCTCCCAGCTCACGGTGTACGAACAGAACGTGGAGCGCGCGACGCGCGCGGAGCTGTGGGCTCCCGGCGAAGAGGTCGCACTCAGCTGGACACCCGAGCACACGTTCGTCATCAAGGACACCACGCCACACGACGCCGATAACTGACAGGACACGTTGCAGCCGGGGACAGACCCAGGAGGAGACATGGACCAGCGGAAGACCGGGGTGCGAGGCGAGATCAGCCGAAGGGCGTTTCTCCAGGGGTCGGCGCTGGCCGGCTTCGGCGCGTTCCTGGCCGCCTGCACCGGTGGCGCGCAATCACCGAGTGCGCCAGCCTCGATCGCCGTGCCGACCCCGCCGCCGGTGAGCCCCTCGCCGAGCGTCGCGCCCTCGCCCACACCCAAGCCAATTCCAACGGGACCGCTCGAGTGGGCTACCTGGGAGGCCTACATCGACCTCGTCGGCAAGGCCGCTGAGGCACAAAAGTACGCGCCCGGGTCCTCGCCGACGATCGAGCAGTTCAAGAAAAAGTACAGCGTCGACGTCGACTACGTAGAGAAGATCAACGACAACGAGGAGTTCTTTGCGACGTTGCAGGCGCCCTTCGTGTCCGGCCTTCCGACCGGCTGGGACTTGATCGTGATGACCGACTGGATGGCGGCCCAGCTCATCAGCAAGGGCTGGATCGAGCAGATCGATCAGAGCAACGTCCCAAATTGCGTCGCCAATCTGCGTGACGCCCTCCGAAACCAGCCATGGGACGCCAAGAACGATTTCCACTATCCCTGGCAGTCGGGCATGACCGGGATCGGCTTCAACACGAAGACGCTCAAGGCGGTCAACAAGCCTGAGCCGAAGAGCCTTAAGGACCTGTACGCCCTGCCGGCCAACAAGATCACCTTCCTGACCGAGTCGCGGGACACCTTCGGGCTCGGGCTCCTCAAGCTCGGAAAGAGCGCCGATCCGGCGCAGACGACCGCGGACGATCTGCAGGCGGTACACGACGACATCAAGCCGCTCACCGAGAAGGGGCTGCGTTTCACCGGTAACGACTATCTGCAGGACTTTGCGGCGAAGAAGGTCTATGCGGCGATGGTCTGGTCGGGTGACCTTGCCTCATCGGGCACGGAAGGCGACACGTTCGTTTTCCCCGAGGAGGGCGTCATGGTGTGGACCGACAACATGATGATCCCCAAGGGCGCGAAGAATAAGTACACGGCCGAGCTGATGATGAACTTCGTGTACGACCCGAAGATCGCCGCGCAGATCGAGAACTACGTGTACTACGTCTGCCCGGTCAACGGCGCCGAGGACATCCTGAAGGCGCTCAACAAGTCGGCCCCGCTCGACAGTTATCACCTCAATCTGCTGTTCCCGCCGGCGGACATCGTCGCCAAGCAGCACAACTTCCAATTCCTGACGCCCGATCTCGACAAGTCGCTCAAGGAGCTCTTCCTTGATCTTCAGGGCAAGTAGGAGCTCCTCCCTATGGACATAACGAGCTAGTCCAGCCGTGTCCGGCGCTGCCATCGCGGTGGCTGCACCCAGCCGCAGAGGCTGGCGACAGCGTCTCACCGGTGCGACGCCCTACCTCCTGCTGGCGCCGGGACTGCTCTGGCTTGTCGTCTTCTTCATCTGGCCGACGATCCAGATGTTCCTGATGTCGTTGTCGAGCGGTTCCCTCGACGACGGGTTCAAGTTGACCTGGTCGATCGACGCATACCAAACGGCATTCGGCAAGTTCCCGAAGCAGATGGGGAACTCGCTCCTGTACGGCGGGCTCGCCACCATCTTCGACTTCCTGATCGGATTTCCGGTCGCATATACCGTGGCGTTCCGCGGCGGCCGCTACAAGAACCTGCTCCTGTTTCTTGTCATCGCGCCATTCTTCACGAGCTTCCTGATCCGGACGATCTCTTGGAAAACGCTGCTCGGCGACGAGGGGCCGGTCCTCGGGTTCCTGAAGCATGCGCTCGGCGTTGTGCCGGCCGACTTCACGGTTATCGGCACCCCGATCGCCGTGGTGGCCGGTCTCACGTACAACTTCCTGCCGTTCATGATCCTGCCGCTGTACGTCGCTCTCGAGAAGATCGATCCTCGCCTCATCGAGGCCGCGAATGACCTCTACGCCAACCGGTGGGCCGCGTTCCGGCGGGTCACGTTCCCCCTGGCACTCCCCGGAGTGTTTGCAGGCTCCATCCTTACGTTCATCCCGGCGCTCGGCGACTATGTCAACGCGACGCTCCTGGGTAACCCGCAGACGCAGATGATCGGTAACGTCATCCAGGGCCGCTTCCTGGTCCAGAACGACTACCCCGTTGCCGCGGCTCTGTCCTTCATCCTGATGGCCGCGATCCTGATCGCCGTGACGATCTACGCGCGCCTTCTCGGCACCGAGCAGCTGACAGGCTAGCGATGGCGACGGCGACCGCAGAAGGAGTCATCACGCGCGCGAGCGCGCCCAACAGGATCGGCAGGGCCGTCGAGCACTGGGCGCTTCCAGCGGTCACGGCGGTCGCGATGATCTACCTGCTCATCCCGATCGTTGTAATGATCATCTTCAGCTTCAACGACTACCAGGGAAAGTTCAATTTCATCTGGCACGGCTTCACCCTCTACGGCTGGCTCCATCCGCTCGATTGGCCCGGCTTGCCGAACTCGCTCACAAACAGCCTGCTCATCGCGTTCGTCTCGACGGTCGTCGCGACGGTCCTGGGCACCCTCATCGGACTCTCCCTGACCCGTTACCAGTTCCGGGCGCGAGGAGCCATCAACGGGCTTATCTTCCTGCCGATGGCGACACCCGAAATCGTCCTGGGATCGAGCTTGCTGACGCTCTTCGTGAGCACAGCCCTTCCGCCCCTCAACGGAATCGTTCCCCGGGGCAGCCTCTTCCCGCTCGGCCTGACGACCATCCTGATCGCGCACGTGATGTTCAACATCAGCTACGTCGTTGTCACCGTGAAGGCGCGCCTGGCTGGATTCGACCGCCACCTCGAAGAGGCGGCGATGGATCTCGGGGCGAACGAGTGGACGACCTTCTGGCGGGTCACCTTCCCGCTCATATTCCCTGGGGTGATGGCAGCCGCCTTGCTCGCGTTTTCCCTCTCAATCGACGACTTCGTGATCACCAACTTCGTGTCCGGCACCACCAACACCTTCCCGATCTGGGTCTGGGGGATCATCAAGAACGCGCTACCGGTGCAGATCAACGTGGTGGGCTCCATCGTGTTCCTGTCGGCCGTCGCTTTCGTGGCGTTGACGACCCTTCGAAGCGGACGAGCGGCTCGCATCAGATGAGGATCGAGACCATGACGACCGATGCCAGAGCCGAGAAAGGCGAGGCCTCGCCGATCCCCGATCCGACGGTGATTCCGCCTGTCTGGAGCCGCATCACCAACCTCACGATCGATCGCGGCGAGGGCAGCTGGCTCATCACGACGGATGGCGAGCGCTACCTCGACTACTCGTCGGGAATCGGCGTCACGAGCACGGGACATGCGCATCCGCGCGTCGTCGCCGCGATCCAGGCCCAGGCCGCCAAGCTTCTGCACGGCCAGCAGAACATCGTCTACCACGAGCCTGGGCTCCGCCTGTACGAGCGCCTGTCGCACGTCATGCCGGGCGAGGGCTGGGGCGCTTTCCTCTCCAACAGCGGAGCGGAGGCCGTCGAGGCATCGGTCAAGCTCGCTCGGATCGCGACCGGTCGGCCGGTCATCCTGGGATTTCGCTACGGCTTCCACGGCCGCACGGCGCAGACCATGGCGCTGACGACCGCCAAGGATGTCTACCGCGGCCACTTCGAGCCCCTGCCGGGGAGCGTCTATCACACGGCCTACCCGTACTGCTACCGAGCGTCTGGCGGCGCGCATTCGCCCGAAGCGTGCACGTGCGATTGGGAGGAGCAGCTCGATCTGACCTTCCACCAGCTCATCTATCCGGAACACGTGGCTGCCGTCATCGTCGAGCCCGTCGTCGGGGAAGGTGGCTACATCGTGCCACCACCCGGCTTCCTGCCCCGCCTGCGTGAGATCACCCGGCAGTACGGGATCCTGCTGATCGCGGACGAGGTTCAGACGGGCTTCGGCCGGACCGGCGAGATGTTCGCGATGCAGCATTGGCAGGTCGAGCCGGACATCGTCGTGGTGGCCAAGGGCATCGCATCCGGTCTGCCCCTCTCGGGAATCCTGGCGCAACGGACCCTGCTGCAGAAGTGGCCGCCGGGAACGCACGGCGGGACGTACGGGGGCAACGTCGTGAGTTGCGCAGCCGCCAACGCCACCCTCGACGTGATCGAATCGGAAGGGCTTGTCTCAAACGCGCGCGAGCGCGGCGATCAGTTCCTGACCGGTCTCCGCCGAACGGCCACCAAGTACCAGAGCATCGGCGACGTGCGCGGCCTGGGCCTGATGCTGGCGTTGGAATTGATCAAGCCCGGCCAGGGTGACGGACGCGTTCCCAACCCGGAGCTGACGAAGGGCGTCCAGGCCGAGGCTCTTGCCCGCAAGCTGATCGTCCTGACCGCCGGCACGTACGTCAACGTGCTCCGAATCATCCCGCCACTGATCACCACCTCCGAGGAGGTAGAGCTCGCGCTCGGAATCCTCGACGAGAGCCTAGCCGCAGCCGGCGCCTGACGGCACGATGGCGAGGGCAGATGTCCCTCCCGCGATCGAGCAGCGCCTGGCGCGTTTCGCAGGGCGGCTCGAGCGGACCAGCCTCGACGAGCTGAGGCTGCTTGCCGCTCGGCCGGATGATCCGACAGCGCATCGGGAGGCGGTCGATCGCGCGCGACTCGAAGCCGCGATGAATGGGCGTGAGGCCGCCGTAGATCGAGCTCGACGGAACCTGGAGGACTGGGTCCTCAGGATCTATAACGAGCGTCAATACCAGGCGACGCTGATGGGATCGAACTGGGACAGGAGCCTGGGACCGGCACGTGACCGCGCAGAGATCGCTGCCGCGCTACGGGATGCGTTCATGGCGGTCGTTCTCTGGGACCTGCTCTCCGAGGAGGACCGTGACGAGCTGCTCGGACCCTGGGGTCGCCTGGCGTCCTAGCCGTTGACGAGGCCGGTGGTGTCGACCACCTCGAAGTCCGCGCCCGTCAGCTGCCCCAGAACGTGAAGCTCGTTGTCGTTCCAGTGGGGATCGGGTGCCCCGGTGATGTACCAGGGGGAGCCGTTGTCCGCCAGCATCATGCCGTAGCGCTTGAGCGCGGTCAGGATGACGCGCGACTGTGGGCCGAATGCGGCCGTGTTCACCGACGCCTTGAGGCGGACTCGCAGTCCCATCGGCGGGCGGACGCTGCACGAGCCAGTGCCGGCTTCGTGTCTGGCGGGATAGACGTATTCGTTGCAGGTCTGAGGAGCCGTGAAGCGGATGGCGTGAAGGATTGCGCCCGCGGCGACCTGGTCGTAGCGCACCAGGCCGGGCAGGATGGGGAGTCCGGCCGCGTCGGCGCTCGTCCAGCCCGCCGGACGCAGCTTGTTCGAAGTCAGAGACCAGATCGCACCCGAGCCGGCCGTCCAGCCATGCGTCGTCTTGAGGGCGTCGTATAGCTCATAGAGGCGGCAGGCGTTCGTGTCGACCATCAGCAGATGGCGATCGGAGCCTCCCTCGATCCTGGGGCGCGCGGGGATCGGGTAGCCGGCGTGATCCGACTCGTCCGAATAGGCGAACGACACCGTCGAGCGTGGCGTGCCCGAGCCGACGACGTTGTACGGGATGCCATAGCCGCTGTACGACCCGAAGTCGGGATGAAGGCGCGCCCCGATGCCGATCGCCGAAATCATCGCCCCGGAGTCGCTCGCGACGGGCAGGGCGTCGACACGCTTGTTCCAGACGTTCGTGGACGGGAACATCGGGCAGGCCGACAGCGGGCGGGGTGCGATCGGCGCGGGGGTCGGCGCAGGAGTAGATGTCGGGGCCGGTGGGGACGTCGGGGAATGAGTGGAGGTCGGAGTCCTGGTGGGCGTCGGCGCGGCCGAGGGTCGTAGAGTCGCCCTTGGACGGGCGCTGCCCTGGGATGTCGCCGACGGGCCACTCGTCGGTCCACCCGACGACGCGGTCGGGCTTGCGAGAGAGTCCTCAGTCCCGCCGGATGGAAGGACTGCGACGCCCGTCCCGGACGATGAATCCATTGAGGCTCCGGCCACGATGGGCGCGTTGTGCGGCGCAAAGAGAAGCACACCCCCGATCATCACGACGATCAGCCCGAGGACGCTCCCGAGAGGCAAGAGCGCGCGTCGCCGTCGAAGTCGCTGAGCCACCTTGCGACCGTAGTCCGCGCGTCGCCGGCCGGCACTCGCCCGAAGGTCCTCCGGCGATGGACTTCAGACCTGGTGCGCGGCCCGTTTGTTCGCTCGTGGTTGTTGGTCTGGTGCGGCTCCTAGGGCCGGTCTCGAGGCGCTTTCTCGTCGGGCGTGGGAAAGCGCGGCTCGTTGCCTCGCTTGAAGCGGACGTACTCGTGTGAGTAATACCGGGCCATGACGAAGAACGTCGCGAGGAAGGTGATCACGCCGAGCGCGAGCGAGCCGTTCATGCCCGACCCGAGGCGACCGCCGACGACGCCCACCATCACCGCGCCGACCATCGAATCGACGATCCCGATGGTCACCGGAGTCGTCACGAGTCCGTGCAGGAGGTTGCTGCTCCCCGTGTCTTCGTCGCGACCGCCGCTCGCCGCTGCCGTGACGGACAACCCGGTCTCGTCATCGTGGGAGCTCGTGATGAAGTACGGCTCCAGCTCGGGCGCCAGCTCGAGATAGGCATGCCGCAGCCTGTTCATCCCGGCGACCCACCGCGCGTCCTCGAGATTCGCCTGGACCAGCCGAACGTAGGTGCCCGCGCCTAGGAAGAAGACCACCGGCAGGAGCACCAGCGAGAAGACTTCGAACGGTTCGCCGAAGGCCGAGGCCTGCGCCACGAGCGCCAGCGCGACGATGGTGCCCGACAGTGCGGACAGGAACATGCTCGCGCGGCTGAACGATTCGTTCCAGGTCAGCGATCGCGTGGCGAGCAGGCTCCAGTGCTCCGTCGCGAGGATCTGGAGCTTGACGGTTAACGGCGTCGTCGCCTCATCCCCGGCGCGTGGCGGCAGCTCGCCTGGGGCCGGTGGGCTTGGCATTCGCTCGATCGACATTCGCGAGGTGCTCTCCGTCAGGCCGTTCGAAGCCGGGCCAGCAGCGTCCCGTGCAGCAGGCCATTGGAGGCCAACATCTCGCCGCCGTCAATCCGTCGATCTCCGGCAAGATCCGTCAGGCGTCCTCCCGCCTCTTCGATGATGACCGTTGGCGCCGCCAGATCCCAGGTCTTGACCCCGATCTCGACCATCGCCTCGGCCGCGCCCTCGGCGACCAGGGCGTAGCCCCAGAAGTCCCCGAATCCGCGTTCCCGCCAGACCTCCCCCATGAGCCCGCGCAGGCCGGGTACTCGGCCGCTCTCTTCGAGCTCGGTGATCGAGCCGTACAGGAGATGAGCGTCTGTTATGGCCGCCACCCGCGAGGCACAGATCCGCCGTGGACCCTCGGCGCCCGCCGAGCCGACGGCCCATGAACCGCTCCCTCGAGCGGCGTACCAGCGCTCCCGAAGAGCCGGCGCGGACATCACCCCGACCTGGAGCTCGCCGTCGACCTCGAGCGCCAGCAGCGTGCCGAAGAGGGGGACGCCGCGGATGTAGTTGTGGGTCCCGTCGATGGGATCGATATACCAGCGGGCAGTGCCCTCGCCCGCCTCTTCCCCGTATTCCTCGCCGACGAGGCCGTGACCCGGGTAGCGCGATCGGATCCGCTCGCGGATGAGGCGCTCGATCGATTGGTCCGCCACCGTGACGAATGTCCGATCGGGCTTGGCCTGGATGTCCAGCTCACGGCGGAAGTGCTGGAGTGAGATCGAGTCGGCGGCGTCACACAGGGCCTGGGCGAAGCCCTGCCATTCGGCCAGCTGGTCCGCGGAGGCGCGCGCCCGCGACGCGCTCCAGACGATGCCGTAGTCGGCCTCGGTCATGCCCGAATCCGCTCCCCGCGCGGGTCGTACAGGGGCTCTCGGACGACCTCGCAGCCCACCCACTCGCCGAACACCTCGACCTCCGCTCGAGTCCCGATCCCGGCTCTCGATGGCGGCAGATACGCGTAGGCGATCGAGCGCTGTACCGCGAATCCGTAGCCACCGGACGTGACCCGCCCGACAACTTCGCCGTCCACCTGGACGGGCTCGTTCCCGAGGGCAACGGACCGAGGATCGTCGAGCACCAGGCAGCGCAATCTCTTGCGCGGGCCGGTCTCCCTCGCGGCAATGAGCGCCTCCCGGCCGATGAAATCCACGCCCTTGTCGAGGCTGACCGCGAAGCCAAGGCCTCCTTCATAGGGCGTCTCGTCGGGCGTGATGTCGCTCGACCAGACGCGGTAGCCCTTCTCGAGCCGCAGGGCGTCGATCGCCCGGTATCCGCCTGCCACGAGGCCGTGTGACTGTCCGGCTTCCCAAAGCGTGTCCCACATGTTCGCGCCGTACTCCATCGGCGGGTACAGCTCCCAGCCCAGCTCGCCGACGTACGTGACTCTCAGGGCGAGTGCCGGCACGTTCCCGACCGCGACGGCGCGCGCGGTGAGGTACGGAAAGGCTGCGTCCGAAAGGTCGTCCCGGGTGAGCGCGGCGAGGATGTCGCGGGCACGTGGGCCCCATAGCCCGAAGCACGCTCGGGCCGACGTCACGTCGGTGACCGTCACGCTGCCGTCCTCCGGGGCATGCTTGCGGATCCAGCCCAGGTCGTGGTTCCCGAAGGCTGTCCCCGTGACGATGAAAAACCGGTCGACGCCCAGCCGGGTGACCGTGAAGTCGCACTCGATCCCCCCGCGCGAATTCAGCATCGACGTGTAGACGACGGTCCCTACCGAACGGTCCACGTCGTTCGCGCACAGGTGCTGGAGGAAGTCGGAGGACCCCGGTCCGCTGATCTCGATCTTGGCGAAGCTCGTCTCGTCGAAAATGGCCGCGGAATGACGCGTTGCGAGCGCCTCGGCGCCGATGGCTGAGCTCCAATGCTGGCCGGCCCAGCCCCGCGGACGCCAGGCCTCGTCGCCCGCTGGCGCGTTGGACTCGAACCAGTTCGGCCGCTCCCAACCCGATTTCTCGCCGAAGACGCAGTCGAGTGCCTGGAGCCGAGGGTAGGCCGGCGAGAGGCGCAGCGGACGACCCGCCAGGCGCTCCTCGTACGGGTAGTGGATGTCGTAATAGGTGGCGTAGTTCTCCGTCGTCCGAGCCAGGGTGTATGCCGCGGACAGGTATTGAGCGCCAAACCGGCGGATGTCCATGTTCCACAGGTCCAGCTCGGGCTCACCGTCCACGATCCAGGTCGCGAGCTGACGGCCGATACCCGCCGCCCCGGCGATGCCATGGGCGCAGAAGCCGGCGGCCACGAAGAAGCCGCGCACCTCCGACTCGCCAAGGACGAACTCGTTGTCCGGAGTGAACGCCTCGGGCCCATTGATCATGCGCGTGATGCCGGCGTCGGCGATCGCGGGGACGCGGCGGACGGCGCCCGTCATGATCTCCTCGAAACGCGGCCAGTCGGGCTCCAGGAGGCGGCCGTTGAAGTCGCCCGGGATCCCATCGAGGCCCCATGGCGCTGGCTTGCGCTCGTAGCCGCCCATGCACAGCCCGCCCACCTCCTCCCGGAAATAGCACAGGTTGTCGGGGTCGCGCATGGTGGGCATGTTGGGCCGCACGCCTTCGATCCGGTCGGTCAGGACGTACTCGTGCGCCATTGGCACGATCGGAATGGTCACGCCCGCCATTCGCCCGATCTCGGGCGCGAACATGCCACCGGCATTCACGACCACGTCGGCGCGGATCGTGTGGCGTTGTCCTTGCCCCGCCGCCTCGATCTCTACGCCGGTCACGCGCCCTCGCTCCACGCACACATCCACGATTCGAGTGTGGCTTCGGATCGTGGCGCCACCGCGGCGGGCACCCGCCGCCAGTGCCAGGGCGAGTCCGGAAGGGTCGAGCCAGCCGTCGGTGGGCAGGAAGACCGCACCCAGCACGCCCTCGGTCGACATCACCGGGAAGCGGTCGCGCGCCTCGCCTGTAGAGATCAGCTCGAGCGGCAACCCGAACGTCTTGGCCCAGCCGGCCTGCCGCTGGAGCTCCTCATAGCGCTCGCGAGTCGAAGCCAGGCGCAGCGACCCGACCTCGTGCCAGGACGGATCGACGCCCGTCTCCTCAGCAAGCCTTCGGTACAGCTCGACGCCGTACATCATCATCCGGGTCAAGGACACGCTGGATCGGAGCTGCCCGACCAGCCCGGCGGAATGGAATGTCGAACCCGAGGTGAGGTCGGCCCGCTCGACGAGGACGACGTCCGACCAACCGAGCTGGGTGAGGTGGTAGGCGATGCTGGTGCCGCCCACACCCCCACCGATGACGACCGCTCTTGCGTGGTCAGCCACTGCGCGTCAGGCCCTGGCCGCGTCGCGGAGCGCGCCCTCGAAGGCGGGCCCTGATGCGTTCGCAAGCAGCCGATCGAAATGCTCGCCGGCATACGCCACGAAATCCACGTCGAGGGTGGAGATGCCCTGCTGGAGGACGCCCCACATCGCCTCGCGGAAGTCGGACACCACGCGCATCAGGGCAACCCGGGCGAGGCGGCTGGGTCGCGGGTGGTCGCGGTCGTACGCCTCCAGGAGGACGGCATCGGCCTCGGGGCTGAGCTCGTGGTTGATGCTGAAGTTGCCCAGATCGAAGAATGGATCGCCCATTCCGGCGTACTCCCAGTCGACGATCCTGATGCGCCGGCCATCGTCGATGAAGTTGGCGTTGAGCAGGTCGTTGTGGCAAGGCCGAAGCTCGAGCGGGTTGCTCAGGAGCGCGAGCTCGATCCGCCGGCCGGCTGCCTGGGCCCGCGCGTACTCAGGAGGAATGGCAACGCCTCGGGCTTCGGCCAGCGCCCGATACGCCTCGACGATTCGAAGCGGGATGAAGAGTCCCGGGATCGGCGGTCCGTCGTGGAAGCGGCGGATCGAATCGGCCACCTGGCGCAGGGCTGCCGGCGTGCGTACCTGCTCGAGGCTGACCTCCGTGCCCTCGATGAAGCGGGTGAGCAGGTAGCCCTCGGGTCGGATGAAGGCGACGACTTCCGGCCCCACGCCGACCCCCGCGGCCGCGACGGTCGCGGCCAGCTCGACCTCGCGACTGATGCCCAGCAAGTGCGTGTCGTTGCCCGCCAGGCGGATCACGTAACGGTCCTGCGTGCCCGAGGCTTCGACCAGGAAGTTGCGGTTCGTGATGCCGCCGGACAGGGACGTCAGCTTGAGCTCGCGGCCGGCGAGCTCCGGCACGCGGTGCATGGCTCCGGCAAGCTGCTCGTAGAGCTCGCCGCGATTGCCCTCAGTCGTGAGCGTCACCACGTCAGGATGCACGATCGGAGGGCCGGTCATGACGGCAGATACAGCGACCGGCAGATACGGCGACGCGGCGATCGCTCGCCGCGTCGTCGCCTGGGGGCCGGGAGTGCTGTCTTCAGCCGATCAGGGCCTCGCCCGTGGCCGGATCGAACTCGACCACGTCATCGTGCGCGGTCTGGCGCGAAGCGATGTAGTAGATGGCGCCCACGATCACGACCACCCCAACGAACGTCTCGAAGACGGGGATGGCTGGCAGCTGGTCGAGTAGCTTCCCACCCACCTTCAGGAATGTATTGATGAACGGGTTGGACCACGTGTTGCGGAGATCGCTTCCGAAGTCACCAAAGGTCGACGACGTCCAGATGCCGATGTTGATGATCATGGCGCCGCCCCAGATCAACGCGAGGATGTTGAGGATGGTGCCCCATGCTCCAAGGCTGAACCAAGCACCCTTGTGCGGCCATCCACGGGCCCTGGCGGCGAGAACGCCGAGGTTGCACAGGAAGTAGCTCAGGTAGATCGTGCCTGTTGCCGCAATCGCAAGCACGACGGCACTGCCGGCACCGGTGACGACGAGGGGAATCGCCGCCAGGATTCCGACAGCAATCGAGGCGTAAGCCGGTGTCTTGAACGTGTGGTTGACATGACCCCACGTCCGGCCCCAGGGAAGCCGACCATCGCGCCCCATGGAAAACATGAGGCGCACAGTGGCACCCTGGATGGCCAATGTGCATACGTAGACGGCAATGAGGATCACGATCAGATACAGGTCGCCAAGGGTGAAGCTGCCGAAGGAGAACGTCAGGTTGCCCTTGATCGTGTCGGCGATCGGGAAGCCGAAGGCCTGGCCAGACTTGACGGCGGCGCCGACGTCCTTGAACGAAAGCGTCACGGCCAGAAGGAAGATCGCTCCAACCAGGCCGGACAGCCAGATTGCGGAAAGGACGCCGCGTGGCGCCTGACGGGATGCGTCGACGGTTTCCTCTCCAAACGTCCCGGCCGTGTCGAATCCGTAGACGACGAACAGCGCCATGAACATGCCGACAAGGAAAATAGGCAGGTAACCGTTCCCGAGGTTTGCGGTGTAGCTGGTGTCGAAGAGGATCGACGGCGGCTGGTGGTTGGCAAAGAACAACAGGATGAGCGCGAATACGAGCATGCCGAGGATCTCGGCTGCCACGCCGATGTTATTGATGATCGCGAGTAGCCGGACCCCGAGGATGTTGATCACGGTGGTGGTTACGAGCGCGACCAGGCCGATGAACGACTGCATGTCGAGACCCGGAACGGGCGAAGGATCGCTCAACACGAATGCCGTCTGCGGGATCGTCGACAGCACCAGCGGGACCGTGACGGCTACTGCCGTGACCGTGATGACACCTGCCCAGAAGTAGATCCAGCCGGTAAACCAGCCGAGCGTTTTGTTCGACAGGCGCTTCGACCACTGGTAGATCGACCCGGCGACCGGAAAGTGGCTGGCGAGCTCAGCGAAGTTCAGAGCCACGAACGTCTGCCCGAGGATTACGAGCGGCCACGCCCAGAAGACGGCAGGGCCGCCCACACCGAATGCCACCGCCTGGTTGGTGAACGTGCCGGTTGAGACGCTGATATAGCTGAACGCGACTGCGAAGACCGACAGGAACCCGAGCGTTCGGGCCAGCTCGGGTTTGATTCCGAGCGAACGTAAGTGGGCGTCGTCGCGCGCGGCGACGTCGGTCGATTCCACAGAACCAGCCACGACCATCCTCCTCTACCACCGCACCGGGAGTGCGAGCCTGACCTCTGGGGAGCGACGCGAACGCTGGGTTATGGCCCGCCCCGGACGGCGAGACTTGGCGGAGGATAGGATCCGCGCGTGCGCCGCGTCAACGTCGATTTCGCACGCCGGCTGCGACGGCAGCCTGCGAAATTCGAATCTGCACGACCCAGGCTCGTCCTCACCGCGACACTGGGCCTGTCAGGTTGGCGACAGGACGCGCCGGCTCGCGGCGTACAGTACGCGGCAAAGTGAGTTCGGCACCCGCCTCGGAGGCGATCCAATGACTACTCTCGATCCCGACAAGACGATCCCCGCGGACGCCCCGGGTGGGACGGATGCGGCCCAATCCGACGAGGCCGACACCGAAGGGCACTCCATGCTCAGCTACGAGCTGGGCAGGGAGCTCGCTCGCGAGCACGCCGCCGAGGCAGACAAGATCGCTCGCGATTCGGCACGAGCCAGGGCCGCGCGGAAGCCGAGAAGCTTCCTGAGCCGCCTCCGCGGCAGGTCCTGATCTCGACGAACGCCCTCAGGGGGCGGCGACGGCCTCGCGCAGAGAGTCCGGAACGCGACGGTGATGCTCGGGCGCTGAGATGTAGCGCTCGACCGTCGGGCGCGAGCCGTTCACGCCAAGTTCCGTGAACAGGAAGGCGACCTTGCGTCGCTGAGCGACCAGGATCTCGTCTTTCGTCGGGAGCTCCCAGAGCTCGCGTTTGAACGGGCCGATCGCCATCTTGCGCGTCTTGTACACGAACTGCTGATCGGTCTCGTCGGGCTTCCGCTGATCCTCGACGCTCTTGCGACACCACTGGTCGATCCGCTGCCGCAGGTCCTCTGGGAAGGCCTGGTGGTCGAAGAGCAGGTTCTGGAAACCGGTCGCCAGGTGGATTTCGGCCGTCTCGACCGCCGGAAAGTGGTGGAACAGCTCGTCCGGCAGGGTGCTCGCCCCGTGTTGCACGCACCCAGCAAGGCCGTACTCGCGTCGAGCCACCTCGCCGAGCCGCTTCAGAACATCGAACTCGAGCTGGACCTGGGCGACGCTGCCATCCGGCAGCGGCACGCCACCGTGGCTGGTTCCGGTCTGCACGCTCACCTTCGAGATGCCCGGGGCACCCGGCGCCCGCCCTTCGAGCTCGCGGCGGTAGCCGTCGAGATAGGCCCGCAGCTCCTCCTCGGTCGAATTCTTCTTGCCGACCTCGCCGATCTCGCCGCCCACGCTGATCGTCACATCGTCGGGCTCCAGCTCGCGGATCAGGGCGGTGAGCTCGGCCGCTCGCCGGTAGTTCTCGCGCTGCTGCTCGTCGACCGTCGGCTTGGAGAGGTCGACGAGGGTGGAGCTGTCGATGTCGATGTTGCGATAGCCGGCCTGGATGGCCGTCCGGCAGGCGGCCCGGATCTCCTCGGTCATCTTCTCCGGGTCGGCTGTGTACTTGGCCGCATTGAACTGGTAGTGGTCCCCCTGAATGAACACCGGGCCGCGCCAGCCACGGGCAATGGCCGCGGCGAGAACGCTCGTGGCGTACTCGGCCGGTCGTTGGTACGTGTAGGTCTGCTCGCTGCGGGCGAGCTCGAAGATGAACGAGCCGACATCACCGGCATCGGCCGCCTCGAAAATCGTCGCGGCCATGTCGAAGGTCTGGGCGCGTACGTTGATCGCGGGGACCGTGAGGCCATGGACCTCGCCCTTCGCCCGGGCCATGTAGAGGTCGTGAATGCTGGCCGATCGGCAGCCGAGCGCCTGCGCCGCTTCCCAGACGATCCAACGTGCCGCCTCGATCGCCGCTTCGTCCTCGCTGAACGCGGAGGTCCAGGCAAGATCGCGCGCCACCCTGTCGCGCAGCGCCGCCTCGTCGTCGACTACGAGGCGCTCCCCCTCGACGTGGGCGACGCGGTCCAGAGACCGCACGACGTCCGCGGCGGACCGGACAACGGACGGCTGGTCGGGCATGGGTTCCTCGCTGATAACGGTTGGCTCCGCTTCGCGTCACCATCGTACCCCGCACCGGGCATCGGGCCATCGCCGCGGGAGCTTCCGAGCATGCCGTTATGGGGCCGCTGTTTTCGGGCCGCGAATGACGAATTGAAAACTGCCGACGAAGTGTGCCGGGGTAGGACGGGCGAGCCACCTGGCCGGCAGCCAGCGCCAGCGCGCCTTGTCGATCAGAAGGGCTTGGTCGTCATCAGGATCACGATCAGGACGAGCAACACGGTCATGAAGATGCCGCCCATCTGGAGTCGCCGAGCGGTCTCGAGGAGCTCGGGCGGTGGACCGCCGCCTCCGGCTGGTGGGCCGCCGCCTCCGGCTGGTGGGCCGCCGGCTCCGGGCGGTGGACCGCCGCCTCCGGCTGGTGGGCCGCCCGGGGGCATCTGCGTCAGCTCGACCAAGCGTGCACCCGAGCGCGCCTGGACGAAGATCGCGAAGAGGATGGCGATGGCGTACAGGACGGTGCCGAGCAGCAACCAGCGGGTGTTCAGCAGGTCGAGTCCCAGCCCGAGGATGAGGAGCACTCCCGTGACCCCCTGCAGCAGCGCGAACGGGATGATGAGTCGCCGCTCGATGATCTCCCCCAGCACAGCCCCGAAGTGGGCATGCTGAGGTTCCCGGGCACTCGCAGCGCCGATCAAAGGCAGCGCAAAGCTCGGCCCGAAGGCAACGATCGCGCCCATGACGTGCAGGAACAGGAACAGCGGCACCCAGTCCCTCAGCATGAGACCTCCTCTATGGCCATCCTTGCGTCGACGAGCGCCGACGGCTCGGGAGGGTAACAGACCCGCAGGGCGCGGGGGGACGTGTCGGGCTAGCCGAGCCCCGCCACGCCCTAACCCGGGTCAGGAAACCTTTCGGGTTCGCCGCGAGACGAAGTCGACGAGCACGTATTCGCCCAGATGCTCCGGTGAGGCGTAGAACGCCCGGCCTCGATTCAGCCGGGTGATCAGCGCCACGAACTCGGCCAGCGAGCGTGACCGCTCCAGCATGAACGTGTTGATCGTGATCCCCTCGCGGGTGCAGCGCTGCACCTCGCGCAGGGTTTCCTGGATGGTTCGACGGGTGGGCGGGTAATTGAACTCGACCTGACCCTGCTCGAAATGCGCCGTGGGCTCGCCGTCCGTGATTACCACGATCTCGCGGTTCCCGGCCCGGTGACGCGCCAGGATCCGCCGCGCCAGCATGAGGCCGTGCTGGAGGTTCGTGCCGTACTCGTAGCCGTGCCAGGACAGCTCGGCCAGTGCCTCCGGCCGGATCTCGCGCGCGTAGTAAGCGAACCCGATGACCGACAGATGGTCACGCGGGAACTGCGTCCGGATGAGCGTATTCAAGGCCACGGCGACCTTCTTGGCCGCGACGAAACAGCCTCGCAGCAGCATCGATCGGCTCATGTCCACGAGGAGCACGGTCGACGCCGATGTCAGCTCCTCTGTTCGAAAGACCTCGAAGTCCGGCGGCGCAAGCCTGATCGGGCGGCCGTCATGAGCCGCCTCGCGGTTTTCGTCCCGAGACAGGGCATTCCATAAGGTCCGGTTGAGCTCGAGATGGAAGGGGTCTCCGAACTCGTACGGCTTCGTGGTCTCGTCTCGCTCCCCTCCTCGCCCGGCGCGGTTCGCCCGATGGCCGCCAAAGGCGTCGCGCCGCAGGCGCGCGAACAGGTCGTCGAGAACCTTCTGGCCGATGCGCCGGCTGCCTCGAGGCGTCAGCTCGAGGCGTTCCCCGTCGCGCGTCAGGTAGCCGGCTTCCTCCAGGCGACGGGCCAGGTCGTCCAGCGCCTCCAGGTCGCGGACGGCGTCCTTGTCGACGAGCTCTTCCAGCTTCGCCCGATCGACGTCCGCCAGGTCTCCGGGAGCTCCGATCGACTCGAGCTGTGTCTCCATGCCCTCCATCGCCTGGAGCCGGGCCATTTGCTGCAGCGCCCCGTCCAGGCCGAGGGGCTCGTCGCCGCCAAATCGGAACCGCTCGCCCAGGCCTCCGGGCAACAGCTCGTCGAGCGTGGCCGCGAGCTGGGCCAGGTCCCAGCGCAGTCGGTCGTCCCGCAGCAGGGCATCGACCATCGACTGCAGCTCTGCGCGCTGTTCCGCGGTCATCGAGCGCAGGAGCGACTGCATGGCCGCCATTCGCTCGGCCAGCTGCTCGATGACGTCGTCGAGATTCTGGGCGCCCGGGAAGAATCGACCGTGTTTCTCGAGGAACTCGCTCGCGTCGGGCTCGCCCCCGGCGAGGCGCTCCTGGAGCAGCCTGTTCAGGTCCCGAACCATCTCCCGGTTTGCCGCCAGGTCTTCCGGGGTGATGCCCTTGATGGCCTCGGACAGGCCGCTGACGTACTGGTCGAGGACCTGCCGTTGGAGCTTCGAAACCAGCTCATTGAACCGATCACGTGCCTCTGGCTCGAGGAAGTCGTACTCCTGCAGTCCCCTTATGCGTCCTCCGACCTCCGACGGCAGGGCGTCGAGCTGATCGAGCCGCCGGGCGGCCATGTCCCGCAGCATCGACCGAAGCTGGGCGTTCGGGGGAGGCGCCTTCTCGGATGACGAAGGCCCCTTGGAACCAGAGTCGGCGGGTCGGGCGGGAGCTGAGGCCTCGTCGAGGCGACGCTCGATTCCGTGCCGCTCCGTGCCGACGATCTCGTCGAGCTGCCGCCGGACATCGGACAGCACGTCCCCGAGCTTGTACCGGTCGAGCAGCTCCTGGCGTTGCTGGCGAAGCCGTTCGATGAGGTCCTGGAGGCCGCGCATGTCCTGGCGGGTTGGGTCGCCTGAGTGCCAGCCTCGCTCCATGAGACGTCGCAGTGCTCCGGAGATGTCGCCTTCGGCCATCAGATCATCGGCCAGGGCATCCATGATCTCGTCGGCCTCGAGCTCCGGCAGTGTCTGGCTGCCGTCCCACTGCCGGAAGCGAGCCGCCCGAGCCAGCGTCCCTTCGGAGGCAGGCTCGCCTGCGCCGCCGCCCTGGGTGCCGTCGGGCGCCGGCGTGCCGCCCTTGCGGGCACCGCGTGTCTCGCGCGAAGCTCCGCCTGAGCGAGCATCTCGAAGGTCGCGCAGATCGCGACGGTCGGGGCTGTAGAAGGTCACTTCACAGCCCTCTGGTCAGCGCCGGTAGACCACGCCGGAGCCCGCACGCTCCTTGTTCAGCCGCCGCTGCAGGTGCAGACCCTCGAGGACGAACTCGACAGCCGATGCGACTTCGGCCGGCGAGGCGCCACCGGCCGGCCAGCCGTCGGGCCCATCGCCACCGTCGAGCGCACCAAGCTGCCGGACGGCGTCGGCGAGGCCGGGCACTTCGCGCATCCAGCGGACGTATTGGCGGGACGGTACCCGCTCGCCGGTCTCCATCACGAGGCCGCCTTCGAACGCGGCCACGACCTCGTCCAGGTCGTCCAGCGAGAGCCGCTGGTTGAAGGTCGCGAAGAGCGCCTTTGTGATCAGTCGCTCGACGATGCGCTCCTCGGGCGCTTCATCGCCGACCGTTTCGAACTCGACCTTGCCGGCTGTGGACGCGATCACGGCGCCAAGGTCGGACACGCGTGGCGCGCCCACATCCTCACCAAGGCGGACGGCTCGCTTGAGCGCCGCTGCCTCGAGGACCTCCGCGTTGGCGACAGACACTCGGACGCTCACACCGCTGCGCTGGCTGATCTCGGGTGCGCGGCGCGCGAGGTGCGTCAGCTCGACGATCAGCTCCTCCATGAATGCGGGCGTCACGACCGGGGGAACGCCCTCCTCGGCCGGGAAGCGCAGCCGCTCCTGGCGAACGATCGCCATCTCGTGGTCGAGCGTATGCGGGTAGTGGGTGCGGATCTGTGACCCGAGGCGGTCCTTGAGTGGCGTGATGATCCGCCCGCGGCTTGTGTAGTCCTCAGGGTTCGCGCTGGCCACCACGAACAAGTCGAGGGGCAGGCGGATCGTGAAGCCCCGGATCTGGATGTCGCGCTCCTCGAGCACGTTGAGCAGGCCTACCTGGATCCGCTCGGCCAGGTCCGGAAGCTCGTTGATGGCGAAGATGCCCCGGTTGGAACGCGGGATCAGGCCGTAGTGGAGGGTGAGCTCGTCGGACAGGTAGCGGCCCTCGGCGACCCGGATCGGATCGACTTCGCCGATCAGGTCGGCGATCGTGATGTCTGGCGTGGCCAGCTTCTCGCCGTAGCGCCGGTCACGGGGCAGCCAGTCGATCGGCGTTTCGTCGCCGACCTCAGCGACGATCGCCTTGCCAGCCGGGCTGAGCGGCTCGAACGGATCGTCATTGAGATGGCCACCGCGGACCACGGGAATGGCCTCGTCCAGCAGGCCGACGAGCAGGCGCGCCAGCCGCGTCTTGGCCTGGCCGCGCTCTCCCAGGAAGACCAGATCCTGTCCCGCCAGGATCGCGTTCTCGATCGCCGGCAGGACGGTGTCGTCGTAGCCGACAATGCCCGGAAAGACCGCCTCGCCCTCGCCGAGCCTCGCCAGCAGGTTGGAGCGCAGCTCCTGCTTGACGGTGCGAGGTCGCCAGCCCGAGGCTCGCAGCTCGCCCAGGGTGCCGGGGCGGCCGGTCAAGTCCGGCGATTGGGCAGAGACGTTCACGGACGGGAACTTCCTCAGGCGGACGGGAATGAACCGGGCGGGATCGGAACGGCAGCGTACGCGTGGCCTCGGAGAGCGTCAAACGTGCGGACACAGCGAGGCTTCTGGTCACGGGTGGGTGCGTGCACGAAGGGCGTGATAAGCCTCACGATCAGTCAAATCCTGGGGCCGCGCCCTCGCGCGCCGGTCAGCAGCCAGACGCCGACCCCGGCCAGCACAGCAGCCACGACAGCCCCCAACGCCAGGAAGATCGTTCGCGTATCCACGGACGGGCTGGGGGGCGAGGTGGTCGGCGAAGCAGTAGCTTCCGGAGAAGGCGCGGCCGAAGCCGATTGGCTCGGGGCGGGCTGAGCGTTGGCCGACGAAGGACCGCTCCCAGGGACGACCAGCGCGAAGTCGCCGAATTGCGTAACCGGCACGGCCAGGAATGTTGATGCGAACCCGGACGGATCGGTCTTGAGCTTCTGCCAGGAGCCATTCACGAACTGCTCGACCGTGGCATCGGCAATGGCGCCCGGACCGCGCAGGACGACGCTGCCAAGGGCGGAGGGCGGCGCGCTCAACGCCGTGTCGTCCTGGTTCGTCACTTTGATGCGGTACACGTTTCCGGCGATGTGACCGCCCGACGGCTGACCCTCGGCTGCCACGGGCGTGATGGAAAGCCTGATCTCAGTGGTCCCGGGCGGCAGCGTGAGCCCCCCGGGCTGCACGAAGATCTGCGCCTGCGGTGGGGTCTCGGGTGTTCCGATTGCAACCAGCGGGCTGCGCCCGCCTTCGACGAGGTCGCTGGCTTCGACGCTCTTCGCGCCACCGTGCTCGCCCGGCGGTGGTGAAAGCCAGCGATAGGCGTCGATTGGGATCACGCCGTCATAGAGCGGCGGCCGGTTCGACGGGGCCGTGGCCTGCGCGATCGCGATGATGCCGAGCCCGAGGGCGAGGCTGAGGACGGCTCGGCGACGCCGAGCCGTCAGAGCCACCACGTCGCCAGGTCCGCGAGGACATGAGCCACCGCGGGTGCGGCCACGCTCCCGGTGAGCAGCCGCAGGCCACCCAGCCACAGGCCCACCCCCAGGTCGAGCGGTACGACGTGCCAGCCGTAGAGCGGCACATGCATCAAGGCGAAGATCGCGCTGGTCACCGCGACCGCAGCGAGCGTGCCGGCATGGCGATCAAGGAGGTCGAAGAGGACGCCGCGCAGGATCCACTCCTCTGCGGTGGCGACGAGCACCGTGACCAATGCCCAGGGGAGGAGAGCCGAGGACTGTCCGGCGATCAGAGCCGGGCCCGATCGGCTGATCAGCACGGCCAGGACGACCAGGGCGGCGCCGCCTCCGGAGCCAACGACGAGCGCGCCGAGCGGAGGGATCGCAAGCCGAAGCCCGGCCGCCAGCGCCAGCGCGCCAAGCGCCAGGCCAAACGCAAGGCCCAGGACGAGGGCGTCACCAACGCCCGAAACCGTCGCCCACGACCGCGCGAGGACGGTGGCGCCGAGCCCTAGCGCGAGGAGCCCGGCTCGCGACAACCCGGGGGCGGTCGCAGTCGTCGCGATGCTCACCGCGAGAGCGGGACAAAGCCCACGCTTCCGGTCGCGTAGGTCGGCGGCCAGACGAAGGTATACGAGCGAATGGCCTGCCACTGCCAGATCACTGCTGCCGCGCGTTCGTTCTGGCCGAGCGTGGCCGGCTCGGTCGAGAAGCGTAGGCCGGCGCCGTTGGGTAGCGATCCTTCCGGCAGGTCGAGGCCGCGTGCTGCGGTCGCGATTCCGGCCGGGCCGAGGTCGCCGCGTGCGAGCGCGGCCGGGAGAACCTCGTGGACGAGCGGCCAGGTCGCCGAGAACCCGGACAGGCCCTCTTCGGTCGGACCCGCTGCGGGCGTCCCGGCCTCGGTCGGGCCGGTGATTGTGTATTCGGAACCTCCGCCGCTGCCGTAACCGCTGCCGTCTCCCCGGTAGCCGGACTTGGGGCTTGCCGGGGCCGCGCCGACCGTCCACGCGCTGGCGAAGCGGTCGTAGGTCGCGCGGGCCGCTCCGCTCAGGGCCGACGGTTGGAAGCCGCCGGTAGGTCGATCGGAGGCGAATACGCCGACTGCGTCCGGACCGAGCTCGCCTGCGAAGTCAGGATCGCACTCGGCCATGGTCGAGCCGATCAGGGCTCCGACTCTCAGGCCGCTCGCAAGCATCGCCCGGCGGAATGCAATCCCGTCCGGGATGTGCGAGGCCAGGATCACGACGTCGGGGAGCTGACGGACCAGCTCCGCCATCAACTTCGGCCACTGTGGCAGCGTGAGGTTGTACGACTGCCTCGTGACGATGTCCAGGCCCGCCGAACCAGCGGCCTTCGCAGCCGCGTCCGCCACGGATCGGGCGTAGTCGTCCTCGGCGGCGACGATCGCGAGCCGAAGCGCTGCCCGAGACGCCTTGCCAAGGCGTGGCGTGAGAACACGAGCCGCGAACGACGCCGAATTCGAGCCGAGGTTCGTGCCGCTGGCTCCCACCCGGAAGACCATCGGTAAGCCGCGCCCGGTCAGTTGATCGGCAACCGCACCGGCCTCCCAGTAGACGAGGCCAGCCTCGTCAGCCGCCTCGCTGGCTGCCATCGAGAGGTCGGACGAATAGGCGCCGACTACCACGCCGACACCCTCGGCCTTCAGTTGCGCCATCACGGTCGCGGCATCGTCGCGACTGGCCAGGTCGCGGACGTCGACGATGACCCGGCGGCCCCCGATCCCGCCGTCTGCATTCGCAAATTCGGCCGCGATCTGCACCCCGCGGAGCTCCTGCGCCGCCAGCCCGGCGGCATTCCCGTGGAGCGGGAAAACAGCGCCGATCCGGATCGCGTCAGGGTCACCGGGGGGGGATGACGCAGCGGACCCAGGCGCCGAGGCGCTGGGAGAGGCGGATGCGCAGCCGGTCAAGGCGATCGCCACCAGGAGTGCCCCCACCGCTTTCGATGCCCGAACCATCGAGGCAGTTTGATTGGTCGCTCCGGGCCGTGCCTGCATGCTCATGTTTCCTCCGTCGGTCACGTTATCGTGCATCGCTCGGGATCCACCGCAGCAGCGGCTCACCAATTGCCTTCACCTCCGCGTCCCGCGCTTGCGTCGTGACAGGGCTCGGGCGGAACGCCGGCCAACCGGTTGCGGGACCGGTCGACGCCGAGTCCGCCAGAGCACCACAAGCAAGATGAGGACCGACACGGCCCCGGCGGCGCCGCCGGCGATGACCAGGATCGGATCGAGGCCGAATGGCCCTGACGTTGATCGGCCGATCAACGTGAGGTCGCCGAGCTGGGTGGTGTTTGCCAGCCACAGGTCCTGCTGACCCGCATGCTCGGTCTGGAGTTCCTGCCAGGCGGAGCCGGTGTATCGAGCCACGATCGGCTGGATCGAGCCCGAGGGCGCGCGAAGGACGATCGTCACGGCGGTCGAGGCAATCAGAGGCGTCCCCTCCTGGTTCGTGACCGAAAATCGGTAGACGTTGCCAAGGATGGAGCCGCTCGATGGAGCATTGGGAGGTAGGACCGCGCCGATCGAGGCGACGATGTTCGTCGTGCCCAACGGGAGGGTGAAGGCACCCGTGTCGGCGATCATTTGCGCCTGCGGGGGGCTCTCCTGCGTGGCCGCCACGGCCGAAGGGCTGGCGCCACCGTCCAGTGGCAGGGTCTGCTCGTAGGAGGTCGGGCTGCCGGGCTGCCCTGGGGGCGGCGAGAGGTAGCGGTAGGGCTCCTCGATCACGACGCCGTCGTACAGCGGCGGCGATCGCAACGGAGCAATGAGCTGTGCCGCGACGACGAGGACGAAGCCGGTGGCCAGGACCGCCAGGGCCGGAGTTCGACCCTTCACTTTACCGTGAAGAACACCTCGGGCGACCACACCCGCGGACTGAACGGGGCATGGTCGGAGGCAACGAACTCGGCCTTGATGACGTAGGTCCCCGGGTGGACCGCAATGTCCTGCTCGAGGCCGTAATTCATCGACACGAGCGAGTTGTCGACGTACAGGTGGACGTGGCCCTGATCCGGCCGGACGTCGGTGGTTGTGGCCGCGACGATCTGCGCACCCTCGAGGCTGATCACGATGTGCAGCGTCTTCCCCGTTACCGTCGCCCCAGCCGCGGGCTGGAGGATCTTGATAACAGCGGGCGACGACGGCCGGCCGCCCGTGGCGCTCGGGGGTGGGCTGGGAGGTGGGCTGCCGCCAGGAGCGCCGCCCTGGCAGGCGGCCAGGGCCACGATCGCGCTGGTCACAACGACAGCTAGCGCGATCGATCGTGTGGAGGTCATCGATCGTGTGGAGGTCATTGGGCTTTCATGGTTGCACGTCTTCCCTGCGTGGGCCGATCACCCACGGCTGCTCGTTCCACGAGCGTCCCGTCCACCGTCACGAACCTGGGGTGATCTGGAGCTGGGCACGCAGCCGATCGCCACCGGGTGCCGTCCCGCCGATCACAAAGGTTTGCGGTAGAGCCGCCACCATGAGCGTTGCGGCGACGTGGCCCGGCTCCAGCGTGCGTACGTCCAGGTTCCTGGGCATACCGCCCGGGGCGGCCACAGTGACCGTGATCCCGGCCGCCGGTAGTTCGGTGCCGCCGGCGTCGAAGAACGTGACGTGGAAATCGTTACGACCCGGCTTGTCCGGGTCGAGATAGACCTGAACCGTCCGACCGCCCGACAAATGGACGGTGTAGGTCGTCGGAATGCCAGCCACCCTGTTCACGTCGACCTGCTGGCGCGTGGCCGCTGTCGTTACCTGCAGTGGGACTTCGACCGCGGTTGCCCCCCGGGCGACCAGTGCCGTGACCTGCCACGTGCCATCGAGCGAGAGGTTGCCGCCAATCGCGCTGAATACGCCCGGCCCGGATGGCGCGAGGTCCAGGCGCGACGTGCCGACATCCGATCGCGCTGGGATCGCGAAGCGGAGCGTCACCCCGGCGGCCGTAACGGGCGCCCCGGTGTCGTAGTCAGTGACCGCCGCCCGGAAGGTGTCGAAGCCGGTGACTCCGGGCGAAACCTCGAGACTGAGCTTGACGGATGTACCGAAGTCACTGCCCGTGACGACGAGAGGCGGCGGCGCCGGGCTCGGGGAGGGGTTCGGGGCCGCGGCCGCCGACGACGGCGGGGCGACATTGACCAGCGAAGCTGACAACAGGACGATGGTGCCCCCCACCAGAATCTCGGCCGAGCCGACCCGCCGGAGGCCGGTCAGCACGTTGGCGGCGGCGGGAACGTTCCGGAAATGATTCACTGCGCCGAGCATGGCAAGCACACTCAGAAGCCCCGTCTTCGCGATCACCAGGCGGCCGAAATCGGTCGAGACCAGGGCCGCGGGTGTCTGGACTTCACTGACGGCCCGAAGGAGACCGGTGCCGGCGACCGTGGCGATTCCGACCGTGGCGAGCCGCGAGAACCGCCTCGCGTCACGACCGGTCGTGTCGTCCGGCGACCGGCGCCGAAGGGTGAGCAGCAGGCCGACCAGCCCACCCATCCACAGCCCCACGGAAATCACGTGGACCGCCTGGATGGTGACGTCCAAAACCGGGTTCTGCCCTGCCGCCGCGTGACTGGAGAAGACGTCTGCCAGGAGCGCGCCCGCCGCCGCCAGAGCCACGAGCGCCAGGGCACTCCGCGGGCGATCAGGCCCGCGCCCGGCCACAGCAACGGCGAGGCCCGCGATGCCCAGCGGCACTACCCGCTCGACGATCGGAGGTCCGAGGGACGTCGTGAAAATCTGTTCGAGGTTCACTGAAGCTTCCGTGATTTGATCGGCCACGACGACCAGGGTGCCCAGCGAAGCCACGAGCCACGCGCCGGGAAGCAACCGCCGCACGACCAGCGGCGGGACCCGGGCTACGACGGTTCCGAAGAAGCTCGCGCCGAGCAACCCGAGCAACCCGATGTACAGCAGCCAACGGCCGGCGATCGCAGCCGCCGAGGGTCCCGAGGAGCTGCTTCCGCCAGCGGCGATCGAACCCGTGCCCGATGGCGACGGTGCAGTCCCGACGCCAAAGGCGAACGATCCAACTGCCCGGTGACCGTCCACCGCGGAAACAGTTCGCCAGGCGACCGTGTAGACCCCACCCGCGAGGGGCTTCAGCGAAACCTCGAGAGTCAAGGGATCGGCGCTCGATGCCCCGGCCGGTCCGGCGGCAACCGACGTCCCGGTCGAGTCGAGCACGTCGATCGACGAGAGCTTTGGGTCCGGCCGCTCGCCGAAGGTGATCGTCACCTTCGACGGAGGGGTCGAAAGGCTGGCGCCGGCCCTTGGACTCGACGACTGCGGCAGGGCATGGGCGTCCGCGGGAACGGCCAGACTGACCAGCGCCGCCAATACCAGGCACGCGGCAATCGCGGCCCGGGCGGCCGGGGACGCGATCATTCTCAGGTCCGTGGGGTCCGCCGGAATACGAGCAGAAGCGCGGCGCCGCCGAGGACGACGCCCAACAAGCCGGCCAGGAGTCCAACGACGAGGGCGCTTGAAGCGGTGTCACGAGCTTGCGAGGCGGTCGTCTGGGCCGAGGCGAGCGCAGCCGACAGGTCCACACCCTGGCTCGGTGCCGGAGCCGCGGCTGATGCCCCGAGCGACGGGCTGGCGGTCAGCCGTGCGTCGATCCGATCGAGTCTCGTGGTGATTTCGGTCAGTGACGGCAGCTTGTTTGGAAACTGGATGTCGGTTGCCTCTACCGCCGAGTTGAATGTCGAGTCGCTCGACGTTGCCGTCTCGTCCACAGCCTGGGCATGGATCTTGCCGGTCAGGTGGAATGTGTAGTCGCCTGGGATCGTGGGTGTAATCGTCGCTTCGTAGTCGCCGCGGATTCCCAGACCCGTGTCCTCGTCGAACTTGTTCACGAGGGTCAGGGCGGCCGATTGCTGGCCGCCGATACTCACGACGACCTTGAGATCCCCGTCGGCAATATCGGTCACGGGCGTCCCCGATCTGTCCTTGACGACAACCTGGACCGCATTGACCTGACCGACGTACGTCGGCTCGACGACCCAGCCGAGAGCCACGCTGTACCTGCCGAAGTCTTTCAGGACGTGGGCCTGCGTGACGCCGGCGATGGCGATGGTGAGCATGGCTGCCCCGGGCACGGCAAGGGCGAGTCGGAGAATTCGTATCCTGGACACAGGGTCAGTCCTCCAGTGGACAGCTGGCCGCGCGCGGCGGCCGACGGAGGCGCGGACGGCTCTGCGCACGACAGACCGTCCGGAGCAACAGCGACCCGGGTCCGCGATTGCGGACCTAGGCGGCGGCAGGCTGTGGCGGCGCCCGTCCGGAGAACTGGTGAAGGACGATCGAAACGTGGCGACGCTCGGTCCAGACCGGCCGGCGAGGCTCGATCGCTCGCGCACGGCGATGCCAGCGCACGCGGGCGGCGCAGATCTGCGCGGTCAGGACGTCGCGGCGCCAGCGGTACAGCGCTTCCACGAGTGCCGTGAGCAGCGGGACGATCGCGAACACGGCAATGGTCGCCCCGTCGGTGAGGTTCAGCACACCCAGGCCCGGCGCGGGCAGGCCGACCGCCACCCGTTCGACGTTCTCGTAACCGACAAAGAGGGTCAGCGCGAGAAGGAGGATCGCCAGCAAGGCGCCGCGGACGTGGACCATGTAGTCACGCACCTGCCCTGAGCGAACTCTGATGGCACCCGCCTCGAGCTGGCCCGCAATAGCGGATAGAGCGACGAGACGCGCCGTGCTGGCGAGCGCGAGTCCGGTGGCAAGCGCCGCGACGATGAGGACGGTCGACGCCCACGCGCTGCCATGACCCGTTCGCTCGAGGAAGGCGCTGTACGACGACCCGTACCTGAGCAGGAATAACAGGTTGTGCGCGAGCACAAACGCGACCAGCGCGAGGATCCCGCCCCGTGTCCGATCTCGCGTCCGGGCTCCAAGCATTGCCGCACTCTACGCGACCCGACAACGCGTCGCGAATCCCGTCACCACGGACGGCCGCCGGTCTCCTGGGGCGGGTCCGTTCTATGTGCAGATGCAATCCCCCGACCGGGTCCTGACCCTCGCCGTCAGTTTCTCAGCTGCGAGTCCTCCCACAGGCGGTAGCCCTGGATGGCGGCACGGACCTCCGGGACGCCCGTGACACCCCCGGCAAGCAATCCACGCAGGAACTCGGCACGCTTCGTGCTTTCGGCGTTGAAGGCCCCGGCCTTGCGTCCCACCCGCTCGGCGAGCTCCGGAAGCACTCCCCAGGCGAAGTGCTCGAACGTTCCCGAGCCCGGATCCCAGGTAGCGAGAACCGCCGGGCCCAGGCGCTGAACGTGCCCCTGCGCGTCCCTCACCACGGGGCGAACGTAGTGCGCCGCCACGACCCGCCTCGCTCTCGAAGGCGACACGCGGAGGATCAGGACCACGCCGATCCGCGACAGCTCGTCGCCGCTCAGGCCGACGGGCGGCCCGCCGAGGATCTCGAACACCTCTTCGAGGGAGTCGGCGTGGATCGTGGCGCCCAGTCCGTATCCGAGACTCAGGGCGCGAATTGCAATGCGTGCCTGGTCCCCCCAGGTGTAGATCGGCAGGTGATTCGACAGCTCGGCCGCCAGCAAGTACGTGGCCTCGGGGGAGACCGAAGCCGCGGGCGAAGGCCGGCCCGGCGACTCCCCCCCGCCAGCATCCCGCCAGCCCAATTCGGCCGCTTCTGGGAGCCAATCGAAGTCTTCGTTTGACCCGCGAAGCTCTACGCGTCGCGTCCTGGGTGGCAGGAAGTCGAGCAAGGCCGACAGCAGGGTCGATTTGCCGGCTTGCCACGGCTCTGCCGCTACGACGACCGGCAGGCGAGCCTCCAGCAGCAGCCACAGCAGCCCCGCCAGCTCGGTGTCGAGGGTCCCCAACGCAATCAGCTCGACGACGGACCGGCCACGTGTGCCCCGAAAGCCGAACCAGCCGGCTGAAAGGCCGTTCTCCTCCATGGTTAGCGAGTCTACGAAACCTGACGGGTTCGGCCCTTCCCGTGGCCTACGATGCAGCAGATGGAGGACTCCGAGCGAGAATTGCGCATCGAGCCACTCTCCCCGACGAGCTGGGACGCGCTCGCTCGCTTGTTCAATGAGGGTGGGGATCCGCGCTGGTGCTGGTGCGTCTACTGGCGTCTGCGATCCAAGGACTGGTCGGCCTCTTCCCCTTCGAAGAACAAGCGAATGCTCCAGGGCCTCGCCGATCGTGAGCCTGCGCCGGGCCTGGTCGCGCTGGAAGGTGAGCGCGCCGTCGGTTGGGTCGGCCTCGGTCCGCGCGAAGATTTCGACCGCCTCGAGCATTCGAAGGTCCGGCCACGCCTGGACGACGTGCCCGTCTGGTCGGTCGTCTGCTTCGTGGTCTCGAAGGGGGCCCGCGGGCGCGGCCTTGCACGTCGGCTGCTCGACGCGGCGCTGGCCTATGCGGCGGACCACGGAGCGCCGGCGATCGAGGGCTACCCCGTCGCGCCTGACGGCGAACGAGTGGCCGCTGCCAAGGCGTACACGGGCGTCCTGTCGATGTTCCAGGACGCGGGGTTCCGTGAAGTTCGTTCGGTCGAGTCACCGTCGGCGACGGTCCGGCGAACGATCGTCCGGATGGACCTGGCCTGAGCACACCCAGCCAGGTCCGCTACGAGCGGCGGTCCGACATTCATCCCGAGGTGCTGGACGCCCTGTTCCGCGCCGCCTGGGGCTCGCCAAAACCGGGCTACGAGCGGGTCTTCGCGCATAGCTTCACGTAGGTCGCTGCCCGGGACGGCGGCGAGCTGGTGGGCTTCGTCAATGTGGCCTGGGACGGCGACGTCCACTTCTTTCTCCTCGACACCACCGTCGCCCCGAGCAGGCAGGGCAAAGGAATCGGTCGGCGCCTGGTCGAGGAGGCGATCGACGCCTGCCGAGGCCACGGCGAGTGGCTCCACGTCGACGCGGACGAAGAGCTGATGGCCGGCTTCTACGAGCGAGAGTGCGGCTTCCAGCGGACGCCGGCCGGGTTGCTCGACCTCACCGATGGGCCGCGCTGATGGGTTCGCCAATGCCAAGGCCCTGGGGCCGGCTGCGCATTGACACCGGCCGCGGCGGTCGCGTACAGTTCGCCACCGGCGCGGGGTCCGCGCCATCCCTGTCCAGCTCTGATGGAGGTCGACTCCGAATGAGATCTCTCCGCTACACCCGCCACAGCGTCGCGCCTCTCGGCGCCGACGACGGCGGGAGATTTGCGCCCATCTCGAGCTAGCAGGAAGGCGGCAGGGCCGCCACCCAGCGAACCACGAGCCGTGGGCCAGATCGGGCCCCCGGCTTTTTTGATGCTCTGTCGTGGTGGAGCGCAGGAGAAGCCGCGGGACCATCCGTTCGGGAGGTCCACGTCTCTTTGTTTGCCCGGGCCAGTCAGTCAGCCACTCACCACGACCTGGAGTCACCACCGTGACGTCGACCATGACACCGGAATCGAATAGGACCGGGACGAACGGCCGCCTGCCGGACGAACCCAAGGTGGCGCCCGTCTCAACCGAGCCCGGAACACGCGCGGAGCCCGTGCGCGAGGGGCCGCCGGCCCTGCTCATCGAGCACGCGACCAAGCGTTTCATCGTCGGCAAGAAGCGCCGGCCGGTCGTGGCCATCTCGGACGTCTCGCTACGAATCGAGCGTGGCGCGATCCACGGAGTTCTCGGCGCCAACGGGTCCGGGAAGTCGACCCTCATCCGGCTGATCAGCGGCCTGCTGACCCTTGACGAGGGCCGAGTCGAGGTCTTCGGGCACGACATCGTGCGCGAGGAGATGGCCGTCAAGCGTCTGATCAACCGGGTCAGCGTGGACGCTGCGTTCTTCAAGAAGCTGAGCCCGTCGGAGAATCTCTCCTTCGCGGCCCGGCTGTACGGGATGGACGCGAAGGCGGCGGCTCAGCGGGCGGTCGAGATCCTGGCTCGCCTGGGGATCGGCCAGAAGCGAATGGGACGGCCCATCGAGCAGATGAGCCGGGGCATGCAGCAGAAGGTCGCGATCGCGCGAGCCCTGCTGACGAGCCCGATCCTGCTGTTGCTCGACGAGCCGACGACGGGCCTCGACCCGCGCTCGAAGCTCGACGTCCAGATCTTCATCGAGGAGGTCCGGACGGAGCACAACGCGACGATCGTTCTGACCACGCACGACCTCGTAGAGGCCGAGCGCCTGTGCGGGCGGATCTCGATCCTCAACGACGGCCGCATGGTGGCCGAAGCAACTCCGGCGGGGCTCATGGCGATGGTCGCCCGCGATCACGGGCAGCCGGAGACGCTCGAAGCCGTGTTCATGACCTACACCGGTCGGTCGCTCGACGACGACCTCGAAGAAACGGGCGTGACCGATGACGACGACTGACTTGCGCAACCAGGGCAAGACCAATCCGACACAACGGCGCGATCCCGCCGGGTCGCGCGCAGATCCAACCGAAGGGAGGTGAGAACGATGCAGTCCCGCGCGGACCTGAGCCTGTGGCTCATCCAAGGCCGGCGCAACGAGGAGATCAGGGCGGCCGCCATGGCCCGCCTGATCGAATCTCGACGCCCCAGGCCCATCCGCCGCGCCCTTGGGCGCTCGATGATCAAGATCGGAGAGCGCCTGGCGGCGGAGAACTCCCTTTCGGCGGCTCGGTCCCGATGACGGGCCTGAGCCGCCCCCTCCGCGGAGGCACTCCGGTGACATCGGCTACACGCGAGCTGCGGGCGAGCTACGCCTTCATCGAGCGCAACTTCAACCTGACCAAGCGCTACTGGGGCTGGGAGGTCGCCTGGCTCGTCTACTCGATTGCGGGCGCGTTGTCCGTGACGCTGATCGGTCTCGACCAGGGCAACCGGCGGCTGATCTTCTCCCTCATGATCGGCGCCATCTTCTGGAACTACCTGTCGGTCGTCTTCAGCTTCATTGCCGAGACGATCGAGTGGGAACGCTGGGAGGGCACCCTCGAGTACACGATGATGGCGCCGGTCAGGCGCTTCACGCAGCTCCTGGGATCGACCGTCTACGCACTCGTATACGGCCTGATCCACACGGGCGTCATCCTCGTGGTCCTCGTCCTGTTCTTCGGTCTCGACCTGTCGCACGCCAACCTGGCGACGGCAGGGCTGTTCATGGCCGTGGGTTCCGTCAGCTTTGTCGGCATCGGCATGATGGCGGCGATCCTGCCGCTGCTGTACGTGGAGCGCGGCGCGCAGATGACGTTTGTCCTGCAGTCGGTCCTGCTGCTCATCAGCGGGGTCTACTACTCGACCGACGTCCTGCCCGGCTGGATGCAGCTCCTTTCGAAGCTGTCGCCGGCCACGTACATCCTGGATGGCGTGCGGAAGGGCCTCATCGACGGCGAGCCCATCACCGCCCTCCTGGGCGATGTGTGGCCGCTGATCGGGATGGGCATCTTCTTCATTCCGGCCGGCATCTGGGCGTTCGGTCGTGCCGAGCGGTACGCCAAGCGCACCGGCAAGCTGAAGCGGGTCGGGTAAGGAATGTCCGTCCACGATCCCGACCCCTTCAGCGCACTCACCGCTCTTGCCGCCTGGGGCTGGTCACCCGTGTTCCAGGCGGCCTTCGACACCCTGGACGCGCCCGGCTTGTCACCCGCCCGCGTCACCCGACAACACCGCGATCGCTACGAGGTAGTCGCCGCCGTTGGCAGCCGAAGCGCGGCCGTTTCGGGGCGCCTTCGGCACGAGGCACGGACGGAGGCGGATTTCCCGGCGGTCGGCGATTGGGTTGCCGTCGATGGCGGGCACGGGCCCGACTCGGATCGGGCCGGTTCAGACGAGACCGGCTCAGAGGCCGGCGCCGCGGTGATCCATCGTGTGCTGCCGCGAAGAAGCGCGTTCTCGCGAGTTGCCGCCGGCCGGACCAACTCGGAACAGGTGATCGCGGCCAACGTCGACGTCGTGTTCGTCGTCACCTCACTGAACCGCGATTTCAACGTGCGCCGGATGGAGCGCTACGTGGCGCTCGGCTGGGAGTCCGGCGCCCAGCCCGTGATCATCCTGTCCAAGGCCGACCTCGCCGATGACCTCGATGGCTCGATCCTGACGACCGAGGCGACCGCGCCGGGTGTTGACGTACTGGCCGTCTCGGTCGTGGACGGAACCGGCATGGATGGCCTCCGATCGATGATGGCGCCCGGCCGCACAGTCGCCCTCGTCGGCTCGTCCGGGGCAGGCAAGTCGACCCTCGTCAATGCGCTCGCGGGGCAGGACCTGATGGCAACGGCCGAGGTCCGCCTCGACGATTCCCGAGGGCGGCACACCACCAGCGGACGCCACCTGCTCCTCCTCGAAACCGGCCTCATCCTCGACACGCCGGGACTGCGGGAGCTCGGCCTGCTCGATGGCGATGGCATCGAGAATTCGTTCGTGGATATCGCCGAGCTGGCAATGGGCTGCCGCTTCTCGGATTGCGGCCACGGAGCGGAGCCCGACTGCGCGGTCACTGCGGCTCTCGCGGAGGGGGGCCTCGAACGCGACCGTTTCGACGCCTACGAGAAGCTCGTCCGTGAGGCACGCTACGCCGAACGCAAGACCGACGCATTGGCTCGTCTCGCTGAGCGACGCCGCTGGCGGAACATCTCGCGCAGCGTCGGCGTGCACATGCAGCTGAAGTACGGAGACGATCGCTGACACCGGTCCTCCTTTCATGCCCCGGGCTGTGCCGTCGCTGGCAGAGAGCTGCAACGCGCGGTCTCGCGCCGAGGGGTCGGCCGGAGCAGATCGGCTGACAACGTGGACATGAAGCATCTGAGGGCCGGCGCACTCCTCCTCCTCGCTCTGGCCCTCGCTTCCTGCTCGTCCGGTCGCGCTCCCACGGAGCCACGCATGCCCGACGCCTCCGCCTTTCAGCTCTCCAGCCCAGACTTCCCAGCGGGCGGGATGATCCCCCGCAAGTTCACCTGTGATGGGGAGGATGTTTCGCCGGCTTTGATGTGGGAGGGCGCGCCTGACGGTAGCCGGGCATTTGCCCTGATCGTCGACGACCCGGATGCGTCTGGGTTCGTCCACTGGGTGATGTTCGAGCTGACCGGCTCGCAGAGTGGAGGCTTGCCGGAAGCGGTGTCCAGCTCGCCCGACGCACCCAATCAGGGCCGCAATGACTTCGGGCGGACTGGCTGGGGCGGGCCCTGCCCACCCTCCGGGGAGCATCGCTATCGATTCACCCTGTTCGCAATGGACCAACCCCTGCAGATGACCGGGACGCCAACCGCCAAAGAGCTCAAGGACGCCATGGACGGCCACGTCCTCGCGCAGGCCGAGCTGCTCGCGCGCTACCGCCGGGGGGGCTGAGGCCAGGGCAACTGGGTCGGCAGGGCTGAGCTTGCGGCTGCTGACGTCGCGGCCTTCCCTCAAGCGAACAGTCGTCCGGACCGAACGACCAGATCCATCCAGGCCCGCTCGCGCTGGATCGTGGTCGCCGGACCGTGGCCCGGCAGCACGCGCAGCGGATCTCCGAGGCGAGACAGCCGCGCGATCGAGTCGGCCATCTGTTCGGGCGAGCCGCCGGGCAGATCGACCCGGCCCCAGCCGTTGGCGAACAGCGTGTCGCCGCTGAACAAGATGCCATCGTCGGCGGCCAGGAGGCTGACGGAGCCTTCGGTGTGACCGGGCGTGTGGAGGACCAGGAGACGCAGCTCGCCGAAGCGGATCACTCCGCCCTCGGCCAGCTCGACGGCCGGCACGGACGGCGGGATATCGAACGGCGCCAGCCCTTTGTTGGGCGCCTCGAGGCGGGGCCGGTCGAGGGGATGCGCCGCGATCTGAGCGCCGGTGTGCTGCGCGACCGCCGCGTTATCGCCGATGTGGTCCCAGTGACCGTGCGTGGACACGATCAGCTTCAGCGTCCAGCCACGATCTGCGAGTGAGTCGCTGATGAACTGGAGGGACGGGATGGCGGTGTCGATCGCGATCGCCTCTCGAGAAGCCGGATCCGCGAGCAGATAGAGGTTCGTCGCGAGCGGCCCGACCGCCAGCTGCAGGAGTTCCACCGTCCGATTGTGCCGGACTCGCGCGCGAGCGGGACCCCGGCGCCTCGCGAAATGCAACGATTCGGCGACGGAGATCACATCGCGCACCGGCCTGTACAAGTCCCACCCGTACGAAGGAACCAAGGACTCCGGCCGCCGGGGCGACCTACGCTCGCCGAAATGGCTCTCCGGGAGGGCGTCCACGACATGCGCGTAATACGCCGACGGGGCTTGGTCCGGCAATGGGGGGTGGTCTTCGCCATCGCTTCGAGCGCCCTCGTCCTTCAGGCACAGCCCGTCGCGGCTGTCTCGTGTGGCGCTCCGAAGCACGACATCGTTCTCAGCTCCGGAGCCGCCAGCCCGGGCAGCGGCTCGACGGCGACGTCCTTCTCGTTCTCCGTCGTGTACCGCGACAACGCCGGCTGCGCTCCTTCGAGCATTGCCGTGACGGTATCCGGAGCGGGCACGTTCGCGCTGGCGGCCGCTAGCACCAACTTCCAGGCAGGCGCGCCATTCAGGAAGACCCTCAAGCTTTCGGCGGGCAGCCACACCTACCGTTTCTCCGCCACGAGCGGCACCGGCAAGGGGCTTCGGACCGTTAACCTGACCGCTGTCAGTCCATCGGTGGTCGCGGTCGCGGCGCCAAAACCAAGTCCGACGGCGAAGCCGGCCCCAACACCGCCACCCCCTCCGCCGACGCCAAAGCCAACTCCGCGGCCCCCTTCCGCCAAGCCGACGAAGGCGCAGGCTCACAGCCCGAGTCCGGCACCTGGGTCACCCTCGGGCAGTTCCCCATCGGCGGGCTCGCCCAGCCCAAGCGGCGATCCGCTGACAGCCGGGGTCTTTCCCGGCCTCGATTCGCTCGGCGGCGGAGGCCTGAGTGGTCCGGACAGCCGGCTTTCGCCCCCGTCTGGTACGGTCGTGGCGCTCGGGACCCTGCTCACCGTCCTCTTCTTCGGCGGAATCGGCCTCGTGCTCGCACGCCGCCGCGATCGAGGCCTCGAAGAAGTCGCTGGCGAGGCCGCCGGGGCATCAGCTCAGCCCAGCCTGGCCACATCACTCGCGGGAGCGACGACCGGCTCGATCGCCGCCACGCTCCCCGGCGTGCCGCTGGAAGAGATGGGCATGCCCCGTTGGCGGCGGCCGTCGCTTCGGGAGGCTCGGCAGGCGAGCCCGCGGGGCGGCGTCGTCGAACCGCACAAACCGATCCTGTTCCGCGAGGATCCTCCCCCCGATATCGAGCGGCGATTCGTGCGCTACCGCATCGTGCGCGTGACCGATGCGCCCGACGAGATCCTCGGCGCCGAGGTTGGCCACCTGGGCGAGGGCGACGAGGTCGAGGTGGTGGAGCGCAAGGGCATGTACCTGCGCGTCCGAACGCCGACGGGCATCGACGGCTGGGTCCACCGGACCACGCTCGACGAGGTTCACTGACCGGACGCCGCGGCGCGCCGTCGCCAAACCCCCTCAGGCCTCCAGCCTGGTGCGGATGCAGTCGAATGACTGGGCGATCATCTTGTTGGCCGTTCCTTCGATGAGGCGCGCTCCCACACCGGCGATCGCGCCGCTGATCGTGACATCCGCCTCCCAGTCCATGCGTGTCGCACCGTCGCCGTCGTCGGACAGCTGCATCTCCGCGGTGGCGTCCACGATGCTGCCCGGCGCCTGGCCATGCGCCTTCATGACGGCGCGTACCGGCGGCTCCTGCTCGGCGACTTCCATGTTGACGAGAAACCGGGCGCTGATGAAGCCGATGCCGACCTTCGCGCGCGCCTTGTAGTGCGTCCCGTCCACGACCTCGATGGATTCCACGCCGGGGCCGCACGGGCCGACCTGGTCGGGATCCATCAGGAATGCGTAGACCCGGTCTCGGGGAGCCGCGATGAGCGTGGTGCCTTCGAAATGCATCGCTCTATCGTGACCGATCGGTCAGCCGCCTGCGGCTGCCTGCCGCTCCTCGCGCGCCCACGTCACAATCCCGATGGGATTGGCTTCGCCGGCGAGCGCGAACCCATTGGGCACCCGCTCGAGGCGAGCCTCCACGAGCTGCTCGACCAGCTTGTCTCTCCTGCCGCCTGGATCGACCCACAGCTGACGCCGGAGGAAGCCGAGGAGCTCGTCCCGGGACGACCAGATTCGACGCTCAGCGTCGACCATCTCGAGGGCAGGCTTCCGACCGCGGGCGCGCAGGAGGTCGACGAACTCGGGTAGCGCGGGCAATGGGGCGCGCGGCTCACCGAACGCCTCCTGCCAGAATGGGTAGGCGACCGATGCCGGCGACCGCTCCATCAGGACGGCGACGCACAGCCGACTGGACGCGCCCTCCATTGCGCCGAGAAAAGGTCCGATCTCTTCGATGTCGTACCCAACATGAGCGATCAGGGCGACATCTGCGGCGAGGATCTCTCCTTGCCTCTCGCCTCGACGCCCCACGGTCTTCGGCGGCCAGCGCTCCTGAACGATCCGGACGTTGTGGACGCCAGCGTCGCGGGCGCCATCACGAAGACCGGCCAGCATCGAATCCGAAGGCTCCACGGCGATGACCTCGCGAACCGCCAAAGCAAGCGGCAGGGCGTAGCGGCCGGCGCCAGCCCCGATGTCGAGCCAGACGTCGAAGGGCTCGGCGAGGCGCAGCATGCGGTCCAGGACTGGGTCGTTGGTGCGGCGAGGATCGGCTCGGAAGATCGCGCTGACGCTCGCGTAGAAGTCGCGTCCGTCGGGTACCTCGCGCAACCGATCGACCTGTTCGCGATTCGCCCGGACGCGTGCCGCCCAGGCCGACTCAGCCTCGAGGGCGGCCAGGTCAGCCGGCGTATCCACGTCGGGATTTTGACCGGCGACCGCGACCTCATGGACCAGCTCCGGGTGCCGGGCGATGACGGACGCGAGCCCACGATCGCCCTCGACCCCGTCGAGCAGCGACCAGCCGCGCCTCCTCAGCACAACGGGATTGGCGCCACCGCCACCGGCATAACGCGGCGCGACGATTGGTGCATCGGTTCCCTCCGCGGCGGCCAGGAGCTTGCGGATGACGTCTGCCCGGACTGTCGGCTGGTCTCCCAACAGGATCGCCGCGGCGTCGACATCGTGAGGGAGGGCGGCCAGCGCGAGCTTGAGAGAGCTCGACAGGCCGAGCTCGGGCGTCGGATTCACGACGACGCGAGCGGACTGTTCGCCGAGGGCGGCCAGCACCCGGTCCGCGGATGCCCCGAGGACGACGACCGTTTCGGCAAGCCCGGCAGCCGCGGCCGCATCGATCGCGTACTGAAGGAGCGGGCGACCCTGAAACGGTGCGATCGCCTTGACCTCGCCGAAGCGCGAGGAGGCGCCGGCGGCGAGGATGATGCCGGCAGCGCGCATCGATGTCGTGCGGATTGGCGTGGGCCGCCCGTCAGACCGCGATGGGCGCGGGTCGTGCCTTGTCCTTCATCGAGGCTCCAGAACCGCCATACCTTGCCGCGAGCACCTCAGCCATGATCGCGAGGGCCGTCTCGGCCGGAGCTCGACCGCCCAGATCGAGGCCGATGGGCCCCCGCAGCCGCATCAAATCCTCCTCGGACACGCCCGCCTCGAGGAGCCGGGTCCGGCGCTCCGCCTGCGTCTTGCGCGAACCCACCGCTCCAACGTACCGGCAGCCACGCCGGAGGGCCTCGACGATCGCCGGCTCGTCGAACTTGACGTCATGGCTCAGAACGGCGACCGCGTCGGACGGCCCGAGTCCGATTTCATCGGCGATCTCGTCCGGCCAACCGACGATCAGGCGATCGACGTCGGGG
Organism: Chloroflexota bacterium; assembly: GCA_005883615.1. Lineage (GTDB taxonomy): Bacteria > Chloroflexota > Limnocylindria > Limnocylindrales > CSP1-4 > CF-16. Next base: position 5,876 of record VBEC01000029.1, on the reverse strand, counting down.
AAGCGAGCGGGCGTCGCGAACGAGGCGCGGCCGTCCACGACCACGGTTTCATATCCCAGCTCATGGGCGATGCGGACGAGCGGTTGCGCGACCTGGACCGCCCCTACTACCACCAGGCGGGGTTTGACCGGATAGGCCTCGATGAACAGGGCGCGGTCGCCGATCTGGACGGTGCGCGAGGTGCCACGCTCGAGGGCATCGAGGGCCTGGGCAACCAGCGCACGGTCGAGCTCCGCGTTGCCCAGTGTTCCGGAACGGACGGCAGCCTCGGTGCTCACCGTGAGTGGCTGGGCCGGGGCGGCGCCAGGGCCCGGTTCGTGCGGGCCGAAGTCGGATGGCGGCGCGTCTGGTGGGAGGGGCGTGACCACGGCCGTGCCCGTCTCGCCGGCCGCCGCATCGATGGCCAGGTCGTGGACACGAGGTTCGATCAGGACGTCGATCGTGCCGCCACAGGCGAGACCGACGTCCCACGCCTGCTCGTCGCTGATGCCGTATCGGATCACGCGGGAGCGACCGTCGCTGCGGGCCCGCTCGATCTCCTCGGCCGCCGCCCCCTCGACGCAGCCGCCGCTCACGGAGCCCGCGATCCGCCCGTCATCGGCGAGCAGGAGGACCGCGCCCTCCGGCCGCGGCGCCGATCCGAACGTCCGGATCACGACCGCCCGACCGAATCCGACCCCCTCGGTCTGCCAGGTCCGGATCGTGTCCACCAGCTCCTTCATGGCTACCTTCTCCCAAGCGGCCGAGCGACCGACCGATCCGAGCCACGCACGGGCAGGACCGCGGGCGCGCGGGAGGCGGGACGAGAGGCCGATCGGGCGGCGGAGCCTGGCGCCTCGAGGACGCTCCAGCTCGTGCTGCCCTCCCCCACCCCGCGCCGACGCGGGTGGCCCAGGCCTCGCGAACGGTCGGGCGAGCTCGCGGCCAGCAGCTCCGCGAGGCGCTCGAGGCTGGCAAGGGTGCCCGCCGCCACGAAGTCATCGATGTACGGATACGCGGCGGCCATGCCCGCGGCGAGTGGCTGGTAGCCCGCCATCCCGGCCAGCGGGTTGAGCCAGATCAAGCGGTGACAGTTCCGGCGGAGGCGCGCGGTTTCCTCGCCGACGAGGCTCGCCTCGCCTCGATCCCAGCCGTCGCTCGCCACGATCACGACGCCGCTCGACCGGAGGACCCTTCGCGCCCAGCGCAGGTTGAACTGCCGGAAGCTGTCGCCGATCCGGGTCCCTCCAGCCCAGTCCGTGACCGAGTCGGCGACCCGCGCGAGAGCGCGATCACGGTCGCGGTCACGCAGCAGGCGGGTGACGCGCGTGAGCCGCGTCCCGAACACGAACGCCTCGGTGCGGACGGCGTTGGACGCGGCCAGCGCCTGGACGAAGCGCAGCAGCACGCGAGAGTGGCGCTCCATCGAGCCGCTGATGTCGCACAGCACGACGATCGGGCGAGGCCGGCGCGTCGGGCGCTGCCAGACCCACGTCGCAAGGTCGCCGCCAGTCGCGAGGTTGCGACGGAACATCGCCCGGGGCGCGAGGCGGCGGCCATGCGCGTGGAGCTCATGGCGACGCGTCCGGCGCAGCTCCAGTCGCGGCGCGAGCAGGTCGATGAAGCGCTCGGCGTCCCGGAGCTCCGCGGCGGTCATCTGGTCGAAGGATGTGCGCCGGATGATCTCCCCGGCGCTGTACGCGTCGGGCGCGATGACAACGCCCTCGACCGGCGAGCCCTGGTCGACGTCCTCGTCGCTGGTGCCGCGCAGCCGCTGGCCCTCATTGCCCGTCCGTCGCCGCGCGGGGTCTGCGCCTTCGGCCTCCGCATCGCCATCGTCGCCTACCGCGAGGTCTTTCGAGTGCGGACCAACTGTTGGTCCCTCGGATTCCAGGCTCTGGCCGCGTCGCCGCCAGAATCGATCGAAGACCGTGTCGTACGTCGGCAGATCGTCGCGCCGTCGCACGAAGACGGTCGCGCCGGCAGCGCGCACCTCGTCGCGCTGTCCGATGTCCACCAGGCCGAGCGCACGCGCGAAGTCGATTGCCGCGCCCAGATCGATCGCCAATCCCGCCCTTCTCAGTTCGCGCCCAAAGCGCACGGACGCGGCGAGCAGTTCGTCTCCCGAAATGCGACTTCGCTCTGGTTCAGCCACTCGCGGCCACCTCGGCGAGATAGGTGCGCGCGGTATCGCCCCTGATCCGGCGGATGTCTTCCTCGTACTTGAGCACGACCCCCAGCGTCTCGTCGACCACCTCCGGGCGAAGCTCCAGCTGGCCAAGTGCGAGGAGGGCGGCAGCCCAATCGAGCGTTTCCGCAACGCCGGGCACCTTGGTCAGATCTGCCTCACGTAGCCGCTGCACGAATCCGACAACCTGGGCAGCCAGGCGGTCCGGGGCATCGGGCACGCGCGCGCGCACGATCTCGATCTCGCGGGTCAGGCTCGGATAGTCGATCCAGTGGTAGAGACACCGGCGCTTGAGGGCATCGTGGACCTCGCGGGTCCGATTCGAGGTCAGGATGACTCGCGGCGGGCGGTCGGTCCGAATGGTGCCGATCTCGGGCACGGTGACCTGAAAGTCGGACAGGATCTCGAGGAGATAGGCCTCGAACTCCTCGTCCGCGCGGTCGATCTCGTCGATCAGGAGCACCGGCGGCTCGGCCTCCCCGTCGGACTCGAGCGCCTGCAGGAGCGGGCGCTTGATCAGGAATTCGGGCCCGAAAATGTCGTGGGCCTTTGCGCGGTCGATCTCGCCACGCGCCTCCAGCAGGCGGATCTCGAGCATCTGGCGGGGATAGTTCCACTCGTAGACCGCGGTGTTGACGTCCAGCCCCTCGTAGCACTGGAGGCGAACCAGACGCGAGCCGAGGGTCGTGGCGAGGACCTTTGCCAGTTCCGTCTTGCCGACGCCGGCCTCGCCCTCGAGCAGCAGCGGCCGGCGAAGCTGGAGAGCCAGGAAGACGGCTGTCGCGAGGGACCGATCGCAGATGTAGTCGTGGCTTCGAAAGTCCCGCTGGAGCTGCTCGATGGAGCCCGCGCCAGGTGTGTCGGTGAGCTCGTCGGTCACGCCGGAACTCTACACCGGGCTTCCTCGGAGGCCCCCGCGGCCATCGGCCGCCAACTCGCCCGGCGGTGATTGCCGGCGTGCATCAGATCGGGGGGCGGCGTGCGGGACATCCTCGCCGAAACCCACGTTCGCCCTCGATGTCTCGCATGGATCGTTGCCGGACGATGCACGAGCGCGATCGCCGGCAACCCAAGTGGCCGCCTACCCTTCCGGAGCCTCCAGCTCGCGCGCGTAGGCCGGAAAGCGGAAGCGCATATCCCGCGTCAGGATCCCGCCGTGGCCAAGCGGGGCCACGGTCCGCGCGCTCACCGGCTCCCCCGTCAGCAGTCGCGGCAGCACCAGGTCGGCGGCGGTCGCCTTCGAGTAAGCGCCACAGGTCGGAAGGCCAACGATGCCCGTCCGACCGATCCGCGCGAGCCAGAGCATCGACCCTGGATGCGCGGGCACGCCTCGACGGACCATCCGGCCACCGAGCGCCGCGATTGCGACGAAGAAAGGATCCGCGGGGTCCGTGCTTCGGCCTCCTGCGGTCAGGACCAGGTCAGCCTTCCCCCGGCCGGTCGTCGCCGCGGACAGCGCGCGCTCGACCGCCTTGTTCTCGTCCTCCACGTACTCAAATGACCGCACGCTGGAGCCCAGGCTCTCGACCTTGGTCCGAACGCTCGCCTCGAAGCGCTGCCTCGCTGGGGCGTGAATCGACTCCTTGACCACGACCGCGACCCGCATTGGGACGAATGGAGCGACCCAGACGAGCGCACGGCGTCCAAAGGCCGCGATCCGGGCCCCTGCGGTCACGAGTTCCGCGGGAACGAGGTGCGGCGCGACCTTCACGCTGGCCACGAGCATCCCCCGCTCGACGACCTGGCCGTCGAGCGCCGTGAACACCTCAAGCGGGTCGATGCGGTTGAGGCGCTCCAATTCGGCGATTCGAACGTGCAGGACACCACTCGCGGCGGCCACCAGATCGACCCGACTCTGCGAGGGGCCTCGCCGCTCCAGGTTCGGTCCGGCCACAGCGTCGGCCAGGCGCAGCGCAGCGTCATCCTCGTGCAGATCGCCTGCCTCCGGGACGAGCACCACCCCAACCTCACCGTCGAACGCCCCAAGCCGATCCAGATCGCGCGCGGTCAACCGGCGACCCTTGGACCAGCGCTCGCCGTCCACGACGAGGTCGCGGGTCAGCACGGCGCCCTCGAGGTCTTCCCGAGGCCGAGCGCGCGTTTCGAGGTACTCGAGGTGCACGCCCAGTCCGGCAGCGTGCGGTTGTCGGTCAGGCCGACCGGGCCCGCGCGGCCTCGATTGCGCGCCGCACGAGGACTTCCGCCATGGCCGTGCGGTACTCGCGATCGGCGTGGATGTCGCTGTTGACCTGGACCCCTTCGGTGGCCTGCCTGGCTGCTCTGGCGATCCGATCATGACTGCAGTCGGTGCCGCGAAGGGCAGCCTCCACGGCCGATGCCCTGTAGGCGCGATCCCCGACGCCCGTGACCCCGACACGAATGTCCTCGATGAGCGTGCTGCCCATCACCTCCCCGCTGTGACCGAGGACCGCTGCGACGCCGGCGATGGCGTAGCCCGATGCCTGCTGCTCGATGCTCACATAGGCGGAGCCGTAGTCGTCCGACGGAGCCATGAGGCGGATCTCGGTGATGATCTCGTCCGTCTCGAGGGCCGACTCGAACGGGCCGATGAAGAAGGACGTAATCGGGATCGTCCGCTCGCCTCGCTTGGATCGAGCGATCACGGCCGCATCCAGCGCTAGCAGAACGGCCGGTAGGTCGGATGCAGGGTCCGCATGGGCGATAGCTCCGCCGATCGTGCCGCGGTTGCGGACCTGCACGTCTCCGATGGTGGGCAGCGCGTCGGCCATGCAGGCGAGGGCGGTGACCGGCGAATCGATCAGCTCCGAGTAGGTCGTCGCGGCCCCGATGGCAAAGCTGCCGTCGGCCGCCTGGCGCACCCCGCGGAGCTCCTCGATCCGGCCGATGTCGACCAGCCGATCGACCGACGCGAGCCGAAGCTTTAACAGGGGCAGGATGCTCTGCCCGCCGGCCAGGACCTTCGTGGCGGCACCGTCCTGGGAGATCAGGCCGAGCGCCTCGTCGAGGCTCTTCGGCCGTTCGTAGGCGAACGCCGCGGGAATCATGCTTTCACCTCCCGGCCCTGCATGGCACGCCAGACGGTCTGTGGCGTGAACGGCATGTCCAGATGACGGATGCCAAAGGAGGCAAGCGCATCGATGACGGCGTTGGCGACCGCAGGAGGGGAAGCGATCGTGCCCGTCTCGCCGACCCCCTTGACTCCCAGCGGGTTGACCGGCGACGGCGTGACCGTCTCGTCAAGCTCGAAATTCGGGAACCAGCCAGCGCGCGGCACCGCATAGTCGAGCATCGAGCCCGAAAGGAGCTGACCATCCTCCCCATAGACGGCTCGCTCCCAAAGCGCCTGGCCGACGCCCTGGGCGATGCCCCCGTGGATCTGGCCGTCCACGACCATTGGGTTGATCTTGTTGCCGACGTCGTCGACCGCGATGTAGCGCACGAGCTCGACCTGTCCGGTCTCCTGGTCGACCTCGACGATCGCGATGTGGGTTCCGAACGGGAACGTGCAGTTCGGGGCGTCGTAATACGCCGTCTCGTCGAGGAACGGCTCCATGCCCTCCGGCACGTCGAAGCCGAGATCGAGCGCAAAGGCGATCTCCTGGATCGTCTTCTTCTTGTCCGGGGAGCCGCGCACCGAATAGTTCGGGCCATCGACTTCGACGTCGTCGACAGCGGCCTCCAGCATGTGGGCTGCCATGCGTCGTGCCTTTTCGCGCACCTTCTCGGC
>VBEC01000085.1 GCA_005883615.1 Chloroflexota bacterium | reverse complement strand
GCGCCGGTATTGGCCCGGCGCGGGTCGCTCAGCCGGGAATGGCGCGAGAATCGACGCTCCGTGCTCGCCTCGGCCGTCCTGAGCCCGGGCGCCTATCTTCTCGTGCTCTTCGCCTTCCAGCTCTCCAAGGCCGGCTATGTCGTGGCGGGACGGGAGGTCTCCATCGTGATCTCGGCCCTCATGGGCAGCCTGTGGATGAAGGAGGGCGCCCTCGGCCAGCGACTCCTCGGCGCCGGGGTGGTCGCCTCCGGAGTCATCTGCGTCGCGCTTGCCCGGTAGCGACGTACACAGTAGCGACACACTAGGCCTTGACCCAATCGGAGCTTCCCGGCTACCTTTACCGGGTCGTTCTCGGCCGGGCCATCCTCTCTCATGTTGGCTGGAGGCACACGTATGCGGTATCCGCAGTGCTGGCGCGGCTTTCCCTCGGGTGAGTTGCGCCCCCGAGGTGCGCCGTGACCACAGCCCGGCGCGCATCGCCCCGCCCCCGCACGGTTCTTACCGCCATCGCCCGCACCGCCGCCCGCCTCTGCGAAGCCGGCGACGCGCTGATCTTTCAGGCCGAAGGAGACCGCCTCCGCCTCGTGGCCAAGCACGGCAGGCTGCGAGCCATGTGGCGGCTCGGCGAGACTCTCCAGATCAACCGCGGTACGGTCCTCGGCCGGGCCGTCCTGGACCGGAGAGCGGTCCATGTCCGCGACCTCGCACGTGCTGCCCGGCGTGATTTCAAGGACGCTGCGGTCCTGCAGCGCGAAACGGGCGCGCGGACCGTGCTATCGACACCCCTGCTGCGCGGGCGCACCGCGATTGGCGCCATCGTCGTCCGCCGCACCAAGGTCCGCCCCTTCACGGCCAAGCAGATCGCCCTGCTCCACACCTTCGCCGATCAGGCGGCCATAGCCCTCGAGAACGCGGGCCTCCTCACCGAGCTAGAGGCGAGCAACCGCGAGTTGACCGACTCCCTCACCCAGCAGACGGCCACCGCCGACATCCTCCGCGTGATCAGCAGCTCGCCCACGGACATCCAGCCAGTGCTCGACGCGGTGGCGGAAAGCGCCGCGCGCCTGTGCGAGGCCTTCGACGCCACGTTGTTCCGTGTGGACGGCCACCAACTCCGGCTCGCCGCCCATCACGGTCCGATCCCTTATGGGCAGGTCGGCGAGTTCACCGTCCCACTCGTCCGCGGAACGATCGGCGGCCGCACGGTGCTGGACGAACAGCCTGTTCATGTCGCCGACGTGCAGGCCGAGACGGCGGAGTTCCAGGAGGCCAGCCGATATGGGCGGCAGTTCGGCACCCGGACGTCACTAAGCGTCCCGTTGATGAGGGAAGGCATCGCAATCGGCACGATCCACCTGCGCCGCACCGAGGCGCGGCTCTTCACGGAGCGGCAGATCGCCCTCCTCCAGACCTTCGCCGACCAGGCCATCATCGCTATCGAGAACGTACGCCTGTTCACGGAATTGGAGGCGCGCAACGCCGAGTTGACCGATTCGCTGGAACAGCAGACGGCGACCAGCGAAATCCTGCGCGTCATCAGCCGGTCCCCCACCGATGTTCAACCGGTCTTCGATACGATCGTGGACAGCGCCGTCAGGCTGTGTAGTGCCGAGGTCGGCAACGTGACACGGTTCGATGGCGAGTGGATTCATCTGGCCGCCATCCATGCCGATGCTGCGGGCACGGACCGGCTCCGGGCGATGTACCCTGCCCGACCGAGCGGCACTCTCGCCTCCTTCCGCTCCATCCGCGATCGGGCCGTGGTCCACATCCCGGACGTACTCGAGGATGAGGAATTTCAGGGCCAGCAAGCGGCAACGGCCGCGGGTTTCCGGGCCGTGCTCTCGGTTCCGATGCTTCGAGACGGCCAGCCCATCGGATCGCTCTCCGTGGGTCGCGCCACTGCGAGTCACTTCAGCGACAAGCAGATCGCTCTCCTTCAGACCTTTGCCGACCAAGCTGTCATCGCCATCGAGAACGTGCGCCTGTTCACCGAGCTCGAGTCCCGCAACAGCGAGCTGAGGGTCGCCCTCGAGCAGCAGACGGCCACCAGCGAGCTTCTCAAGGTGATCGGCCGGTCTACGTTCGATCTCCAGCCGGTCTTCGAGACGCTGGCCGAGAACGCCATCAGGCTGTGCGAGGCCGAGCGCGCGTACGTCTACCGGTTCGACGGGCAGGTTCTGAGAGTCGTGGTCGCCCACAATTCCGATCCCGAGTTCAAGGCGCTCATCGAACGGAATCCCCCAACCCCCGGACGCGCGAGCGGAGCCGGACGGGCCGCCATCGAACGGCGCACCATCCACATCCACGACGTCCAGTCCGATCCCGAGTACACGTACGCGGCGGCTCAGATCAACCCCATTCGTACCTTGCTAGCGATCCCCATGCTCAGGGCGGACGAGCTCCTGGGCGTCATCGTCATCTACCGGCACGAAGTGCAGCCATTCACCGACAGCCAGATCGCCCTCATGGAGACCTTCTCCGATCAGGCCTCGATCGCCATCGAGAACGCGCGGCTGCTCTCCGAGCTGCAGACCAAGAACGCCGACCTCACGGAGGCCCTGGAGCAGCAGACGGCGACCAGCGAGATTCTTCGGGTGATCTCCAGCTCGCCGACGGATGTCCAGCCGACGTTCGATGCGATCGCGGCGAGCGCCACGCACCTCTGCGATGCCGGCAATGGTCTCGTCATGCGCTTCGACGGGCAGCTCCTGCATCTGGCAGCGCACCACAACGTCGCCCCCGAGAGGCTCGCCGCGATCGAGCAGACGTATCCGATCCCGCCCGACCGGAGGGGCGTGACCGGCCGCGTCGTGATGAGCCACGGCGTCGTGCACGTGCCCGATGTCACCGCGGATCCGGAGTATGCGCTGCCCGCCGCGACCACCGTCGGATATCGGAGCGTCCTCGGCGTTCCGATGCTGCGCGACGGGATGGCCATCGGGGCGATCCTGGTCGCCCGCGACTACGTGGCACCGTTCTCCGACAACCAGATCGCGCTGCTCAAGACGTTCGCCGACCAGGCCGTCATCGCGATCGAGAACGTCCGCCTGTTCACCGAGCTGGAGGCGCGCAACAGCGAGCTGCGCGTCGCCCTCGAGCAGCAGACGGCGACCAGCGAAGTGCTCAAGGTGATCAGCCGCTCGACGTTCGATCTCCAGCCCGTGCTGGAAACCCTCATCGAGAACGCGACGCGGCTGGCCGGGGCCGAGGGAGGGCTGCTTCAGCGATTCGACGGTGAGGTGTTTCAGACGCTCGCGGAGTATGGGGTCAGTCCCGAATTCAGCGAGTACAGGCGGCGGAACGTGATCCGCCCGGGGCGAGGCTCGCCGATCGGGCGAGCGGCTCTCGAGCTTCGGACTATCCATATCGTCGACGTCTTGGCCGATCCGGAGTTTCAGTTGCACGAGGCACAGCGGGCCGCCGGCTACCGATCCGTGCTGGCCGTCCCTATGTTGAGGGAGAACCAGCTGATTGGACTGCTCTTCATGTGGCGGACGGAGGTCCGCGCGTTCACGGACAAGCAAATCGACCTCGTCGCCACCTTCGCCGACCAGGCCGTCATCGCCATCGAGAATGCGCGGCTGCTCAACGAGCTGCAGGCCAAGAACGCCGACCTCACCGAGACCCTGGAGCAGCAGACCGCGACCAGCGACATCCTGCAGGTCATCTCCAGTTCGCCGACCGACGTGCAGCCCGTCTTCGACATCATCGGAGAACGCGCGGAGAGACTGTGCGCCGCCGATGTCAGCGTCGTATCGAGGTTCGACGGTGAGTTGATCCAGCTTGTGGCCCTCCATGGCGTAGCCGAGTCGGGCGTGGAGGCCGTGCGTCACGCCTTTCCGATGCGGCCGGACGACGAGACGGTGACGGCCCGCGCATTTCGGAACTGTGCTGTCATTCATGTCCCGGACGTCCTCGCCGATCCCAGCTACCAGCAGAAGGACGCGGCCCGCGCGGGCGGCTACCGTGGCTGCCTCGGGGTACCGATGGTCCGCGAGGGACAGGTCATCGGCGTGATCTTCGTGGCGCGGGCGATCCCCGGATACTTCGCCGAGACGCAGGTCGAGCTGCTGAAGACCTTCGCCGACCAGGCCGTCATCGCCATCCAGAACGTCCGCCTCTTTACCGAGCTGGAGGCGCGCAACAGCGAGCTGCGGGTCGCCCTCGAGCAGCAGACGGCGACCAGCGAGCTCCTCAAGGTGATCGGGCGATCCACCTTCGACCTCCAGCCGGTGTTCGAGACGCTGGCCGAGAACGCAGGCCGGCTGTGCGAGGCCGAACGATCGTTCATCTTCCGCTTCGACGGTCAGCTGCTGCGCGTCGTGGCCACCCACAACGCCTCCGCCGAGGTCAGAGCCTTCGTCGAGGAGAATCCCATTGCGCCCGGAACGGGCGGCGCTGCGGCGCGTGCCGCCCTGTGGCGGCGCACCGTGCACGTCCATGATGCTCAGACCGACCCCGATTACACTTACGGCTCGCGGCAGGTGGACCCATTTCATACCATACTCACGGTCCCCATGGTCAGGGCAGACGAGCTGCTCGGCGTGATCCTTATCTATCGGCACGAGGTCCGGCCGTTCACCGACGGCCAGATCGCCTTGCTGGAGACCTTCGCCGACCAGGCCGCCATCGCCATCGAAAACGCGCGGCTGCTCACCGAGCTGCAGACCAAGAACGCCGACCTTACCGAGGCCCTGGAGCAGCAGACGGCGACGGCCGAAATCCTGAGGGTCATCAGCACCTCACCGACGGACCTGCAGCCCGTGCTGGACACGGTGGCCAAGAGCGCCGCTCGCTTCTGCGGCGCCGACGACGCAGAAATCTTCCACCTTCACGCGGAACGCCTGAAGGTGGCCGCCCACCACGGCCCCATTCCCAGCCCCACTGGCCGCCTGATCCCGGTCGTGCGGGGCAGCGTTGCAGGGCGCGCCGTGCTCGACCGGCAGCCCGTTCAGGTAGTTGATCTCCAGGCGGAGACGGAGGAGTTCCCCGTGGGCAGCGCCATGGCTCGGGAAGGCGGCTACCGAACCACACTCGTCGCTCCGCTGCTTCGCGAAGGGACGGCGGTGGGCACGATCAACCTTCGGCGCGCTGAGATGAACCCATTCACGGACAAGCAGATCGCCCTGCTTCAGACTTTTGCCGACCAGGCCGTCATCGCTATCGCGAACGTACGCCTGTTCACCGAGCTGGAGGCGCGCAACAGCGAGCTGAGGGTCGCCCTCGAGCAGCAGACGGCGACCAGCGAGCTGCTCAAGGTGATCGGGCGGTCCACCTTCGATCTCCAGCCGGTCTTCGAGACGCTGGCCGAGAACGCGGTCCGGCTGTGCGAGGCCGAGCGCGCGTTCATCTTCCGCTTCGACGGTCAGCTTCTGCGAGGGGTGGCCAG
>VBEC01000028.1 GCA_005883615.1 Chloroflexota bacterium | reverse complement strand
GGTTGCGCCCGCCTGATCGGCGGCCAACCTGGCCTCGGCGACTGCGAGATTGGCCTGGGTCACGGCTAGCTGAAGTCTGGAGGCGCTGTCGTCGGCGGATGCGAGGAGCTGGCCCTTCGTGACCTGATCGCCTGGTTGCACCGCGACGGTGGTGACCAACCATGCCGTACCGTTCCCCGAAGACGCGGCCGAGGAGCTGCTGCTCGTGCTGCTGCTGGATGAGGCACCGCTGGTGACCGTGGCCTCGCGCCCGAATGCCAGACCATACGTCGCGTGGGGGGCGATGTTGCCGGTCGCCGCGGCCGACTGGACCACATTCGTCCGCGTGGCCGTGGCCGTCAGGTACTGAGAGGCAGGCGTTGCTCCGCCCACCGGCCCCAGAACGACGAGCCCGATCGCGGCAATGCCGACCACGATGAGGATCGCCGCGAGGAGACTCCTCCATCGCATGCGCGTGTACCTCCGATGCCAGTGCGCTGCCGATGCCAGTTCGCCGCGGGACCCGGCCATGTCAGCCCAGGGCGTGTGCCGTCGGCCGTCACCGATCGTGATCCGGACTCCTGAGAAAGTCCTGAGACGCAGCGGGCCACCCGGACACACCGTCCGGCCCGCCTCAGGTCGCGGGACGCGCGCGCTCGACCTCTCAGGACGTTCTCACGTTACGGGCCTAAACCTGCCGCATGGAAGCGCCGTACGTGCCATTCGGCAACGATCCTCAACCAACGACGCCTGACCCCAGGACGGAACCGCTGACGTTCGAGCCTCAGGCAGCTCCCCCTCCCCCGGACACCTCACAGGGTCGGGCGCGTCACCGAGTCTCGCGCTCACTGATCCCCGTCATGGCCCTGTCGCTCCTGTCGGCAACACTTGCGTCCGTAGGGACGGTCGCCGTGCTGCGACCCTCCGGCTCGGTCGCAACGCCGAGCCCGGCCCCGGCGGGCAGTACCACGAGCGTCAATCTCGATTCTTCGGAGGCCGTCGTCCAGGTCGCCGCGAAAGCGAGTCCGGCCGTCGTCACGATCACTTCTTCGTCGGTCAACACCCGCTTCGGTCCCTTTTCGGTGCCGGCAACGGGGGTAGGTTCTGGCTTCGTTTTCGATTCCAACGGCTACATCCTCACCAACTGGCATGTGGTCGAAGGCGGGGGAACGCTGACCGTGGCCCTCAAGGACGGCCGCCAGCTGCCAGCTCGGGTCGTCGCGAGCGATCCCGATCACGACCTGGCCGTGGTCAAGGTGGACGGGACCAATCTGCCCAGCGTCCAGATCGGGAGCTCGGCCGACCTCCAGATCGGCCAGCTGGTGGTCGCGATCGGCAGCCCGCTCGGGACCTTCACCGATTCGGTGACGAGCGGAATCCTGTCGGGCAGCGGACGCGAGATCACGGTGTCCGATCCGCTGACGCGGCAGCGGCGCACGATCAGCAACCTGCTCCAGACCGATGCGGCCATCAACGAGGGCAACAGCGGCGGACCGCTGCTCGATGCGGCCGGCCGGGTCATCGGCATCAACAGCGCCGAAGCCGCGAGCGCGCAGGGCATCGGATTCGCGATCCCGATCGACGAGGCCCAGGCCATCATCGCCAAGGCGCGGACCGTCTGACCGGATTCGCCCGGAGGATCTCCGGGGCCAACTGAGCCCGGTTGTGGCCAACTGAGGCCGGTCGCCGATCGTGGTCGCGCGCGGCGTCTCGTGTGGTGCGTGCGCTACCATCACGCTCCCCTCCGGCGCTCTCAGCGAGCCCGGTTGCGCACCACAGGAGGTCCCGTGGCCAAGGGCGGCTTCGTCACGAGCATCACGCGCCAGTCCGAAGACTTCCCGGGCTGGTACAACGATGTCGTCCTGAAGGCAGAGCTGGCCGCCTACTCGCCCGTTCGCGGCTGCATGATCATCCGGGCCTACGGCTACGCGATCTGGGAATCGATGCGCGACGAGCTCGACCGCCACATCAAGGCGACCGGCCACAGCAACGTCTATTTCCCACTGTTCGTGCCGCGCTCGCTGCTCGAGAAGGAAGCCGAGCACGTCGAGGGCTTCGATCCCCAGGTGGCCTGGGTCACGCGAGCGGGCGGCAAGGATCTCGACGACTGGCTGGCGATCCGGCCCACCAGCGAGGCCATCATCGCGGACAGCGTGAAGGACTGGATCCAGTCTTACCGTGACCTGCCGCTGCTGATGAACCTGTGGAACAACGTTGTCCGCTGGGAGTTGCGAACGCGGCTGTTCCTGCGAACGACCGAGTTCCTGTGGCAGGAGGCCCACACGTTCCATGCGACTGAGGAAGAGGCGGCCACCGAGGTAGAGACCGGCCTCGAGTGCTACCGGAAGGTTGCCGAGGATTGGCTGGCCATCCCGGTCATCCGCGGGCGCAAGAGCGAGGGCGAGAAGTTCCCAGGGGCCGTCTACACCACCGCCATCGAGGCGATGATGCGCGACACCAAGGCGCTCCAGGCGGGGACCAGCCACATGCTCGGCCAGAACTTCGCACGCTCCGCCGGCATCGAATTCCTCGACCGCGACAACCAGCGCAAGCATCCCTACGGGACGTCGTGGGGTTTCAGCACGCGCATGGTCGGCGCCACGATCATGGCCCACGGCGACGACGCAGGACTCGTCCTGCCTCCCAACGTTGCTCCCCTCCATCTGGTGGTCGTCCCAATCGCGAGAACGGAAGACGAGCGTGCGGCGGTCGAGTCGGTCCTCGAGCCGCTCGAGCGCCACCTTGCCGAGGTGACCACGGCCAGTGGACCGCTTCGCTGGCAGGTCGACCGGCGCGAGGAGTCGCCCGGCTTCAAGTTCAATCACTGGGAGCTGCGCGGTGTGCCGTTCCGACTGGAGATCGGGCCGCGCGACGTGTCCGCCGGGCAGGCAGTTCTCGTCCGGCGACTGGATCGAGCGAAGGAAACGCTCTCATTGGACCGCATCGCGTCGGAACTCCCCGCACGCTTACTGAGCTGCCAGGCCGATCTCTATCGGCGCGCCGTGGAATTCCGCGACGCGAACAGCCACGTCGTGGACGACTACGAGACCTTCAAGTCGACTCTGAACGATCAGGGCGGGTTCTTGTACGCGCACTGGTGCGGTCAGGCTTCGTGCGAGCGGCAGGTCAACGAGGAGACGGGCGCCACGATTCGGGTCATCCCGTTCGACGGAGAACCCGAGGCTGGCCGCTGTCTCATCGACGGTCGGCCGTCAGCCCAGCGCGTCGTTTTCGCGCGGGCGTACTGACGCCGACGGGCTTCGCCACAAATGAAGAGCGGACAGGCTTCGCCAAAATGAAGAGCGGACCCCGGCTGGGGGTCCGCTGGGGAGATCCGAAAAGATCCGGATGGGCCGCAACTGGCGGCCCATCGATCGGCCGCGCTTCAGTTACGCGCGGGCCGGTTCGCAGCCAGGTGGTCGGTCCATTCGGAGCGTCGGCCATCGGTCGTCAACGTGCTGCCATGCCAGCCACAGACGCAGGTCACGGTCTGGGCGCGATGCTTGTATTCCGCGATGACGTGCTTGAGGACCTGCTCCTCGTCCGGCGTTCGGTTGGTTCGTGTCGGCAGGCTCATCGACTCCCTCCGGCACAGGGACTATGCACTGCGCACCTTGCCGGCGCGCGGACCACGTGGGCTCGACTCGATCTCGAAGTTCACGGTCTCGCCACCGACCAGGCGGTCGAAGTCGAGCGAGGGATCGAGGGCGTCGCGATGGAAGAAATAGTCCTTGCCATCCTCGCCGGTGATGAACCCGAAGCCTCGATCCGAGACGACCTTCTTGACACGTCCTGTCGCCATGTGAACCCACCTCATCTCTTCTCGAAACACATCGACGCCACGGGTCGGCTCGAGAAGAACCATCGACGAGGCGGAGAGCTCCCGACGTTCGGGAGGGCCCTATTCTACTCCCGATCGGGGGCCACTCGGCGGAGTGGTTCCCCCGCCACGGCTGCAATGCCGCTGAGATGCACGAGGGTCCAATCGCGAGCCGGCAGCCATGTGGCTCGTAGACGATCCGCACCTGTAGGCGACCGCTCGGTGCCCCACATCTGTGCGAGCGGTCGCCTCTTTGTGTCCTGGAAGTGGCCGGGGGCCCGCCAATCCCCTCGCGACACCCTGGGATCGGCGATAACCAAACGGTAACCGCCCGGGAACGACCTTCTCATCCGCTTCCGGCAGCCTCGCGCTGTCGAGGAAACAAGGCCGTGGCGATCGCCTCTGGGATCGGGCGCGATCGCAAGATGAGGAGGAAGCGTGAACCATTCCACAAGTCTCAGGTCAGGCGGGCTCGTCCTGGCCGCGATCTTTGCAGTGGGGGCCTGCCGCGGAGCGAGCAGCCCGGGCGCCAGCTCGGCCGCGTCAAGTGCTAGCTCGGCCGCCCCGTCGGCGGTTTCGATCCCCAGCCCGACGGCGGCCCAGGTCACCCTGCAGGGTGCCGGCGCGACCTTTCCCAAGCCGCTGTACGACGTGTGGTTCCAGACGTACACCGGCAAGTACGGCAACGTCCAGTTCAACTACCAGGCCATCGGATCTGGCGGTGGCATCACACAGATCACCCAGCAGACGGTCGATTTCGGGGCGTCCGACGCGGCGTTGCAGGATGCGGAGATCGCGAAGCTTCCGACCGGATCGAAAATGCTGCACATCCCAACGGCGCTCGGCGCGGTCGTGGTGATCTACAACATTCCAGGAGTCACCGACCTGAACCTCGATGGGGACACCGTCGGCAAGATCTTCCTGGGCAAGATCACCAAGTGGAACGACCCCGCGATCGCAGCGCTGAACTCCGGCGCAACCCTGCCGGATCAGGCGATCCTCGTCGTCCATCGGTCGGACGGCTCAGGTACGACCAATGCCTTCACCGCCTACGTCAACACCGCGAGCGCCGACTGGAAGGCGAGCGGCATCGGCGCTGGCAAAGAGGTCAAGTGGCCGGTTGGCCAGGGCGCCGACAAGAACGATGGCGTCGCCGCAGGCGTGAAGAACACCCCCGGTGCCGTTGGATACGTGGAGCTGCAGTACGCCGCTCAGGCCAAGCTCACCTCCGCGAAGCTCAAGAACGCCGATGGCAAGTTCGTGGCCGGCTCCACGGCCGCCGTGACCGCAGCAGCCAACGCCGCTCTCCCGACCTTCCCGGCCGACTTCCGCCAGGCTCCGATCATCAACGGGCCCGGCCCGGACACGTACCCCATCGCCGCTTACACCTACTTGCTGCTCTACCAGGACCAGAAGGACAAGGACAAGGGCAGCGACATCGTCGCATTCACGGCATGGGCCCTGACCGACGGTCAGGCGCTCGAAGAGAGCCTGGGCTTCGCGCCGCTGCCCAAGGACGTCCAGACCAAGGCACTCGCAGCTCTCCACACGGTCACCTCGGGCGGCTCGCCGATCTGGCCCTGATCTTCCTCCTCGACGCCCCGTCCTCCCGGGGCGTCACGAAGCCCGAATCCGGCGGGGTCCAGTCAAATGGGCCTCGCCGGATCGACTCGTTCGAGAGCCATCCGCGATCATCGGATCAGAAAGTGGCGAGAATGACTTTCAACCTTACGGAGCTCAGCTCGTTGACTCATCGAACCGGCGACCCGCAACCCGTCCGCGTTCTGCTTCTGTGCGTCGGTAATTCCGCTCGGAGCATCATGGCCGAGGCTCTCCTACGCCAGGAGGGTGGCGATCGCTTCCTTGTCCGGAGCGCCGGGAGTGCCCCGAAGGGGGTCAATCCCTTGAGCCTGCGAGTGCTCGACGACCGAGGTATCTCGACCACTGGGCTGAGCTCCGAATCGGTCGCGGTCTACCAGCACGAACCGTGGGACTACGCGATTACGCTGTGCGACGAGGCGCGCGAGGCCTGCCCGTACCTGCCGGGTGCCCACGAGATGCTCCATTGGGACCTTCCGGATCCTGCCGCGGTGGAAGGAGATGAGGCCACCAGACTCGAAGCCTTCCGAGCAGTCCTGGACAGCCTCCAGGCGCATCTCGAGTCCTTCATTCCCCCGGCGCTGGAGCGTGGCGTGCAGCTGGAGCCACGTGCTGGGCGGCCAGCCAGCCGAGTGCCGTGAGCCGGACGATCCTCATCGTCGAGGATGAGCCGACCGTCCTCGAAACCCTCGCCTACAACCTCGAACAGGATGGCTATCGCGTCGTGACGGCGGTGGACGGACCGCTGGGCATCCAGCGTTTCCGCGAGGAACCACCGGACCTGGTGATCCTCGATCTGATGCTACCGGAGATATCCGGGACCGAGGTCTGCCGGATCATTCGCCAGGAGTCGGCCGTGCCGATCCTGATGTTGACCGCCAAGGACAGCGAGATCGACAAGGTCGTCGGTCTCGAGCTCGGGGCGGACGACTATGTGACCAAGCCCTTCGGCCTCCGCGAGCTGCAGGCGCGCATCCACGCGCTGCTGCGCCGGAGCGAGGCACGACTGAGGGTTCCCGCCCCTGCGGTCGTGGATCTGGGAGACGTCCAGATGGACCTGGCCGGCCATCGGCTGCTGCGTGCCGGCGAGCCGCTGCCCATCCGCCCCAAGGCGTTCGAGCTGCTCGCATTTCTGATTCGTCACCCGGGCCAGGTCTTCACGCGTGAGCAGCTGCTGCAGCAGGTATGGGGCTACGACTACGCCGGCGAGACCCGGACGGTGGACGTCCACGTCCACAGCCTGCGCGGCCTCGTCGAAGACGATCCGGCGGATCCGCATTTCCTGCATACGGTCCGCGGGGTGGGCTACGTCTTTCGACGCCCCCAGTAGTCTCGCGTGTCCTCGTCCGCTGGCCCGAACGACCTAGACTCGGCGTCGTGGACGAGCTTGTCCTGGTTTTCGTGGCCGCCCTGGCCATCATCACCGGTGGCGCGCTTCTGCTGGCCATCGGGCGCGGAGGCAGCCTTGAGCACCTGCGGGAGATCCTGGGCGTCGCCGAATCGGCCGATATCGAGGCAGCGGCCCGGCACGCCCTGGACGAGCGCGCCGCCGCGGAGTGGCGGGCTTCTCGCGCCGCGGCCGACACCGCATACCTGCTGGACCTCGTCGGCCTCGGGATCGTCCGACTCGATCCGGAGCTGCGCGTCGCTGCCGCCAACGAGGCTGCACACGTGTTCCTGGACCGGCCCGTCGGCGAGCTCGTCGGGCTCAGCGCGATCGAAGCCCTGGGTGACCATCGCATCGAATCCATCGCGCAGCGGGCGCATGAGATCGGATGGGCGAACGGCGAGGTCTCACGCGGTCCGGGGCAGCAGACGCTCCTGCTTCGAGCGCAGCGCTCCCCGATCGAGGGCATCTGGCTGGTCATCGAGGACGTCTCGGAGCTCCGCCGGCTGCAGCGGATCAGGGCCGAGTTCATCGATAACCTTTCGCACGAGCTTCGGACGCCGCTGACGACGGTTCGGCTGCTCACCGAGACGCTGGCCCGTGACCTCGACCGAACCGACCTGCCGCCCCGCATCCGCGAAGGCATCGAGAAGATCGACGTCGAGACGGGCCACCTCGTGCAGATGGTCAACGAGCTGCTCGACCTCTCGAAGATCGAACAGGGTTCGGTGCCGCTCCATCTCAGCCAGGTCGACATGAGCGGGCTGGTGCAGGCCTCCATCGAACGTCTGCACCTGTTCGCCGAGCGACAAGGAGTGACACTCGCGGCAGACGTCCCGTCCGAACTCCTGCCGGTCAGGGGCGACGAGGACCGCCTCGGGCAGCTGCTGATCAACCTGCTCCACAACGCTGTGAAGTTTTCCGCGCCCGGTGATCCGATCACCGTTCGTGCAAGGCGCACCGGCAGGGAGGTCATCGTCTCGGTCGAGGACCACGGGCCCGGAATTCCCAGGAACGAGCTGGACCGCATCTTCGAGCGCTTCTACAAGGTCGACAAGGCTCGGGTGGCGGGCAAGGGTGGCACGGGCCTCGGCCTGGCCATCGTCCGGCACATCGCCGAAAGCCACGGCGGACGCGCCTGGGTCGAGAGTGAGGAGGGCGACGGCTCCACCTTCAGCTTCGCGATCCCGGCCGCCGAGGCGCAGCCAGCTGGCCTACCGGAGGCAAGAGCCTCTGGCCGGCGCTAGGCCCCTCCCGCCCCGACGAGCGAACCGCCCGTCGGGGCGGACCACCGGATCCCACATGTGCGCCGCGAGCCTGCATGCCGTGTCGTGTCGGCCGGGCCGTGTCCGGGGCTCCGGCAGGTTGCAGACGGATTGCAGTCCCTGCTCATGCGTGGCGCGGGCCGGACCCTGACCTGCCCGACGATGCCAGCCAGTCGGACACAAGCCGGAGGTCGCCGACGAGGCGGCCGAACGCAAGCTCTCGGGCCTCGCGATCGACCGATCGGAGAACCGCCGATGGATGGATGGTGGCAATGACGAAGGGAGCCAGCTCGGACTCGATGGGCGCTGCTGGGCCCGAGACCCGAACCTCGGGGCCGATCATCGATTTTGCGGCTGTGGCGCCCAGGAGGACCAGGGCAGCCGGACGCACGAGGCCGAGCTCCGCATCGAGCCACGGCCTGCAGGCCTTGATCTCCCTGGCATTCGGGCGTTCATGCAGGCGTCGCTTGCCCGACGGACGCCACTTGAAGTGCTTGACGACGTTGGTGATGAAGGCACCTTCGCGATCGATTCCCGCCTCGTCGAGCGCCTTGTCTAGGATCTTGCCGGCCGGGCCAACGAATGGGTGCCCGGCCAGGTCTTCCTGGTCGCCTGGCTGTTCGCCGGCGAGCATGACCCTGGCATCCTGACCGCCCTCGCCGAACACCGTCTGCGTCGCGCGCTCCCACAGGTCACAGCCTCGACATCCTGCGGCGAGCGATCGGAGCTCTGGCAGATTGCCACCTCGGGCGGCGACCTCGCGCCCGATCTCGGGCAGGTGCGTGGGATCGCGAGCAGCGTCCGTCGTGGCCGGTGGATTGGGCACGCTCTCGAGTCTCGGGAGCACCGCGCACACAGATACCTGCAGTTCGCGGGGAGCCCTTGCAAGGCCATGGCATAGACCCGTGCCGGCAAAGTCCTGTTAATGGTGCGTCGACGCACCGGTTTCTGGTGGCTCTCGATCAGCGAGACTTGCGGCCTGACACCTTGGGCGGCAGGGAGCGGACGTGGGCGAGGGAGCGCTCGATCCATGGCCGCAGCTCGGACTCACCCGCGTCCACCATGGCATCGGGGAATGCGAGGTATCCCGTCATCGGCCGACCTGCCATCGGCTCGAACGGCCGTCCACCGGCCGACGCCAGCTCGTCGAGAGCGTCGGGCGGAAGGCGGACCACCCAGTTCGCCTGGTGCAGACCGGTGACCATGTAGCCGTTCGCGAAGGCCGCCGGATAGCCAAACATCTGGCGCCGCTCGACTCCCGGAATTCCGCTCATGACCGCTCCGAACTGTTCCACGAGCTCGGGCGAGGACTTGTGGAAACTCGGGCCTGCGTGGGGCCGTTCGGCGTCGGGCGGCATGTCCATGATGGTAGCGCGCGATGATCGCGTCCTCCCCAATCCGGCTCCCGAGCGGGACCATGAGGCCCGACCGCCGTGGTCCATCTGGGGGATGCGAGTGGATTCCCGGCCGCCGATACTCGGTTGACCGGCCGTCCATAGGAGGACCGACAACCCGAAGACGCCGCTCGTCGGCACAGTCCTTGTCGATCATGCCCCCTGAGTTTTGGGGCAACTTTCGTTCGGCAGCGCGGGCTTCCTCACGCCCGCTGCGCGCAGCCGCGCGCCCCCCAAGCGGTCGTCCGCGACAGACGCCGGCCTCGTGAACTCATGGGCTGCGACATTCGGCCAAAGCGCACGTCACCACGCGCGCGAGGCGCTCTGGTAGATCGGAGGCAAGAGATTTGGGTTTCTTCGACACTGGCCCGTCAGCGTCCTACCGCCGCGTCCTGGTCTTTGCCCTTGGGCTCGGCCTGACCGCCGCGCTGGCATTCTCGAGTGTCGCCTCGGCCGGGCAGACATCGACCGGCAGCACTGCCGCTGCCGCGACCGCAACGACTATCTACCGACCCTACTATTCGGTCGAGGTCTACTACCTGAGGCTGCTGAACTGCACGCGGACGGGTGGATGGGTCACCTCCGGCGGCTCGTGCCTGGGCTACGGCAGTGGACGCTACAGCAAGTACGTGGCGCCGCTCCCGCTCAGCTCTCGGATTTCCGATTACGTGTCGCGGCCATACGCTCGAATGCTTGCCGTCAAGAACCTGTGCGGCCACTACTCGGACGGCGATCCCGGCTATCGCCTGCGCCGCGCCGGGCTGGCCTACTCGGCCTATGGCGAGAATCTCGGCTGCCGGAACGTGAGCCCGTACGCCTCCGTGCTCGGCTCCCACCTCTTCTTCCAGTCGGAGAGGTCGTACAACGGTTGGCACTGGCGGAACATGAAGAATCCGCTGTTCAGGCTAGTCGGCATCGGCGTCTGGGCCTACGGTGGCCGAACGCGCCTTCTCGTCGACTTCTATCGACCGGCCTGACCGGCGCATCACGCTGGCCTGACGCCGGAAGCCGCACGGGGCCGCGGAGCAATCCGCGGCCCCGTTCTTGATTCCGCTCAGACCGCAGGGCTGCCTGCGCCCTTGGGGTCGTACCGGTCCTGGCTCTCGTGAGCCTTGCGCTCGATACGGGCGATCCGCCCCACCAGACCCGCTCGGACATCGGGCCAGTCGTCATCCGTGATGCTGTAGTACGCGGAGTGCCGGAGCCGGCCTGTCTCGGTCACCATGTGATTGCGGAAGATGCCTTCGAAGGTCGCACCGATGGCCAGCAGCGCATTGCGTGACGCGTCGTTGAGCGAGTCGGTCTTGAACTCCACGCGATGGCAGTGCCACGTGCCGAACGCGTGGTCGAGCATCAGCAGCTTTGCCTCCGAGTTGACCGTGGAGCGCTGCCAGGGGACGGCGACCCACGTCCAACCGATCTCGACCCGACGGTCCGCCTCGGAGATATTGGCAAAGCGCGTACTCCCTATCACCCGTCCAGTCGAACGTTTGACCGTCGCGAACGGGAGGACGGTCCGGGCTGCAAGCCCATCGAGAGCGGTCTGCACATAAGCCGCGAGGTCTTCGCCCGTCCGAATGGGCCACGGGATCCAGCGCCACAGGCGTTCGTCGAGACCGACCGCGGCCAGCGGCGCGAGATGGTCCGGTGAAAGCGGCTCGAGCCGGACGATATCGCCCTCGAGCGTCACCGGCCAGACAGCCAGGGGAGGCGTCGCGAAGTCGTGCTCCGCCACGGCCTCAGATCGCCTCGATGCGCCGGCCTGCCAGCCGCGGGCCGAACCGGGGAGCGGAAATACCCGACGCCTCGAGCAGTCGGATGACCCTCCCGCGCTGTCCGCGGTAGGGCTCGAGGAGCTCGAGCATCCGCTCGTCTGTTCCACGTGGCTCGCCCGCGAGCGCCCAGGCCACCAGATTGGGGATGTGGAAGTCACCGACGCTGACCGCATCGGGATCGCCCAACGCGCGAAAGGCGACCTCCGCGGCCGTCCACGCGCCGACCCCCGGAATGGCCCGCAAGCGGCGGTAGGCGGCGTCCAGCGGATGGTCGATGAGCTCCTCCAGCCGGCGCGCGTGTGAGGCGGCGGTCCGGATGACGTCGGCGCGCCGGCGCTCGAGACCCAGCGGGTGGAGGGCGTGGTATGGGATCAGGGCAAGAACCTCTGAGCGAGGCGGCATGGCCAGCCGCAGCGCCGCGATCTCGGCAGGCGGCCCGGGAGGAGTCTCGCCATAGGTCCGCACGAGTCGGCGGAAGGATCGGTGGGCCTCTTCGCCCGTGACCTTCTGCTCGAGGATGGCCGGCACGAGCGCCTCCACGACGGCGTTCGTGCGGCTGATCCGAAGCCCCGGCAGGCGCCGGGTGAGCTCTCGCAGTAGCCGGTCGCGCGGCTCGAAGGGCGACGGATCGTCGCTCTCACCGATCAGGTCGGCGCTCCTCTCGATTGCCCACTCCGCGCCTGATCCCCAGGCACTGACCCGAACCGCGGTCGAACCCTCGCGCCGGAGGCGGATGGTTGCAGGTCCGTCCGGAGTGTGCGTGGCGCGCCAGATTCCGGTCGGCGCAAAGCGCATCGTCGGGTCGCCGGAGCCGTGGAGGTGAGGTGCCAGGGTGGCTCGGAGGTCGATCGGTGCGGGGGGTCGGAGCGTCCGTTCGAGCATCGAGCCGAAGTGTGGCATCTGCTGTGACGGCGCGCCCGGCAGGACAGGGCCTATGACATGGCGAAGGGCGATCGCCCTTCGGCGATCGCCCTTCCTTTGATCCAGCGGGGCTTGCGTCCCGCTAGATCCTCCAGCGCTGGCCCGCCTCGACGACGAGGGCGCAACTGGCCACCGTGAACAATGCGAAGAGAATCCGGTAGGCCTGAGCCCTGACGATGGTTTTCATCGTCAGTACCAATCCCACTTGATCCCAGCGCCGACGGTCAGTGCCATCGCCCCGAGGAGAATCAGGGTCCAGGTGAGGTAAGCCAGCATCGCTTTCACGTTTGCCAGCATCGCCTTCACGTCATCACCTCTGTCTCGAGCGACCTTCATCGCCGAGACCGGCGGCCGGGCGGTCTCCCCAACGGTTTCGGGAGATCCCTGGCTTTGCGTCCCCGCCTCGCGACGGGTTTGCCCTGGACGGTCTGGTAGACGAGAGACGTCCTTCGTCTCTGGGCCGCACGCTAGGCCGTGACGTCCCGCCATCCGATCCCCCATCGGTACTAGTCACGGTCCGCGTTGGTGGGAGTTGCGGCCGTGCACCCGGACCCGGCTCAGTAGGCGACGGCGACCCGGTCCCGGCCGGCCAGCTTCGCGCGACGCAGGCCCTCGTCGGCCAGCGCGATCAGCTCGGTCACGTTCGTCATCGCGGGCGGCATGACGGCGCAGCCCGCGGAGACGGTCACCCTCACTCCGCCGCCCGACTCGGAAGCCGATTGCTGTGACATGGCCAGCCTGATGGCATCGGCGGCGGCCACGGCGTCGGGCAGGTCCCGGCCTTTCAGGAGGACCAGAAATTCCTCGCCACCGTAGCGTGCCGCCAGGCCCGCCGTATCCACGTGACCATCGAGAATGCGACCGAAGAGGCGGAGGATCTCGTCGCCGTTCAGGTGGCCGTGCTCCTTGTTGTACCGCCCGAAATGGTCGAGGTCGAACAGGATTGCAGCCATCGGGCGCCGATCCTCGAACCCCTCATCGGCGCGGGATCCGGTCATCCTCTCGATCGCCGAGTGGAGGTGCCGCCGGTTGTACAGGCCTGTCAGCGGATCGTGGACCGATGCGTCGACGGCCAGCGCGTGCTCCTGGACGTTACCGAGGGCCTGCCCGAGCTGGACCGCGATGAGGGCAAGGCACTCGAGCTCGACGACGTCGAAGGCACGTGAGCCCGAGAGGCGCCCCACGACGAGGGCTCCCAGGACACGATCGCGATGGAAGATGGGCACCGCTGCCCGAAGAGGTTGAAGCGGCAGCGAACGCCGCTTTCGCTGGACGTTGTCCGGCTCCGTCGTCGGCTCGACGACCAGTCGTCCTTCGCGAATGGCGCGCTCGGCGACCCGCGGGTCGGGCAGAACCGACGCGCCAATGCTTCGCGACGACTGCGCTTCCATGGCCAGCACGTGCTGCGTGCCGGTAGCCGGGTCGATCGTGACGAGCATGGCGACTTCGCTGGGCAGCGCCAGGCGGGTCGCCTTCACGGCGGTTCTGGCAAGCTCCTCCGGCTCGAGGGTCTGATGGACTTCGCCCGCGAATCGCGCCACGCGCTGGTACAGCGTTGCGCGGGCCGCCGTCCGCTCGTGGATGACGGCGAGGCGGGCAATCTCGATCACCACGCCGAAGAGCAACGCCGCTGCCAACAAGTCCATCGTGTCGCGGACTCGAGGAACGAAGACGATGGTGGCAGCAACGAGCACGGCGCCGCCGGCTATCGCCGCCCGCAGACGTGGAAGGGCGGCAGTCAGGCGCTGGCCATCGCTCGTGCCGAGGAGGCGTTTCAGGCCCCGAGGCAGGACGTCGACACCCGCTGCCGGAATGAAGACGGGCCCCGAAACCGAGCGCTGACTCACGTCAGGCGCTCTCCGCTTCTGGCGCAGCGACCGTCGGAGCAACGGGGGCCCGCATCGCGGCGACGATGACGACCACCACCCCCAGCCCGATCAGGACGTCCCCGACGCTGAAGACATTCGCGAACGGCATTCCCGCGGGCATCGCGAAGATGTCGGTCAATGGGGCCAGCGCCGGCTGGGTGAGCAGGCGGCTGTTGGAATACCCCGCCGCGGCGTTGGCGTGGCCACCGAGGGCGGCTGCGCTGACCGGCATGAAGCCCCCGTTGGCAACGATCGCCAACAGGTTGCTGCCGGCACCGAGTGCCACCAGCGGAATCCCTCGGGTCCGCCAATTGCGCAGGATCGCGCCTAGGGCGATTCCCGTTGAGAGGACGTAGAGGGGCGGTCCGGCTGGCCCGATCCGTTCGCTAACGGGTCCCGAGAACAGGATGATCTGGACCAGCAGCGCCGCGAGCAGCACCGGAGCCCAGCGGAACTCCAGGCTCGCCAGACCCTCAAGCCGCCCCCGCAGCAAGAGTCCGGCGGCGATGCCGATCGCCAGTGCATACAGGATGAACATGCTTCCTCCGAGTCCCCGCTGCCGGCTCAGGCCGGCGCGTGAGCCTCCGTGAGCTCCTCGTGACCGCGCGCTCGGTCGTGCCCGGCGTGACCCGGCAGCCGGCCGGTGCGCACCAGTCCGATGAAAACCGGGACGATCTCAGGATCCCACTGCGTGCCGGCGCCGTCGGCCAGGATCGCGATCGCCTCGGCAACACTCATGGCCGGCCGGTATGGTCGATCCTCGGTCATCGCGTCGAACGCGTCGGCGATAGCGACGACGCGCGCTCCGAGGGGGATCTCCTCGCCCCTCAGTCCGTTGGGATAGCCACCCCCATCCCAACGCTCGTGATGGTGCAGGACGATGTTCGCTCCGCCGCGGAAGAGCTGGAAGTGGTTGAGAATGCCCGCCCCGATCTCCGTGTGGAGCCACATCAGAGTGCGATCTCCCTCGTCGAGAGGCCCCGGCTTGAGGAGGACTCGGTCCGGGACCCCGACCTTGCCCAGGTCGTGGACGGCCGCCGCCTGGGTGATGAGCTCGACGAGGTCGTCCGGCAGGCCGAGCTCCTGCCCGAACAGGCGGGCATAGGCCGACACACGCTCCGAGTGATGGTACGTGGTGGGATCCCGGTCATCGATGCTCTTGGCCAGCGAGCGAAGCGCGCCGCGCGTCTCGTTCTCGAGCTGGCGGATATGTCGGAGGGCGCGACTGACGAGGATCGCCGGCAGCGTCAGCGCGCTGGTCCAAATTGGCTCGATGGTCCAGATGAGCGCAACCACGCCCCCGATCATGGCCGCGCTGGTTTCGGCGAGCGCCGTACTCCGCGTGTTGGCTCGCAGCAGGAAGCCGACCGATCGACCCGTGGCGAGGGCGATGACCGTGCTCACCAGAAGGGTGCTGAGTACGTAGTAGCCCACTGAGGCCAATCCGAACGTTGCGGCCACGCGAATGTGGTCATGGGCGTGGATCGCCTCCGGCGGCGAGCCGATGATGCCTACAGCGGCGGAGACGACCGAGGTGGTCAGCACATACGTCCCGGTGTTGAAGATCACCTTGATGACGGGCCGGCGGCGCACGACCTCTTCGACCAGGACCGACAGGCCGACTCCGACGGCGGCCATGGGCGCGGGGACCAGCAGGATGGTCGCAACCTGGCTGATGGTGGCGACCGACAGGTCGCCGTCGAAGGGAAGGTCGACCGAAACAAACTCGAGCACGATCGACACGATGGTCAATACGACAAAGGCCTGGACCCAACTGTCATTCGGTGCATGCCAGGTGGGCGGGGCGGCCAGCGTCGCCGCCGCGGCGATCGCGACCAGCGCGATGAATTGCTGGGCGGTGACCTGCGGGGCGAACCGCGGGCGGCGTGATTCGAGCCACTTGGTCTGCAGCGCGGAGTGTACAGAGGCGGTTCGTTCGGTCATCCAGGTCTCGGGATGGGTCTCGGGCATCAGCGGGTGGGCCGCTCCCCCGAAGCGGCTTCACCGAGTTGTACGCGCCCGACGGTCCTGGAGACATGCCCCGATAGTCCCATCGACCACGATGAGGTCGGTCGCCCGATGCGGTAGGGTTTCGGCATGTGCCGAAGCATCAAGACACTCCGGCGTGCTGAGGAGCCCGCCACCCCCGACGAGATCCGGGCGGCCGCCCTCCAGTTCGTCCGCAAGGTCAGCGGCTATCGCGTTCCGTCACGGGCAAATGCAACCGCGTTCGATGGTGCCGTGGACGAGATCGCCGACGCGTCGCGCCGCCTGCTGGACTCGTTCGCCGCGCGCTGAGTTCGGCCGCTCGTTGCGCGCTCGGTTCGGCCGATCGGTTCGGCCGATCGGTTTGGCCGACGTCAGGCCAGGCGCCCCCAACTGGTGACGCGTTCGAGCTCGATCCGGATGATCGGGCGGGCCTCCAGGCGATGTTCGCGATACTGCGAATACTTGTCGCGTAGCGCCTCGAGTACATCGCCCGCTGGTTGAGGGAGGACTCGCGCGCGGCCATGCAGCCGCAGCCAGGCGAGCTCGGACCAGTCCTCGCTCCAGCGATCCACCAGGACCGCGACGGCGGGTCGTGAGCTGATATCGCGGATGCGGGCAAGGTGCATCGGATCGTGGACCCGCTTGGGCTTCTCGTCGATGGGCGTCCAGAGGACGGGACGATCCTCCCCAAGGAGCACGTAACAGATCGGGACCGGCCTGGGCCACCCGCGATCATCGATGGTCGCCAGGATCGCCCGTCGGGCGTCGACGAGGAAGCGTCGCTGAGCGGTCGAAAGGGTCGCGCCCGCTGGGTCGCACGGTAAGGCCGGCACGGCCGCGATTATGGGCTCGCTAAGATGCGACGGCCATGTCCGACCTGTCGCACTCCGCCGCGCCGGCCCGAGAGGCCACGTCGATCCAGGTGCTGACCGTTCGCGGGGACCTGGTGGAGAAGCGGGCCGACCGATTGGCGGGCGAGG
This sequence comes from Chloroflexota bacterium, assembly GCA_005883615.1. Classification (GTDB taxonomy): domain Bacteria; phylum Chloroflexota; class Limnocylindria; order Limnocylindrales; family CSP1-4; genus CF-16. The sequence goes on along the minus strand of VBEC01000028.1, from coordinate 39,890 downwards.
AGCCCCTGGAGATCCGGGCAGCGGGACCAGGCCAGGAGCCCGTGGCGGTCGCGGTGACGATGCGGACGCCCGGCCACGAAGCGGAGTTGGCGGTCGGTTTCCTCCGAACCGAGGGTCTGATCGCTGGCGACGAGGTCGAACGGGTCGACTTCGGCGACCCGGCAACGCTCGCGCAGCCAGACGACACGGCCGTCGTCAGGCTGACCAGAGCCTTCGACGCCTCGGCCATTGCCGAGCGCCAATTCGTGGCCACGGCCAGCTGCGGGATCTGCGGCAAGGCTTCGCTGGACGAGATCGAGGTCCGTTGCGAGCCGCTGCCGGCCGGGAGTCCGCAGGTCGATCGCAGCGTCATCATTGGCCTGCCGCGAGCCCTGCGCGACGCACAGGCCGTGTTCGAGCTGACGGGCGGGCTCCACGCGGCCGGCCTGTTCGATCCCCACGGGGGTCTCGTCGTGGTTCGCGAGGATGTCGGCCGCCACAACGCGCTCGACAAGCTGGTGGGATCGCAGGTGCTCGCGAGTGCCTTGCCGCTTCACGAACGCGTGCTGATGGTGAGCGGCCGCGTGAGCTTCGAGATCGTCCAGAAGGCGGCGGTCGCCGGGATTCCGATCGTTTGCGCCGTCTCGGCCCCCTCGGATCTGGCAGTCGAGGCTGCGCAGCGACTGGGCCAGACGCTGGTTGGCTTCCTCCGCGGCGACGGCTTCAACGTCTACGCCAACTCGGAGCGGATCCGCCTCTAGCGGCCCCGTCGGCGTTACGGCTTCGGGAGAAGCTCGACGAGCACCGTGCCGGTGACGTTGACGACCGCCGTGCCGTCGTGGCGCACCTGCCAGGTCGTGCCGGCAGCCAGGGAGCTGTGACCGTGCATCCACAGCGGCGGCCGGAGCCGATCGAGCAGGAAGCGGTACGCCTCGAAACCCACGTGATACGGATCCGTCGGCGTGTCTCCCGCGCCCCGTGGAGGTACGTGGCTGAACACAAGGAGCGGTGGCCGGCCCGGCGCGACAAGGGAACCGCCTGCTCGTCGCAGGACCTGTCGCCAGGCCGCGAGTTCGTCATGCAGCGCCGGCTCGCGCTCGGGTGAGGGCCACGGCAGGCCGAGGAGAGGCAGGCCCTCGATCGTCTCCCGGTCGACGCCCTGGGACGGAGGCGGCAGGTGTCCTGGCGTGGGCCACGGCCCGCCGCGATCGTGGTTGCCGCGGACGTACACGACCGGCGCTCGAAACGCATCCGCCATGAAGCACAGGCGATCCGGCGACAGGTCGCCGCATCCGATGACGAGGTCCACCCGGCCGAGGGCTTCGCGGTTGCGCGGGTCATCGATGGTGGGGTCAGCCTCGTCCGACGTCGCGAGCAGGCGCAGGGCCCCGGCACGATCACGAAATGGAGCCGCATCGGGCCACTCGAGGGTGAGTCGCCGGGTCAAGGCGTTTCTCCCGGTGTCGCGGCGTCGGCGCCTTGAGGCGGCCCGGGCTCGGAGCCTTCGGGCGATATCGGCCTGTGGAGGGGCGCCTCGAGGGAGGACCCGCGTGTCAACCGGCCCGTGGCGGCCGCTCGGAGCTCATCAGCATCGGCGAACATGGCCTCCAGGGAGCCGGCTGGCTCGACCGGTTCGGACGGTTCGCCGGGTAGGCGCACCGCAGTGACCAACGCGTCGATGTCCTTCTGGCCCGTATAGAGCGCAGCGGCCACGCGATTGTGGCCATCGAGCACCCAGTAACCGTCGGAGGTCTTGAGGACTTCGATCGGCGGCAGGATGGTCATCCGGTCGACGGCGTCGCGCAGGCGCCGCCAGCGCCCCTGCCAGTTGCCACTCCGGAACGCCGGCAACGGCAGGAAGTCGCTGCCCCGCTGCGCCGGTCCCTCGACCGCTGTCCCGCGGATCTGCTCGACGGGGATCGTCTGGAGGCCGAGCTCGCGCCTGGGAGCCATGCGCGCCTCTGGGTGCAATTCGAAGAGGTTCGGCAACGGTTCGCGGTTCAGGGCCTGCAAACGGCGAAGCCGCGTCGCTCGCGAGCCGGCCAGGCGTCGCGCCGCTTCACGAACCGTCGTCTCGACGCGCTCCGTGACGGGCTCGCGCAGTTCGCCCAGCCGCTCCGTCGCACTGACGGCTGCCCCGAGCACCTCGCCCGCGCCCTGGGCTGCCCGCTTCACGACCTCGAGGGCGTTGGCCGCATCGCCGTCCCCCTCCGTCGAATGATCGTCTTCTGGCGACCGCTCGGGAAGCTGATCAGGCGTGATGGGATCGGTCATAGCCGTACCTCATGATCATCGCCGATCCATGGTGCGTCCATTCGCGGCGTCCGGCCTACCATTGCTCTCGGCAAGCGGCGTGCGGAGGCACTCGGGTGGACATTGACATCGCGACCAGGGTCAACGAGCTCTCCGAGGAGGAGGAGCACCTGTACGAGCGTGCCGGCGACGGCCGCGGCCTGGGGGCGGAGGACATCGAGCGGCTCCAGGCAATCAAGGTCGAATTGGACCGCTGTTACGACCTCCTCCACCAGCGAGAGGCGCGCCGCGCGGCTGGGCTCGACCCGACCGACGCACAGGCGCGACCGGCCGACATCGTGGAGCACTACCAACAGTGACGACCTCGGCGGATCCGGCTCCTCCGAAGAGCCATCCCTATCTCGGCGAGATCGATCTGGAACGCGCGGGTTGGTATGAGCTCACTGGACTCTGCCGCGGGCTGACGCCGGAGGAGCGCGTGGAGCCGGGCTTCTACCGCGACCCGGATTGGAGCGTCAAGGACCTGGTGGCCCACGTTGGGACCTGGCTGGCGCAGGCGCAGGTCCAGCTGGAGCAGATTGGCGCCGGCACCTACGAGGACGGTCCGATCGACATCGACGCGCTCAACGCCCAGTTCCTCGCCACGATGGGCGAGCAGCCCTGGTCGATCGTGTGGACTCAGGCCCACGCCGCGCGGACGATGATGCTCCTGACCTGGTTCGGCCTGGACACACGCACCGACGCGGCCGACTGGTGGGTGCGCAAGTCCGGTGCCGACCACTACGCCGAGCATCTCTATCGGCTCCGGGATTGGGTCGGGGACATCGCCGGCGGCTGATCGGCCGGCACCAGATGCCTCGCTTCAGCGTGGCCACGAGGTCGGGTAGCCCACCAGCTTCGGGACGATCGGCTCGCTTTCATCCACGGCGAGGCGGGCGCCTCCCGCAAACCTGGTTGTGGCCATGGTGATCCTTGACCAGCGGCTCGGCCGCGAGGCGCGGATCCAGCGTGCGAGACGCTCTTCCCGGGCGACGTGCTCCAGCTCGCGGAGCCGCTGGGTGACGACGATGCCTGCATAGATTGGGAAGGGGTGCATCTGTCGAGTCTCCGGTCTGCGGCCCGGGTCTGTCCGGGACGATTCAGATCGTGCCTCGCCGATGGCAACGCGAACAGCGACGTCAGCGGCCGGCCCGGGTCGTCATTTGTCAGGGCGCGGAGGCCCCAATCAGCTCTCCGAGGTCTCCGACCCCGGCGGAGCCTCGCCCTCCGGGCCTTCCGCGGCTTCGCCCTCGGCGCCTTCTTCCTCGGCCTCCGCCTCGGGCGCCACCTCCTCGACCTCGACACGCGGCGGCAGAACGCGCGCCACGATCTCGTCGGGATCGGTCAACAGCGTGGCGCCCTCGGGGATCGGCAGGTCCCGGGCGTGCACGGCGGCGTCGAAATCCACGAGATCCTCGACTGACACCTCGATGCTCTGCGGAAGTTGGTCGGGCAAGGCGCGCACCCTGACGTGGTCGATCACGTGCGTCAGCGTACCGTTCAGCATGTCCACGGCAGGCGCAATTCCCACCGTGCGGACAGGTACGTCGACCACGATCTCCTCGGTCATGCGAACCGCGAATAGGTCGATATGGAGGGGCCGTCGCGTTACCGGGTGGATCTGCACGCCGTGGACGAGAACGGGCAGCGGCTTCTTGCTATCGACCTTGAGATCGATCAGCGCGTTGGGCCCGGCGCGTCGGCGGAGCAGCTCGAACTCATGAGTGTCAAGCTGAACTGGGTCGGACTCGAGGCCATGGCCGTAGACCACCGCCGGCAACAGCCCGTCCCGGCGGAGTCGTGCGACGCGCTTGCCGGTCACATCGCGGTGTACGGCGGCAAGGGTCGGACGTTCGGTTGGCATCGGGCGAGGACCTCGTCTCTTGGTGCGACGACCTGTCGCCATCGCCTCTGAGCGGCGCCGGCCGAGGGTCGAGCCAAGACCTGGGGCGCTCGCGATCGCGCCAAACCCTATCACAGGCCGGTCGTCAGCCCCCCGGCAGGGCCCGGTGTAGCATCGGTCGGATGGCCGCCACGATCCTGATCGTCGAGGACGAGTTCGCCGTCGCGCGAGGCATCCAGTACGCGCTCCAGCAGGAGGGCTACGAGGTCGCCGTCGCGCGATCCGGCGAAGAGGGCCTCGAGTTCGCGACCCATCAGGCTCCAGACCTGGTGGTCCTCGACGTCAGGCTGCCCGGCATCGATGGCTTCGAGGTGCTCCGGCGCCTGCGCGCGGCCGGCTCCAAGGCTCCGGTCCTGGTGCTGACGGCGCGCAGCGACGAGGTCGACAAGGTGATCGGCCTGGAGCTGGGAGCCGACGACTACCTGACGAAGCCCTTCGGGTTGCGCGAGCTCATGAGCAGGATCAAGGCGCTGCTGAGACGGGCGTATGGCGATCTGGCCGACGCCGCGGGCGGCCGGGTAATCCGCCACCATGACCTGCTCATCGACCTCGAGCGACGACGCGTTCAGCGTGGCCAGCGCCGGATCAGCCTTACTCCGACCGAGTTCGAGATCCTGCGCCATCTGGCGAGCCGTCCGGGTCGTGTCTACACCCGCTCTGAGCTGCTCGAGCTCCTGCGCGACTATGAAGCCCTGGACCAGGACGAGAAGACGATCAATGTGCACGTCAGCCACCTGCGCGAAAAGATCGAGGACGATCCGACATCGCCGGCGTTCGTGCTGACGGTCCGAGGAGTCGGCTACGCCTTTGCCGAGCGCTGAGTCGGAGCAGGACGGCGCGGAGCCCGGCGGCCCGCCGAGCATAGCCGCGGTTCCGTCGCGCACCATCGCCGCACGGCGGCGCTTGCGGCGGCTGCTCCGGATCATGCCGCGGACGCTCCAGGCGCGACTCACGCTGACCTTCGTCGTCGTGGTGGGGCTGAGTCTGACAATCGTCTCGGGAGCCATGTACTGGCGCCTCGACGACTACTTCCACGAGCAGGAGCAGGTCAACCTGGGCAGCCGCACGTCTTCCGTGGCCAACATCATGCGGGTGTTCATCGAGCGGCGCGTGGGTCGAGCAGCGGTCGTGATGGCCGACGGGCAGTTAAACGCGGACGTGGCCGATCTGCTGGGCGTGCCGGACTTCATCCAGTCGGTCGCCAACGGGATCGCGCAGGGAGACCTCACGATCCGGATCGGGAGCCAGCAAACGGCGATCGATACGCCGGTCCGTTTCGTTCCCGCGCCGAACGGCATGTTCGCCGCAAACCTCGGTGAACCGCCGAAGCCAGGGCAGGCCCGCGACGACATCGCGCGAACCGACGATTTCCACGTCAGCGACAACCCGCTTTCGCCGTGGGCGCTGCAAGTCACCATCTCGAACCCATATACGTATCGGGCGAGCACGATCGCGGCCATCACCGGCCTCCTGGCGGCCACGGCCCTGCTGGCACTCCTGCTCGCCGTCGGAGTGGCGGCCTTCCTGGCGCGCCGGTTCAGCACGCCACTGCGCCAGCTGACCGACGCCACGCGGGCACTCGCCGCTGGCGATCTGTCGCGCCGCGTGCCCGCCGATCTCGCCACGGCGGGAGCGTCCGAGATCGCGGAGCTGTCGCGCCAGTTCAACGCGATGGCCGAGCGATTGCAGGAGAGCGTCGACGTCATTCGTCGTGACCGGGACCGCAGCCGCGACTTCCTGGCCGACGTGTCGCACGAGCTGCGAACGCCGATCTCCGCTCTGCGGACATTCAACGAGTTGCTCAGGGAGGGTGCCCGCGATGATCCCGCGGCGCAGGCCGAGTTCCTCGAGGCGTCCGCCCAGCAGCTGGTGCGTCTCGACTGGCTGGCCCAGAACCTGCTCGAGCTATCGAAGCTCGACTCCGGGCTCGTGCTCCTGGACCTGCGACCCGACGACGTTCGGGCATGCGTCGAGTCGGCCGTACAGCAGGCGGAGCCAGCGGCAAAGCGGCGGGGAGTCTCTCTCACCATGGACCTGCCAACGCGTCCGGTGCGCATCAGGCACGACCCGCAACGACTCGGGCAGGTCATCACGAACCTCCTTGGCAACGCCCTCAAGTTCACGCCGAGCGGAGGCAACGTGGCCGTCGAGGTGCGGCCAACCCGCGAGGGTGCCCAGATCGTGGTGCGCGACACGGGCGTCGGCATCGAGGCCGACGAGTTGCCCCGAATTTTCGATCGGTTCTACCGAGGAGCGCAGGTGGCCGAAGCCCGCGGTGCAGGCAGCGGCCTCGGACTGGCCATCGTCAAGTCCGTCGTGGACATGCACGGCGGCCGCGTGACCGTCGAGAGCCGGCCGGGCCACGGCTCGACGTTCACGATTGCGCTCCCACGTGATCCTCGACTCGGGGAGGGCGCCGCTCGAAGTGGACAAGAGGCAGCCGGGGCGCGGGCGGACGCAAGCCCGGGCGGCGAAACGCAACCTCGGAATGCTCAGAAGGGCCGAGGTCAACAGAACCAAGGCCTGGAGACTGACGTGGCGATTTCTTCATCGGCCGACCAGTCCAAGCTCAACACGCAGCGTTCAGGCTGACAACCCCCCGTGGCGCACCGCCCGGCCATGCATTCGAGGCGTTCGACAACATGACCCAGGAACCAGAGGGGTCGCGCGGCGACCCTGGCGAGCCAAGCTCTCTCGGCGAGTCCCGGCCGTCCGATCAGGCATCGTGGGGGCAGTGGGCAGCACCACTATCGGCCGGCGAGGCAGAGGCGACATCGTCACCTGAGTCCCAGGGGGCCGCGAGCGAGGCGACGCAGGCATACTCGCCGATACCCGAGCCACGCGGGGAGTGGGCGCGCGTGGCGGCCGGGGCGCCTGAGCCCGTGACGCCCGAAGGTTGGTTCGAGCAACCGGTCACTCGGGTCGCGAGCGCGCCCGCGGCGCCGAGCCGAGGTTGGCCCGTCGCCCTCCTGCTCACGGTGTCGCTCATCTCGGCGATCCTGGCTTCCGGCGGAACGTTCCTGGCCCTGAGCGCCGCCGGCGGGTTCAATCGGACCGCGCTCACGACATCTCCCGCGGGGAGCGCGAGTTCAGCCCAGCAAATCTCCCTGCAGGAATCGTCGGCGATCATCTCGGCGGCCCAGAAGGTCAGCCCGGCTGTGGTGAAGATCACCTCTACCGCGGGTGCGAACACGACCGATCCCAATGCCCTGCCGGATACGGGCGTGGGCTCAGGTGTGATCTACGACGCCAAGGGCTGGATCCTTACCAACCGCCACGTCGTCGCCGGCAGCGACCAGCTGACCGTCCGCCTCAAGGACGGCCGTGAGTTCACGGGCAAGATCTACGGCTACGACACCCTGACCGACCTCGCCATCGTCAAGATCGAAGCGTCGGGGCTGCCCGTCGCACCAGTCGGGGATTCGAGCAAGCTCAAGGTCGGCCAGCTGGCGATCGCCATCGGGAGCCCGCTGGGGACCTACACGAACACCGTGACCAGCGGCATCGTCTCGGCGATGGGCCGCGAGATCCAGCTCGATAACGGCAACACCATCCACGATCTCATCCAGACCGACACGGCCATCAATCCGGGCAACAGTGGCGGTCCGCTGCTCGACTCGGGCGGTAACGTCATCGGCATCAACACTGCGGTCGCGCGCAACGCCCAGGGCATCGGCTTCGCGATCCCGATCAACATCGCCCATCCGATCATGGACCAGGCGCTCGCCGGCCAGAAGCTTGCCCGCCCGTGGCTCGGAATTCGCTACCAGGCGATCGACCCGCAGGTTCAGAAAGAGCACAAGCTGCCGGTCGACCATGGTGCGTGGATCGCGGGCGGCACGGGTGCAAACGGCCAGCAGGCCCCGGCGATCGTCCCCGACAGTCCCGCCGCGAAGGCCGGTCTCAAGGAAGGCGACGTGATCGTCAGCCTGGAGGGCATCACGATCGACCAGGAGCATCCTCTCGAGTCGATGCTGGTCGAGTTCGCACCGGGCAGGACCGTGACGATCGAGGTCGTGCGCGACGGCCAAACGATCAAGCTCCAGCTGACCCTGGGGACACGCCCCGCCGATCTCTAACTCCGGCTTGGGCCCGGGGCCGTCGCCTGGCCGCGGGAGCGCCGGGCGGTGGGGGCCAAGCCCGCCCGAGGCACGCCTCAGCGCGGTCCGTTGTTCGAGCGTTGCCGGCTGATCTCCACGCCCGCGTACGCGAGCGTTCCGTCGATCGGGACCTTCGGCTTGCGTACCCGGATCGTCACTTCGTTGACGGGAAACTCGGCCAGCAGCTCATGCGCGATCGCCTCGGCCAGGGCCTCGAGCAGGCGGAACCTGGTCGACTCCACGATCTGCCGGCAGACCTCGAAGACCTGCCCGTAATCCACCGTCTTCTCGACGTCGTCGTCGATTCCGGCCGGCTGCAGGTTGAATGCCAGCTCGACGTCCACCTCGAACGGCTGGGCCTGGCGCTGCTCCTCCTCGTGGAGGCCGTGGCGGCCCTGGAAGACCATGTCCGCAAGGATGATGCGGTCGCTCAGCTGGAACCCCCCTCCGGCAGCCAGTCGGTCGGCTCGCCGCGCAGGACAGCATCGCTGATGCGCGCCGCGCGGACATTCGGCAGCACGTCGTGGACGCGTACGAGATCGATGCCCGCGGCGATTCCTAGTGCCGTCGTCGCGAGCGTTGCCTCGAGGCGTTGGTCGGACGGCAGGTCGAGGACCTTGCCCAGTGTCGATTTGCGAGAGGTCCCCAGCATCACCGGACGCCCCAGAAGCCGAAGGTCGCCGAGACCTCGCAGCAGGGCGAGGTTGTGGACGGGCGCCTTTCCGAAACCGAACCCAGGATCGACAAGCAGCCGATCCCAGGCGACACCGGCACGGAGGGCCCGCTCCAGCGCTCGCTGGAGATCCGCGATCACCTCCGCCATCAGGTTCGCGTAGCGTGCCTCCCCACGGTTGTGCATGACGACCAGCGGCACTCCCCGCTCGGCGGCCAGGCGCGCGAGCCCGTCGTCCTCGGAGACCCCCCACACGTCGTTGATCACGTCTGCGCCCGCGTCGAGCGCGGCCTCGGCGACAGAGGGCTTGACGGTGTCGATGCTGATCGGCATGGAGCCCAGCTTCTCGCGGATCGCCGCGATGACCGGCACGACCCGCCGCCGTTCCTCGGCAGGGTCCACTTCGGAGTGACCTGGCCTGCTCGATTCGCCACCGACGTCGAGCATGTCGGCGCCTTCTTCGGCCATCCGCTGCGCGAGCGAGACGGCCGATTCCACGGATGCCCGCGTGTCTGGGGGGCGGGCCAGGTCGCCGCCGGCCAAGTCGCTGCCCAGGAGGCCGTCGCCCGAGAACGAGTCGGGTGTCACGTTCAGGATGCCGACAACATACGTGCGGCGGCCCCATTCGAACGACCGGGCTCGAATACGAAGAGGCCGCGGTGCGGTGGGCAACCCGAAGGTCTCACCCCGCCCCTCGGCTGGCGCCCGGAACGATGGTGTCGAGCGGCCGCCGCCCTCGGCCGGCCGAGATCGTTCCACGCCGCGCTCGTCGGGGATGACGCGCTCCCGACCGCGTGATTCGGTCATCCGGTTTCGGTCTCCTCCGGGTCCCGCAATTCCGGGTCGTCGACCAGTCGTGCCCTGACGGCGCCCACAAGGTACAGCGAGCCGGATACGACCACCGGACCCTGGGCGTCTGCCAGCGCGCGATCGAGGGCGCGCCCGACATCCGGCTCGACCGAGATGGTCGCGTTTGGCAGGCTCCTTCGCCAATGTGCGGCGAGTTCGTCCGCCGGAAGGGCTCGCCCGAGATCCAGCCGGGTGCAGATGATTCGCGCTGACCTGAGCGTCACCGCTGCCGCGAGCGCGCGAACGATGCCCGCCGCGTCCTTGTCGGCCATGACCCCCATCAGCAGCGTGAGCGGCGCCGCGCTTCCAGCTGGGCCGCGGAGATATGGGCCCAGGTCGTCCAGCGCCTGGGCAAGGGCAGCCGCTCCAGCGGGATTGTGTGCCCCGTCCAGCAGCACGTCGCGCCCGTTGGCATCGATCAGCTCCAGCCGTCCCGGCCAGCGCGCGGAAAGGAAGCCGGCTCGGCGGGCGTCCAGCGTCGCTGTCGCGATCCCGACCGTCGCGAGGGCGTCGAGCGTCGCATCGGCCACGGCCGCGTTGGCCGCCTGGTGGCGCCCGCGCAAACCGATTCGTGTGGGGCCCATCGCGTGCAGGTCCACCACGATGCCGTCGCGGTCCAGGCTCAACACTGGGGCCTGGCTTACCTCCCTCAGGTGTACTCCGAGGCTGCGGGCCCTGCGGCGCACGACCGCAAGGCCCTCGCCCTGCGCACCCGTTACCGCCTCGTCGCCGCGCATGATGATGGCCGCCTTCTCGCGGGCGATCAGCGGGATCGTGGCTCCCAGCCGGTCCATGTGATCCAGCTCGACGTTGGTGACGACCGCCACGCCGCCGTCCCACGTGTGCGTCGCATCCAGACGTCCGCCGAGGCCCACCTCGACGAGAGCGACGTCGATGCCCTCCTCCGCGAACCAGCTGAAGATCACGGCGGTCAGCAGCTCGAATTCTGTCGGCTCACCGAGGCGCGAGGGTATCCGCGCGGCGACCGAGAGCACTCCGGCGACCAGGCGCGCGAAGTCCCCGGCCGGGATCGGGTGACCGTCGATCTGTGCCCGCTCGCGATAGCTGACCAGATGAGGCTTGGGAGTCTCGCCCACTCGGAGACCGCCGGCCCGCAGGGCCGAGCTGGCGAGCGCGATGACACTGCCCTTGCCATTGGTGCCGGCCACCAGCGCCCCGCGGAACCGGAGCTGCGGATTGTCGAGGGCACCCAGCAGCGCGCGCGTGCGGGCAAGACCGAGGCGCACGCCGAACCGGCCCCGCTCCTGAAGGGCTCGAACGGCTGCCGGGTAGGTCAGGGTCGGCACGCGGGAGGTCCAGCGCCCAATCCTGCGAGATCGAGGGCGCTCAGCTCTTGGTCAGGTCGTCCTCGTAGAAGACGCACTGGTTGAACCGCGGCGTCAGGCATACGTCGTTGACGTAGCCCTGTTCGAGATGGACTCCCCCGCGAAGCTGGCAGCGCGATACGTTCGCATCCTGGCGGATCAGGGCCTTCAGGAGGTGGGGCGCCTGGATCGGGATCGCGCCTCGCGATCCCGTCATGTAGAAGTGAGGGCACACGTTGCGACGGAGGTTGGGCAGGCCGAATCCGCGTCCGGCCGGTGGCAGCGCGGGATATCCCACACGGTCGCCCGGCCCTCGCCGTTCCGTCGCACCCGGGAAGGCCCCGGCACTCTCCGGAGCGGCGCCAAAGCGCTCGGTGACCCCGACTGAGCCCGGAGCGACTCGTCGCGACGGACCGGGAGCGGGACGGTACTGCGGCGGAGGCACGGGCCGGCTCGGCTCGACGGGCGGTCGGTGGGCTGAGACTCGGGCAATCGGCCCGAGGCCGAAAGCGGGACGCCCGGTGGCTCCTGCGGGTCGCTCGGGCTTTGGATCGCGTGCCTGCACTACTCCCTCGTGCGAACAGCGCGCGCCGATTGGCACGCGCCGCCTCAGGGTACACCGCACCGAACACGTTGGGCCGTCAGCGTAGCGCGGCCGGGGCTTCGCACGTCAAGGCCCCCGTGAAGTCGATCCGTTTGCGCGCATCAGCCTTTGCCAGGCTAGCGGCGTGCAACAATGCACGCCGATGACGACCCGGCGGAACATGCGGCCTGCCCAGGTCCGGCCGCGACCGCCATCGACCGGACGGCCGACGCACGAGCGGGCGCGGACTCGGGTCGATGCGCCGCCAGGGTTCGGACCTGCGTCGCATCGCCGGATAGAGCGCACGTCGAGCATGCCTCTGGGCGCACGGCTGGTCTTTGCGCTCGCCGTCGCCGGCCTGGCGGTCCTGGTTGCGTACGTGGCGACGGGACAGGTTGGCAGAGCCGCGGCGAGCGTCGGATCCGTCGTCGGGGGATTCTTCGGCGCCGTCACCACGACGCATTCACCGAGTCCTGTGCCGGTGGTCGTCTCGGACGCCCCGACGCTCACGCCTCCGGTGCAGCCTGAGACCAACGAGGCAACGGTCGAGGTCAGCGGGACCATCCCCGCCGCGATCGTCGGCAAGACGGACTTCAGCATCAACCTGTACCTGACCGTCAAGGGGCAACCGCCGGCGCGCGTTCTTCAGGGTGTGCCGGTGCCGCTCACGCCCACGTTCACCATCTCTAACGTCAAACTGCTCAAGGGCACGAACAACTTCACGGCAACCTTGAAGGGTCCGGGCGGCGAGAGCGGGCCGTCCAAGCCGATTGCCTACGTGCTCGACCAGACGCCACCCGCCATCACGGTGACCTCCCCGGCCAAGGATGCGACGGTCAACGGGCCGGTCGCGACCATCACAGGAAAGACGCAGGCGCGCAGCGCGCTGCTTGCGCACAATGCCGATAACCTCGTGAACGTGGCCGGGAGCGCCGCGGTCGACGGGTCGTTCACCATCAAGGTGCCCATCGCTCCCGGGCCGAACGGCATCACGCTCAAGGCGACCGACCCCGCAGGCAACTCGACATCGGTCGTAGTCAGCGTCCGACGGGGCAACGGCAAACTGACCGTTTCGCTGACCCCGTCCGCCTATCGGGTCAAGGTGACAACCGCCCACTCCGGCTTCACTCTCACGGCCGTCGTCACCGACCCGGACGGCCATCCACTGGAGAATGTGAGTGTCACCTTCACGTTGAGCGTGCCGGGGGTGCAGCCGATCACGGGCACCGCGGACACGGATGGCACCGGCAGCGCGACTTTCCGAACGGCTATTCCAAAGACGCAACTGCCGCACAACCCGTACACCGCGCCCGCCACGGCCCTCGCGACATCGGACGCGTTCGGTAGCGCTCAGACGCAGGTCCCCATCACCTACTACCGCTGACGCCGTCTTGGTTGTCAAACCGCCGCGACAGGTCCAACCGCGGCAGCTACCATTGGCCCATGCCGTTGTGGCGGTGCCCTCACTGCGGGACGCCCCAGGCAGAGACCGCGCGGTGCTGGGTGTGCCATCGCTCCAGCACGAGCTGCCGGACCTGCCGAAACTTCCGACCCTCTGTCGCGAACGGTCTCGGTTACTGCGGCCTGGACCGCGCGCGCCGGCCGCTCTTTGGGGATGAGCTCATGGCCTGCTGGGAGGACCCATCGGGCGCGCCTGTCGATGGCGAACCGTCGATCGATCAGCTTGGCGAGGGACTCGGCGCCGGCGGGCTCGGGCTGGGACTCGGGGGCCGCGGACTTGGGCTCGGCGGCGGCGGGCTTGGGCTGGGCGGCGGCGGACTCGGGCTGGGACTTGGCGGGGGGCTCGGGCTGGGAGACGGACTGGGCGACGGCGAGGGGGGCCCCTTCGAGACTACGTAGCCGATCGCCGTTCCCGACGCGACCTGCGTCCCTGCCGGATGGTCCTGTCGGATGACGGAGCCCGCGGGCACCTGGGGGTCGAAATCGTCGGTTCTGGGGCCCGGTTCGAGGTTGGCGCGGATGAGCGCGGCGATGGCCGCCTGCTCCGTCTGGCCGACCAGGTTCGGGACGATGACCAGCAGGTTGCCCGTTACGACGGTCAGCTTGATCGTGCTCCCCGACGTGACCTGTGAGTTGGCCGGCGGGTCCTGAGCGGCGACGCTGCCCGCGGGTTTGTCGGAGCTCTGGATATTTTGGGCCTGGACTACCTGGAGACCCGACTGCTGGGCGAGGCTCTGAGCCTCCGCGAATTGCTTGCCGACGAAGTCGGGCACGGTGACCAGGGTAGTCGTCGCGCCCGACCCGGTCATCAACCGAAAGATCAGGAAGGCGACGAGGGCCAGGATCGCGAGGCCGAACAACCCGGACAGCCAGACCCACGGCCCAACGCCTGACCCTTCGTCCTCCTCGGGCTCGACATGGCGTTCGCGGGCGGTCGTTCGTCGAGAAGGGCCGCCCTGCGACCCGCCCTCGCTCGCGTACGCGTCGTCGGCGTAAGGAAAGCGCGAGCCCGGATTCGGCCGGGCAACGCCGGACACGATCGTGCCTCCCGCAGCTGCGAGGGGGACCGCAGAGGACGGGCCCGTGGCAGCCACCGGCCCCGGCACGGCCGCGGCGGCCTCAGCGGCCGTGGCGGTTCCAGCTGCGGAGACCGATCGATCAGCCAGGAACGCGTCCAGCGCTTCGGCCATGGCACCTGCGCTCGCGAAGCGAGCAGCGGGGTCCGTGGCAAGCGCACGATGGGTGATCCGATCGAGTGCCGGGGGGATGCCCGCCCGTGCGTCCGAAGGAGACGGTGCGGGCCCCGACAGACGGGCGAGTGCGACCGAGGCGGCCGAGTCGCCCTCCCAGGGGCGCCGGCCCGTCAGGAGCTCGAAGAGGACGATTCCCAGCGAGTAGATATCGGACGCCTCGGTCGCCTGCTCGCCCCGCGCCTGCTCCGGACTGAAGTAATGCACCGACCCAAGCGTCGTGCCCGGCAGTGTCATCTGGGCTTCGGCGATCGCTCGCGCGATGCCGAAGTCCGTCACCTTGACCCGGCCGTCGCGGGCCAGCATGACGTTGCCTGGCTTCACGTCCCGGTGGACGATGCCGCGCGCGTGCGCTGCCCCCAGTGCGCGCGCGACCTCGGCCGCGATCCGGGCCGCCTGGCGGGGTGGCAGTGCGCCAGTGCGGCGGATGACCGTGGACAGGTCTTCTCCGTCGACGAGCTCCATGACGATGTACGGGCCCGCCTCATCCTGGCCGTAATCGAAGACCGAGACGATATTGGGGTCGTTGAGGGACGCGGCGGCCTTGGCCTCGTGGCGGAAGCGTTCCCCGAAATCCGGGTCTCGGCCGTATTCTGGCCGCAGGAGCTTGACCGCGACGTCTCGGCCAAGTTGGGCGTCATTGGCGCGGTAGATCGTTGCCATGCCGCCCTGGCCGAGCAGCTCGATGAGCCGGTAGCGGCCGGTCAGCACGGTTCCGATTTGCGCCAAGATTGCTCCTCTTACAGCCCGTTCGTGGGCGGTGCCCGCCGGGCGCAAGTCTGTAGAACTGCCCCTGTCTCCGGGGCCCTCAGACGCGTCAAGCACCCTCGCCGCGACGTGACGGACCGGCGCGCATGGTACCGCACGGCCTCCGCGACCCGGACAGGGCGCCTACGGATCGAGGGTGCGCAGGTAGTCCCGGAACTCGCCGCCCAGATCCGGCCGCTGGAGGGCAAGCTCAACCGAGGCCTTCAGCCAGCCCATGGTCGTGCCGGCGTCATAGCGGGTCCCTTCGAACTCATAGCCGTAGACCGGCTGTTCCTCCATCAGGGCCTCGATGGCATCGGTCAGCTGGATCTCCCCGCCGGAACCGTGCTGGGTCTGCTCCAGCTTGTCGAAGATCTTCGGCGTGAGGACGTAGCGCCCGATGATCGCGAGGTTCGATGGCGCCTTCTTCGGTTCGGGCTTCTCGACGAGCTTGGTCACCCGGTGCAGCCGGCCGTGGTCGACCTCCTCGCCCGCGGGCTCGGTCCCGATGACACCGTAGCGCCGCGTCTCGTCGTTGGGCACCTCCATGACGGCGACAACCGAGGAGTGGGTCTCGTTGTAGGCGTGGATCAGCTGGCCGATGCACGGCCGCTCGCCGATGACCACATCATCCGAGAGCAGCACCGCGAACGGCTCGTGCCCGACGATCTCCTTCGCGACCAGGACGGCATGGCCAAGGCCGAGCTGCTCCTTCTGGCGCACGTAGGCGATCTGCGCCAGGTCGCTGATGTGGCGGATCTGGCGGAGCATGTCGATGTCACCCTTCTCCTCGAGCAGGTGCTCCAGCTCGTGGGAGAGGTCGAAGTGGTCCTCGATCGCCCGCTTCTGACTGCTTGTGACGATGATGACCTGTTCGATTCCGGCCGCTACCGCTTCTTCCACCGCGTACTGGATGACCGGCTTGTCGACGAGAGGCAGCATCTCCTTGGGCTGCGCCTTCGTCGCGGGAAGGAAGCGAGTGCCCCAGCCGGCGGCGGGGAAGACGGCTTTTCGGACGCGCATCGAACCTCGGCAACTCGTTGTCAGCGTTGGCCGTTCGGCGCTCGAGCCGGGTGTCGGCCGGCCGAGTCGAACACTCGGGGCGGACCCGCCCAGTATACCGGCGCCCCGCCGTACCCCTGCCGGGCGCGGGCCGGACGACGCCTCAACCGGCGGGCGCGTCGCGGGAGGTCTGGCTCGCTCCGATCCCTGCGCGTTCCTCGCGCGCCTTCGTCAGCCGGCGCCCCGTGAACGGGATGCGGATCTCTCGGAAGACCTCGGTGGACACGAGGAAGCCGGCAAACAGCAGGACGATCGCCACGAGCTTGCCCGCCTGGAAGAGCTCTGTCGACCCGAAGCGGTTAAGCGAATCGGTGCTGCTCGCGATCAGGGCGCCTATGGCGATCAGGATCGTCGCTGGGACGCGACTGTGGAGCCGGCCGCGTACGAGGGCGTTCAGCGTCCCCGGCAATGAGAACGCGAAGTTGACCACGATCGCTACGGGCGCGATCAGCAGATTGAAAAGGAACACATCGCCCGATTGAGCGGGATCGAGCGAATAGCTGAGCACGCGACGCTTCGGCATGAACATGTAGGCGGAGAACAACGCGCCCAGGACGAGCGCAATGCCGCCCGTGATGTTCATGAACGGCGTCAGGAGCCTGATCGTGCCGGGCAGGATTTCGCCGGTTGGAATGTTCGTCGCCGGATCGAGCGAGTAGCCGGGCGCGGGCAGCGACGTCGTCAGCATGATGGCCGCGCCGACATGGGTCGCGCCGATGACGCCAAGCCCGGCGATCCGCGGCCAGTGGACGTTCTGGAAGTACGTCTCGACGCCCACCGCTATCGCCAGGCCGAGACCGGCCAGGAGGTACAGCGGCGGCGCGACTCCGGCGTTCGGATAGTGGTACTTCGCCTGCGTCAGCACCGTGAAGATGCCGGACAGGGCAAGGCAGAGAGCGTACGTGTAGCCGAAACGCGTTCTCGCCAGGAGGTATGCCGTTCCGAGGCCCAGCCAGCCGGCGGTCAGGACAGCGCCGGTCAGATACCACGTCCGATAGAGGCCCTCGTTCCAGCCGCCCGCGCCCGCCAGTGCTTCGCAGCCAGACGCGATCGCGAACATCGCCATCCCGATTGCCCAGACGAGCTGGTACGGGCGGCGGCGTTCGCGCCATTGGTCCAGCAGGGCCACGGCGAACACGAGCGCCAGCAGGGCAGTGACGGCCGGCAGGACGATCGTGAGCGTCACCGCCCGGAGTCCGAGGAGGCCAGGACATTCGCGGATGGGCGGCTGCCCTTGGCGCGCGGCGCCGCGATCACGGGCTTGCGCCCGGACTCCGCCTCGTGGGCCGCCACGAACACCAGCAGCAGGCGGTCCAGCAGCACCGATGCCGACTCGTAGAGGCTGCTCAGCTGGTCCGCGGCCAGACGGCGACGACGGCCGAGTCCGCCGAGCTCGGACAGGAAGGGGCGGCGAGCGGCCACGAACAGCGATACCGCGTCGGTGAGGCTGGTGGCACCGGCTGCCAGACGTTTTCCGAGGTCCTCCGCGAGGCCCACGGCGGCCGAGTCCGCCGCCCTCCTGCCGGCTTCGTCGTCGGCGTCGAGATGCCGCAGCAGTGCCTCCACGAGGCTCCGGCCATCGTCACGGAATGCCCCGCGGTCCGCGCCAGCGACAGCCTGGCGCACGCCTGTCGATGGTCCCCTGCGCTCATAGCTGCGCCGGTAAGCGGCAGACATCCGCTCGGGCGTGGCACCCAGTCCGGCCAGGCTGGGCCGCGCGTGACTTCGCAGTGCCACCAGCTGCTCGATAGCCCGACGAGCGAATCGGCGGTGACCGCCGATCGTACTGAACGACTCGATGCGACCCGTGTCTGCCCAACGCCGAAGGGTGTCGGGATCAACCCCGAGCAAACGGCTGGCCGGACCGAGCGACAGCCATTCGGGCGGCTTTGCTCCTGGTTGGGTGCCACCTGCCATGAGGCGGATCGTTCTCCGTGCAAACCCAGCCACCGGCATTGGTCCGGAAACTGCGCAAATCTTGGTATGGCGCGTGAGCTCAGGGCTCGGTGACGATAGGTGGCCGCTCAGCCCCTGTCAAACGCGGCACGGCGCGAGCGCGGCACGTCAGGCCGGGACGAATGCATGGTCGTCCCGATGGATCCCGTCGCACAGCCCCCAGCGCACGGCGTCACCCGGAATCGGGACCGGCCGCATGATCTCGCGGACCTCACCCTTCCGGCAGAAGAGGTAGCCCCGCCGCGCCATCCACGTCCGTGCATGGCCTGGGTCAGAGTGGAACTGGAAAGGGCCGGGATTGATTGCGGGCTGCTCGGTCCAGGCGACCGGCACCTCGCTGGCAACGATGTCGAGGACGTTCAGCCGCCAGGGCGTTCCCGCGATGATCTCATTGCAGCCGTCGCACCTGATCGCCACGTTGTCCTTGACGATCGTGTTGATGCGCACGCCCATCAGGTCCACGGCCCGATCCTAGCATCCGGTCGACACCCGCTCGCTGCTCGACCAAGCGCCGGAGGCTTCCCCGCGGAATGCAACCCGCTCCGTCGTGACCTCAGCCGACCCGGCCGTCACGGAATGCGTACAGGATCACCAGGTGTTCGTCGAGCTGAGTGTGGGCAGCGCGAAGCCGAACAACGGCATCGGGATACTGAACTTGAAGCTCGGCTTGGACCCGGCTGACGAGCATTACCGTGGAGTCGATCGCCGACCACCTGGCGATGGCAGCCTGCGCGGCCCGAAGGAACTCTACATCGGCCGACGGGAAAGTATGAACTTCAAGCGCACGGCCAGCCGGCATCAAAACAGAGGGAATCTACACAGCCTGTGATGCTCCTGTAATGCCTTCTTCGCAATGGTTAACGCGGCCAATGAGCGAACAGCGCAGAGACGATCCCGAGCCGAGGCTTCTGCACCTCCTCGAGCCCGACGAGCAGCTGCACGTTGCCGCGCGGGCGAGAGATGCCTATCTGGCGGTGACCGACCGTCGCGTCGTCGTGATGGAGGAGGGCCGGATCGCTCTCGATATCGGCTTCGATGAGTTGAGACGGATCCAGTTCGACGTTGAGGCCGACCGCCCAGCGACGCTTGTCATCGTTCCGGAAAGCGCCCTCGACGAGCCGCAGGTGCTGGCCATCCCGGCAGACGCGATGAAGCGGACCACCGAGGCGCTTGCGGTGATTGGTGCCCGTCTCGCCCTGCGGGCTCAGCGCACGCGGTAGTCGCTCAACCCGCGACGCCCCGGTCGGCTCTTATGGGGGTCTTTGTGATCCGCTGATGGCGACACCGTTACCTCGGTCGCCGATGCTTCTGAGGCCGTCTCGGGGACTGAGCACATATCGCCAAATGTTCCGAACCCAGACCCTCGAGATGGCCGGCGAGCAGCGCCGCGCCGTGCTCCGCCCGTCAAGTGGAAGTACGCTGCGATGTGGCCAGCGGGACGCGCAGGAGTTCACCCGGCCTGCCATCGAATGCCACGATGACTTCGTAGCGTGCGTCGCCGTCCCGCCACCCCACGAGATACCCCTGGCGGTCTTCCTTGTCCTGCGCCGGCGTATCCGGAATGTGCCGGACAAAATCCCACACGATCTCGATCGCACTGCTGGCCTGCTGCACCACACGCGCCGCAATCAACACCGCCTCGCCTTCATCGATGGTGATCTCGGGCGCGGCGGTGCGGTGCCCGAAGGAGCGCAGGTCCATCTCTATTCGCCAATCCTTCGGAGAGCGCGCGTCGCCTCGGACCTATTGGAGGGCGCCCGAACGACATAGACCGTCGACGCCTCGCCTTCGGTCGTCTCGCTGATGCGTGCGCCCGGGTATTCAGCGTTCACCAGGGGGCCAAGGGCCGCTGAGACTTGGGCAGGCAAGAAGCCGGAGCGGCTGAGCGCACCAAGTGCTTCCGATACGAACGCGGCGAACTCGCGATCCTCAGAAGGAAACGTCCTGATGACGACGCCGGCGACGTCCATGCTCCCTCGCGCCACGCAGGCCATGATCATCGGTTGGATTGACCGCGCGGATCACGCGTAAGGCCTCCGATCCATATCAAGGACATATCGGTGATGCTTCCGGTGCCGACCTCCGGGCCGGGAGCGAGCGCGGACCGCGCCAAAATACCGCCAACCTTCTTTGAGCCGAGTCGACCGACACCATCGGTGGATCGGGAGGGTCGGGGCCCCGCGTAACGGTCACGTCACCGTTCGAAATCGCGCATGGGCAGTGGCGGCGCCTTTGTGAGCGAAACGCACTGCCCTTCGCGTCCGCGACCTGGATCCTCGTGCCGTCGTCGGGAACCACGACAGGTCGGCGCGCATATAGAGGTCGACGCTCACAAGAGGCGAGGAGGCTACGACGCAATGTGCACGCAGCTCAGGGGCGATGTGATGACGATCCCAGGATCGCTGCCTCATCTTCCGCCCGCAGCCGTCGCCACCGATCGTGGAAGCTGCGCCCCGTCCATCCATGCGGCGACGCTGGCGGCACTCGCCACCCTCATGTTGGTGGTGGCGGCGGGCTGTTCGAATGCTCCCATCCCCGCTACCGCGACCGCGGCCCCGAGCCCGAGCCCGACGCCGAGCCTGCCCAACGGGCTGATCGACATCGGCGGGGGTCGGCACCTCGAAATGTATTGCCGCGGATCGGGCCGGCCCGCCGTCATCCTCGAGGCTGGGCTCGGGAACACGGCCGACGTGTGGAACGCGATCTCCACCCGTGTCGACGGGTTCACCACCGTTTGCGCGTACAACCGGGCTGGCCTCGGCGCGAGCGACCCACGGCCGCTGCCTCACGGTGCCCAAGCGGCTGCTGACGACCTTCACAGCCTTCTGGCCGCCAGCGGCCTTGGCCCACCATACGTGCTCGTTGGCGCGTCGTACGGCGGTCTCGACGTCCAGCTCTTCGCCCGGCACCATCCGGCGGAGACGGCAGGAGTCGTACTCGTGGACGCCCTCGCACCGGGGTGGGACGACCGGCTCGAGGCGATCCTGACGCCTGCCCAGGTCGCGGCACGGCGCGCGATCCCGAACGGGGAGCCGATCACAAACGACGAGATCCGCACCAGCGAGCGAGTCCTCGTCGCCGCGCCACCGTTTCCTCCGGGGCCACTCGTCGTGCTGCACCACGGCGTGCCGTTCCCGGGTGGCCCTGACTGGCCCACCCTCAAGGTCGAGGCGCTCTGGACGTCGCTCCAGGAAGGTCTCGCCCGCCTCAGCCCACAATCCGCGATCATCCTCGCGGCCGAGAGCGGCCACCGGATCCATCAACAGCAGCCTGACCTCGTGGCCGAGGCGATCCACGCCGTCGTCGATCCTGCCCGATGGCCGCCATCGGCGCCACCGCCACAGGTGGCCTTCGGTTCAGGCGCACCCACCGCAGCGCCTTCGTCCATCACAGGCCTCCTCGCGTTCGCAGGGAAGGGTGGGATCCACCTCGCTCGCGGAGACGGGAGCGACGATCGCCTCGTCGTTCCCAACGAGGAGATGCTGGTCGGCGAGCCTTCGCTCGACGACAGTGGGCGCGTTCTCGCGTACACGCGTACGTCACGCCCGCCCGACCAGCAGACGGGTCCCAAGCCCGACCTGCCCGCCGAACTCTGGCTGCGTGACTTCCGTCGCGGGAACGCTCGGAAGCTTGCCCCGGACGCTCAGATGCCTGCCGTTTCCCCGGACGGTCAGTCAGTGGCTTTCACGAACCACGCGCACACGTATCTGATCAACTCCGATGGGACCGGGTTACGCGACCTCGGTGAGGGCGGCTGCCCTGTCTGGTCGCCCGACAGCACACGGCTGGCGATGTGCAGCCCGGCTGACACGATGTTCGTTCTGCGGTTGTCCGATCTGGCGCACGTCCCGCTGCCAAGCGGCCCCGGCCTGAACAACCCAACGGCGTGGTCGCCGGACGCCACGACGATCGCCGTCATCTCCACGCGGGACGGCAACGGCGAGATCTACCTGATCGGCGCAGATGGCACGAACGAGCGGCGTCTCACCGACGCACCTGGCAACCAGTTTGCGCAAATCTGGACGGCCCAGGGACTTCTCGTTACCAGCTCGCTGCCGGAAGCCGACGCAAGTGACTGGTTCCTCGTGGATCCGGCGTCAGGATCACCCAGCGCGATCCCGTGGCTCCACGCCGTTGCTGAGCCGATTGGCTACGCACGGTCCGGATAATGGTTTTCTTGCAGCGCTTCCACCGCGCCAAGCCTGACGACTAAGGCGCGCGCGGCATGCCCTGGGCCTAGGCGCGGATCTGGGGGGGATCTCCCGCCCAGCCGTACTACCGACTGGCGGACAGCACGAGGCGCCATCAAGCCGCGAGGCTCCGCGATTCCGAAAACGAGCCCACGGCTTTCGCAGGCTTGGGGCACGCCGGCACGCCCTTGCCCGAGGTCTTCAGCCGGGGGCGCGCGCGCTTTGCAGACGCGTCAACTGACGGTCTACCCGAGCGGATAATTGCCCGGGGGCCAGAGGTGCAAGAGGGATCGGCCAATGAAGTTCATCCAGGAGTTTGGGTACACCGTCAAGGTCGGGCAGGAGGAAGCCCACCAGAAGTGGGTGCTCGAAAACGACGAACGCCTCCGAAAGGCAGCGCCTCCGGGGTCGAAGTACATCGGCACCTTCATCGCGGTGTACAGCTCCGAGAAGCACGCTGGCGGGTATCGGGTTCTGCTGGAACTCGACAGCTACGGCGCGCTAGACGTGGGCGCGGCGACGACGAAGGACCCGAACAGCGAGTGGAGCAAGCTCGTCGTCGAATCGAGCAAGTTCACCGATACGGATTGGAACATGCCCTGGAGCAATGAGCTGCTCAAGAACGTCGTGGACGCGACGATCTGGGATCCGAAGACCTAGTGTCGACCCGACGACCCTTGAGAAGCTCTCGACCGGGCTCGTGACAAGGGCGGCCGGGGGAAACAAACGCGACCTCTTCGCGGCGCCTTGCCGGATCCGACACAAATCCCGGCCCGATGGGTGATCGTCGGTGCGATCGATGGCGATAGGAGGGTCCACGCCCGGCTCCTCCGTGCAGCCATGATCGCCGATGCGGCCGTGACGAGAGCTGGTGCGCTTCGGCCTGACGCGCCGCCCTTCTCGACGGAGCTCACCTCATGACCGACGTGCACGTGGTGCGAGTGTTCGTGGGCCCGGGTGGCGCGGGCGGAAACGAGCTCGCGGTCTATCTCGAGGGCAACAAGGTGCCGCCAGAAAAGCGGCTCGCCGTTACTGCAGAGCTGGGTTTCAGTGAGACCGTGTTCGTTGACGACCTTGAGACCGCTCGTATCGCCATCTTCGTCCCGGCCGTCGAGCTCCCGTTTGCTGGCCACCCGACGGTCGGCACGTCCTGGCTACTGGCGGAGATCGGCCGCCCTGTGAGCGTCCTCCGACCGCCGGCCGGCGATGTCCCGACGTGGCGCGACGGCGATTCGACCTGGATCCGCGCCCAACCCGCCTGGGTCGACTTCCCCGTACTTCCGCGCTTTGTCGAATACCCCGCCACACACGACGTCGATTCGTTGCCGGCTCGCACGAGCGAACCTTGGCTGTACGCGTGGGCCTGGGAAGACGAACCCAGCGGGCGAATGCGCTCGCGCTCCTTCCCGACGTGGGCCGGCATTCCCGAGGACGAGGCCAGCGGCGCTGCGGCCGTCCTGGTAGGCGATCGCCTGCGACGCCCGCTCACCATCCGGCAAGGCGTCGGATCGGAGATTCGCGTCCAGCCGGGACCGGATGGAACCGTCGAGGTCGGAGGTGCCTGCGCTCTAGTCGAAATTCGCAACTACGCGCTCTGATGCCATGCCCGCTAGCACATTCGGCATCGACGGCCAACAGATCTACCTGGTGGACGAGGGCTCGGCCACCAACCCCGTACCGCTCGTACTCATCCACGGCTTTCCGGGCAGCTCGTTGGCCTTGAGAACAACCGAGCGCTACCCCCACGCCGGACAATCTGGCTCGCATCGCTGATCTGAGCGGGATCGGGGAATCCTCAGTCAGCGGTCAAACTGATCCTCCTCGGCCTCGCTCGTCAATCCGATCGGGGTGAGGTCGTCGATTCATCAAACCACGCTATCGAATCTCTGTGATGCGCGCCTGCCCCAGGCCGGCTTGCTAGCCTCGATGTCGTATGGATGCAAGCGTGATTCGCGTCGCGCAATCCCTCTGGCAGGGTGTCACTCTCAGGATGTCACCGGGCGGTGAAATCAGAAGGAGCTCAGAGCATGTGCCTTACCTGTGGCTGCATGGACGCCCATTTAGAGATGGGCGAGGCAAACATCACCTATGAAGACGTGAAGCGGGCAGCGGACGAGAATGGCCGGTCGGTCGCCGAGACTCTGGACATCCTGGAGCGCACTAAGGCCAAGGATCGCCAAGAACACCCGCAGGAGTATGCGAGCCCGGCCGAAGCGCGGTCCTGACTCCCCGGCCTCGATGGCTGCCAACGAGAGGGCAGGTCGGCCGCGACAACCGCGCGAGAAGCCGAGCGATATCCCTCGACACGATGGGTAGATCGTGGCGTTGATCGACACCTTAGGCGATGCCTAGAACCGACACGAGCTGGAAGCCGCTCAACACCAGCACGGCCTCTGAGTAGGCGATGACGACAAGATGCCAGCGCTCTGCAAGAACCTGCGCTGCTCGTCCACGACTAGCAATGATTGGCAGCGTCGTGATCGCCAGATACCACGCAGCGCCGGGAACAAATGCGAAGAGCACGAGCGAGAGGACGGCGTCTGGAACGTGGTGGTCGGGGACCAATGCCCAGACGAGTACGACGTAAGCGGCTGTTACCGCGATCGCGGGCACCGGCAGCAGCGCGGTCATCCTGGCCGTGGCATAGCCCGTCCGGTAGAGAAATGATGCCAGGAGACCGTAACCCGCAACGACCGATCCAAGAAGCAGCCAGCTCATGATGTCGGCCGCGGCCGTGAGGCCGAACGTGCTGAACAAGGGGCGCAAGGCAAACCAGCCGATAAAGGTAGAGAAGTAGAGGCCGATGGCTGCCCCGACATCTGCGCGGCTCCGAGGTCGAAGGGTGTCCGCTCGCCTCGATCCGAGACGTTGGCGAACAGGAGGCTCGTCGAGAAGTAGCCGAGATACCCGATGACGAACAGGGCAAGAACCGTGGTGAGCCCACCGTGCGAGGCTACGGAAGCGTTCCCGGACTGAGTAACGATCAGGACGACGCCGGTGACGGCGAAACCGGCGAGACCGCCAAGGACCGGTACGAGCCGACTCGCGACAGTCGCCGGATCGAAGGACGGGTCGGGAGTGACGGTGTATCGCAGGCCGGCAAGCCGCAGAACCACCGAGATCGCAACGCCCGCGCCAATCAGGTAGCCCACGATGGCGAGCACCTGTCAACTCTAATCGTCCGGGTAGGCGCCGACGCCTCCAGACACCCGAACTTGCGACCTGCGGACGCCAACAGACGCTTCTCATGACCCGCCTCGAGCAGATCAAAAAGCAGCACGGCTGGGGCGATCTGACGGACGAGGATTACCTCGCCGAACGCGATGCCGTTCGGGCGGCTTTCGCGTCATTGCCCGACGACGACTGGATCAGGGCCTTCGACGCGTACCGGGCGCGCCTCCTTGGGCTTCCCGCGATCGCCGTGGCCTCACCTGCCCGGCGGGCGGACCTGTGCCGGATCGTGGTGCAGCGGATCGTCGTCCGAGATCGGCAGCTCGATGCGATTGGAGTGGACGCCGCCCGTCCGCCGGTTCCTCGAAAGACAGCGGGTGTGCCCCCAAGGGGATTCGAACCCCTGATCTCCACCTTGAAAGGGTGGCGTCCTAGGCCTCTAGACGATGGGGGCGGTGAGCCTCGCAGGACGTGGCGATCTGGATGACCCAGCCGCAGCCGAGTGTAGCAGCGGCTAGCCCTGCAGCCGGTACACCAGGGCCAGCAGCACGGCGACCGCAAAGCAGCCGAATGCGAGCAGACCAGCCAGCCCGCCGACGATGGCCATCAGGAAAGCCCGACCCGTCCTGCCCTCGGAACCCGACTGGAAGATCGAGACGGCTCCCGAGATGGCGACGGCCAGGAGGACGAGCCCAAGGACCACCGCCGCCGACGTCATGAGCGGCACGTCCCGTGCCGCCGCCGCGTAGGCCAGGAACGCGGCGGCCGCCACGATTGCCAGCGCAAGGACGATCGCAATGGGGTTGAGGCGGGCTCCGCCCGCGCCGTCGGGCCGGCTCCAGTCCCGGCGCTCCTCACCGACTGATCGCTCGTCGCCCCGCAGTGCGGCGTCGGGCGCCCAGCTCTCCTCGTCGACCCAGGGCTCGTCAGTCGAGGCCTGATCCGGGCCGCGCTCGCGGTAGCCTGGGCCCGTGTCCACCGTCAGGCGCGCCCCGCGGCGGCCAGACTCTGTTCGCCGGCCGTGGCGCCTCTCGCGCGGTGATAGATCGCGACGTTATAGCTGAGGCGGGGTCGGCGCAGAGAATCCGCGAGCTCGGCGCCCATTCGTCCGAAGGCATCCCCGAGGAACGACCTGGCGGCTTCCATGTCCGGCCAGGTCCACCAGCAATGGATGACGCGGAGCTTGAAACCATTGCGCAGGAACCACCCATCGCGGCGACTCCACGCGCCGTATTCGGGCAGCTCCCCGCCGCGCAGGCGAGAGACGTCGTCGCGCCCGTAATCGTGTAGCACCAGCAGACGGCCTTCGGGCCGGAGCACACGATCGGCTTCGGCCACGGCCTCCTCGCTCGCCCCGCGGAAGGCGGACCACAGGCTGACCACCGCGTCCACGCTGTTCTCAGGTCCTGGCAGATCGTGGGCGTCGCCGGCCGCGAGCTGGTGACCGCCCTCGATCAGATCCTGGAGTCCGGGGCGAACGACCTCGAGGTGATCCGCGGGCTCCAGGATGATCAGCCGGGCACCGAGCGACGCCAGCTGGCGAGCACGGAGACCCCGGCCGCCCTCGAGCAGCACGACATCTCGGTGGCCTAGCGGCCCGAGTGCCTCGAGAGCGCGCGGAATCTTCGCCTCGGCGTCGAGACATTGAGCCAGCCGGTCAGCGAGGTCCGCGTCCAGATCGATCGGGAGGTCAGCCACGGCAGGCGAGTATAGGCGCGGCCGATGCCCGACCTCCTCTTCCCTTCCGGAGCACGGGACGATCGCATGGCACAATCGCCCGTATGAGCGACGCAGCGCAGCCGGGCGCCCGTCCGCGCCGTGCCATGCCCGCCGGGATCCGGCTCTTCCTGGCCTACGCGCTGGTGATCCTCGCCGTCGTTGCGGTCACGCTGCCACGGGTCATCGAGCAGGCGGTCGCCATCCCCATCAGCCCGATCGGGGTGTTCTCCATGGCGCTGTTGGCCTACACGATCTTCACCGTCACGCTGGTCCTACAGCGCAAGGAAGCAGCCCGTGGCCTGGCTCTCGGGCTCGCGACGCTCAGCCTGCCCGCGATCCCGCTCGCGTTCTTCAGCTTCGCGGTCGCGAGCGCCGGCATCGTGGCGGCAGCCATGTGCCTGCTTCTGTCGGTCGCGCTCTTCCGAGGGCTGACCGGGCCATCCGCCCGGGCGTACTTGAGCGAGCCCTGAGGACGCTGCCGGAAACGAGCAACTGGCGCGGCAGGTACTCTCTGCGCGGGACGCCCCCTATCCGGTAGCCGTCACGGCGAACTCCACCCCATCACGAGGCAGAAGACCAGAAGATTGAGCAGGACCACGCGTCGGATCCGGTCTGACAGGAGCGGAGCCGTGGGCTCCGAACGAGGCACGACCGGCGGCAGCCACTCGTCGTCAGGTACGGCGCGCGCCGGCCGGCGCGAGCGCCTCCGAGCTCGACCGAAGCCATCCTTCTGGGCGCGGAACCGTGTCACGATCCTCACGGTCGCGGTGGTGGCCGCGGCCGTGCTCGCGATCGGCTTCGTGTTCCTCCAGTCGACCCAGAAGGTATACGCGTGCTCGGTCATCACGCCCCCGGCCTCACCCCCGCCGGCGGCGTCGAGCACCCCGGCGCCTTCCCCGACAGCCACGACCGCTCCATCGGCCAAGGCATCGGCGGGCGCCTCGCCGTCGGCGAGTCCGTCCCCCAGCCCGTCACCGACACCCGTCCTTGGGCAGCCGGAATCAGACATGGGCTTCGGCCACATCGCGGTGGGGACCGTTCAGCGCTATACGTTCTGTCCACCCGCTTCGGGACCGCACAACGCCGTAACCGGCTTTGCCCCGATATCCCCCCTCCGACAGATCTACGGCCCGGACGACACCGTTGCGCCACAGCAGTGGATCCACAACCTCGAGCATGGCGCCCTGGTCGTTCTCTACTCGTGCAAGGACGGCTGCCCTGACGATGCAGCGAAGCAGCAGCTCCAACAGTTCTTCGACGACTTCCCGGCCAGTCCGCTGTGCAATATCGCGCCCCACCTCCTGAGCCCGGTGGTCGCGCGTTTCGACGAGATGAGCACGAAGTACGCGGCGGTTGTGTGGGACCGAATCCTGCTGCTCGATACCTTCGACCAGGCGAAGATCCTGGCTTTCTTCAACCAGTGGGGCGAGCGGACCAACCGAGAAAAACAGCCGTCATGCACCACGCCGGGTTCGACCGCGTCTCCGCAGGCAGGCACCAGCCCGGGCGTGTCCGAGTCGCCGTCGCCGAGCGCCGGCACGTCGCCCAGCGTCGAACCGTCGGCGTCGCCAAGCCCGAGCTGATCGGCCCGACCGCGATGTGGGCGCTCGTCAAGGCCGTGGCCGGCCCCGGCCTGGAGTTGCGCGAGGTGCCGCTTCCAGAGATCGGGATCAACGATGTGCTCGTTCGTGTCCGAAAGACGGGCATCTGCGGGACGGACCTGCACATCGAAGCATGGGACCCGTGGGCCGCCCGAACGATCAAGCCTCCGCTCGTGGTCGGGCATGAGTTCGTGGGCGAGATCGTCGAGGTGGGCTCGAACGTGGCCGACTTCCATCCCGCAGACCTGGTCAGCGGCGAAGGCCATGTCGTGTGCGGTCGCTGTCGCCATTGCCTGGCCGGGCGGCGCCACCTGTGCGCCAACACCATCGGCCTTGGGGTCGGTCGTGATGGGGCCTTCGCGGAATACGTCGCGATTCCCATGACCAACGTGTGGCACCACTGGCCGGGCATCGACGAAGAGGTCGCGGCGATCTTCGACCCGTTCGGAAATGCTGTGCACACGGCCCTTGCCTTTCCAGTTCTGGGCGAGGACGTGCTGGTGTCCGGAGCCGGCCCGATCGGCCTCATGGCGACGGCCGTGGCTCGCCATGCCGCTGCCCGTTACGTGGTGGTTTCGGAGCCGAATGCCTTCCGGCGCGAGCTTGCCAGCAAAATGGGGGCAACAAAGGTCGTCGACCCCCGCTCCCGCGATCTCGGGGACGTCCAGAGGGAGCTCGGGATGGTGGAAGGGTTCGACGTCGCGCTGGAGATGTCGGGCAGTCAGGCCGCACTCCGCTCGGCCATCGCCAACATGGCCCACGGCGGTGGCGTCGCGATTCTCGGCATCCCCACCGAGCAAATCTCGCTCGACATGAACGAGATCGTCTTCAAGATGCTCACCCTTCGAGGCATCTACGGCCGCGAGATGTACGAGACTTGGTACAAGATGACGGTGATGCTCCAGTCCGGCCTCGATATCCGCGCGGTGATCACCCATCGATTCCCGTTTCGTGAGCACGAAGCGGCGTTCGCCGCGGCACGTTCTGGCGAATCCGGCAAGGTGATCATGGACTGGACTACCTGACCTTCCCGAACACGGAGGTCTCAAAGATGGCGACCACGAGGCACGAAAATCCTCTGGCCTTCCTCGACGAGGAACTGGCAGAGCTGCGCCGCCAGAACCTTTATCGGCCCTTGCGGGTCATGAGCTCGGCTCAAGGCCCGGTGGCGACCGTTGACGGCCGCGAAGTCATCAGCCTGTCGTCCAACGACTACCTTGGCTTGACGCACCATCCCCGTCTCCGGCAGGCGGCGCTGGATGCGGTCCGGCAATTCGGGGCAGGTTCTGGGGCTGTCCGCACGATCGCCGGGACGATGAGCCTGCACGAAGAGCTCGAAGACGAGCTGGCTCGGTTCAAGGGAACGGAGGCCGTGCTCACGTTCCAGTCCGGCTTCACCGCCAACACAGGCGTGATCCCGACGATCACCGGCGAGGCGGACCTGATCGTCTCGGACGGGCTCAACCACGCCTCGATCATCGACGGAATGCGCCTCTCGAAGGCACCGAGGGTGATCTACCCGCACGCGGATGTCGGAGCGCTGCGCGAGAAGCTCGCGGAAGCGCGCGCCAAAGGCGGTGCGGAGGGAAAGCCACACCGTCTCATCCTTGTCGTGACCGACGGCGTCTTCTCGATGGACGGTGACATCGCGCCTCTGCCTGGCATCGTCGAGGCGGCCGAAGAATTCGGCGCCGCGGTCATGGTCGACGACGCCCACGCCTCGGGCGTCCTCGGCAAGAACGGCCGCGGCTCCGTCGATCATTTCGGCCTGCACGGTCGGGTTGCGATCCAGGTCGGCACACTCTCGAAAGCGGTCGGAGTGCTGGGCGGCTACGTCGCGGGATCTCAGGCCCTGCGCGACATGCTGATCCAGCGGGCTCGGCCGTTCCTGTTCTCCACGTCCGCGCCACCTGCCGTGGCAGCCGCCTGCCTCGAGGCGATTCGGGTGTTTCTCGAAGAGCCGGAGCTCATCGACCGGCTATGGGCGAATACGCGCCGGTTCAAGTCCGAGCTGCGTCGCCTGGGCTTCGACACGGGCGTCTCGGAGACGCCTATCACGCCCGTGATGGTCGGCGATTCGGCGACTGCGCAGCGCTTCAGTAACCGTTTGTTCGATGCTGGCGTCTTCGCGCAGCCGGTGGTCTATCCGACGGTCGCCCTGGACAAGGCCCGCATTCGGACGATCGTCTCCGCAGCACACAGCGACGAGATGCTCGACCGCAGCCTGACGGCCTTCGACAGCGTGGGTCGCGAGCTCGGCTTGACGACCGGGTGAAGCAGGCGGCGCACGGGGAGCCGCCAGCCACCGAGCGGCTCGATCGGGCAACCGACCTGCCCCTCGATGCCCATCTGCACACGGACCTCTCGCCCGATTCCAACGTTCTCATCGACGTCTACGCTGCCGAGGCAGCGGAACGCGGAGTCGCCGAGATTGCCATCACCGATCACGTGGACTTCCTGCCCGGCTACGCGGCCTACCGCTACTCCACCTTCGAGGAGCGTGAGCGCTCCGTCCGGCAGGCCGCCGCACGCTGGGCTGAACGCGGTGTGGCGATCCGTTTCGGATGCGAGCTGACGTACGAGCGGGCGGTCGAGGACGATGTCCGTGACCACCTCGAACGGCATCGTTACGACTACACGATCGGGTCCATTCACCAGGGGCTCGATTCCGTCTACCACCCCAGACGGGTCGCCGCCTGGTGCAGTGGGCGGTCCCTCGGCGAGATCGTCCGGCCGTACTTTGACGAGGTTCTGGCAGCGGCTCGAAGTGGCCTCTTCGACACGATCGGGCACCTCGACATGGTGAAGCGCTACCTGTATCCCCTCGTGAAGCCTGCCGACCTGGCGGCCGCTCCGGAGCTGTACGAGCCGCTTCTTGCCGCACTCGTGGAGAGCGGCACAACCCTGGAGGTGAACACGAGTGGCCTGCGCCAGCCCCCCGCGGAGACATACCCCTCGGCCGTCGTCGTCGCCCGCTTCCGGGAGCTCGGTGGACGGGCCGTAACCGCCGGATCCGATGCGCACCGAGCGGACTGCTTCGCATACGCGCTGGAGGCGGGGTATCGTGTCGTCGCCGATGCGGGCTTCGAAGTCGTCACCTTCGGGCGCGGTGCCGGCCGTCTCCACCTATCGCTGCCGGAACGCTTCAGCACCTAACAGCCCGGGCGGATCTTCGTTATGACCCTCGACGATGCCGCGATCGAGCGGTTCGTACAGTTGTCGAGAGACGGCGACGCGCAAGCGTTCGGTGAGCTCTTTGACCACTACAACGAGCCGATCTACCGCTACATCGCCAGCCGCGTCCGACGCCCGAGTGACGCGGAGGACCTGATGCAGACCGTCTTCGTCAAGGCCCTGGAGGCGCTCCCGCGCTACGAATCGCGGGGCGTTCCCTTCGGGGGCTGGCTCTTCAAGCTGGCCAGGAACGCGGTCATCGACTTCACCCGAACAGACCGACAGCATGCCGAGATGGACGACAACGTCGAACGTCCGGACGCTGGAGGGACGCCGGAAGAGCTGGTCGAGACCCGACAGTGGGTCGAAGCGGTGCGAGCGGCGCTGGCCACACTGACGGAAGAGCAGCGAGATGCGATCGCCCTGAGGTTTTTCGCAGGGCTGTCGGCCCGAGAGGCAGCCGAGGCCATGGGACGGCAGGAAGGCACGGTACGAGGCCTTCAGTTCCGGGCCATCGCGGCACTGCGCAGGCAATTGGCAATCGAGCCGGGAGAACGGAAGCGAAAGCCGGTCATCGAGACGAGCAGGCGGAGATGACGATCAATCACGAGAACGGCAACGGAGAGCCCGAGGACGCACTGCTGGCCGCCCTCCTGATGGCCTACGGGCACGCCGAGCTCGATCCAGCCCCCGCCGCGGTCGAGCAGACCCGCCGTGCCGTCATGGCGGCCGCTCGACGACGTGATCCCCGCGCCCGTCCAGCTCGCCGCCTCCTGGGCGGTCTTGCCGGCTGGGGCGGGAGACGCCCGGCCCTCGCGCTCGTGGCCGCGCTTCTCGGGCTTCTGGCCCTTGCCGGAGGGACGTTCGCCGCCAGCCGCGCCGGCGGTCCTCTCTACGACGCGCGCCTTTGGGTCGAAACGCTCTCGCTTCCAAGCGAGCCGGGCGGTCGCGTAGACGCGGATCTGGCGCGCCTGCAAACGCGCCTCGACGAGGCGACGACTGCGGCCAGTCAGGGCAACGGGGCCGCCGTGCAGGCCGCACTTAATGCATATCGCGACATCGTCGACGACGCGCTCGCTTTCGCAGGGGACGACGTGACGCGCGACGCTCGCCTTCGCCTCGAGCTGGAACGCCACCGTATCGTGCTCGAAGCTCTCGCCGGCGTGCTGCCAGCCCCCGCGGCGGATGCGCTCAATCGCGTACTCGATCGCGAGAACGGGGCCGTCCGCACGATCGATGAGCACGCCCAGGGCAAGCCGAATGCGAACGGCCAGGGCTCTGGAAGCTCCGGGGGCGGCTCCGGCCTGGGTTCCGGCGGCGGCTCCGGCCAGGGTTCCGGCGTCGGAGTCGGCCAGGGTTCCGGCGGCGGAGTCGGCCAGGGTTCCGGCGGCGGCCCGGGTCCGGGCGGCGGCGGGCCGGCAAGCACTCCAGGCAGCAGCCACGCGCCGCCCTCGGCTCGCCCGAGTCCTCCCGCACACGGCGGCTCACGCACGCCCTGACCTGACATCTCCGCAGGCACTGCTCGGCTAGGCTGGGCGTGTGCAGCTCGATGTCATCGGCGCCGGGCCGGCCTATAGCGATCGACCAGATGCGATCGGGTCCAGCTATCTGCTCCGCAGCGGGGACTCCAGCCTCCTGCTCGACCTCGGACAGGGTGCCTTCGCTCGCCTTGCGGCGCGTATCGAGCCGAGCGGACTGTCCGCAGTCGCCATCAGCCACCTCCATCCCGACCACTTCATCGATCTAGTCCCGCTACGCCACTACCTCCGCTACGAGTTCGACCCCCAGCGTCGGGTCCGCGTGCTGGCGCCCCGGGAGTTGGGCAAGCGCCTGGATTCGCTGTGGGGAGAGCCGGGCTTCGCGGCTGGCGTATTCGAGTACCAGGCGCAGGCGCCAGGCGAGTGCCAGATCGGGCACCTGAGCGTGGAGTCCGCGCGGGTCAGGCATACCGGCGACAGCTATGGCATGCGCGTCAGCGTCGGCTCCAGGTCCTCCGCCACGCGCGGTCTCGTCTACTCGGGCGACTGCGGTCGAGCTGCGGACCTGGCCCCGCTGATTCTGCCCGGCGACGATCTCCTCTGCGAAGTGTCGTTCGGCCCTGGACCCGCGGCGCCGGGAGCCGAGCATCTCGACGGCCCAGCCGTCGGAGCCCTTGCCGCGTCCACGAACGTCGGCCGGCTGTTCCTGACGCACTTGCAGATGGGTTTCGACCCGGAGGAGACGCTTGCCTCCGTCCGGGCCGAGTTCAAGGGGCCGGTTCGGTTCGTCTGGCCGGGGGACCAGCTCGAGCTGTGAGGCTCGAGCCGGCCCGAGGCAGCCCTAGCGCTCCCTAACCGGGCGACCTTTGGGAAGGGTCAGTGCGAGTGAGATGAGCAGCGCTGCTCCGGCCAACAGCAGCCAGCGCCACGTGTCCTGATTGGGGGCCGCGGCAAGGTCGCCCGCCATGGCCGTGTTCGGCGGGGTCACGTTTGGTCCGCCAGTGGCGGCTTCGACCGCGCCACCGGCTCCGCCACCGCCCGGAGGCAGGACCTCACCGACTCCACCGACACCACCGCCCGGAGGGGTGGGCGTTCCACCGACTCCACCGACACCACCGCCCGGAGGGGTGGGCGTGGAGCCGCCGCCGCCCGTCGGAGGCGTGGGCGTCGAGCCGCCGGTTGTGCCTTGCTCGCAAGGGCCGACCCAGAAGACCTTGTGCTTGGTATCGGCACCGATCGAGCCTGTCGTGTGGATGGTCAGCTTGACGTGGAAGCCCTGCTTTGGATGCGGCGTGTACGTCGCGAGAGCCGCAGTCAGGTCGTAAGCCTTCTGGAAGTCGAGTGTGTTGCCCGACCCGTGGCCGCTGAAGCTCACCTCGTCATCCATGAGCGTCTCCCCGTTGCCGGTGGGAGGCCAGGCCTGGAACGTCACGCTCGAGGTCTGCGTGCCCTCGTCGAATCCATACCACTGGATCCAGAACGTGCAGCTGACGTGCGGATCGTTGTCGTGGAGCTTGTCGAACTCCTCACCGTCCACCTTGACTGTGCCGTTGTTGCCCGGCGGTGCGCTCGAGTGGGCCCCAACCGGTGCCAGCAAGGCAAATCCGGCCAGCGCGACTGCCGCCGTCGCCGCGCCCAGGCGAACGAGCAACAGCGGCCGGAATGGGTTTGGAAGCCCGAAATGGAGCAGAGCCATGGCAGATCTCCTTCGATTACCGACATCGAACGCCCGGCAGCTTGCCGGGGGCGCCGCCGACGATCGACTGGGGAGACCTGAGGCCTGCGCAACCCACGTTGTAGGCCGCCGGCCGAAACCCTCCGATACACGAACCCGCCTTACGTCTATCGGACAGCTTTCAGGGCCAGGACGAAGGTACTGGTCGGAACCACTCCTATCCGCACCCAAGCACCCTTAGCGCGCCCTTGATAGGCATGAAAAGGCCGGGGCGCCGTCGTGGCGCCCCGGCCTGTCTATGCGAGATACCTGAGCCGTTACCGGCGGCGTGCCTCGCCACTCGGCGTGAACAGGAGGACGACGGTCAGCAGGATCGCCAACGCGATCAGCATGATTCGCCAGCTGTCCGATCCGGGACCAGAGCCGTCGAAGGCGGCGGCAGTATTGGGCGGGGTGTGGCCCGGGGTAGCGCCCGGTGTACCCGTCAGCTCCGCGACGGAGCCCGCGGGGGACTCTGTCGGCGCCGCGGTCGGCGGAGTCGTTGGCGGAGTCGTTGGCGGGGTCGTCGGTGGATTGGTCGGCGGATTGGTGGGGGGGTTGGTCGGCGGGTTCGTTGGCGGGTTGGTCGGTGGGGTCGTTTGAATTTCTCCGACCTGGAAGTTGTCCGACTTCTGATCGGCCTGCTGGCAGAACTGGAAAGTCGTTGACAAGGCACTGAAACCGGCGCAAGCCTCTACGGAACTTGCCGTCGCAACCTGCAGCTTGTACTCCCCGTTAGCGCTGTCTCCAAAGGGGATGAGCTGGATCGTCACACCCGTCACGGAGGGCGTGCAGTTGACCGCGTGGGTCGTGTGCGTCCCGGTCGTCGACGAGATGAACCCATTTGCGGCGACGGTGAACTTTCGGTTGCCGATCGCGTCGGTCGACAGGAGGTCTCCGCCACCAGCCGGCTGGACCACTTCGAAGTAGTAGTCCCCCGCGGCGAGGTGGGAACCGCCGTTGCACGGTCCGCCGGTCAGATAGACGTCTGCCTTGGCGTCGTAGTGGTTCGCATCGATGATCGAACCATCGCTGTTGCTCGTGTAGACGGCTCCGGTCAGAGCGAGCACGGAGCTCGCCGCAGGGCCGAGCAGGGCCAGGCCGAGCATTGAGATAACGGCTAGCCAGCCAATGATTCGGAATGATGAGGACCGGCGTCTTCGCCGGCCAGAGATGAGTCCGTTCATTCAGTCCCCTGATCCTCTCCTTGTTGCGATCACCCCGGTACGCGCTGTGGAGGTGCATCGGTTGTCGAACCGAGGCCTCGGTACCGCAGCCGGTGAATGCTGCGGCAAGTGTCATATACCCGTCCAGTACGGAGGTACCCCTATCTAATCGCATCCCCGCCGCGAGGAGTACCCCAGACCGCCGATTTCGGTGCGGCGCTACACCAGCCTCGATCGACTCCTGCTTCGCCTGAATGGGATGACGGACGGGACACACTCAGGCAAGTGCGCCCCGTCCGGGTCTCGGGGACCCAAATTCAGTTGCGATCTCACCCGTTCCGGCCGCCCGGCCCGAGGCCGGGACGACCGGTTGAGGTGGCGATCGTTGGCGCTAGCGCCGGCGCTGCCGTCGGCGGGCCCGTGCCGGAGCCGGGGTCAGGAACCCAAGCAGCGTCACGAGACCGGCGATTCCGACCAGGACCAGCAGCAGGCTCATGTCCGGATTGCTGGAGCTGGGCTCGTCGCCCACGGTTGCGGTGTTGGGAGGAGTGATCCTCGGCGTCGGTGTCGCCTCCTTGGGAGGAGCCGGCACGAGCACCGCGGCAGTATCGCTGTTCGAAGGCGTCTCATCGCTCTTGATCGTCGCCGTGTTGACGAACGGCTGATCCAGCACGGCCGGGGCCGTCGCGGCGACCGTGATCTTGTAGCTCACGGTGCCACTGCTTTCGAGCGTCCCCAGGTTCCAGGTGATCGTGTGGGTGCCCGCGTCGTAGGTGCCGCCGTTCGAGATGTCGAACGGGGCCCCGCTGGCGAGGCCGACCGGCAGAACGTCGGTGATCACCGCGTTATGGACCGGTCCATTCGCCAGGGTGTAGGTCAGCGTGTAGGTCAGCGTGTCGCCGATCTTCGCCTGTGGAAGGCCGCCCAGGTCGGGCAGGGAGTTCCCGGTGAAGTCCTTGGCGATGGTGAGCGTGGGCACCCGAACCACGGCGTCATCGCTATCGGTGACGTCCTTGGTCGGCTGCTGCTCGGTGTGACCGGTGGCGGTCGCCACATTCGTCCGGTTGGTCGTGACGTCGAGCGTCTTGGTCAGGGTGACCGATTCGCCGACATCGAGGCTGGCGATCGTCCCGACCGTCACGTCATCGCTGGTGTCGGCCGGAGTCCCGTTGTCGTCGACGACGACGACGTTGAGGAGCGTGACCTCACCGGTATTGGTGATGACATAGGTGAAGGTGACGGGACCGGGCTGGGTGACGAACTCGGCGCCATCGGCAGCCGTGCCCGCAGTCTTGATGATCTGGATGCCTGGTCCGACGATATCGACCACGGCGTTGTCCGTGTCCGAAACGTCCACGTCTGGCTTCTGGCTGGTGTGACCGGTCGCCGTCGCGACGTTCGTTCGGTCGGCCGAGACGGTCAGGGTCTTGCTGCAGGTCGTCGAAGCGCCCACGGCAAGGGAGCCGATCGTGCAGACCTCGAAGTCGTCGGCCGTGCTGGCGGTCCCGTTGTCGTCAGTGACGACGAGGTTCAGGAGGCCGAGCTGGCCGGTGTTCGTGATCGTGTAGTGGTAGGTGACGTTGTTCGGGAAGGCCTCGGTCGTGTACGTCGCACCGTCCGCGGCCGAACCGGCAGTCTTGACGACCTGGATGCCCGGGACGAGCAGCTCGACCTTGGCGTTGTCGGTGTCGCTGACGCGACCGCCGGCCTGCGGTTGCCCGCTCGCCGTGACCACGTTGAGCACGCCCGGATGGCCGTTGATCGTGGTGTTCTGATCGTCAGCGATGGTGAGCAGCTTCGAGCACTGGAAGATCCAGCTCTCGCCCGGCTCGAGGCTGTCGTTCGTGTTCGAGTCACCGATGTTGTGACCGCCGCTCGTCACGGCCGAAACCGGTGAGCACGTGTCATCGGAAACCTGGACTGCCGTCAAGCCATCGGGATCCTGGGTGGTCACGACGTACTTGTAGACAACCGTGGTTCCGTTTTCGGTCTGGTAGACGGCGCCGTCGGCGACCTGGCTGCCCAGGCTTGCCCCGGCCGTCTTGACGACGTCGATGTTGGGATTGACGACGTGGATGTGGCCGCCTGTCGTCTCATTGGTGGCGGGAGCCGGGTTCTCGAGCGAGTCCGTCCCGTGGCCGGTGGCCGCCCAGTCGACGTCCGCCGTGGTCACGGAGAAGGTGCAGGTGAAGTCCTGGTTGGCGAGTGGCGCGAGGGTCCCACCGAAGGATCCAACGGCCGCCCACGCCGCGCAGCTGTTCGAGCCGGTCACGTTGACGCCCGTGAGGGTGTCATCCCCGGTATTCGTCTCGGTGACGACGAGGGTGACCGAGCTGCCCTGGAGGACCTTCGAGAGATCCGCCGGCGTGCTGCTCTTCAGGACGAGGGTTGTGGCGGGATTGAGGACTTCGATGTCGCCGCCAACCTGTTCGTTGGTAAGCGGGGCATCTGATCCAAGGCTGTCCTTGGAGAGGGCTGTCGCGCTCCAGCTGAAGTCGTCAGCCGGGGCATTGAAGGTGCATGTGAAGTCGGCGGTGGCATTCGGAGCCAGCGAGACGACGTTGGCCGGGCTCCAGGCAGCGCATGAGCCGGTGCCAATGACGTGGACGTTGGCGAGCGTGTCGTCGCCTGTGTTCTTCTCGGTCACGACGATGGTGATCGAGCCGCCCGGGTAAACCTTGGCCGGCGGAGCTGTCTTGACGGTCAGGGTCGTTGCCGGGTTGATGACCGTGATGCTGCCTTCCTGGTGCTCGCCTGCCGTTGGGGCGGGATCGCCCAGCGAATCCGTGCCCTTGCCGTCAGCCGTCCACGAGAGGTCGGCTGTCTGACTCGAGCTCGTATGGATCGTGCAGGTGAAGTCCTGGCTGGCGTTGGCCGCCAAGCTAGCCACGTTGGCCGGAGTGAAGGCCGCGCAGTCGCCACCGGCGACCACATGGACGTTGCTCAGCGTGCCGTCGCCGGTGTTCTTTTCGGTCACGACGATCGTGACCGAGTCGCCGGCGTGGATCTTGGTGGCCGAGACGCTCTTCAGCGTCAGCGCGGTCGAAGGGCTGACGACGTCGACGCTGCCGCTCTGGTGCTCGCCGGTCGCGGGGACCGCATGGCCCAGGGCGTCAGTGCCCTTGCCGTCCGCCGTCCAGCTGAAGTCGCTGGCAGGCGCCAGGAAGGAGCACGTGAAGTCGACCTCTTCGTTGTGGGCGAGCGAGCCGCTGAAAGCCGCCCCGCCGACCTTGGTGGCCGAAGCCGTCCACAACGAGAGGCAGGCGCCCGTGCCGTCGACGTGGACGTTGGTGATCGTTCCTTCGCCCGTGTTCTTTTCACGGACGACGATCGACACAGAGTCGCCGGCGTGGACCTGTGCGGGAGCGTTGGTCTGGATTGTCAGGGTCGTCGCCGGCATGAGCACGTCGTACGAGCCATTGACCGTTTCGTTGGCAAGTGAGGCGGCACCGCCGAGCTCGTCGGTCCCGTGCCCGGTCGCCGACCAGCTGAAGTCG
>VBEC01000088.1 GCA_005883615.1 Chloroflexota bacterium | reverse complement strand
GAGCGACCGCGCATGTGCCTCTGTCCGCGACACGACGAACACGGCTGCGCCCTCCTGTGCCAGCCGCCGCGCGCTCGCCGCCGCGATCCCGGTCGATCCGGTCACGACGCAGACCCGATCCTCAAGGCGGCCCGTCATGCCGAAACCGGTTGGCGTGCCGTCATCAGGGGCGACGCAGATGCCCGTGGGCGCTGTGGATGGTGAGCAGATTCCGATCGCGGAGTCGAGCCCCCGCCGTCACCGTCCTGGGCATGGAGGGCTTGAACTGTCCCTGTGCGTCAGGGCTCTTGATCCGAACCATAAGAAGAAGACGATGATCCCGTTTCGCATGTGGGAAGGATGGACCCGGGAGCCGTGATCCGCCGGAGCGAAGTCGCAGGAATGGCACACATGCTGGTCAGGGCTCGCTCTGTGCCAGTGCGATCGCCTCCTCGGTCGTCAGAGCTTCGCCGTCGGTCGTCGCCTGCGCCAACTCTTCGGGCGCGAGCGCGGCCCAAAGCAGCCCGCGGGTCTCCTGGTTCCGCTCGCTCGCCCACGCAAAGGCGCTGCCCAATTCCGCATCATCGCCTCCGACTTGGCCAGTAGCTTGGCCGCGGCGACAGCTCGGTCGCGGAGAACGTGGATGGAGGCGAGCCGCCCTAGATCGATGGCGATCTCGGGCGCGTAGCGGGAGTTAACTCGCTTCAGGAACTGTGGTTCAACAGGAAGCTCGCGGGCGTC
Source organism: Chloroflexota bacterium (assembly GCA_005883615.1). Taxonomy (GTDB): domain Bacteria; phylum Chloroflexota; class Limnocylindria; order Limnocylindrales; family CSP1-4; genus CF-16. The sequence goes on along the minus strand of VBEC01000088.1, from coordinate 4,775 downwards.
GGGCCTCTGATTTTGAGATCGATCAGCGACGGCCGTCGATCGGTATGCGCCGTCCCCTAGTGCGCGGGCGTCGTGGTGCGAGATGCCGCGATCGCCCCCGCCTGACTGCGCGTCCTGGCAGTTCGCGACCGCACTCGCGAGGCACCCATTGCTCTCCCGCCCCGCGGTGCGTTCTCGTTGGAGGCTGCCGCAGACGCTCGTTCCGGTCGCCCAAGGAGATATCCCTGTCCGAGCCCGACGCCGAGCCGGGTGAGCGCGTCCAGGTCTTCCTGCGTCTCGATGCCCTCCGCGACCAGCTCGAATTCGGCGTCGTGTGCAAACCGAACGAATCCCGCAACAAGCGCGGTGCGCGTGAGGTCGGTCGCAACGCCTTGTACCAGTCCAAGATCCAGCTTCACGTGGGCCGGTCGAACCTCCAGGATGTGACGGAGGCTCGCAAAGCCGGCCCCAGCGTCGTCGACCGCGAGGCTTCGGCGTGGACCCAATCGACCGAGAGCTGCGGCAATCGGCTTGTAGTCGGTGATGACCTCGTGTTCCGACAGCTCGATGATGACGGGCTGCCGGATCGGCTCGAGGATTGAAGCCAGCAGGTCGGTGTCGACGAGAAGGCCAGGCGAGGCGTTCGCGCTGAGCCAACAGTCCTCCGGCAGGTGACGAGCCTCCATAACGGCGGCTCGCATCGTGGCGATCTCGAGGTCGCGCAGGCGGCCGACCAGGCCCGCCTGAATGAACAATCGTTGAGTCGTCACCGGCGCATCGAACCGAGTGAGTGCCTCGAAGCCGACAAGCGTGCTGTCACGTAGACGACGAATCGGCTGGTAAACCGGCCAGTAGCGCTGACCGTGGAGTACGTCGTCGACGACCTGTGATGCCGTGGATCGCTGTTCAAGCTCGGCCAGGCCCGGGCCCAAGGCCGTCGCGGCGGCGTGGGCGACCTCGACGAGCGCGGGGATGTACTCCGCCATGGCCGAGTGATCGCCACCGGCAGCGCTCCAGCCCGCGGTGAGGAGCCCCAGCAGGCGACCTTCGTGGACGAGCGGTACATAAGCGCCGGCCTGGATCCCCAGCGAGGCGACGCCTCGGGTGTAGCCCTCGTCGCCGTCGACAACGGTCCAGCCGCTGGTCCACGGCCCTTGCTCGGCTTGCCGCCGCATGTACGCGTTGCGCGCCTCCGGTAGCTCGCGACCGGCCGCCAGATGGGGTGGCAGGTTGTTGCCTGCAACCGCGAGGAAGACGGATCGCCCGTCCGGCGTGAACCAGACCAAGGACGGGTTTTTCACCGGCGTCCAGCGAACGAGCGGCTGCAGCAGCCGCTCCGCCGTCTGAAATGGATCGCGGCTCGCCGGAATTCGAGCGGTCTCCTCCAAGAGCTCGCGACGGTTGCCCAGGAAGGCTTCGATGACGTGGCGCAACCGTTCGCCAAACGCCGCCCCAACGGCGATCGCACCGGTGCTGACGAGCGCCTCACCGGTGACGGATCCGCCGACCGCTGCGCCTGTCGTGACGGCAGCAGCGGCGACCACGGCCCACACGATTGCAAACCCCGTCGGCTCGACCAACGCCACCAAGCCCGCGGTGATGAGCCCAATGAGCGAGACGACCTCGCCGTGATAGTCGTTGACCGCCGTCCAGCCCGCGGCTCCCAATGCCCCAAGCGCAATGGGCCATGTGACGACGACGACCCGAAAGCCGACGTCGGGGCGGAGTCGGTGGCCCAGGTGCTGCAGTACGCGAGCGATCAGGACTTGCGCCGCGACAAAGCCCGCGAGGCCGAGGAACACAGCCGCGTTTCCGACTCCAAGGGCGGCGGCACCCAGCAATACGCAGAACGCGATCGCCGACGTTGGACCTGCGAGGCGGTGCCGTAGGACGCCCCGCACGCCTGATGGGTCGGCCCACAGCGATCGAGCCGAATCGCTCGCCGAGTGGGAGGCAAGCCGCAGGAAGGCCGACCGGGCTCCCGCGACGAAGTCTTGCATCGCGCCAGTCTGCGGGGACGTGTCGGCGGCGGCCTATCGCCCCTTCGTACTAAGGAGGATCTCAGGTCCCTCGGATTCCTGGTCTCCAGGAATGTGGTTTTGGGGTAGCCGGCAGGGATTTGTGAGTAAGAGATCGCCCCTCTGCAGCGCAGGAAGGGCGATCGTTCGTTCGGAAGTTTGCCTATTGCGGAGCCGGTCAGGCTCCTATCCAGTGGTGGCGCTGAAGATGTCGGTGTTGCCGAAGTTGGTGGGGCAGTCTCCCAGGGGCCACGGTGCCGGGAAGACCAGTTGCCCTGCGTCGACCGATTCTTGTCGCCAGGCGTCCATCGCCGGACAGTCGGCGGTTCGACGCACGTCCGTCCAGACCCCGGCGCCATAGGTGCGCGTCGCGATGGCGTAGACATAGTCGCCCAGGAACTCGTTGTACAGGATCCGGCCCTGGGAGCTGCCTCTGGCATCCCCTGAGGGACCGATGTACTCGGTGGTCCATGTTCCAGGCGCGCCGTTCGACGCAATTGGCGCCGAGCGGAAGACACCATGCTCCGGGCGCGGGTTCGCGGTGGTCGACTGGAACGGCTGAGCGAAAGCCATGTAGACGACGTAGGCGCGGCTGCCATTAGGCGCAATCGACGGGGCCGAGTAGACCGATCGATCACCCGGCAGCGAGGCAACCGCGGGACTGCTCCAGGTAGCTCCACCATCCGTGGAGTACGACAGCATGCTCTTCTCGTTGTTCAGACCGAGCCTGCCATCGCTCCATGCGTCGATGATCTCGTTCGTGGCGTCGGCTCCGCTGGGCGCTCCGTTCGCGATGTCGACGCTCGGCATCGCGGCGAGATCGATCCTCGCACCGGCGATGCCGTCGGCAACACAGCGCCCCGAGATGGGATCAACCCTGAGGCAGGCGTCGTTCATTGCGACGACGTCCTGGGGCCGGGTCCAGGTGCGCCCGCCGTCGAAGGACTTCACCATCGTGTGGAAGCCATCATTGGAGGTCTCGGAGAAGTGGGTGAAGAAGGCGTAGGCCACTCCGTGGCTGTCCGTCCTCACGGTGCATCCCTGGTGGAAGCCTCGCGGAAAAGCGGTGGTCGGAGCAGCGACGGTGTGCTTCGTCCAACTTACCCCGCCGTCGGCCGAGACGGCCACGTTCGGGAAGAGGGAGAAGTTGTTGCCCTGGCTGAAGCTGTGGAAGTCCGAGTAGCAGGTGTAGACGCGGCCGAAGAACGCGCTCGAGGCGGCGTTGTCGGCCCAGATCTGCTCCTTGTCCAGCCCAGCGGATGACGAGATGTGCGCGGGCACGAAGTAGGGCCGCGACCAGTTGCTCTGATCGGCGACGCGCGCGGGCGTGATGTTGTCGATGTGCGAGACGGTGATCGCGAAGTTGGAGTTGATGCCGCCTCGCTCGATCCGCGTGTCGGTGAGGTTGGTGGCGAGCGTCGCCGCGTAGAGGCGAGAGCCGTTCTCCCAGGAGAAGGTGCCGCTGGCATCCGGAGCCGGTCCGAACGCGACGCCTGGGTCGCTCCGCGATCGGAGACCGTTCTCGTAGAAGTTCGGGATGGTGTGGATCGGTCCGACGTGGGGAGCGCATGGCTCGATTGTCGGGCTGCAGTCCGCAGCGGTCAGCCCTGTATACGTGGGTTGGGTCCAGCTGTTTCCGCTATCGAAGGAGAAGTAGATCCCCGTCAGCCCTACGCCCCGGGTGAATGTACCGAGTGGAAACGAGCAAGCTCCGCGCGTTGTGGAGGCCGCCTGGGAGCATGGCTGCATATCCACCAAGTCGTTGCCACCAGCGGCCAGGACTGTCGTGCGTGTCGGGTCGACGGCCAGCGCCGGCTCGTTCTGCGCGTTGCGCGGGTGAAGCCCAGTCGGGCTGGCCACCGTGACCAGGGCGCCGGCGGCTTGGGCCTGAGCCGGGACCGCGGCGACCAGGCTGAGGATGGCTACGTTGAACAACACGACAAGCGTTCGCTTCACGGTGCCTCCTTGGTCTCGAGCGGAAATCCGTGCCTCCGTGGGCGGATGGAAGGCGACGATCGGGCGGATTCTCCTCCATTGTCCAAAGCGACGCCCTGACGGAAGCTCTCCGGCCTGACTCCTCCCGAGGCATAGCAGTGCGATGAGACAGCTGAGGGACAGGCCTGCTAGCGCCAGTCGACGACCCGAACCTCGATCGGTTCGCGGACCCCCTTGAGCGTCAGCACGCGCGGCTCCGAAACCTTGAACCGCGTCTGCGGGGCCTGCCCGAGGACGTCGCTGGAGACGAGGATCTCCTCGCTCGACGCGGCGGCTCCAATCCGCGCGGCGACGTGCACGCCCTGGCCGCGGTAGTCGCGGCCATGCCGGGTCGCCTCGGCCGAGTGCACGCCGATCCGCACCAGGGGAGCGAAGCCGTGCTCGCGGCGATGTCGAGCCAGCCGACGCTGGATGTCGACCGCGCACTCGATCGCGTCGGCGGGCTGGTCGAACGCCACGAAGAAGCCGTCGCCAGTGCTGTTCACCTCCTGGCCGCGGTGGCTAGCGAACGACGACCGGAGCTCCCGGTCGTGCCACGCGAGGAGCTCGCCCCAGGCTGAGTCGCCGACGAGCCCGACGAGGTCGGTCGAGGTGACGATGTCGGTGAACATGAACGTCTTGGTCGCCTGCTGCGCGGATACCGCCGTCGGCACGGACGCCTCGCCCCCGCCGAGTAGCGCGTCGACCCGTTGCAGGTCGAGTGTGGCGCCCAGGCGCTCGAACACCGTCCTGGCCGCCCGCAGGTCGCGCTGCGCGGTCGCATGGTCGCCCTCCGCTGCGAGA
>VBEC01000092.1 GCA_005883615.1 Chloroflexota bacterium | reverse complement strand
TGTGGACCGGGTTCTGGGCGGTCGAGCTTGTGCCGTCGCCGAAGTCCCACGACCAGGCGGCCGGGGGACCGGTGGACTGATCGGTGAAGGTCACCGCCAGGGGGGCCGTGCCCGAGGTCGGCGAGCCGCTGAAGGCGGCCACCGGCGCTGGTGGCGGGGTGGTACCCGCGGAGTAATGGGCAGACACGGCTGCGGCACTGAGCGCGCTGGCGTAGACGGCCGCCTCGTCGATCGCGCCGTGAAAGTAGTCGGCGGACTTGGAGCCCGTCCGCCCGAGCGCAAGCGTCCCGGAGCCGGCATTTACGTTTCCGTTGAACGTTGTGGTGGCGACCGCGGCCCCGTTCACGTAGAGCGTCAGCCTGGTGCCGGCGCGAGTCAACACGAGGTGAGACCACGCCGTCAGGCTGGCCGTCGCGGCGGAGGTCACTGAGATCGTCGAGCTTCCAACGTAGACAGAACCGCGCCATTGGCCGCCCGCAGCGACGCTGAGACGGTATTGCCACGTGCTCGCGTTGCTGGTGCCGCCCTTGTGTAGGACCCCTTGCGCCGCGCCGGTCAGAACCGATGGCTTCGCCCAGGCTTCGATGGAAAAGTCACCGCTGAAGTTGAGGTTCGCGGCATTGGCCGCCGTAACGTAGCCAGTGGTCCCGTTGAACGTCATGGCGGTGTTCGCGTCATTGGCGATCGCGCCGGCAGTCCCGAGCGTCACGCCGGACTTGATCGATGCGGTGTTCGCGCCCGCCGAGTCGGCGGCCACCGTGCCCGAGTTCTCGCCAAGCCGCCAATAGCTGACCGGAGAATCCGCGAGGACCGTCGCCGAATAGCTGGGCGAAACCGCCCGGGTCGCCGGGGGCACAGCAATGCTTGCGACGTAGATCGCCAGCAGGATCGCGATCCTGGCGACGGGCACCTTCACCAGGCGAAATTCCTCGAACCCTGCTCCGGGTTTGCCCGCTGTTTCAGGCCTCAGACGACAAGCAGACGGCCACAGCATAGGCGCCCGAAATAGCCAAAGCAATGCAACGCCGCCTCACGAAAGGCCCGTTATGTGCAAAGTTCCTAGCTGATTTGTGCGAAGTTTCTTAGGCGAAAGTAGGTAATACTGCCGATGGACGGACGCCGAACGTCGGTTACCGTAGGCCCTGGAGGTGCCCCCGGGGGAGTTCACCCATCCACGCCGAAGGCGGTCCGCATGCGGATCGACCACGAGGTCAGCCGGTTGAGAGGCCGGTGGAGGGAAAGATGCGTAGGTTCCTTGCTGCGGCAGGGGCTGCGCTGCTGGGCATCGGGTATCGCCTCCTGGAGCGCCACAGGGACGAGACGAATATCCAGCGGCTCGCGGCCCACATCGGCTGTTCCCAAGAGGATGCGAAGCGGCTCTATGTCCTTGCGCGCCAGGAAGGCTACGGTGCCGCCTACCGCAAAGTCTTCCATCTTCGGAACACAGAACCGTTACCCGATTGGCTGGACGATCCGACGCCGATTGTCAACGGGCAGGACGTGGTGTCCCAGGCCCGCGGAGCGGCCCGTCAGCCGTAGCCGCGCATCGGTCGGGGCGTGCGAATGATCGTCTCGATGTTGTTGCGGATCCAGACCGCGTTCGCCCCGTGCCCGGCGACGCTCGAGAAAATGCTGACGTGGCGCAGCCACGCCAGCAGGATTGCGCTGCGATCCGACAGCTGAGGTCCGGGCGTATCGTCCGTCTGCTCGTCGATCAAGCGCCGCTCCGTCGCGTCCCACCGTGGATCGTCGATCGCCGCGCGAACGACGTCTCCCAGCTCGCGACCGTAGCGGACACGTCGGGAGTACAGAATCAAATGGAGCACGTCGTGCAGCGGGAGCTGGTGCGGAGCCGCCAGGTCCCAGTCGACGATGCCCGTGACCTTGCCGCCGTCAGGCTGAAGCAGGACGTTGCCCGGCCAGAAATCGCCGTGCACCCACGACGTAAACACTTCCTGGCCTGCCAGCTGGTCTTCTAGCTCGCGCCCCAGCTCGGCGAGCAGGAGGCCGGCGCCTTGAGCCCGAAACCGGTCGACCAGCACGCGCTCGACTGCGGCGAGCGGCTTCCTCACCCAGCTTTCGAGCAGCACGTCGTCCACGACGCACACCTCGCCCGTGCGTCGGTGAAGCTGCCGAATGGCACTGGCGGCGGATAGAAGCATGGTCGCCCTGGCCGTCCCACTTCCGAGGAAGGTCGTGCCCGCGACGCCGGGCAACATCTCTTCCACGAGAAATGCATTGCCTTCCACTTCGCCGGCCGCGGTGACGAGCGGGATCAGATCCGACCACCCGGCCAGCCGAGGGTCCCCGCGTAGCTGGGATACCAACTCGTGATGGCCGACGAGCGCCCTTCTGGCATCGGCGGTTTGTGGAACCTTTAGAAGGAAGGAAGGGGCGCTTTCGACCGTGACGGTGATGAGAGCCACGCCTGTCTCTGTCGAATGGACCCGCCCGATCCTCCAGGGCCGATCCTCCACCAGCTCCTGGTCGCGGAGATGGGCGAGGATTGCGGGTACGACCCGCGTGCCGCGAGCGCCGTACGTACGCCGCTGAAGGCGTCGCCGCGCGCCGGCAATCGGCCGCAAGATGCGTTGCTCGACGCGCTCGCTGCTCCTATCGGCGATGGCGATGCTTCGTGCACTGGTCGCCGACCCGGCGGCGATGGTGGCCCGGCTCCCGCAGACCTCCCGGTATGTGTCCCAGATGCGTTGACTCGCATCGCTCAGCACGACGTCCGCCGAGGCACGAGCGTCGATGACCTCGAGCCGCCGCACGCGATTCCGCAAGGCGAGGAACTGGGCTCGATCCGCCTCCAGACTGAAGGGATCTGATTCTCCCTTGCGCTCGAAGAGCGCGACACCAGGGGCGTCGAGCACGATCACGAGATCCGGCTCGGGGATCATCCGGGCCAGGATCCAGAAATAGGCCCGCTTCAGACCCTGGAATCGGCCGCTGGGCGGAATGAATGCGTCGTAGGTATACCGATCGAAGATGACGATGCGGCCGAGGGCCCGGTGGGTTTGGGCCACGAGGTAGCGACGCCATACGGCCAGTGGCCGTAGCCCGATTTCGAGTGGCCGCCACCATGAGCTGACGTGCCGGTCGCTCGTCTTCCAGAGGCCCATGTAGATGAGGCGCACCGGCAGTCCGAACGTCTCCTTGATCCCCGCTGCCAGGGTCGACTTGCCGGCACCGTCGGGGCCGAGCACCGCCACGGACAGGCCTCGTCGTCGAAGCTTGAGGATCGGTTCCATCACGCGAAGCGCGAGCCCTCGAACCGATCGCAAGAGGACGTCCTCGGGAGCCCGGCGCAAACTCGCGCGCTGGAGCGGGCCACGAAGGTCGAGGAGTGCCGGCCAATCGCGAGCACGCACAGCTGCCCGCACGCGCCCCGAGTCCCATCCCGCGGGCAGCAGGGACGCAGCGAAGCGGCCCGTAGGACTGTCCTCGCTTATGGACCGCTCCAGCTCGAAGAGGCGTCGCGCGCGGGCCTCGGACACGGCTCGCTTGTCGAGGATGCTGTGAAGAAGCAGCGTCCAGAACTCGTCGCCGGCCTCGAGAACGTTGACGTCCGCCGGGCGGTGCCGTCGATCCAGGCACGAAGCCGCAGTGGGGACCGCGAGCTCGAACAATCGACCGTAGGCGAGCTCTGACACGAGGTCGAGCGACGTCCAATGGCCCGACTCGACCTCGAGAGCGATGTAGAAACGGTGCGTCCCCCGGCCGAAGGATGGCAGGCGAACGAAGCCGAGCCGGACCAGCTCTGCATCGATCTCGGCAGAACGTGCGGCATCGACCAGCAGGTCGATATCACCGCCGGCTGAGCCGAGCTGTTCTTCCCCGCGCAGCACGGTCCAGCCGATGCCTGCCGCGTCGAAGGCGGCGAACGCGGATCGAAGCAGGGCAGGGGGTGGTTCGCGACGAGCCTGCGTGACGACGGACCCGTCCGTGGCGGCGTCGCCCGCAGCGGACCCCTCCTGCACCGGCAGGGCGTCCCCACCAACGGCAGCAGCGGGAGACGGAGTGGAGCCCGTGCCCCGCCAGATCGGACGCAATTGGGTGGCCAGGAGGAAGGCGGCCACCGCGCTCTGGGCCACCAACCATGCAATACCGACGCCGGTTATGCCCATGGGACCGAGCAAGATCACGCTGAGCACGAGGGTCAGGCCCGAGACGGTCCCCTGGACCATTGCCACCCGGCTCGCCCGCCGCCGGACCCGGGCAAGGCTCAGATAGATGGCATTCACGCCGTGCGGAAGGACAGCCAGCGCGAGCAGACGCAGGAGCCCCTCTCCTTCCGAGGCATACGCCGCCCCAAAGAAACGCAGCACCACCGGGGTCAGGATCAGGACGCCGGCCACGATCGGGACCTGGAGCCGGATCAGCAGGGACAGCATTCTGCGGGCGTCGTGCGCCACCGAATCCCGCTGCGCAGCGCCTTCGACCATCAGCGACGTCGCCACGTTGATGGAGATAAGTTGGAGCGAGTAGGCGATCGTCCACGCGATGTAGAAGTAGGCGCTCGCGCTGGGGCCGACCTTGATGAGGACGAGCAGGGGCAGCAGAGCGGTGGAGGCGCTTATTGCCAGTGACCCGAGATAGTCTCCGGTCAGGTACTGCAGCATCCGGCGGGGCGCGACCTCGCCCTCAGTGGGACGTTCGACCGACTGATGGCGCGGAATAAAGCGCCGAAAGATCAGGAGGTTGACCGGGATGATCGAGAGAACCGCCGGGATCGTCCACGACGCAAAAATCCCGTACTCAGCGAGCGATAAGGCGAACGCCGCCAGCAGCACGATCTTCGCGACCGCGAAGATCGTGTTCTCGATCGGGACCCAGACCGTCTGCCGGAGGCCGGTCAGCACGCCGTCCTGCAGGGCGAACAAGCTCCACCCCATCGTGGCCACGACGAACCAGAGAGCGACGAGAGGATCCGAGGCCAAACCGTGCTCCTGGGGGGCCCACAGCCCGAGGCCGGCCAGAAAGACGAACGCCGCGAGGCCCGACAGAACGACCACGAGCAGATACGCCGCACCCACCAGCCGCGAGGTGGAGCGCCCCGCGGTGGGGATGAAGCGACTCAGAGCCCCGGCCAGGTTGAGCTGAGTCAGGTACGACAGAAATGTCATCGTCGAAATCGCCGCGGCGTTGACGCCGACCTGCGCGGGATCGTAGAGACGTGCCGCCAGCGTCCAGTAGACGATCCCCAGCGCGGACGTGGCGACACTGCTCAGGATCAGGGCGTAGGCGCCGCCGTAGAGGGGCGTCCGGACGTGCTCCGCAAGTCGGGCGATGGCGCCGTTTGCGTCACGCTCGGCCAGGGACTTCACCCCGCGGTTACCGGTCCGCGGTCGACGAGCGCCTTCGCGCGGCGTGCCATGCGCCATACCCGCGTCCGAAGCCGCTCCCCGGGCCAGGCATCGGGCAACTGGCCGGTTCCCCGGAGCCAGGCTGCGAACTCGTCCAGGGACGTCTCGGCACCCACGATGATGCGAGCAATCGCGAACCGATCGTCGGCAACGTGGCTGAACGCGTGCTTGACGCCACATGCCGAGCTGTAGCCGGCCTGGCGCAC
>VBEC01000087.1 GCA_005883615.1 Chloroflexota bacterium | reverse complement strand
CGAGCGTCTCCACCGCTTTCGCGATGATCCCCGGATTGCGGTGCAACGCGGACATGACCCATGTCCCGACCTGAACCCGCGAGGTTACCGCGGCGAGAGCGCCGGCCATGGCGAGGCAATCCCAAAACCCTCGCTCCTTGCCGGATGCCGGCCGCCATAACAGCTCGTCGGGCGCCCACACCGTGTCGAAGCCGATTGCCTCGGCGCGCAGCGCAAGCGCCCGGATCTCGCTCCAGCGGGCGGTCGTTCGCTCGGCGCCGGCGTCCCCGGTGACGATCACGAATCCCATCTTGAGCGGTCGCACGGCATCCTCCGGACACGGGCTCGAGATCGAACTATCCGAGCTTTCGGTACCGACCCAATCGCGTCCCGATCATTGACGGTTTCGGCTGGAGGCTACCTGCCTTTGTCAGGCGAGCGACCCTCGTCTCCAGCCCAGCGTTCCTCTGCACGCTAGTCCCCTTTTCCAGGCCATTCCCCTTCACTAGACGCCCGTTGCCGAACCGCTCGACGCGCGATTTCTCATGCTTCATGTCGGCGGCTCACCCAATCACGATGTAGCTGAACCACGTAGCACCGGGGGCAATCTTGTTCAGGTACAGGCGAAACTTGCCGGAATAGGAGATGACCGACTGGACATAGAACCCTGTGCGATTTGTCTGCAGGGTGGCTATCACAGCACTCGAGGTTGTCATTCCGGCGATGGTCACATCGCGGTAGTTATGGCCGGCTGTGACGTAGGTACGTCCACTGCGACCGTAGAACTTGATCTTGCCGTTCGTGTACAACGCGGTGCCAGCCGGCGTTGCCGCCTTCGCGTAAACGCCGACGCGCCCCTCCCCGAAGACGTCGACGTTGCACTCGCACCTGGGGTCGGTGCGCTCGGCGGAGAAGAGGCATCCGGCGACGACGATGTCGCCACTTGCTGCGTTGCACCCTCGTGGCTCGCGCAGGAGTCCAGCACAAGCATGATCGCGGCCAAAAGGACCACTCGGATGGCTCCGGGCACGATGCTCATTACTCCTGCGGTCGATGCTCGCACTTGATACACCCGACAGCGCCTCATGGTTCCGTGAGTGGCCGAACAAGCCCCGATAGGGATTAGAGCTGGTCACTGCAGGATCGATAAGCGTGCGTCAATGTCACCTGCGTGACCCAATGGGCGATGGGCGAATACTTCCTGTTCGGGAAGTGAACACCTTCGGGAAGTGAACACCCGGGTTGAATGGGAAAGGCTTTCGAGTGTTCACCCGGGGATCTGGACGATCCAGTGTCCGACCTTGGACTTGCCCGAGTCGCGCACGATCTACCCATAGTGGCGAGGTCGCAGCCGCCCACGACACCTCGGCGCCGTAGACGCTATCAACGCACAGCCGAGGAGCGAGCGAGTCGACCGCCTCGAGGAGCGCTACGGGCCCGGGATGGCGGCGGCGAGGGGAGTCGGCCGGACCTCTTCGCCTTCGTTGTCGAAACCGGCAACCGAGGCGCCGACGCCGGAACCCACGTCCGCATTATCGGTGGTGAAGGAGTTTTCTAATTCCCTGGCAGAACGGCGCCGAAGCTGACATCGTGGTCGAAGTCAAGAACACTGGCAACGTGTGTGTAGATCTCGAACCCGGTCTGAGCGATTACACGATTTGGCCCCTGCGGGTTGATCCGAAGGGGCCAACTTTTCGTACAGGGTCAGAAGTCTATTTCGATGGGTGCGACTTCGGTCCATGGAGATGGCCGGCGCTGCTCTTGGTCTTGTCCTTTGCGTGCGATCGCTCAGTCCCATTCCGGCCGGTCGCCTGATCGTGTCCCTTGTTCGACTGCTTGACCTGCGACCTCGTTGTGTCGCTGTCGGTCGTGGCGCCGACATTCGTTGCGATTGCCGGGGGTAGCGCGCCCACGTTCTTGCCTCCGGTCGCGAAGTAGCTCACGCAGTCGCCCTGGTTCTTGAAATGGTTGCCGACACCATCGATCATCGTCTGCCAGCCGCCTTGCTTGCAGTCGGACTTTGTGGGGACCGTTTCGGTCACGGCGACGTTATCGATTGCTGGGCCGAATACGCCCGGAGTCGTGCTGACGAAGCTGAGTGTTGTGCTCGTGCTCGTCGCAAGGAACGAGTACACCTCCGCCGTCCAGTTCATGTTGGCGAGGGTGTTCCCGGTCACGTCGAAGGTGTACTGACCCACTGTTCCGCCGGTTGCGCTGACGTCGAGCGTCTTCACCGTCGGAGGGCCTGCAGGATTGCCGGAGAGATAGAACGAAACGGTGTAGGTGTTGCCGATCGTCGTCGCGAACGTCTGGCTGATTGCCCCAGCGTCCGCGCCGCTCATGTCGATGCTCATGGAGCCGTCCTGAGCCGGCCAGTACGTGCCGATCCAGTCCACGCTTCCCGCGTCCACGGTCCAGCCATCGATGCTTGTGTCCCCGGCATTCAGTTGCTCGAAGCCGGCTCCGCCGTCGACGTAGGTGCCAGTTTCGAAACTGCTGTTGGTCAGCCCGCTGAAGGCCAAGGTGGTCCCCGCGAGCGCGATGGCAGCCAATCCTCCGATCACAATGCCAAACCCAGATCGTCTCTTCACTGGGGAATCCTCCCTGCCGATGGCAGTGGCAGGACGAGCCTGATCGTTCTCCGAATGCCCGTCCTCGGGACAGCAACCGCGAGCCTCGCGGCGTACCCGACGCTGATTACCCTAGACCCGGGAGCGCTCTCGTAAAGCGGCCCAATGGTCCCGGCCGTTGTGAACATCACGTCCGGGCTGCTTTGTAGGACGATCAGGCGTCCTTTCGGAGATCGGTCGCGCAGCGGCACCCGCAGCGCAGAATCCCGAGCGCTGGGACGCTGTCGCGTCCTCGGATCGGATCGAGGGGACGCATGGCGGTGGGGGTGTCGAACCAGCCGTACCCTGGGGTGATGAAGACTCGGATCAACCCGCCCCACCCGCAACCGGGCCCGATCGCATTTGCCGTCGTTTGCGCTTTTGGAGGGCTCGTGGCAGTCCGAGGAATGCTCCAGTTGCGGATCGGGACGGAGCCGTGGTGGGTGAGCCTATTGGCAATCGCGATGCTGATCCCGGCCCTTGTCTTCATCGAGGGGGGCTGGTTGTGGATCCAGCGGGAACTCACCTTCTCCGACGGCAGGATCGTCGTGCGCCGCTGGGTCGAGGTGCTTCGCGACCGGCCTGGTCATGTGATCCCGATCGATCCGCGAACCCGGGTGTCCATCGTCCCAAGGAACGGGCGCTCCCTGTTGATCGAGCGGGATGGCCGCGTCGAAGCGCTTCTAACAGTCGGATACTGGGAACCCAAACGAATCCGCGAGCTCGTTGATGCCCTCCGAGCCCACGCTGTTGAGCTCGACCAGTCGTGGGTTGGAGCCTATCCACCGGCGGTCTGAGAGGGGGAGACCGTGAGCGCACCTTCGCGATGAGGTTGCGGGGTCTCGCCCGAGCGTCTCAGAGCAGGCAGACCGGACGGATGTCGCACTGGGAATGATGACGCCGTGATCAGTCAGCGTGCGCCAATGCCACCAGAGCAGGTGGTAGTCGAGCGGCGCAGGTGGTCGGGCCCGTTGGCTCTCGTCAGATTTGATGCGGCCTTAGCGCTGAGGTCGCGGGAATACCGGGAGGCGGTTGCAAACAACGCGGCGCGCGCACAGTCTATTTGACGATGAGGAGGGCCATCGTCATCGCTCTACTTTGCCCTTCGCTCAGTGGATGCGCGACGCCGTTGCCGACACCGAGCACGGCGCCCGTCGGAAGCCCCTCGCCCGCGACGTCCTCGCTCAACCCGAATCTCCACCTCTCGAACGGGACGACCCTAACCGTGACTCTCGTCGTCAAAGGGCAACACATCGGGGACTACCCACCCGGCGGCTCAGACCCCACGATCAAGCTCGCAACGCTCCCGCCACTCCCCTGGAAAGCCGAAGCCCGATCGCCATCGGGGCGGGTCCTTACGTCTCTGGTGGTCCAACCCGGTGATGGTCAGCCGAATACCGGGACTGGCCAGTTTGTCGACCTCGCATGCGGGCGGATCTGGATCTGGATAGGCGACGTGAGGCCGGATGCCCCGGTGCCGGCCATCCCGAGTAAGCCAGGTGACTGCGCGCCGTAGCACGCTGGCTGGAGACGCGCCGCGAGCATCAGTCAGCGTGGACCAATGTCACTCGGCGATGTCAGGCCGCTATCTGGTGGCTTCGAGTACGTGCTTCAACCGGGTGAGATCGGCCTGCACGAGCCCCGCGTCCCGTGCGAAGTCCTCGTCGCTGATGTCCGGGAGCCGACGCAGGCTGAATACCACCTCACAGCCGTCACCGTGGGGGACGACTCGCATCGGGTTGTAGATGACTTCGCCTGAAGGCAGTGTCACTTCGTGGTCGAGGACGCCGTACTTGTTGCGCTCCACGAAGGCGAAGCCGACCCGGCCCGACTGGGTGTCCACGTACCATTGTCCATCCACGTTCTCCACGGTATTGCCAAGGCCGGGCGCCCATTGCGGAAGATTCGCCGGGTCCGAGGCGTACTCGTAGACGTCGGTTGCGCGCCGGTCGATCCACTCGCTGATCTGCTTGGAATCCGAAGGCATTGCCCGCCATCTTGTCATAGCCGGCTGGGGCCAATACCGCGGCGTCAGTGAGCGTGATCTCCCTTGGCCGCCATTGACACGGCCATCGGATCCGTGTCCGAGTCAATTCCGATGTCCACGGGCAGACCCGCGGCTTCCCAGGTTGGCACTCCCCCGGCGACCCATGACACGTCGGTGAAGCCGGCCTGGCGAAGCAATGAGGCCGCGACCGAGGAGCGATAGCCGGACGCGCAGATCGTGGCAACCGGGCGGTCGCGCGGGAGCTCGGCGAGTCGGTCCGGCAGCTCCCCGGCTCCGATGTGCACCGCGCCGGGGACGTGGCCGGCCGCGTACTCGGAAGCCTGCCGGACATCGATCAGGAGGGGCGGCGCCGACCCGCCGGCTGCTCGCGCAACCTGCTCCACCGTCAGGCGGCCGTTCGACTCCGAAGCGCCGCCGGCCTCCAGCCAGTGGCGAAAACCACCCTGCAAGTATCCCGCGATCGCGTCCTGCCCGATGCGCAGAGCCTGGCGCACCAGGTCGTCCCAATCGCCCGCCGAAGTAAGCACGAGCACGATCGGCCGGTCAGGCTCGACGACCCAGCCCAGCCATGTCCCGAACGAGGAGCCGGCGGGCACCGAATAGGACCTCGGAATGTGCGCCGCCGCATGCTCGAGCGGAGATCGGGCGTCCACGACGAGCGCGCCGCCGGCGACAGCTGCCTGCATCTCCTCGAGCGCGAGCGGACGCGGCGCCGGCACCGAGCCAATCGGCGGCGGCCCTGCCTGGTTGATCGGTCGCATCCGGGCGAAGTAACGCGGAAACGAGGGTTGACCCGACAGCAACCGCTCGGCAAACGCGTCGACGTCGGAGGGCAGGACCATCGGGTTGTAGCGTCGTTCGTAGCCGATCGTCGATGACGGCGTCGCGGCGATGCCGGACGAGCACAGCGAACCCGCGCCATGGGTGGGGTAGACGCCGACAAAGTCCTCGTTGGGCAGGATCACCTCGTGCAGCGAGCGGAACATCGCCTCGGCATAGGGTCGTGCCTTGTCGGCGCCCAGAAGGTCCGTCCGACCCACCGCCCCCACCAGGAGCGACCCGCCGGTGAAGAGCAGGACCGTCTCGTTGGCGCGAGCGGTGTCCGCGACGGCATAGGCGACATGCTCGGGGGTATGGCCAGGCGTCTCGAGGGTCGAAAACCGCAGAGCCCCAACGGAGAAGGCGTCGCCGTGCCCGACGTCGCGTGCGAGGCGCTCGTAGCCCAGCTCGGCGCCCGCTCCGATCACCTGCTCGGCGCCGGTCAGCGCCGCCAGCTCACGCGCCCCGGACACATAGTCGTTGTGCAGGTGTGTCTCGACGACATGGCTGATCCGAAGGTCGCGCTCCCTCGCCGCGTCGACGTACACGTCCACGTCGCGCCGAGGGTCGACCACGGCGGCGACGCCCGACTGCTCGTCCGCGATCAGCGTCGAGAGGTGCCCCAGGCCTTCGATCTGGAACTGCCGGAGCAGCATGACCCGAGCCTACACCGTCCAGGTTCGGGCTGAAGGCACCCGGAATCGGGAGGCTCATCGTGCTAGACTGCCGCCCGACTTCGAGGGCGACGCCTCCCCCAGGCGCAGGCGCCCACCATGGGGCGGGAGCGAGGTCGAGAGGAGCGGAGACGGTGGCCCAACGGGTGCTCGTGCTGGGCGGCGACGGCTATCTGGGCTGGCCGACGGCCATGGCCTTCTCCCGCGCCGGTCATCGGGTCGCTGTCGTCGACAATTTCGCGAAGCGCCAGTGGGAGCTCGAGCTCGGGGTGCGCCCGCTCTTCGCGATCCCGACACTCCACGAGCGGATCCGAGCCTGGCGCGAGGTGGCGGAGAACGAGATCGAGCTGTTCGTCGGCGACCTGACCGACTACGCATTCGTGGAGTCGGTGATCGACGACTTCCGGCCGGACACGGTCGTCCACTACGGCGAGCAGCCGTCCGCGCCGTATTCGATGATCGACGCGCGCCACGCGGCCTACACGCAGGCCAACAACGTGGTCGGGACCCTCAATCTCCTGTTCGCGATGCGGGACGTTTCGCCCGAGACGCATCTTGTCAAGCTAGGGACCATGGGCGAATACGGGACGCCCGACATCGACATCGAAGAGGGCTACCTCACGGTCGACCACAACGGCCGTCGGCACACTTTCCTTTACCCCAAGACGCCGGGCTCGATCTACCACCTCTCGAAGGTTCATGACAGCCACAACATCCACTTCGCGACCCGGATCTGGTCGCTGCGGGCGACCGACCTCCACCAGGGCGTCGTCTACGGCGTCGAGACCGACGAGACCGCACTGGACCCGCGCCTGGCAACGAGCTTCCACTACGACGAGGTCTTCGGGACGGCACTCAACCGCTTCTGCGCCGAAGCCGCGGTCGACTTTCCGCTGACCGTCTACGGCAAGGGGGGTCAGACACGGGGCTATCTCAACATCCGGGACACCATCCAGTGTGTCCAGCTGGCCGCGGCGCACCCCGCCGAGGCCGGCGAGCTGCGCGTGTACAACCAGTTCACGGAGCAGTTCACGGTCCTCGAGCTCGCGCGGCGGGTAAAGGCGGCCGGCGAGCATCTGGGCTGGTCGGTGGCGATGGACCACACGTCGAACCCGCGCAAGGAAGCGGAGGAGCACTACTACAACGCGGTTCACTCGAAGCTTCTCGAGCTCGGCCTTCGTCCCCATCTGCTCTCGGAGGAGCTGATCGACACAATGCTCCTCAAGATCGCCGAGGAGCGCGAGCGGATCGATCGGAGCGTGTTCGTGCAGCATGTGCGCTGGGTGCCGAAGGCGCTCGAAGCGGTGGGACCGGGCCGAGCCACGAACCGGGCGTCAAGCCGCGCCTGAGGCCCAGCGCGCGACACGGCATCGCGACACTACCCACGTCGCCGGCCCGACCTCGTTGAGCGGAGGAGCTACGTGAGCCGGACGATCCTGGTCACCGGCGGGGCGGGTTTCCTGGGCTCGAACCTGGTCCGCCTCCTAGCCTCGCGGGGAGACACCGTCCGAGTGCTCGACGACTTGTCCATCGGACGGCCCGAGTACCTCGCAGGAGTTCCGCATTCGTTGTCGCGGGCCTCACTTGCCGACGCGGTCGCGGTTCGCGAGGCTGTAGAGGGCGCCGATGCCGTCGTCCACCTGGCGGCCCGGGCGGGCATCCCGGATTCCGTCGCCGACCCGTTGGGGACGCTCGAGGCGAACGTCAGCCAGACCGTTGGCCTTCTCGACGCGGCGCGCCTCGCGAGGGTGGAGCGCTTCGTCTTTGCGAGCTCGAACGCGGCGACCGGAGATCACGAACTTCCCGCCGACGAGAACGACCTACCCCATCCCGTCTCACCGTACGGCGCGTCCAAGCTGGCGGCCGAGGCGTACTGCCAGGCGTACGCCGGAACCTACGGGATGGCGGCCTGCATCCTGCGGTTCTCGAACGCCTACGGTCCGTACTCGGCCCACAAGAAGAGCGTCGTGGCGGCATGGCTGAGGGCGGCGATCGCGGGGCGGCCCATCACCATCCACGGCGACGGCCACCAGACGCGCGATTTCGTCTTCGCGGACGACCTGGCGCAGGCGGTCTGTGCCGCCCTCGACGCGCCCCGGGAACGCATCGCCGGAGAGGTCTTCCAGGCCGGCACGGGCATCGAAACGACGATCGTCGAGCTGGCCGCCGCGGTGGGCGAGGCCGTGGGGCGTCAGCTGGAGGTCTTCCACGGCCCGCCGCGCGAAGGCGACGTGCGCCGCAACGTCAGCCGGGTTGACAAGGCCGCCGCGCGGCTGGGCTATCGGGCGTCCGTTCCGCTCGCGGAAGGCATGGCCGAGACGGCGCGCTGGTTTCGGACGGCTCTTGCAGATCCCGTACTGGCTGCCGTGGGCCCGCACGAGCGCTCCGGCTCGGAGTGACGAGCCCTGCGCTCCCCGCGACGCCGGCGGGCATAGAAGTCGGGCGTCCGTCGCCCGCATCTCCCCTTCTCAGCGACGCCTTGGTCACGATCGTCACGCGCTTCGGGCTCGCGGTCCTGATCTTCGGCACCGACATCGTCCTGGCTCGGCTCCTCGGGCCGGCCGCGAAGGGCCGTTTCGCCTTGGTGCTGCTCTACTCGCAGCTCGCGGCAGTCGTGGTCGGCTGGGGCATGGACAGCGCCCTGGCGGTCGTCGCCGGCCGCGACACGGCGACCGCAAAGCGTGGCTTCGCCAACGCGCTCGTCTGGTCGGCCGTGGTGGGCGGGTTCTGCGTCGTGCTGTCGTGCGTCCTGTATGGGCTCCCGACCGACGTCAGGCCGCGTGGCCCGCTGGCCGAACTCATCCCTAACCTGTCTGCGAACCAGTTCATCTTTTCCGCCCTGGCCCTGCCCGGCGAGCTGTTCTTCGCGGTGGGGTTATTCGCGCTGCTCGGTCGCCAGCGGGTCGTCGCCTACAGCGTGATCCGGGTCCTCCGCCGGGGAGTGCTGCTCGTGCTGGTCGTCGCCGCGGCACTGATCGCCCGACTCAGCCTGGACGTCGCGCTGGCGCTCAACTTGGTCGCCCTCGGCGCGACCGCCCTGGCGATCGCCTGGGTCGCCTGGCGTGACGGGACCTTTTCGGTCATGCCCTCGGGAAGCCTCCTCGCGGAGGAGCTGCGATTCGGCAGCCGCGCGGTTCCGGGCACGATCGCCGAGCGGCTTCAGTTCCGAGCCGATTCGTTCCTGGTCAACGCGCTTATCGGCGTGACCTGGACCGGGGTGTACTCGGTGACGACCGGGCTCGCCGAAACCCTCTGGTATGTCCCCAACGCGCTGGGCACCGTCATGTTCAGCCGCGCGGTTCAGCCGGGGGCGGATGCCGCCCGGGTGGCGGCCGTGCTCACGAGGACGACCATCGCGGTTGCGCTGGCTACAGCCATCCCTGCCGCCCTCCTCGGCCCACGCCTCGTTCGTTTCGTCTATGGCTCGCAGTTCAGCCAGGCGGGAGTGGCCCTGCGGCTGATCCTGCCCGGTGTGGTGCTGTATAGCGTCGTGGCGATCCTGTCGCGATATCTCGTGGGACGCGGCCGGCCGGGCACCGGCACGCTCGTGCTGGCAGTCGGGCTCGGGGCCAACGTCGTGAGCAACCTCGTCCTGATCCCGATGTACGGCATCGAGGGCGCCGCGGCGAGCTCGTCGATCTCCTACGGCCTGACGTCGCTGCTAACGGTTGCCGTCTTCCATCGGGTGTCGGGCGTCGGCTTCATCGAGACCCTGGTGCTGCGCCGGTCCGACGTCGTTGCCCTCATCCGCGCGATGCGCGCGATTGCCGCCCGCCTCGCCGGGCGGCGGACGGGCAGGCTGGTCGGCCTGCGCGGTGGCGCCCCGGCGGCCGAGCTCGTCATCGGCGAGCACGAGCCCGGCGAAGAGCCCTAGGCCTGGCGGCTCCCCGTTCGATGGGCATCCGCGTCGCCGTGATCGACGATAACCCGCACGTGCGATGGGAGGGGCGCGTCTATCCGGCGAACGCGACATTCCATCGGTTCCTGTCCGGGGTGCTCGACGTGCCGGGAGCGCCCGTTGCGGAGATCGTTCATTGCATGCCCCTGCGCGACGCGAGCGGGCCCCCGGAGACGCTGCCGCTCGACCCTCGGCTGGAGGTTGTCGGGACGGCCCCTTTTGACGGGATTGCGGGTTATCTGCGGAATGCCCCCGCCATCACGCGCGCGAACCGGCCCATCCTGCGAGGGGCGATCCGGGACGCCGACCTCGTCTGGATCAAAGTCCCGGGCTCGAACGCCGCACTGGCTGCAGCTCTTGCCACCGCGGGAGGCGTCCCCCGGTTCGCCTGGGTGGCCGGCAGCGCCGGGGCCGTCGCAGCAGGTCAAGACCGCTCGCCGGCCTTGGCCCTCGGGGCGGTAGCGCTGGGAGGGCTGTACGACCTCGTCGGGCGCGCGGTCGGATTCGGTGGGCAGCGGATCG
>VBEC01000027.1 GCA_005883615.1 Chloroflexota bacterium | reverse complement strand
CCGCCTGGTAGAAGGCCACGGCGCCGTACAGCGCCCCGTGATCCGTCAGCGCCAGTGAGTCGAAGCCGTGGGCCGCCGCCTGATCGAGCAGCTCGTTGATCCGCCCCAGGCCGTCGAGCAGGCTGAACTCGGAATGGACGTGGAGATGCGAAAAATCGTTTGGGGCGAGGCTCGTCACGGAGAGTCAATGGTAGCCCGGCGACCGATGCTCGGCGGGCGACCGGCTACACGAGCTACATGCTTGGCATGCTCCGACCCGAGGTCCTGGGGCTGCGTTTTGAGACTACTTTGGCCTTCGGATCTCGAGGGCTTGGCCTCAGTCGGTGGTGACCGCTGTCAGGTTCATGGTCAGGAGCACACCGGGCTTCGGGAGCTCACTGACGCCGATGACGGTCCGGGCGGGCCGATGGTCGCCCATCTTCTCGACGTAGGCTTCGTTCATGGCTTCGAAATCACTCATCCGCCGCAGGAAGACGTTGACATGGACGATGTGTTCAAGGTCGGACCCGACGGACGACAGCATGACCTTGAAGCTGTCGAGGATCTGTCCGGTCTGCGACTGGACGTCCTCGCCGGCGAGTTGACCCTTCTCCGGATCGACACCTGCCGTCCCCCCGATGGTGATGAAACGCCCTACCTTGGCGATGTGGCTGTAGGGTCCAATCGGGGCAGGCGTGTTGGGGGGCGTGCTGGTCTCGACCCTCGGCATGATGGCTCCTCCTCGGGACCAGACTAGCGGTAGATGGCCGGTCCAGGCGGTCGATGGCCGGTCCAGGCGGTCAATGGCCGGCCCAGGCGTAGAGGGGCCTGCGCGGCACCTACACTCCGGGAATGATCGACAAGGCCCTCCGCAAGAACCGCGAGCTGTGGGACGCGTGGACGAAGATCCACGTCGATTCCGAGTTCTACGACGTCGAGTCGTTTCGCAACGGGGAACGACCCATCCGGGTCGCCGAATACGAGCTCGAGGAGGTCGGTAGCGTCGATGGGAAGACGCTCCTTCACCTGCAATGCCACTTCGGGCTCGATACGCTCTCGTGGGCGCGTCTCGGGGCTACGGTCACCGGCGTCGACTTCAGCGAGCAGGCGGTCGCGGCGGCGCGGGCGCTCGCAGCCGATGTCGGCATTCCCGCCCGGTTCGTCGTGTCCGACATCTACGGGCTTCCGGACGTGCTCGACGAGCGGTTCGACGTCGTCTACACCTCGTGTGGCGTTCTCGGCTGGCTCCCGGACATCGTGGCCTGGGGCCGCGTCGCGGCGCATTTCGTCCGCCCGGGCGGTTTCCTCTATTTGACCGAGATCCATCCCGTTGCCGAGGTCTTCGAGAACGAAGGCGTCGAGCCCGGGGAGCTGCGCCTGGCCTACCCGTACTGGTCGCACGCCGAGCCGCTCCGTTTCGAGGTGAAGGGCTCGTATGCCGACCGGGAGGCCCCGACGGACGGGCTCGTCGAGTACGGATGGGATCATTCGCTCGGTGAGATCCTCACCTCGCTCGCCGAGGCCGGACTTCGGCTCGAGTTCCTGCACGAGTTCGATTTCGTCAGGTGGCCGGTTGACTTCCTCGTCGAGGGCGGCGACGGGCGCTGGCGCCTGCCCGAGGGTGCGAAGGGGACCCTCCCGTTCTTCTTCTCGCTCAAGGCGACCAAGCCCGCGCAGGACGGTTAGGCCGTCCGCTCCAGGAGGGCGCTCACGGCGGGCGCGATGCGTTCGACCCACAGCGCGTACTGGCGGCCGGACGGATGCAGGCCGTCCGCAGCCACAAGAGCGGCATCGTGTTCGGCGCGCGACGAGATGTCGAAGATGTCGACGACCCTCACGCCGCGACCCCGA
Source organism: Chloroflexota bacterium (assembly GCA_005883615.1). GTDB lineage: Bacteria > Chloroflexota > Limnocylindria > Limnocylindrales > CSP1-4 > CF-16. The sequence continues at coordinate 49,887 of VBEC01000027.1, read as the reverse complement.
GCCGTCTCCGTGATGAGCCGGTTCGTACGCAGGATGCCAGCGCGCTGGGCAGCCGGATCGCCGTAATCGGCGCCGTGCGGCGTCGCGGTGTAATCGGGCGTGGTGACGACAAGGACTCGATCGGCCCGCGCATGCCACAGCAGGACATCGAAGATGACTCGGAGGTTGAGGTGGTAGCGCTCGGCCGGAATCCCCTGCACGACGTCGTTCACGCCGATCAGGAGCGTGGCGAAGTCCGGACGGAGCTGCTCGAGCTGGGGTAGCTGGAATTCGATCACATCGCGCGACGTGTAGCCGGTGACCGCCAGGTTCGCCTTGAGCTCGAGGACGTTCGAGCCGACGGCGGCCACGAGTTGATTGGGCCAGCGCTCCGTCTCCTCGACGGACGTGCCGATCGTGTACGAGTCGCCCAGGGCGACGTACTGCAGTGGCGTCGCGCTCATTGGACGAGCCAGCAGGGAAAGCGGCTCATGCGCCGACTGGTCGCGGCTCGCCGGGGACACGACCCTCGACCGCCGCAGCAAGCTGGGCCTGGTGCGCGGCCTGGTGTCGGGCGAAGTAGCTTGCCTGAGACAGAACCGTCACGGGCCCCCACTCGGGATGGCGGCCGGTTCGCTGCCAGGACGCTGCATCGAGCCCTCGCAGGACGGCCACGTTCGCCAGACGCAGGCGCCGATAGTGCTCGAACAGCTCCTGGGCACCGGCATCCGGCCGATGGTGCGTGGCCTCGTCGGACGGCGGTGGCGCCTCGCCGGGTTGCCATGCCACAAGCTCGGGATCCTCCTCGTCGAGCATCCGCCGAATTCGCGCGGAGAGCAGCTCCTCGGCACCCGTGATGTGTTCGAGCGTCTCGCGGGCAGACCACTCTGCCGGCCGCGGCCGACGGTCCAGCTGCTCGTCGGTTCGGCCCTGGAGGACGCGCCCGATCTGCGACGGGCCATGAGCAAGCGCGTCGACCGTGGACGACCGGTCGGACAGCTCGAGATACCACACGGCCTCGTGATTCCTGAAGCCGATCGCCGGTGCCTCGCACGTGGGACACGTCGTGGGCGGAATATCGAGAAACAGCTCACCGCAGACGCGACAGGACCATGCCGGAGGGGCGGATTGGAACGGGATGCTCTCGTCGGCGCGGACGGCCGCTGCGGTGACCCCGAGCTGCCGGCCGAACCACGACGGGTAACCGGCGGCCGCAAGATCCCCTGCCAGCTCGTCGATCTCGGCGGCCACTTCGTCGTGCGCGAGCTGCGCAGCCGGTGCGGCCACGATCGTCAGCTCGCGGTCAGCGCCGGCTCGCAACACCTTCGAGCCGTTGTAGAAGCCGCCGGCCTCGAGCGCGCGGGCCAGGCGGACGAAGCGTCCCACCCTGTGGAGTCGGCGCTCGATGGCGGCCCCATCAGCCTCATCGACGGTGACTTTCCGGCCCAGCGCGGACATCGGCTACCTCCGCCAAGAGTATGGCGTCCCGCCCGCTCGAAGGCCGAACGCTGCCGATGCCCAGACACTGTGCTTCCGACCGGCCCGACCACCGATTGGCCTTGCCGCGCCGAGGGATACGCGGCTACGATGCGACCCAACGGTCGCACCCGGCCCGCCGGGAACGCCGAGCATCGTCGTGACGGCAGCGGCGCCAGCCAGCGCACCGTCCGATGCGTTTGAGGAGGAAGCATGCGTACCCGTTTCCCGGGCCTCGCCCTGCTCGTAGGGCTGGCCATCATCGCGTCGGCGTGTACGAGCGCCAGCAGCCCGAGCGCCTCGGCGGCGCCGTCGGCCGCGAACCCGTGTGCCGGTGCAACCGCCCACAGCGGCGGCACGCACGTGTTCCCGACCGACAAGACCAAGTGGAAGATCGGCGTCACGACCGACGTCGGAACCGTCAACGACAAGAACTTCAATGAATACACCTTCAACGGAGCGAAGCAGGCCGCCGCGGCGCTGGGCGCAGCTGTGCCGCCGGTAGTCGTCCCGAAGGATGCGTCGGAGCTGGCCAAGAACATCCAGGGCTTCGTGAACCAGAACTTCGACATCATCGTGACCGCCGGCTTCAACAACGGCCAGGCGACCACGTGCGCAGCCCACGCGAATCCGGATATCTGGTTCATCGGCGTAGACCAGGGGCCGCCCTGCGTCACGCCCGATGGCCAGCCTGACGGCGCGTTCAAGTGCGCAGGCGACGCCAAGACGCTCCTGCCGAAATACGTCGCGATCAGCTTCCAGGAAGATCAGGCGGGCTACCTCGCCGGCATGGCCGCGGCAACCATGAGCAAGAGCGGCACGCTGGGAGCCATCGGCGGCATCACCTTGTGCGGGCCCTGCGTCCGTTACATCCAGGGCTTCCAGCTCGGCGCCCAGAAGGTCAATCCGAACAGCGTCCTGAAGGTGGCGTGGGTCACGACGAGCGACTTCACCAAGGCCTTCAACGACCCGACCACGGGCAAGAACTTCGGCGCTCAGTTCATCACCCAGAACAAGCCCGACGTCCTCTTCCAGGTGGCCGGCAAGACGGGCAACGGCATTCTTGATGCCGCCTGCGACGCGAGCATCCTTGGCATCGGAGTGGACGTCGACCAGGCACTGTCGTATCCGAACGCAGCCAAGTGCACGCTCACGAGCGCCGAAAAGAAGCTCTTGCTTGCGACTTCGACGGATATCGCCAATATCGTCGCTGGGACCCAAAAGGGCGGAGACGACCATTGGGATGCCAAGCGAGACGGGATCGGCTACTCGCCGTTCCACGATCTCGAAAGCAAGATTCCGTCGGGCCTGAAGGCGCAGCTCGATGCGGCGTTCGCGGCGATGAAGGCGGGAACGCTCAAGACCTGCCCCGACAAATGCGGCGACATCTCGACGCTGCCGAAGTAGCAGCCTCCTTTCGATGAACCGACGAGCGGGCCGAGCGGATTACACCGGCCCGCTCTCGTTTTGGTCCGCACCGCCGCCACCGAGGCCGCGATGACGACCCCGGACGCTCCGGTGCGGGCGCCGGCACTCGAAATGCGCGGGATCACCAAGCGCTACCCGGGCGTGACCGCCAACGACCACATCGATCTGGACGTTCGTCCGGGCGAGATCCATGCCCTGTTGGGCGAGAACGGCGCCGGCAAGACAACGCTGATGAACATCCTCTACGGGCTGGCCCGGCCGGACGAAGGCGCGATCCTGCTGGACGGCCAGGAAGTAAACATCAGCGGTCCCTCGGACGCGATCGCCCGCGGGATCAACATGGTCCATCAGCACTTCATGCTGGTTCCCGTGTTCTCGATCGCCGAGAACATCCTGCTCGGCGAAGAGACCATGGCCGGGCCGATCTTCCTGGACCGGCGCGAAGCGCGGCGCGGCATCGTCGAGCTCGGTCGGCGATTCGGGTTCGAGATCGATCCCGATCTTCGAGTCGGATCCCTCTCGGTGGGCTGGCAGCAGCGCGTCGAGATCCTCAAGGCGCTGTACCGGGACGCAAAGATCCTCGTCCTCGACGAGCCCACCGCCGTGCTCACACCTCAGGAAACGGAGGAGATCTTCGCGGTCCTCCGACGCCTGGCGGCGGAAGGCCACAGCATCGTGTTCATCAGCCACAAGCTGTACGAGGTGCTGGAGATCGCCGATCGCATCACGGTGATCCGGCGCGGGAAAGTGGTCGGCCAGCGCCTGCCGGCCGAGACGGACGAGGACGACCTGGCCGAATTGATGGTCGGGCGGGGAGTCCAGCTCACGGTCGACCGCGGCGAGTCCCACCCAGCCGACGTGGCCGTCAGACTCGAGGGTCTGGAAGTCAAGGATGACCGGGGGTCGATCGCGGTCCGAGGGGTTGACCTGGAGGTCCGCTCTGGCGAGATCCTCGGAATCGCGGGGGTCGCCGGAAACGGGCAGGACGAGCTCGTGGAAGCGATCGTGGGGCTGCGTCATGCCGCCGGAGGGAGGATCGGGCTGCAGGGCGCCGACATCACCCACGCGTCGCCGCGGCGGATCAACGAGGCGGGAGTGGCATACGTGCCTGCGGATCGGCATCGCTTCGGCCTCGTCCTCTCGTTCCCCGTGGCGGACAACCTCGTGCTGACCGATTACTACCGCCGGCCATACGCCCGCGGCTTCATCCGCAACGACGAAGCGATCGAGGCCACTGCCGAGGAACGGATTCGCGAATACGACGTGCGGACCCCCTCGGCCGACGTACGGGCCGGGACGCTGTCAGGTGGGAACCAGCAGAAGCTGGTCGTGGCCCGCGAGCTCTCGCGCGACCTCAAGCTGCTCGTCCTGGATCAACCCACTCGAGGGCTGGACGTGGGCAGCATCGAGTTCATCCATCGCCAGGCGATCGCCAAGCGCGATGCGGGGACCGCGATCCTCCTCGTCTCGGCCGAGCTGGACGAGATCCTCGAGCTGTCCGATCGCATCGCGGTCATGTATCGGGGGCGGATCGTGGCCGTGAGGGACGGACGCACGGCCGACAAGAACGAGATCGGGCTGCTGATGGCCACCGGCGGCGAAGCGCGGTCGCCGGCGGCCGCAATCGGGCCGGCCGTATGACGGCTCCCAGCAGCAGCGGGAGCCCGGGCCGCGCCACGCCGCTGCTCGCCCAGATCTGGGCCGTCATTGCTCTGCCGCTCATCTCGATCCTGCTCGCGCTCCTTGTCGGGGCATTCGTCATCCTCGCGTCGCAGCTGGTGCTGCCAGGAGGAAACCTCGACCTGCTCCTGCCGCTGACCGCGTACGCCGCACTGTTCCAGGGGGCTTTCGGCAATTTTGACGCGCTCGTCGACACGCTCATCTCAACGACTCCACTCGTCCTTGGCGGACTGTCGGTGGGCCTGGCATTCAAGGCTGGCCTGTTCAACATCGGGGCGCAGGGGCAGTTCCTGCTCGGCGCGCTGGGCGCCGTCGCCGCAGGGGTCGCGCTGGCCGGCGCTCCACCCCTGGTAGCCATCACCGTGGCGCTCGCGGCGGGCATCCTGGCAGGGGCGTTCTGGGGGTTCATCCCAGGACTGCTGAAGGCAGTCTCCGGCGCCCACGAGGTCGTCGTCACGATCATGCTCAATTACATCGCCATCGCGGTGATTGCGGCCGTGGTCGGCGGACCCCTGCGGCAGCAGGGCCGTCCCGAGGCCATCACCCCGGACGTAGGGAATGCCGCCTTGCCGGTCATCATCGGGAACGACGGGCACGCGGGGATCGCGCTGGCAATCGTGGCCGTCGCCGTCGTCGCATTCCTGCTCTTCCGCACGACGCTCGGCTTCGAGATCCGGATCGTCGGCGCCAACCCGGATGCCGCCCGCTATGCCGGCATGCGACCTCGAGCTTTGACGATCCTGACGATGTCCATCGCCGGGGCCCTGGCCGGGCTCGCCGGCGCGGTCGTCGTACTCGGAGTTACCCACCTCATGACACCGTCGTTCGGCACGACGGTGGGCTTCGATTCGATCGCCGTCGCCCTGCTCGGGCGAACCAATCCGGTCGGCATCGTCGCGGCCGCATTCCTGTTCGGCGCCCTACGGGCAGGCGCGTCCCTCATGCAGATCAAGGCCGGCATCCCGGTCGAGCTGATCGACGTCCTGCAGGCGACGATCCTGCTCTTCCTGGTCGCCAACCCGGTGCTCCGACGGGCCTTCAGGCTACGCGGCGTGAAGGCCGGCCTCGAGACAACCGAAACGATCACCAAGACGTACGCCGGCGAGGTCGCTCCGCGCTGATGGACGGCCTGATCAATGCGCTGTACTCGATCCCCGTCGCCGGCGTGCTCTTCCAGCTGGCCGGCTACCTCGTCAACGTCGTCCCCGACATCTCGCCGCTGATCCTTCAGGCGGCGACACCGATCGCCCTGGCTGCCCTGTGCGGGGTGATGTGCGAGCGAGCGGGAGTCGTCAACATCGGGATCGAAGGGATCATGATCACCGCCGCGTTCGTGGGCTGGTACAGCGGCGTGCTGCTCGTGCCCGTGCTCGGGACGACCGCGATCGGGCCGTTCGGGATGTCCCTCGCGCTGGTCGTCGCGCTGGGGGTGGCGCTCGCTTCGGGCGTGGTGATTTCGGCCCTTCATGCATGGCTGTCGATCAGCGTCCGGGCGGACCAGATCATCAGCGGCACCATCATCAACATCGCCGCGTTCGGTTTGACCGGCTACCTGAACAACCTCATCGCCAAGACGTCGCCCAATGGAGCCGGGGCGTTCACCCAGTTTCGACCGCCTCGCGAGGTTACGGACATCCCGGTCATCGGCTGGATCCTGAACATGTTCCTGAACCAGGGACCGATCGCGATGTCCGTGATCGTCCTCGTGGTCATCTTCCAGATCCTGCTGTTCCGCTCGCGCTGGGGCCTCCGCTCGCGCGCCGTGGGTGAACACCCGCGGGCCGCGGAGACCGTGGGCATCGACGTCATCCGGGTGCGCTACCGGAACGTCCTGATCGGCGGCGTGTTTGCCGCCCTGGGCGGCGCCTATCTCAGCATGGAGGCCACGAACTCGTTCCAGCAAGGTATGACCACCGGGCGCGGCTTCATCGGGCTGGCGGCGATGATCGTCGGCCGCTGGTCTCCGGTCGGCGCGTTCGGCGCGGCGCTGCTGTTCTCGTCGAGCACGGCACTCGGGAACTCGATCAAGTTCTCGCCGCCCAGCGGTGATCTGGGCACGATCCTGACGAGTCTGCCTGACCAGGTCTATGACGCTTTGCCGTACCTCGTCACGATCGTGATCCTCGCGGGGGTCGTCGGGCGCAGCATCCCGCCTGCGGCGGACGGTCAGGCATATGAGCGCGAGGCGGCGACGTAGACATGGCGGGCGAACGGGCCCGAGCGCTCGCCCGAGCCCGCGACATCCTCGACGCCCAGGAAGGTCGCGGGCCGGTCCGGCTGCTCGACGACGCCGGGATCGTCCAGCTGCTCCGCCAGGCACGGCGGATCGCAGTGGTCGGCGCGTCGTCCAATCCGGCTCGCGCGTCGTACGGCGTATTCGAGACGCTTCTGGATGCCGGCTACGACTGCGTGCCCGTTAATCCCAACGAGCGCGAGGTGCACGGCCGGCAGGCGTTCGCCTCGCTGGCCGACGCGGTCGCTGAGACCGGGCCCGTGGACATCGTCGACGTCTTTCGGCGCTCCGAGCTGTGCGTCCCGCATGCTCGAGAGGCTGTCGCGGTCGGTGCGGGTTGCCTGTGGCTGCAACTCGGGGTGGTCAACTGGGAGGCGGCGACCATTGCGGCCGAGGGTGGGCTCGCGGTGGTCATGGATCGCTGCACGGCCATCGAGGTCGGCCGGCTGGGGCGGTAGCGCCCCGGCTCTCGCATGGCCGGGGCCGCCGCGCTTGGCCGCGGCCGCCGCGCGAGGAGCCCTCGCAACACCCGGGCGATCTGGTGGGTCTAACGCACCGCGAAACCCACGAAGACGAGCACGAAGCCCAGGACCGCGATGAGGGCGCCAGTCTGCGCCTGACGCTTCAGGATGGCCATGGCGACCGACGCGCCCGTGGGTGAATCGTCCCGGAAGCCACCGCGCCAGGCCGAGTAGCGCGCTTCGTTCGCGTCCTGTTCCTTGAGCGCCTTGTAGCGAGCCCACGGCTTGCGCGCACGGCCGTAACCCGCGGCGATCAGCACGATCCCGCCGAGCCAGAAGACCAAATTCAGCATGCCCACTCAGGCATCTCCGGCGGGGCGGTCGAGGCGCTCCCGCAGCGCGGCTTGCACGACGCCAGCATTCGCCTGGCCGCGCGTCGCCTTCATGACCTGACCAACCAGAAAGCCGACCGCCTGCGGTTTGCCCGCGCGATAATCGCCGACCGCCGCGGGGTTGGCGGCAAGGACCTCATCGACGACGTCGGACAGCGCCGAAGCATCCGAAATCTGGCGAAAGCCGCGGGCCGCCACGATCCCGGAGACCGCCTCCCCACTCCGCACGTGCTCGCCAAGGACCTCCTTCGCGTTGGCCCGCGAAAGCTCGCCGGCGGCAACCCGTCGCAGCAGTTCGGCCAGCTCGGCAGCGCTGGAACGCCCGACCAGACCGTCGGGCGTCCGCTCCTGGATCTCCTTAGCCGCTCGACCGTAATCGCCCGCGACCAGGTTCGCGACCTCCTTGGGCGGCAGGCTCGGATCCGATGCGAGAACTGCGCTGAAGGCTGCCGACATGGCCGGGTCGGCCACGATGACCGCGGCATCGTAGGCGGAGAGCCCAAGCTCGCTCGTATAGCGCGAGCGGCGGGCCGTCGGCAGCTCGGCCAACCGCGCCCGAACCTCGTCGAGCCACACCGCATCGACCTTGAGCGGCGGCAGATCCGGTTCCGGGAAGTACCGGTAGTCCTCCGAGGTTTCCTTCAGGCGCATCTGGTAGGTCGAGCCTCGACCATCGTCCCAGCCGCGCGTCTCCTGGACGAGTGGCTGGCCGGCGTCGAGAGCAGCAGCCTGGCGCTCGATCTCGAAGTTGACCGCCCGCTCGACCGAACGGAACGAATTCATGTTCTTGACCTCGACCCGCGTGCCGAACGCCTCCGTGCCGCGCGGTCGCAAGGAGACGTTGGCTTCGACGCGCATCTGGCCCCGCTCCATGTCGGCATTGCTGACACCGATCGCTCGCAGCAGGAGCTGGAGCTCCTCCGCGTAGCGGCGAGCCGCCTCTGCCGACCGGACATCGGGCTCCGTGACGATCTCCATCAGCGGCGCTCCTGAACGGTTGAAGTCGACCAGGCTCACCTTCCGGCCATCAGGCGTCGTGGCGTGGACGAGCTTCGCCGTGTCCTCCTCGAGGTGGGCGCGGGTGATACCGACGGTGACGTCCCCTCCCGATGTCCCGAACGTCAACCGTCCGGCGGCGGCCAGCGGGATCGCGTACTGGCTGATCTGGTAGCCCTTGGGCAGATCCGGATAGAAGTAGTTCTTGCGCTCCCACCGAGTCGTTGCGGCGATGGTCGCGTCGATCGCCAGCCCGGTCGTCAGCACGTGCTCGACCGCCAGCCGGTTGATCGTTGGTAGGGCGCCGGGCAAGCCAAGGCAGACGGGACACGTGTGGGTGTTCGGCGGTGCGCCGTCGTAGTCGGTCGAGCAGCCGCAGAACATCTTGCTCGCGGTCCGGAGCTGGCAGTGGACCTCGATTCCGATGACCGGCTCGTACCGTTCGAGGACGGACGCGGGTACACCAGTGGGCGGAGCGGCGCGCACGGCGGTCATCGCACGAGGATGGCGTCGCCGACGGACAACAGGTACAGCCCGTACATCGCCACAACCAGCCAGCCAACCGCGAGGAAGACTCGTCTGGCGAAGAGCCGGACTCGGGGGCGCTCGATGACCGGCCTCGTGGCCTCGAGCGCGGTCCGGGTCGGGTCGCCGTCGTGGACCAGCGGGCCGATCGCCTCGCGGGCCATGACATAGCTCCGCCAGCCTCCGGCGGCAGCGAGGAACACGCCGGACGTGATCAGGACGAAGGCCACGCCGTTAGTTTCGCACAGCCGCCGAGCGGTTCAGCGCCTCCAGCTGCCCCGCCAGAGCGGCCCGACGCCGGCCCACGGCGCCCCGAGCCCGCTTCATTCCGGGGTGAATAAGAAAGCGGTGCACCACGTTCACTCAGGCACCGGTAGGTACAAATCTGAATGTCGCCACGCTAGTTGTGGGCGGATCCTAGTCAGGGCTGAATAGCGCTCGGGTTTCACCAGGAGAGTCGGGCCATGCCGGCCTGCTACGAGGGACGATGATGCTCCACGAACCGGCCGATTCGAACGAGCGCCTCCTGGAGCTGCTCGTAGGAGGTCGCGTAGCAGGCGCGCACGTGGCCCTCGCCCGACGGCCCAAATGCGCCACCCGGCACGACCGCCACGTGTTCTTCCTCGAGAAGCCGCTCCGTGAACGTCTCCGAGTCCATGGCCGTTGCGGGCGTGACCTGCGGGAACGCGTAGAAGGCGCCTTTCGGCTCGAACGTGCGCAGCTCCAGCGCGTTCAGCCCGTCGACGAACATCCGCCGTCGCCGGTCGTACTCGGCGAGCATCCGCTGCACCTCGCTCTCACCCGATCGCAAGGCCTCAAGCGCGGCGTCCTGGGCGGTCGTCGGGGCCGACATGATGCCGTACTGGTGGACCTTCACGATGCCTTCGAGGATCACCGACGGCGCGCACAGCCAGCCGACGCGCCAGCCGGTCATCGCGTACGCCTTCGAGAAGCCGCCCATCAGGATCGTCCGCTCGCGCATGCCCGGCAGTGCGCTGAACGCCCGATGGCGGTACGAGCCATAGGCCAGACGATCGTAGATCTCGTCGGAGTAGACCAGCAGGTCGTGGCGCTCGGCGAGGAGGGCCAGCTCGTCCTGCACAGCGTCCGGCAGGACCGCCCCGGTCGGGTTGCACGGATAGCCCAGGAACAGCGCCTTGGTCCTGGGGCTGATTGATGCCTCGACCTGCAGCGGGTCGAGAGCGAAGTCGTCCTCCATGCGAGTCGCCACGTGGCGCACCACGCCGCCCGCGAAGATCACTGCCGGCGCATAGGCAACGTACGAGGGCTCGTGCAGGATCACCTCGTCGCCCGGATCGCAGGTCGCCCGGAGGGCGAGGTCGACCGCCTCGGAGGCGCCGACCGTGATCAGGATTTCGCTGGCAGGATCGTACTGGACGCCGTAGCGCCGCTCCAGATGATCCGAGAGAGCGCGGCGCAGTTCGATAGTCCCGTAGTTGGAGGTGTAGTGGGTCCGTCCGCGGCGGAGGCTGGCGATGCCCGCCTCGACGATCGGCTCGGGAGTATCGAAGTCGGGCTCCCCGACGCCCAGGCTGATGACGTCCTCCATCGTGGCCAGGATGTCGAAGAAGCGGCGAATGCCCGATGGCGGAACCGCGCGCACGCGCTCGGACAGTGCCCGGTCGGCCAATGGGCCGCGCGCAGAACCGGTCAGGACCCGTGGGGTCGTTTCGGCTTTCAGGGTCGCCTCGTCTTCAGCTGTCGGTTGCAGTGCGGGCTCGACTCGGGCGTCAATCGTCATGACGCAGAGAGTACGCCCGCTCGCTCGGCCGGGGTCGGCGTGCCGGGATCGTCGGCACGTGCGAGATCGGCGGGCTCCAATCCGCGCCAGTCCGCACCGGCGGTGATGGCCTCATACGCACGCGACAGGTGAAAGAGCTCGAGCTCGGACCAGGCAGCGCCGATGAACTGCAGGCCGACCGGGAGCCCATCCGCGAGTCCACAGGGCACCGAGATCCCGGGTAGTCCGGCCATGTTGACCGGCAGCGTGCACGCGTCGGACAGGTACATGGAGACCGGGTCCGCCATCTTTGCGCCGAACGGGAAGGCGACCGTGGGGCTCGTCGGGGCGACGAGGGCATCGAAGCCTTCCAACCACAGCCGGTCGAAGTCCTGCTTGATGAGGGTGCGGACCTTCTGGGCCTTGAGGTAGTAGGCGTCGTAGTAGCCGGCCGAAAGCGCGTACGTTCCGAGCATGATCCGCCGTTTCACCTCCGGCCCGAAGCCACGGCCGCGAGTCGCCAGATAATTCTCCAGGACGGTGCCGTTCCCCAGGCGCGGCCCGTAGCGGATCCCGTCATACCGGGCGAGATTGGCAGAGGCCTCGGCCGGCGCGACGATGTAGTACGTAGCCAGCCCGTAGTCGGTGTGGGGAAGGCTGACCTCGTCGACCCGAGCGCCCGCTGCTTCGAGCGCCGCCACGGCCGCTCGGACGCGGTGCTCCACCTGCGGCTCCATGCCCGCGACGAAGTACTCGCGGGGCAGCCCGAGACGCTTGCCCCGGAGCCACCCAGCCGCTTCGTCGTCGGCGGCGGGCAGGCTCAGCAGCTCGTCGGGAACCGACACCGGCGCCGACGTCGAATCGCGCTCGTCTCGGCCGGCCACGGCGTGAAGCAGCGCGGCGGCGTCCCTGGCGTTCCGTGCAAACGGCCCGATCTGGTCGAGCGAGCTCGCGAAGGCCACGATCCCATAGCGGCTGACGCGACCATAGGTCGGCTTGAGCCCGACGATCCCGCACAGTGCCGCGGGCTGGCGGATGGAGCCGCCCGTGTCCGTGCCGATGCTCACCGGCGCATGGAAAGCGGCCACCGCGGCCGCCGAGCCGCCACTCGACCCGCCGGGCACCCGATCGAGCGCCCATGGGTTCGCCGTCGGGCCATAGGCGGAATGCTCAGTCGACGAGCCCATCGCGAACTCGTCCATGTTGGTCTTGCCGAGGATGACCGCGCCGGCGTCGCGAAGCCGTTCCGTGATGTGCGCGTCGTATGGCGCCCGGTACCCGTCGAGGATCCGGGAGCCCGCAGTGGCCTTGCCGCCCGCCACGCTCACCAGGTCCTTCAGCGCGATCGGGATCCCGAGGATCGGATGGAGCGCGTCGACCGCCCGCGCTCCCTCGGCTCGTGCAGCCGCGAGCCGCGCGTCGGCGGCGTCGGCTTCCGCGAGCGCCCGGTCGCGGTCGATCGTGAGCCAGGCATTGAGTGCCCGGTTCTGGCGCTCCGCTAGCGCGAGGTGCGCCTCAGTCAACTCGCGGGCGGTGACGTCTCCGTGGCGCAGGAGGCGTGCCATCTCGTGCGCGTGGAGCCGCGTCAGATCGATCACGGGACGCTTCTGCCCGTGGCACCCCGGAAGCGGTCGTCCCTCATGGCTCCGAGTCGCCGATGATGGGCGGAACGACGATGAAGTCACCGTCGCGTTCGGGAGCGTTTGCCAGCGCTTCGTCGGGCGTGAATGACGGTTGGACCACGTCGTCCCGCAGGATGTTCTCGAGCTCGATCGTCTGGGCAGTTGGCGGGATCGCGTCGGTGTCGAGCTGCGCCAGGATCGCGTACTGGTCGAGGATGTGGTTGAGCTGCCCCTCGAGACGTGCGAGTTCCTCGTCGGTCAGGCCCAGGCGGGCCAGATGGGCGACGTGGGCGACGTCGTCCCGCGACAGGGTGGCCATCGACCGATGATAGCCGAGGGGGTCCCGCGAACCAGCTGTGGCGCGTGATCTCGTACGATCGGGCGGTGTCTGCCATGGCCGCCGCCATCCGCCCGATGACCCAGCGCGACGTCGCTCCGGCGGCGGAAGCCTTGCTTCGTGGGCAATGGGGCGATCGCCGTGCGTTTTTCGACTTCGCCGTGCGGCATCCCGAGTGCGAGCCGATGGTCGCCGAGGTCGGGCGCACCATCGCGGGCACGGTCGTCGCGACGCGCCACGGCTTCACAGGCTGGATCGGGCTGGTCTTCGTATCGGAGGACCAGCGCCGTGCCGGGCTCGGGAGCGCGCTGACCAAGGCAGCCCTGGAACGGCTTGAACAGGCCGCGTGTCGAACCATCAGCCTGGTCGCCACGGACATGGGCCGGCCGATCTACGAGCGCCTGGGTTTCGAGGTGGTGGGCCGGTACATCGGCTTGACAAGGCCCGGCGCGCCGACCGACGGCGACGACGATGGGGCCACAGCGCGGGCCTTCCACCTCCGGGACCTGGATGCGGTCTGCCGGCTGGACGCCTGGGCTACGGGCGAGGACCGCTCGCATCTCCTGCAGGCGATCGCGCTGGAAGGCGCGGGCATCGTCGTGGACGCCGCCTCGGGATCGCGGAGGCTGCGCGGTGGAGGCCCCCGAATTCGAGGCTTCAGCCTGCCCTCCGGCTGGGGCGGCTGGCCGACGATCGCCACTACCCCCGGGGACGCGCTTCTCCTGCTGGAGGGCATCCGCCGGACACGCGGCACCGATCGCGCGCTTCACAACGCCGTCCTGGAACAGAACGTCCCCGGTCGGAGGTTGCTGCTAGACGCGGGCTGGCAGGAGACCTGGCGAGGTGTCCGCATGATCCGGGGCGAGCCGCTCGACTGGCACCCAGACGCGATCTACGGGCAGTTCAACTTCGGCCTGGGCTGAGTCAAGGCCTCGCCGCCAGCCGAGCCTCAGCTAGGTCTCCCCGGCGAGCACGCGGCGGAAGCCTGCTTCGTCGAGGACCGGGACCCCCAGCTCCTGGGCCTTTTCCAGCTTCGAGCCAGCGTTTTCGCCCGCGACGAGGTAGTCCGTCCTGCGTGACACAGAGCCAGCCGCCTTCCCGCCGGCCGCCCGGATCGCATCCTCGGCCTCCTCGCGCGAGAAGCCGGACAACGTGCCAGTCACCACGAGCGACTTGCCGGCCAACGGTCCACCACCCGCCGCGGCCGCGCGAGGTGCCGGGGGCTCCGGCTCGACACCGACCTGGACGAGGTCCTCGAGCACCTCCCTCCCCGGTCCGCCTTCGCCGAAGTATTCGGCCAGGCTTGCCGCCACGTTCGGGCCCACCCCCGCGATCTCCTCGAACCGCTCCGGGCGCTCGCGCGCCGTCTCCGACAGGAACCGAGCTGCGCGCGCAAACCAACCGCCGCGCCCACCCATAGGCTCACCCTCGTGGGGCGGCACCTGCTCGGCCAGCCAGCCGGCCATGTCGATGGCCGTCGTCCAGCCGACCTGCGGAATGCCCAGCGCGGCGATGATGCGCTCGAGCGGGCGACGGCGGGCTCGCTGGATCGCCCGGTGCAGGTTCTCGGCGCTCTTGCGGGCAAAGCGCTCCAACGACTCCAGGTCTTCGACCGACAGACGGTAGAAGTCGCCCCGCCGCCCGATCAGGCCCCGCTGGAGGAGCTGGCTGAGCACCACCCAGCCGGCGCCTTCGATGTCCATCCCGCCGCGCCCGGCAAAATGGCCGTATTCCTGTGCGACGCGCGCCGGGCACGCCAGATTCGGGCAGTAGTGGCGGACCGCGCCCTCGTCGCGAACGACTGGCGTGCCGCAGACGGGGCACTGCGCCGGCATCTCGTACTCCCGCTCGTCGCCGGTTCGCTTCTCGACCAGCGACCGGACGACTTCTGGGATCACGTCGCCGGCCTTCTGCAGGATCACGTGGTCCCCGATTCGGATGTCCCTGCGCCGAACCTCGTCCAGGTTGTGCAGGGTGGCTCGCGCCACGGTCGAGCCGGCGACCTTGGCGGGACGCAGGTGGGCGACCGGTGTGAGGGTGCCCGTTCGGCCAACGTACGGGACGATGTCCTCCACGACGGTCTCGACCTGCTCGGGCGGGAACTTGTAGGCGATCGCCCAGCGCGGTGCGCGGGCCACCATCCCCAGCCTTGCCTGCTGGTCAAACCGATCCACCTTGACCACGACCCCATCGGTCTCGTATGGCAGATCGTGGCGAGCCTCGCGCCAGCGCTCCGTGAATTCGATCACGGCTTCGATGTCGAGCCCTTCCTCGCGCTCGGGATTGACCGGGAAGCCGAGCTGCTCCAGGCGCTTCAACGCCTCTGCCTGGCGGCTGACCCCCGGCGCCGCCGAGTCGACGGATTCGCCGGCCTGCTCGAGGGTCGGCGCGGCCGCCGACTCCTCGATGAGCTGGTAGAACCACGCCGAGAGGCGGCGGGAGGCCGTCACGCCCGGGTCGAGCTGGCGCAGGGAACCCGCGCCGCTGTTGCGCGGGTTGGCATACAAGGGCAGGCCCGCTTCTTCGCGCTCGGCGTTGATCCGCGCGAATTCGGCCTTGGGCATGAAGACCTCGCCGCGGGCTTCCACGGTTGCCGGGCCACGGAGGCGGCCCGGGATTCCGGTCACGGTTCGCAGGTTGGCTGTCACGTTCTCGCCGGTGAACCCGTCGCCCCGCGTCGCGCCCTCCGCGAATCTGCCCCGCTCGTAGTGCAGCGACACCGCGAGGCCATCGATCTTGAGCTCAGCCACGTAGCGCAGCTCGGCTGCTTCTTCGGGCGCGCCCGGCAAACCCAGGCCGCGGCGCACTCGTGAATCGAAGGCGCGCAGCTCGTCGTGTGAGAACGCGTTGCCCAGGGACAGCATGGGCCGGCGGTGGCGGACCTCGTCGAACGTGCCGGATGGGGCGCCGCCTACGCGCTGCGTTGGCGAGTCCCGCGTGACCAGGGCCGGAAAGGCTGTCTCCAGCGCGACCAGCTCGCGGAACAGCTGGTCGTACTCGGCATCGCTCAGCTCGGGCGCGTCCTGACCGTAGTACAGCTCGTTGGCGCGCCGGATCTGCTCACTGAGCTCGGCGTGCCGGGCTTCGGCCTGGTCCGGCGCGAGCGCGGCTGCGGCATTCGCCAGCTCGGGATCGACGGGGAGACGCTCGCCGGCGTCGAGGATCTGGGCCACGAGCCAAGGATACGAGGGCCGACCCGATTTCGACGTTCAGCGACGACGGCCGAGGAAGCGATCGCCTATCGCGCGGAAGGAGTTCAACCTGTGCGCTCGAGGCCGGCCAGGCTTGCCAGCATCGTCTTGTGCCCAACCGATGGGTCCCGAAAGGCCACCGTGACCTCCTCGTCCGCGCGCGTCAGCTTCGAGGTGACCACGATTCCGTCTCCGAACCTGCCGTGGTGGACGCGATCGCCATCCCGGAATTGCCGCTCGCCGGGGATCACTGGCCGCGGTGCAGGGCGAATCTCCGAAACGCGTCGGCCGCCGCCGTCCTCGTGCCCCGAATCGCCGCCATCGTCCACCGCCGTGCCGTCATCCCAGGCGTCCACCGCGCGGCCCAACCGGCCGGAGCGCGCACCCGCCGCAAATGCGTCGCGGCGGGCAGCAAGATCGCGACTCGGCTGGAACCCTCCAACGGGTGGCGCGCCCGGCTGGCCGCTGCCTTCGCGCCACGCGCCTCCGCCAGCCGTGATCGGGGTGCCGAAACGGGACGCTCGACGCCGGTCGAACATGAACTCGAGGTCGAGGGCTTCAGCACGTTCCTCCCCGTCCACCACCAGCAGCGGCCCCTCCATCAACTCCGGGGGGATCTCCAACAGGAAGCGCGATGGGATGGACAGCTGGCCCATGCCGCGGAACACCCGCCGCGAGGCATGCGTGAGGTACAGCCGTCGCTTGGCCCGCGTGATCCCGACGTAGGCGAGTCGGCGCTCCTCCTCCAGCTCCTTCTCGTCGTCGAGCGATCGACTGTGCGGGAAGAGGCCTTCCTCGAGGCCGGCGATGAACACGACCGGGAACTCGAGACCCTTGGCAGCGTGGAGGGTGATGAGCGTGACCGCGTCGGCCTCGCCTTCGTAGGAGTCCTGGTCTGCGACGAGAGCGGTCTCCTCCAGGAGGCGGTCGAGGGCGTCCTCCGGCGACAGGTCGTCGTAGCGCGTGGTGACCTCGCGCAGCTCGAGCAGGTTCGCCCAGCGTTCCTCGCCGTCCTCCGATCCGTCGGCCAGCATCGCGCGGTAGCCCGACGCCTCGAGGACCTCGTCGAGGAGCTCCGGCAGCGGCAGCACCCCAATCCGGGTCCGCAGCCGCGCGACCAGCGCCGCAAACCCGGCGAGCGCGTTGCGGGTCCGGGAAGGGAGCGTCTCGAGGCCGTGGGATGCTGCGCCGCCGGCCTGGATCGCCTCCCAGAACGTGATTTCGTCGCGGGCGACAGCTCCGCGCAACGCCTCGATGGTCTTGTCGCCGATCGCCCGGGCCGGAACGTTGATGATCCGCTCGAAGCTGACCGTATCCGTATCGGAGCGAAGGATCCGCAGGTAGGAAAGGGCGTCCTTGACCTCGCGCCGCTGGTAGAAGCGCGTGCCACCGACCAGCTGGTACCGGATGCCGTAGCGCAGGAACGCCTCCTCGATGGCTCGCGACTGGGCGTTCATCCGATACATGACGGCGATGTCCTGCGAGCGCAGGGGGTCTTCGTCGTCCGCCCGGCGGGTCAGCGCGGAGCCGGGGCCGCCGATCAGCGACTCGACCTGGCGGGCGATCCACTCGGCTTCCTCTTCCTCGCTGAAGGCCTCGAAGCGCTGGATGCGCCGGCCACCGGCGTTCTCGGTCCACAGCTGCTTGTCCTTGCGCGCGGCGTTCCGGCTCACCACGGCATGGGCGGCATCGAGGATCAGCTGAGTGCTCCGATAGTTCTGCTCGAGCTTGATCACGGCCGTGTCGGGGTAGTCGCGCTCGAAGTCGAGGATGTTGCGAAGGTCGGCGCCCCGCCAGGAATAGATCGACTGGTCGTCGTCGCCAACGACGCACAGGTTGCGGTGCCGTTGGGCAAGCGCGCGCACCCACAGGTATTGGGGCCGATTGGTGTCCTGATACTCGTCAACGTGGAGGTACCGCCAGCGATCCTGGTAGCGCGCCAGGACCTGCGGCGCCCCTTCGAACAGGTGAACGGCCTCCAGCAAAAGGTCGTCGAAGTCGAGCGCATTGGCGGCCTTCAGTCGTTCCCGATAGCGACGCGCCAGCCGGGCAACGACGCGCTCGTAGTGATTGAGCAACCGTTCGTCGGCGGCGCCCAGGTCGACCAGATCATTCTTGGCGCGGCTGATCGAGCCGAGCACGGCAGCCGGGCGGTACTCGCCGGTGGCCGGCAGGTCCTCCTCGCGCAGGATCTGCTTCATCAACGTCTGCTGGTCGTCCGTGTCGTAGATGACGAAGCGCCGATCGATCCCGATCGACTCGCCGTCGCGACGCAGGACACGCGCGCAGATCGCGTGGAAGGTCCCCGCCTGCACGTCCCGGCCCGCCTCGCCGACGAGCGACAGGATTCGTTGACGAAGTTCGGCGGCAGCCTTGTTGGTGAACGTCACGGCCAGGATCTGCCACGGCCGGACGCCCTTGACCCCGACCAGGTACGCGACCCGATGGGCCAGCACGCGCGTCTTGCCGCTGCCCGCCCCGGCGAGGATGAGAAGGGGGCCCTCGGTCGTCGTGACGGCCTCGGCCTGGGGAGCATTCAGATTGGCCAGAATTCGGGCCGCCAAAGCCTCCGTCGCGGCCACCCGCCCGTCCGAGGCGGACTCGGCCGACGCCCCGTCGCGGAGGTCCGGCGGGGGCGGCGGCTCCTCATCGAAGGCCGGCTCTGCAGCCAGCCTCCCGTCCGGCTCGAACTGGAACGATTGGCTCGCGAGTTCGTCCTGGTCCGGTTCGGGAAGCTCCCCGCGGCGGGCACGCCCGGACCGCCTGGGCGTCGTGGGATTCACCGCCGCATTGTAGGTCGGCGGGCTCTCCAGATGATTTCCAGGCCGGGTTCCGTGAGGCGGCCGGCGGACCGATCCGTGGCCGTGCGCGGTCAGCGGATCTGGTCGGCGCTGGGCGCGTCGATCGAGACGGGAGCGTCGAAGTTCGACAGTTCGACAGTGATCACCAGATTGCCCTGGTCACCGCCGTTGACAGCCATCGTGAGCTTGACCGGTCGGAAGTCGCTCTTCTGGGTATACAGATCGAGGGTCCCGTCGCCGCTGACGCCACTGGTCGGTGTCCCGATCGCGTTCAGATCGGCGCTGGTGACCTTCACCTGGACGTGATAGCAGTCGGCGCTTCCGCACTTCTCGTCACCGAGCTTGGTGGGTGGGGACGACAGCTTGTTCAGTGCGGTGGTCAGATCGCCCAGGGCCTTCGTCGGATCGGTGTTCACGGCGCTCGAGGCGGAGGTCGACTTCGTGTACTTGTCGCCCTGGAGGCTGATCTTGGTGTACGTGGTGTCGGCGATCTGGATCAGGTCCGCGGTCACGTTGAGGAGCGCTGGCACCGCGATGGCGATGTGGGCCTTCTTGTCGGGAACGTTCACGTCACCCTGCATCGTCGTGCCCTGCAGGTTGAGCGCAGTGGGATTCCCTGTGCCGGTGATGTCGAGCTTGACCGAACCAGACACGTCCAGCTTGAGGTGGGCCGTCTTCAGGCCCTGAAGGGACACGACCGATTTGGTCATGATCTCCTTGGGGTCCGTGACGGCCGGCACGGACGAGCAGGCGCCGACGACGAGCACGGCGGCTGCAACCAGGGACGCGAGGCGGCGAAACATTTCTTCTCTCCCGACGGCGCTTCAATCCGGGTGACGGCGTGGGGAGGGTGCCCGCCGGTCGGGCTTCTGTCAAACACCCGAAGGTACCCGGGAATCGAAACCCCGGACCGGCGGACCGGCCCGGGGCTCCTGTGACGGAGTTGGTGTCGGGGATTAGAAGTCCATATCGCCGCCGTGTCCGTGCGGACCGCCGGCGGGTGCCTTCTCCTTCTCGGGGAGATCGGTCACCAACGTCTCCGTGGTCAGGACCATGGCCGCGATGGAGGCCGCGTTCTGGAGGGCAGAACGGGTCACCTTGGCCGCGTCGACGATGCCCGCCGTGAACATGTCCCTGTACTCGCCCTTGAGGGCGTCAAAGCCGGTGCCGAGCTTGGACTTGGCAACGGTCTCCACGACGACCTCGCCGCGCGCGCCGGCATTGTCGGCGATCTGGCGGACCGGAGCTTCGAGAGCGCGGCGGACGATGTCCACCCCGATCTGCTCCTCGCCATCGAGCTTGAGCTTGTCGAGAGCCGGGATGGCCTGCAGCAGCGTCGTGCCACCACCGGCGACGATCCCCTCCTCGACGGCCGCGCGGGTCGTCGATAGAGCGTCTTCGATGCGGTGCTTCTTCTCCTTCAGTTCGACCTCGGTGGCCGCGCCGACCTTGATGACGGCGACGCCGCCCGACAGCTTGGCCAGGCGCTCCTGGAGCTTCTCTTTGTCGTAGTCGGACGTGGTTTCCTCGATCTGGGCCTTGATCTGGCCCATGCGGCCCTTGATCTCCTCGGGCTTGCCCGCGCCGTCGACGATCGTGGTGTCGTCCTTGGTCGCGACGACCCGGCGGGCCTGGCCGAGATCCTCGAGCTGGACCGAGTCGAGCTTGCGCCCAATCTCCTCGCTGATGACGGTGCCGCCGGTCAGGACGGCGATGTCACGCAGCATCTCCTTTCGCCGATCGCCGAAGCCCGGTGCCTTGACGGCCAGCACCTGGACGGTGCCGCGCAGCTTGTTGACCACCAGGGTGGCCAGTGCCTCACCGTCGACGTCCTCGGCGATGATGAGCATGGGCTTGCCCTGGGAGACGGCCTTCTCGAGCGCCGGCAGGACGTCCGGCACGGCCGAGATCTTCTTGTCGGTGATGAGGATGTAGGGGTTCTCGAGCACCGCTTCCATCCGGTCGGGGTTGGTCACGAAATAGGCGCTGATGTAGCCCCGGTCGAACTGCATGCCCTCGGTGTATTCCTTCTCGAGGCCCAGGCTCTGGCCCTCTTCGACGGTGATGACGCCGTCCTTGCCGACCTTGTCCATCACCTCGGCGATGATCTCGCCGACCTCTGGATCGGCGGCACTGATGGCGGCCACGGCCGAGATCTGCTCGCGCGTGTCCACCTTGCGGGACTGATTCTTGATCTCCTCTACGACGACCTCGACGGCCTTCTCGAGACCGTGCTTGAGGATCATCGGGTTGGCCCCGGCGCTCACCGTCCGGAGGCCTTCGCTGACCATCGACTGGGCCAGGACGACAGCGGTCGTGGTGCCGTCGCCGGCGACGTCGTCGGTCTTGGTCGCGACTTCCTTGAGCAGCTGGGCGCCCATGTTCTCGAACGGATCGTCGAGCTCGATGTCGCGGGCGATGGTCACACCATCATTAGTGATGGTGGGTGACCCGAACTTCTTGTCGAGCACGACGTTGCGGCCCTTTGGGCCGAGCGTGACCCTGACGGCATCGGCCATCCGGTCGATGCCCTGCTTGAGCTCGCGGCGAGCGGTTTCGTCGAAAATGAGTTGCTTTGCCATGTGGGGGTTTTCCTCCAGGTCTGGTGGTGCGGCAGCCGGAGCGGGGTCAGTCCTCGACGACGGCGAGGATGTCCTTCTGGCTGACGATGAGGAGATCCTCCTCGTTCACCTTGAACTCGGTGCCCGCGTACTTGGCATAGAGGACCTTCTGGCCCTGTTTGACGTCGATCTGCTCGCGCTTCCCGTCGTCGAGGATGCGGCCGGGACCGACGGCCAGGATCTTGCCCTCCTGGGGCTTCTCCTTGGCGGTGTCGGGCAGGACGATGCCACTCTTGGTGGTCTCTTCGCGCGGGGTCGGTTGGATGACCACGCGATCACCGAGCGGGCGAAGCTTGGTCTTGGTAGCGGTGGCTGTGGCCAAGGTGCGATCCTCCTTCGACGACCGCGATCGGGCCGTCAGTCTGTGCCTGGGACGGGCGCCCCGAGGGCGCGAGCCGATCCCGATACCGGATGGATAAGCGCTGGCGGTGAGCCATTTCCGACGTCGCGCGATATGGCGCCGACCGGAGGGCTCAGGCCGCTTGGCACTCTGACTGTGAGAGTGCTAATACTCTAAAGGAGTGGCGTCGCAGCTGTCAACCGCGAAAGCAGGCGGGTTTCCCTTAGCTTGGAAACTGCGAAAGGACGCCGTTTTCCCGTCCCCTGCCAGCCCGGGTGGTGGTAACCAGTCAAAGGGCACGTGAAGCCTCGTGCAAGCTTGCGAATCGCCCCGTTTCTCCCCGCCCCGCAGCTCAGGTCGGGATAGCGAAGGCTGGCCAACCGCCCCGACCCAGGCGGAGATCACGTTTGCAGCACGGCCGATGGTAGATGCCGGTAAGCAGTCGCCGCTGATGGCCTGGACCAGTGTCCGGCCGGCTAGGCTGGTCGCTGCCGAGGAAGAACGTGGTCGTAGCTCGCCACGAGCTGCCCACCCAGGGTCTCCGGATCCACGCCCCGCCGCTCGCCGAGCCAGTGGGCAGTCACTGCCACGAACTCCGGCTCGTTACGACGGCGCGGCGCACCCGGGGGTGACAAGAACGGCGAATCGGTCTCCACCAGGAGGCGATCGGCCGGCACGAGGCGGGCAACCTCGGCCGAAGGCTCCTCGCCGGCACGGAAGACCAGGCCCGAAAAGCTCACGCCCAAGCCCAGCCGCAATATCGCTTCCGCGTAGTCGGCCGGGCCCGAGTACGAGTGGATGATCGCGGGGGGCCTACCGCCGAAGGCGGCCACTGCGGCCGGATCGTCGAAGCCGGCGCGACCGAGCTCGGCGAGGAGCGCGTCCTGGGCGTCGCGTTGGTCGGCGGCTGAGCGGCAGTGGAGAACGGCCGGCTTTCCGAGCTCGAGCGCGAGCGCCAGGTTCCGGCGCAGGTTGGACAGTTGCGCCTCGGCCGGTGAGAAGACTCGGTCGAAATCGAGACCGGTCTCCCCGACGGCGACGACCCGCTCGTCGCCCGCCGCCTCGACGAACCAGGGCCAATCTTCATCGGGAACATTGGCCGCATCGTGCGGATGAACGCCCACGGCCACGTCGATCCACGGGAATCGCTCGGCGAGCGCGAACGCTTGCTCGCACGAGGCGCGGTCCCAGCCGGGGACGAGCAGCCGTTCGACGCCAGCCAGGCGCGCGCCACCGAGGACCAGGTCGGCGTCCCCTTCGAATCGGTCCGCCTGCAGGTGGCAGTGGCTGTCGACCAGGCGCACGCGTCAAACCGACGCGGCGATCGTGTCCCCGGCGCGCGGCTCGACCCATCGCGTCTCGGGCAGGGGGCCGAGGATCGGCACGACTTCGCACCCCGCGTAAAGGGCGCGAGCCGCCTCGACGAAATCGCCGGATTCGATCCCGTTGCGTGCGGCGATCAGGGCGGCATCGGCCAAGGCGTCGGCAGCTGGCAGCGGACAGCCCAGCGCCTCCATCTCATCTGCGACTCCTCGGAGCTGCTGGATCGATGCCTTGTCGCCGGCGGCCAGTGCATTCGCCCAGCGCAAATCCAGGTGGCGCATGACGCCGCTCGCGTGTCGAGACACAATGCGGAATCCCTCAAGGCCGGTCGCCAACGCATTGGCATCGTCCAGGCGAAGGGCCATCCTCACGAGCCAGCGCTGCGCATCGATGACCGGGGATCCGGGCAGTCTTTCGATCGCCTGACGAAGCCCTAGCATGGCGGCATTGGGATCCTCGCGCCACGTCCGCCAGGACTCCCACATTGCCTCGTACGGCGCGCCCTGTGGATCGAGGCCGGAGGCGGTCGTCAACCGCGCCCGCTCGATCTCGACGTCGGCCGCCGCGTCAAGGTCGCCCTTGAAATACCGAACCCAGCCCAATCCCAGTCGCGAGACCGCCGCCTTGGGCTCGTCGCCCACTGCCCGGGATGCCGCGGCTGCCTCCTCGTAGTAGTGGGTGGCCTCGCGGAGCTCGCCCCGTTCGAAGTACTGATCGGCGATGTTCTGCGCGATCCACGCCGTGGTCGTCCGGTCGCCGGCACGCCGGCTCGCCTCCAGTCCTTCCTGGAGAATTGGTCCCACCTCGGAGGAGGGCGAGCCGTTCTCCCACATGACCGCGGGCACGTTCACGAAACAACGGGCAACCAGGATGTGGTCGCGCGCTTCGCGCGCGAGTCGGAAGCTTTCCGTCAGAAAGGGAAGTGACCCTTTGAGATCGCCGGTCCTGCTAAGCACAATGCCGAGATCGTGAATGGCCCACCGTTCGACGTCGGAAGCGCCGACCGCACGAGCCTCATCGACCGCCAGCTCGAGGGGCGGTCGGGCCTCAGCGACAGGGCCGGCCCGCCAGTACGTCCACCCCAACCGCGCCCGAAGCAGGGCTCGGGCTGATGTCGGCTCGCCTTCGAGCGCTGCGATTCCGGCGCGCAGGACAGCACGTGCCTCCTCGACGCGTTCCAGGTTGAGAAGGCAGTGGCTGGATTGAGCGCGCAGGCGGCCCAGCAGCTGATCGTCGTCGCCGGTTCGGTCGGGTAGACCCTCGAGTAGGCGGATCGCGTCCTCCAGAGCTGCCAGAAGCCGTTCCACGGGCACGTTCCCAAGGGTCCCGAGGTAGAACTCCTCAGCCAGCGCGGCTCTCTCGCGGACCGGCATCTCGAGGATGGTGGCCTGGTCGACGGCAAGCGTAAGCCACTGAGCCGCCGACTCGAGCTGATAGAGGTCGGCTGCGCGGGCGCCGGCACGTCTCGCGTACGAGTACGTCTGGCGGCGAAGATCGGCCATCCGGTCGGGCGGGGTCCCACCCAGCTCTTCCTCGTAACGCAGCGCCGCGAGGTAGTGCGATGCGAGGAGCTCGACCATCTCGTCCGTCCGGTCGGCCAGGATGTCCTCGGCCCAGTGGGCGACGGCCAGGTGCTTGGCGGCGCGTTCGCGCTTCGGCAGCGAGTCGTAGGCAACGTCCCGAATCAGGACGTGGCGAAAGCCAAACTCCGAGGCGCCCGCCAGGATGGAGGGTTCACGCGGGACGACCAGCTCCTTGATCCGCAGCCGACGCAGAGCATCTCGGACGGGCGCGGTGCCACTTCGGGCAAGGTGGGCGATGAGTGCATCCCAGAAGATACGGCCAACGACGGCCGCATCCTGGGTGACTCGCTTCTCGCCTGCCGGGAGCGTGTCAAGACGGGCGGCAAGGACGGCCTGGATCGAGCTGGGGATCTCCACATCCTCGAGTCGGCGCGACAGCTCCCACCGGCGATTGCCGAAGCGGACGACGCCCCGGTCGACGAACATCCGGACGAGCTCTTCGGTAAAGAGAGGGTTGCCGTCGGCGAGCGCCACGACGCGATCTCGAACTTCCGATGGCAGGCCGCCTTCCAGCAGGCGATCGAGCAGGGCGGCACTCTCCTGCGGAGCCAGCGGCTCGAGCACGATCGTCGCCGCGTTCGGCAGCCCGCCGCCCCACGCCGGCCGGCGCTCGAGCAGCTCGTGGCGCGCAAGGCAGAGCATCACGATCCGGCCTTCACTCCAGCGGGCGAGGTATTCCAGGAAATCAAGCAGGCCTTCGTCGGCCCAGTGAACGTCCTCCTGCACGAGTACGAGCGGCGCCTGGCGCGCGAGCAGCTCGACGTATCGCCGCCAAGCGTCGAACAGCTCGTCACGCTGCAGTCGCGCCGTCGTCCCGAGCCCGACGACAGCCCGCAACGCCTCTATCATGCCGGCGTCGGGCGGCCCATCACCGAGCTCCGTAAGGCGCGCCTCGAGCTTGGCCTCGGCCGCTTCTGGGGCGTCGTCCTGGAGGATTCTGGCGTCAACCTTGAGGGCGTCGGAGAACGCCGAGTAGCTGGTCTGGGCGTAGGCAAGACAGCGGCCCTTACGCCAGACGTAGTTGTCGGGCAATCCGTCCAGGTACTTCTCGAGCTCCCAGGTCAGGCGCGACTTGCCCACCCCGGCACTGCCGAGAACGGTCACGAGATGCGGCCGGGCCTCGACCGCGCTTCGCCTGACGGTCTCCTTGAGGAGGGCTATCTCCTCGTCGCGGCCGATCATCGGCGCCTCGATGCCGATGGGGGCGCGCCGACCACCCCGACGCGCCGTCACGGCCACCGCTCGCCAGGCGGCCACGGGAAGGGTCTTGCCTTTGAGCGGCAGTGCCAACAGCTCCTCGTACTCGACGAGCTCTCGCGTCAGCGCATGAGCGACCGCGCCCACCAGCACGCTGCCTGGCGTCGCTGCCTGCTGCAGGCGCGCCGCAGTGTTGACAGCGTCGCCAGTGACCATGCGGTCGCGCTCGACGCCGACGCGCCCGAGGTCGACGAGCACCTCGCCGGTCTCCACGCCGATCCGCAGCCCGAGCTCGGGCCGGCCCTCCGCCGCGAGCTCGAGCCCGAGGTCTCGCATTGCCGCTTGCATCTCGAAGGCGGCTCGCACGGCGCGTTCGGCGTCGTCCTCGTGGACGGCCGGCACGCCGAAGACGGCCAGCATGGCATCGCCGGCGAACTTCTCGATCGAGCCCTCGTACCGAGTGGCCTCCGCCGAGAGGCGATCGAACGCCCGGCTGACCAAGGCCTGGACCAGCTCCGGGTCGGTCGTCTCGTTGAGGCTCGTGAAGCCGACGAGATCGGCAAACAGGATGGTGGCGACCTTGCGCTCGCGCCCGGATCCGGTCGCACCGGCGTCTGCGGAAGGTGACGCCAGCTCGGCGGGCGAGCCTTCGCCGACCGTTTGGCCGCACGATGGGCAGAACCTGGCCCCTGTCGGCAGGGTAGCGCCGCACGCGGAACAGGAAGCCTGCGTGGACGTCCCGCACGCTGGGCAGAAGCGCGTGCCATGGTCGAGAGCTTGCCCGCACCCCTGACAGATCACGCGGGCATTGTCGGGGGCGCCGTCAATCGGCGCCTCCCGAGTATCCGGGTCAGGCCTTTGGTGTGTCCTCCCACAAGCCGATCTCGTTGCCCTCGCTGTCGAGGACGGCCGCCCAGCGGCCCATGCCCGGGATCTCGGAGGGCGGCGTCACGACCTTGCCGCCGTTCTGCTCCGCTGCGCGGACTGCATCCTCCAGCTTCGTGACGGTGATGTAGTCGCGGATCACATTGCCGACGCTCTCGCCACGCCTGCCGAGGCCGCCGCCGGAGCCTTCCGCGGTCCTGAACAGCCAGTAGCCGGGAAAGCCCTCCATCTCGCTGAACTGCCAGCCGGCCACCGCCTCGTAAAAGCGCTTTGCACGGTCGAGATCGTCCGCGGGGAACTCGATATGGGTGATCTCACCGGTTGCCATGGGACACCTCCTTTGCGGGCTTGTTGCTCATCATTCTTTCGACGATCAGGCTACCGGGGATTCGACATCGAGTCGCGGGAAGAGCGGCTCCGGCAGGGCCACATGGCCTGCCTCCTCGGCGTGGGCGCCCCATTCGAGCTCGTCCAGTAACGGCGGCCCGTCTTTGCCATCCGGTCCATAAGGCTGGTCGTAACCGAGCTGCTGGAGGACCTTCGGGGCGATCGAGGGGATGAACGGAGCGGTCGCCAGCGCGATGAGCCGGCATGCCTCCACGAGGTCGCCCAGCACATTTCGAAGCCTCTCCCCGGCATCCGCATCGTTGGACCCCGCCGCCTTCGCGAGCGCCCACGGCTTCTCGGCGTCGACCAGGCGATTGACGGCCCCCACGAAGACCCAGAGCACGGCCAGGGCCTCGTGCAGCAGAAAGCCCTCCAGGTGCCCGCGATAGCTCAGCGACGTGCTCAGCCAATCGCTCCTGAGCGAGGCCGGCGGCCCCGGCGGCGGCCGGTTTCCCCCGAGGTATCGATTGACCATCGTGACGGTCCGGTTGACGAGGTTGCCAAAGTCGTTGGCCAGATCGGCGTTGTAGCGCCGCACGAAGGAATTCCAGCTGACGTCGCTGTCGCGGTCGAACGCGGCCTCGCGCAGGGTGACGTAGCGCGTCCCGTCACTGCCCAGGGCGGCGACCATGTCGTTAGGGTCGAGGAAGTTGCCGCGGCTCTTGCTCATCCGCTCGCCCTGGGCGAGCAGCCAGCCGTGGACCCAGACCAGCTTTGGCAGGGCCAGTCCGGCGCTCATCAGCATGGCGGGCCACATGATCGTGTGGAGGCGGTTGATGTCCTTGCCAATGATGTGGACGTCACACGGCCACCACTTGGCGAACGCCTCCGGGTCGTCGGGGAAGCCCGCGCCGGTGATGTAGTTGGTCAGGGCGTCGAACCAGACGTAGACCGTGCCCGCCGCCGGATCCCACGACCCGTCCGGAAGCTGGGACGACGAGCCATCCTCGCGGATCGGGAACGGGATCCCCCATGACGCCTTCTCGCGGCTGACCGAGAAGTCCTCCAGGCCACCTCGGATGAAGCCCAGCATCTCGTTCTTGCGGTACTCCGGTTGGACCCAGTCGGGGTGCTCGGCGTAATAGCGCTCGAGTTTCGCCTGGTACGCGGATAGCCGGAAGAACCAGTTGCGCTCGGACAGCCATTGGAGGGCTACCGTCGGGTGGTTGGCGCAGTGGATGCCACTCGAGTCCTCGACGAGCTGGCTGGCCGGGATGAAGCCCTCATTCGGGCAGTACCAGCCCTCGTAGTTGCCAACGTACAGGTCGCCGCTGGCGTACGCCCTTCGGATCATTTCGTGGACGGCACGCTGGTGGTCGAGATCGGTCGTCCGGATGAAGCGGTCGGGGCTGATCTGGAGGGTGTCCTCGGCAGTCCGAAATAACGCCACCATCTCGTCGACGAAGGCCTTGGGGTCCCTGCCCTGTTCGGCGGCCGTGAGGGCGATGTTCACCGAGTACTCGTCGGTGCCGGTCAGGAATCGCGTCTCGTTGCCCTTCATGCGGTGCCAGCGGGCAATCGCGTCGGCACCGATCACCTCGAACAGCGTGTGCAGGCCCGGCCGGTTGTTGGCGTAGGCAATCGCCGTCGTCAGGTAGTAACGGGCGCGCTCAGATTCGGCAGAACGGTCGGGTCCGGGCATGGGATCGCGATGGTAGCAGCCGTCCCGCCCGACAACGGCGGTCCGGGAGGGCGAAGCCGTGGCCTCAGGCAAAGCCCTCGGATGCCAGGGCGGGCAGGAGGCGGTCGCGC
Source organism: Chloroflexota bacterium (assembly GCA_005883615.1). Taxonomy (GTDB): domain Bacteria; phylum Chloroflexota; class Limnocylindria; order Limnocylindrales; family CSP1-4; genus CF-16. The sequence goes on along the minus strand of VBEC01000027.1, from coordinate 20,937 downwards.
ATTGCCACCACGATCGCCTCGTGGAGATCGCTCGAGGCTGCCGCGTTGGGAAGCTTCGCGATGACCTCGTTGAGCTCGGCAAGGACGAGCCGGCCGCCTCGGCCCAGGCCGCCATGCGAGCCCGGGGCCTGGAGGATGCCGCGAGCCATCAGAAGCTCAACCGCGAGTATGTCCTCGAGCGCGTCGAGCGCCTCGTCGGTCCGGCGAACGGTCTCGGGAGCGTTCGTGGCGTGGTCCTCGACCGCCAGGTCGAGCGTCCCGATGTCCAGCGTCGCGGGCTGCGCCATCCCGCGCAGTGCGGCATAGCGCGTCGCGGCCGCATACCGCAGCAATAGCCCGCTCTGCAGCCCCGTCGCCCAAGCGCCGGACGCGGCCTCCAGGACCAGCGGCTGCGCGAAGACCGTGCTCCAGAGGTGATTCATGCGCCGCTCCGACAGCTGCCCGACGTGGGCCACCGCCGGCCGAATGGCGTCGAAGGCAAGCGCCAGGACAACGGGCTGGAAGTTGCCGTTGCTGATCAGACGACCGTCGGCGATGGACACGAGGGGGTTGTCGTCGGAGGCGTTGAGCTCCGTTTCGACGGCCTCCCAGGCTACGTCCAGGAAGGTTCGGAAGGCGCCGTGCACCTGGGGCGCAACGCGGAATGAGAGTGGATCCTGGACCGAAGTTGTTCCCCGGGGAGGAGTCGGTCCGTCGACCGGCGACGACGGCGAGGAGTCTTCGGGTGGTCCACCGGCCAGGAGCGCCCTGATATGGTCCGCGGCCGCAGCCTGACCGGCGATGCCCTTGGCGGCCGCCACTGCCGGGTCGACGATCGAATGATTGCCGCCGATCGCTTCCAGCGAGAGCGCCAGGGCGACGTCTGCCAGGCTGGCCAGATCCGCGGCTCGGGCCACCACCAGTGCACCATGGCCGATCGCCACGCCGTTGGCCGAAACCAGGGCGAGGCCGTCCTTCGGCCCGAGCGTGAGCGGTGCGATTGCGGCCTGGCGAAGCGCCTCGGCGCCGTCGAGGACGCGCCCGTCGACCTCGGCGCGTCCACGTCCAAGCGCGACCTGGGCGATGGCGGCCATGTGCATGAGATCTGCCGCCCCGACGGACCCGATCTCGGGCACGATGGGATGGATCCGCGCGTTCAGGAGCGCGACGAGGATTTGCGCGGCGCCGACGCTCGCGCCGGAGCCTCCGCGGGCCAGGCCGCTCAGTCGCGCAGCCATCGCGGCGCGGACGATGCGCGATGGCAGTGGCGCACCCATGCCGCCGGCATGCGACGCCACGATCCCATCCTGGTAGCCCGCCAGCGCTTCGCGCGACATGCGCTCGTTGCGCATGTGACCCAGGCCGGTATTGAGGCCGTAGACGAGATCCGGTCCATCTACCGCAGCATCGACCACGGCCTGGCTGGCGCGGATCCGGTCCAGGGCTGCGGGCGCCAGTTCGATGCGTGCTCCGGCAACCACCTCGAGGAGCTCTTCGAGGCTGAGGGGCTCCTCGGAAATGGTGACCAGGTCCGTGCCTGCGAGGGTCACGACGCAGGGCTGTCCCGATACGCCGCGTCCATCTCCACCCATTGCACCCGCCAGTCGGGTGCTGTGAACGGCGTGGCCCAGTAGACGGACTCGCGCCAGACCCTTCCGTCGCGCAGCTCGATCAGGTCGATGCACTGATAGGCCTGGCCGTCCGGGTAGGTAACAGACCACTCGGCCCACCAGAAGTCACCGCTGCCGGCCACGCGCAGTACGGTCCCGCTCGGGCTGACCACCCAGCGATCCACGTCGCCGACCACGCGCCGCATCTCGGTGCGCGGACTGCCACCCGGGTAGTTGTCCACGATGGCCCGGAAATCCTCGTCGTCGACCACCATTTCGCCCGACTGGGGCCAGGTCACCCGCCAATCGGGAGCCCGCAGGGCAGTCATGCCGTCGAGGTCGTTGACGCTCGCCGCAAGAGCGTATTGGCGGACGACCTCCTCATTGGTCTGCCTAGGGGACAAGGCGCCTCCTCCAGTCTCGCCGCGATTGTCCGTCTCCCTGACGACCCGTCAAGGGGAAGGCCGCCGGTCAAGGGGAGAAGTGACCGCAGCCCTACCGGTCGGGGAAGTGAGCGCGGTCTGCCGCTCAGTGGCGGAAGTGACGCCGGCCCGTTACCAACATGGTCGCTCCTGCCTTGTCGACCGTGGCAACCACCTCCGCGTCTCGCACGGAGCCGCCGGGCTGGACGAAGGCGGTCACGCCGTGCTCGAGGCAGGCTTCGACGCCGTCGGCGAAGGGAAAGAAGGCGTCGGACGCGCACGCGGCGCCCCTGAGCGCCTCCGGACCGCTGATCGCCGCGGCCTTGGCCACGGCCTGGCGCGCGGCATCGACCCGGCTGGTCTGGCCAGACCCGAGGCCGACGAGTCGACCGTCGCGGACGAGGACGATGGCGTTGGAGGTCACGCCGCGGACGAGGCGCCAGGCCAGCTCGAGGTCGCGTCGTTCGGCGTCGCTGGGGGGCCGCCGGGTCACGAGGGCCCACTCGGCCGGATCGTCCGGTTGCGCGTCCGGGGCCGAAACCAGGACCGCGCCGCCTGCCGTCCGGATCGAGCCGGTCGGCGAGGCCCCGGGGGGCGGTCCCTCGTCGGCCAGGGAGGGATCGACGAGAAGGCGCAGGTTCGGCTTGGCCGCCAGAGCGCGCCGGGCGGCCTCGTCAAAGCCGGGAGCGACGATCACCTCGAGGAAGATCGATATGAGCGCCTCGGCGAGGGGACCGTCCACCTCCCGGGTGAGCCCGACCACGCCCCCGAAGGCCGAGACGGGATCGCCGGCCAGGGCATCCCGCCAGGCTTCCACCGCGCTCCGGCGCTCGGCCGCGCCGCACGGATTGGTGTGCTTGACGATGACGCAGGCTGGACCGCGCAGCGCGCGGGCCAATGCCGCCGCTGCAGCCGCGTCGAGGACGTTGTTGTAGGAGAGCGGTTTGCCCTGGAGCCGCGGCTCCCCGGACGCGAACGGGCCCGTCTCGGCACCCCGGCCGAGCCGGCGGTAGCGCGCGGCCGGCTGGTGCGGGTTCTCACCGTAGCGCAGCGTCTCGACCTTTTCGAGCGCGATCGTCAGCGTCGCCGGGAACTGGTCCGCCGAACGTGGCAGCCCGGACTCATCCGGCAGGTCCAGTCCGGCCGCGTCCATCGCGCACGGCAGCTCGGCCGCCACCCTCGCGTCGTAGGCCGCGGTATGGCGGAAGGCTTCGATCGCCAGGGCCGCGCGCACGCCGGCCAGAACGCCGCCGAGCTCCTGGATCGCGACGAGCACCGCCTCGTACCGTGCGGGTGCCGTGACGACCGTCACCGACGCATGGTTCTTGGCGGCCGCCCGAATCAGTGACGGGCCGCCGATGTCGATCTCCTCGACCAGCTCGTCCAGGCCGATCCCCGGACGCTCGGCCGCCCGTGCAAAGGGATACAGGTTGACCGCCACGACCTCGAACGGGGCGATCGCGGAGGCGACCAGCTGCCGCAAATGGTCTTGCTGCCGAAGATCGGCCAGGATCCCTGCGTGGATCCGTGGATGGAGGGTCTTTACCCGGCCGTCGAGCATCTCCGGGAAGCCCGTGACGGCGGCGACGTCGGTCACGGCCAGGCCCGCATCGCGGAGGGCCGCGGCGGTGCCCCCGGTCGACACGAGCTCGAAGCCGGCACGTGCGAGGCCCTCGGCGAAGTGCACCAGGTCGGTCTTGTCCGAAACCGACAGCAGGGCGCGCCGACTTCGCGGGAGGCGCTCGGCGGCGGCCGCCAGATCGACGGTCGCGCGATTGCCGGCGATCCGAACTGCACCGGCAAGGACGAGCGCCACCGCCCGTGGCAGGAGCCGGTGCTCGACGGCCTTGATGCGCTCGTGAAGGGTCTGCTCGGTGTCGTCCGGCAGGACGGGGACCGCTTCCTGGAGCAGGATGGGCCCCCCATCGACGACCTCGTTGACGAGATGGACCGTAGCGCCGGCGACCGCGACCCCGGCCGCGAGCGCATCGCGCACGGCGTGCGCGCCCGGGAATGCCGGCAGGAGCGAGGGGTGCGTGTTGAGGATGTGCCCGTCGAAGGCGGCGAGTGTCGCCGGGCCGATCAGCCGCATGTAGCCGGCCAGCGCCAGTACGTCGACCGCCGCCTCGCGCAGGGCGTCGCTCACCGCGCGATCGTCGCCGCCGGTGATGAGGGCCGCCTGGAGCCCGCGCTCTCGGGCCCACGCGAGTGCCGGGCACTCGCGATCAGCGATCACGAGGGCGATGTCGCCGCCGAGCTCACCGCGCTCGGCCGCGGCGGCGAGCGCGAAGAGATTGCTGCCGGTCCCGCTGACGGCGACGGCGATCCGGCCGTTCACTCGATCGGCGCCTCGACGTAGCGCACGCCCCCCAGGTTCGCCAGGCTCTCGACGCGGCCGACCTCCCACGCCTGGATGCCGCGGTGCTCGAGCTCCTCAATCGCCGGGGTCACTTCCTGCCGGGGAAGGGCGGCGACCATACCGAGGCCCCCGTTGAACGTCGACCGCAGCTCCCCCCCGTCGAGGCCGCCTACCTCACCGAGCAGGCTCAGGACCGTCGGCATCGGCCAGCGCGCGGGATCGAGGCGGGCACCTAGGCCGTCGGGCAGCATTCGCGGCACGTTGCCGGGCAAGCCGCCGCCGGTGACATGAGCGAGCCGGTGCACCTCGACGCGGCGGAGCAGCTCAAGGATGGCCGGCGCGTAGATCCGCGTAGGCTGGAGGAGCACTTCTCCAAGAGGGAGGCCGGCCCACTCGTCCTCGATATCGGCAGCGGGCAGCCAGCGACGGACAACCTCGGCGTAGGGCGCGGTCAGATCAAGGTCGGACGTCCGGACGAGCTCACGAACCAGGGAGAAGCCGTTCGCGTGGAGTCCTGCAGCGGCCAGCCCGACCAGGGCGTCGCCTTCGCGGACCAGCGCCGGGGCGAGGCGTCGTTCGCGTTCGACCACGCCGACGCAGAAGCCGGCAACGTCGAACTCGTCGGCGGCCATGAGCCCCGGGTGCTCGGCGGTCTCGCCGCCGACGAGCGCGCAACCCGCCCGGCGGCAGCCTTCGGCGATGCCGCCGACGATCTCGGCCACGCGCTCCGGGATCACCCGACCGACGGCCAGGTAGTCGAGCATCCACACCGGCTCGGCTCCGGAGCAGACCACATCGTCGGCACACATCGCAACGAGGTCCTGGCCGATCGTGTCGTAGCGCCCGAGGGCCGTGGCGATGGCCGTCTTCGTGCCCACTCCATCGGTTGACAGCACGAACACCGGGTCTCGGTAGCCGGCCGGCACTCCGACTGCCGCGCCAAAGTCGCCGATCCCGTGGAGGACCTCCGGCCGCCGCGTGCCCTCGACCGCGTGGCGCATGAGCTCGACGGCCCGATCGCCCGCCGCGACATCGACGCCTGAGGCGGCGTACGCGGGTCGATCGCGCGGCAGGCCACTCATCAGCCGGACACACCCACGAGTGACAGGACCTCGCCGTCCTCCTCGAGCATGAACTTGCGGCGCGACGCGTCGTACGGCACGGGCTCCGGGTAGTTGCCGTCGAAACAGGCGAAGCAGAACCGGTCGTACGGCAGGTCGAGAGCACGCAGGACCCCGCCGATCGACAGGTACCCCAGCGAATCCGCGCCGACGAAGGTCCTGATCTCCTCAACCGTGTGCGTCGCCGCGATCAGCTCCTTCTCGATCTGCGTGTCGATCCCGTAGAAGCAGGGGTGGTAGATGGGCGGGGCGCTGATTCGGAGGTGGACCTCTTCCGCGCCCGCTCGGCGCAGCAGCGCCACGATCTGCTTGGTGGTGTTTCCGCGCACGATCGAATCGTCCACTACTGTGAGCCGCCGCCCGCGCACGACTTCACGCAAGGGGTTCAGCTTGATGGTGACGCCCCTCTGGCGCATCGTCTGGGAAGGCTGGATGAACGTCCGGCCGGTGTAGCGGTTGCGAACGAGGCCTTCGCGATAGGGCGAGCCCGAGGCCTCGGCGAATCCGGCAGCCGCCGGCGCTCCCGTGTCGGGAACGGGCATCACCAGGTCCCCGTCGGCCGGGTGCTCGCCAGCCAGCTCCATGCCCATTCGCCGGCGGGCCTCGTACAGGTTGCGGCCCTCCATGTACGAATCGGGCCGTGCGAAGTAGATCAGCTCGAAGACGCACAGGGCTGGCTGGGCGGGCGCGAAACGGACCGAGCGAGGCTCGCGGCCCTCCTCCAGGATCACGATCTCGCCCGGCTCGACATCGCGCACGTACTCCCCGCCCACGATGTCGAGGCCGGCGGTTTCGGACGAGAGCAGCCAGCCGGTGTTCGCCGCGTCGTCGCCCCACAGGCCCGGCGCATCCGCGCCCGACGGCGACCCGTCGGCGTCCACTGGGAGGCGGCCCAGCACCAGCGGCCGGAAGCCGTGCGGATCCCGCACGCCGATGACCCGGCGGTCATCCAGGATCACGAGGCTGTACGCGCCGCGGACGCGCGGCAGGACCCGAATCAACGCGTCGACCGTGTCCGCCGCGGGCTCGTCGGCCAGCAGCGCCGTCAACAGCTCCGTGTCGGTCGAGGCAGGCAGACGTGCCCGCCCGCCGCGAAGCTGTCCGAGGAGCTCGCGCGTGTTGACCAGGTTTCCGTTGTGGCCGATGGCGATCGCGCGGCGGGGCCCGAGTCGGAACGTGGGCTGGGCGTTTTCCCACACGGTCGAGCCGGTCGTGGAATAGCGGCAGTGGGCGATGGCCAGCCGGCCCCGCAGCGACGGCAGGCGCCGCTCGTCGAGCACCGACGAGATCAGGCCGAGGTCCTTGTACACCATGAGCTGCTCGCCGTCGCTGACCGCCAGGCCGGCCGATTCCTGCCCGCGGTGCTGGAGCGCGAACAGGCCGAGCGCGGCGACCTGGCCACCGTCGATCGTTCCGCTACCGGGCACCACCGCTCCGAAGACGCCACACATGCGGTCAGCCCTCCCCCAGCGGCAGCGCGTCGGGCTCCTGGCCCAGGGCACGCACGAGGCCGTGCTCCCACGCGTGCGCCAGGTGTGACACGGGGACGTCCAGCGCGTCGGCGACGCGAGAGCCGCGTTCCTCGGCCGCACCGGTCGCGCCGGCGCCCGTCAGCTCCACGATCAGCCGGTCGCCGCCAACGACCCCGACCTGTTCGACCGGCAGTCCGAACTGCCGCGCCAGCAGGACGAGGGCCGCAGCATGGCGCGGCGTGCTCGTGAGGACCACTCGAGATGGACTCTCGCCGAACAGCTCGACCGCGGGCGAGTTGCCGATCGGCAAACGGAGGTGGCCGCCGATCTCGCCCCAGATCGCCGACTCGGCGAGGGCAACGGCCAGCCCACCCGCCGAGACGTCCTGGGCGCTGGCAACCAGGCTGCGGTCCGCGGCCTCGCGAACGAATGCCTGGAGGGCGGCCTCGGCTGCGAGATCGAGCGCGGGCGGCCCGTCCTCGGGTGCAACGCCAGCCAGCGTCGCGTAGGCGCTGCCCGCCAGCCCCGGGCTGACCTGCCCGACGATCACGACCACGTCTCCCGCGGTACGGAAGGCCGGCGAGACCAGCTTCGAGAGGTCCTCGAGCAACCCGACGACGCCGATCTCGGGCGTCGGGGCGATGGCCCGCCCGGGCGACTCGTTGTAGAGCGACACGTTGCCGCCCGTGACCGGCAGGCCCAGGGCGCGGCAGGCATCGCCCAATCCCCGAACCGCTTCGGACAGCTGCCAGAAAGCCTCGGGCCGAGTTGGGTCGCCGAAGTTGAGGCAGTTCGTCACGCCCAGCGGCCGGGCGCCGGTGATCGAGACATTGCGCGTGGCTTCCGCCACGCTCAGGGCGGCGCCGAGGGCCGGGTCGATGGCTGATACCGACTGGTTCCCATCGGCCGAGGCGACGAGGACCTTCGACGTGCCTCTGACGCGGACGACCGCCGCGCCGGTCCCCGGCGGCACGATGGTGTTCGCGCCTACGTTGCTGTCGTACTGCTCGTAGACCCACCGCCGTGACGACAGGTTTGGGGACCCGATGAGCGCCAGCAGCACGGCGCCGGGATCCATTCCGCGCTCGGGAAGAGCATCGCTTGGGAGGACCGGCACGCCCGGTGCCGGTGCCAGCCGCCGGCGGGCCGGCGGCGCCGCAAGGCGCTCGTGCACGATCGCGTCCGACGTCAGCGCTCGGGCCGGCACGCGCGCGAGCTCCCCGCCACGGGAGACGACCGCAAGGTCGCCGTCGGCAGTCACCCGGCCGATCACCGCGACCGGCAGCCCCCACCGCTCGCAGACCTCCCGAACCGCGTCGAGATGGTCCGGGCGGACAACCGCCAGCATCCGCTCCTGCGACTCGGAGATCATCACCTCGAACGGGGCCATGTCGGGCTCGCGCCTGGGAATCGCCTCGAGGTCGACGAGGATCCCGGTCCCTGCGCGATCGGCCGTCTCGGAGGTCGCGCAGGTCACACCCCCGGCGCCGAGGTCCTGGAGGCCTTCGATCAAGCCGTGCTCGATGAGCTCCAGCGAAGCCTCGATGAGCAGCTTCTCGGCGAACGGGTCGCCGACCTGCACGGACGGCCGCTTGGACGAATCGCCGTCGAGGAAGGTCGCGGACGCCAGCACAGACGCGCCGCCGATGCCGTCGCGACCCGTCGTCGATCCGAACAGCACGACGAGGTTCCCGGGGCCCGGAGCGACCGCTCGCGTCAGCAGGCGCTCGTCGAGCAGGCCGATGGCCATCACGTTGACCGCCGGGTTGCCCTGGTACGAAGGATCGAACACGAGCTCGCCACCGACGGTCGGCACACCCACGCAATTGCCGTAACCGCCGACGCCGCGCACGACGCCGTCCACCAGGTGGCGGGTCCACGGATCCGCCGGGTCGCCGAAACGAAGGGCATCGAGCACGGCTATCGGCCGGGCGCCCATCGTGAAGATGTCTCTCAGGATGCCGCCCACCCCCGTTGCCGCGCCCTGGTACGGCTCGACGGCCGAGGGATGATTGTGCGATTCGATCTTGAAAGCTACCGCGAGCCCGTCGCCGATCGAGATCACGCCCGCGTTCTCGCCGGGCCCGGCTAAGACGCCCGCGCCGCTCGTCGGCAATGTACGCAGCAACGGGCGGGAGCTCTTGTACGAGCAGTGCTCGCTCCACATGACACTGAACATCGCGAGCTCCAGGTCGTTGGGATCGCGTCCGAGCCTGGAGCGGATCGCATCGAGCTCCTCGTCGGTCAGCCCAAGCTGCCGATGGAGCCCGAGATCGGCCACCTCCGGCCGCTCTTCCAGCGCGGTCATCGGGCCCCGACCAGCGCCGGCCCACCGACCAGTGCCGGGCCGCCGGCCGCGGCGCGCTCGGCGGCGCTCTCGACGAGCGACCGGATGATCAGCAGCCCGTCGTCAGAACCCAGGGCGGCCTCCACTGCCGTCTCCGGGTGCGGCATGAGGCCGGCCACGTTGCCGCGCGTGCTGATCACGCCGGCGATTCCTCGCAGCGAGCCATTCGGATTGGCCTGGTCGTCGGCCGCCCAGGCAGGCGTTCCGTCCTCGCGCGCGTAGCGGAAGAGGACTCCGCCGCCGGCCTCGAGCTCCGCCAGGGTGGCCTCGTCGGCGTAGTAGCAGCCTTCGCCATGAGCAACCGGCATGCGCAGCGGATGGCGGTCGGGGATCGCCCGAGTGAACGGTGTGTCGCGCCGCTCGGCCGTGATGGCAACCTGCCGGCACACGAACCGCAGGGAGCGGTTGCGAAGCAGGGCTCCCGGTACGAGGCCAGCCTCCGCCAGCACCTGGAACCCGTTGCAGATGCCCAGAACGAGCCCGCCGTGCTCCGCAAAGGCTGAGACCGCGCGCATGACCGGGCTGAAGCGGGCGATGACACCGGCGCGGAGATAGTCGCCGTACGCGAAACCGCCGGGCAGAATCACCGCGGACACCCCCTGAAGGTCGGGCGATTCGTGCCACAGGGCGACCGGTTCGGCACCGGCCAGGGCCAGCGCCGCCATCGCATCCGCGTCACGATTCGAGCCGGGAAAGGTGACCACCCCAACGCGAACGGTCACGCCCTGGCCTCTCGTGCCGCGCCGTCGCCCCGCGCGGAGGATGCCGCCCCGATCGCTTCGACCTCGTATGCCTCGATCAACGGGTTGGAGAGGAGCTCCGACGCCAGCCGCTCGACAACCTCGCGTGCCGCGGCTTCGCCGGCCGCCTCGACGGTGAGCTCGACTCGGCGGCCGACCCGGACGTCGTGGATCCCCGACAGGCCGAGGTGGCCGAGGCTGCCCTCGACGGCTCGACCCTGCGGATCGAGGATCCCGGGCTTCGGCGTCACGTTGACCGCGAATCGGAAGCTCGTGGTCGGGCTCATGCGGCGACCACATCCTCGCGCAGGTAACGGTCGAAGCTGGCGCTCGCGATCCGCTCGAAGGCGGTCACGTAGCGCTCCCGGGTGCCCTCGACGATCGCCGCCGGCAGCTCCGGGCCCGGGTACGTCTTGTTCCAGCCCTCCCTCTCGAGCCAGTCCCGTACGAACTGCTTGTCATAGCTGGGCTGAGGACCGCCGGCCGTGTACGTGGCAGCGTCCCAGAGCCGCGAAGAGTCGGGCGTCAGCACCTCGTCCACCAGGAGCAGCTCGCCGGTCGTCGGGTCGAGCCCGAATTCGAACTTCGTATCGGCGAGCAGCATCCCGGCCCGCTCGGCGACCTCCGCCCCGTGGCGGTACAGCGCCAGGGACACGTCGCGGACCTGATCGGCGAGGGCGTCGCCGAGATCGGCCGCAACCGTCGCGAACGGCACATTCTCGTCGTGCGCCCCACCGTCAGCCTTGGTCGAGGGGGTGAAGATCGGCTCGGGCAGGCGCTCGCTCTCGCGGAGGCCCTCGGGCAAGGCGATGCCGCACAGCACACCCGTCTCCCTGTACGCCTTCCAGCCGGAACCCGCCAGGAAGCCGCGCACGATGCATTCGAAGGGCAGCACCCCTGCTCGGCGGCAGATCATCAGGCGCCCGCGCAGCTCAGCCGGATCGGCCATGGGTTGCGCGTCGGACGGAATTCCCGCCAGGTCGACTCCCAGGAGGTGGTTGGGGACGATCGATCGTGTCTCCGCGAACCAGAACCGGGACAGGCCGGTAAGCACGCGCCCCTTGTCCGGGATGGGCGTCGGCAGCACCACGTCGAAGGCCGACAGCCGGTCCGAAGCCACGAGCAGGAGCCGCTCCGAATCGATGGTGTAGAGGTCGCGGACCTTGCCCGAGCGTTCGAAGAGGCTAGCGGGCGACACGGGCACGAGCCTCCAGCTGGTCGAGACGCGCGATCACGGACGAGACGTGGCGCAGTCCAGCGGCATCGTCGAAACACGCATCGAGCTGCTCGAGCGACAGGTGTCGTGCCACTGCCGGATCCACGGCCAGGAGCTCGCGCAGGGACTTGCGTTCGTCGGCCGCCCGAAGCGCCGCGCGCTGCACGATCGCGTACGCCTCGTCGCGTGGCAGCCGGCCGTCCCCGACGAGGGTCGTCAGGACGCGGGAGCTCGCGTGCAGACCGAGGCCCCGCTCGATGTTCTCGCGCATCCGCTCGCTGCGGACCACCAGGCCATCGATCAGGCCGGTCATCTTCACGAGCATGTAGTCGAGCAGGATCGTCGCGTCGGGGAAGATCACCCGTTCAGCCGAGGAATGGCTGATGTCGCGCTCGTGCCAGAGCGGCTGGTTCTCGAGCGCCGTCTGCGTGTAGCCGCGGAGGAGGCGGGCCAGGCCGGCAATGCGCTCCGACAGGATCGGGTTGCGCTTGTGGGGCATCGCCGAGGACCCCTTCTGGCCGGCCGCGAACGGCTCCTGCACCTCCCCGATCTCGGTGTGCTGGAGGTTCCGGATCTCGGTCGCGAACCGCTCCAGGGAGCCGCCGGTGATCGCGATCGTGGCAAGCAGCGCGGCATGGCGATCGCGCTGGACGATCTGCGTCGAGACGGGGTCGGCGTGCAGGCCGAGGTCCGCCAGGACTTCCGCCTCGAGGTCAGGCGGCAGGTGGCTGTACGTCCCGACGGGGCCGGAGATCTTGCCCGTCGCCACTTCGTCGACGGCCACCGCGAGCCGGCGGCGGTCGCGGTCGAGCTCGAACGCCCAGCCCGCAAGCTTCAGACCGAACGTGATCGGCTCCGCGTGAACGCTGTGCGTGCGGCCCATCATGAGGGTGTCGGCCTCGGCGCGGGCCCGCCGCACGAGGGCGGCGAGGAGCGCGTCGCAATCAGCCAGCAGCCGCTCCCCGGCCATCTTCAGCTGCAGCGCGAGGGCCGTGTCGACGACGTCGCTGCTGGTCAGTCCCAGGTGGAGGAAGCGGCCCTCGGGACCGACCGCCTCGGCGAGCTGCGACACGAACGCGATCACGTCGTGGTCGGTCGTCTTCTCGATCTCGGCGATGCGCCGGACGTTCACCCGGGCGCGTCCCTCGATAGCAGCAAGCGCCTCGGCCGGCACGACGCCGCGCCGCGCCCCTGCGCGTGCGACGGCGATCTCCACGCGGAGCATCTGCTCGAAGCGTGCTTCGTCCGTCCAGAGCGCGCCCATCTCCGGCAGCGTGTAGCGGGGGATCATCGTCCGATCCCGACCGGCTGGGGCACGTCGGCCGCGATGTCGTGGCGGCGCTGCAGGCCCTGGAACGAGATCGCGTCGGCGGCGCGCTCAGCGAGGGCCCGAGCCGCTGCGAGGTCCGGGCCCTCGCCGACGACGGTCAGCACCCGACCACCCCTCGTTCGAAAGCCGCCCGATTCGTCCCGCTGCGTCCCGGCATGGAAGAGGAGCGCGGGCGTGTCGGCAGCCTCGGCCAGACCGTCGATGCCATCGCCGGCGCGAGATCCTTCGGGATAGCCAGCCGACGCGAGGACGATTCCGACGGCGGCGGAGCGGGTCGTTGGCAGCGTCGCCGTTCGACCGCTCAGGCCAAGGGCCACGGCTGCGGAGGCCAGCTGCCCGCGAGCCGACGCGAGGAGCAACGGCCCGATGGCCCCGGCCAGCCGGGGCAGGATCACCTGCGTCTCAGGATCGCCGAAGCGGGCGTTGAACTCGAGCAGCACGGGTCCGTCCTGCGTCAGCATCAGACCGGCGTACAGCGCGCCGCGGAACGGGGAGCCGCGACGGGCCAGCTCCGCGAGGGCCGGTAGATGGATGCTTCCGACGATCTCTTCGACGACCTCGTCAGCCAGGTCCGGCACTGGGGAGTACGCACCCATGCCGCCGGTGTTCGGGCCGATGTCGCCATCGGCCAGCCGCTTGTGGTCGCGCGCTGCGGGGAGAGCCAGGGCAGCATGGCCGTCGGCAAGCACGATCAGGCTCGCCTCGCGACCGAACAGCCGCTCCTCGATCACGACCCCCTCAGAGCTGCCGGGCGCCAGCAGCGCGCGAAGCGCGTCCTCGGCGGACGACAGGTCGTCGCACACGAAGACCCCCTTGCCCGCTGCCAGTCCGTCGGCCTTGATGACGATCCCGCCGCCCCTGTCCGCGAGCTGGGCGGCGAAGCGGCGTGCCGGCTCGAGGTCTGTAAATGCCGAGCCGCGAGCCATCGGGACTCCGGCCGCCAGAGCGATCTCGTGGCAGAAGGCCTTGGACGACTCGATCCGTGCGGCCTTACGCGACGGCCCGAATGTGGGCACGCCAGCCCGATTGAGGGCATCGGCGACGCCGGCCGCCAGCGCGGCCTCCGGGCCGACCACGGCGAGCTCGACGGAGTGACCCCGGGCGATTTCGACCAGCCCCTGCGCGTCGAACGGATCCGCCTCGGGCACGACGCTGACCCGCGGCTCGGTGGCGATCCCGTCGGACCCCGGCGCAACGACCACACGGTTGACCCCGGGCTCGTGCGCGAGCTTCCAGGCCAGCGCGTGCTCGCGGCCTCCGCCGCCGACGATGAGGATGCGCGTCGGCATCACGGGCAGGCTCATTCCAGGGGCCTCACGCAAGGCCCACCGGGGTAGGCGTCACCCGGCGGCGCATCGGGCGGTAGGCACGCTCGATCGTCTGCGTGCGCTCAGGGCCAACCGAAACGAGGACGATCGGCACCCCGGCGTGCTCTTCGAGAGCGGAGACGTAGCGTCGCGCATTCTCGGGCAGGTCGGCCAGCGCCCTGACCCCGTGAAGATCCTCGGCCCAGCCGGGGAACGTCTCGTAGATCGGCTGGGCGCGTGCCAGCAGCTCGGCCGAGGACGGCCACGACTCGACGCGGCGGCCGTCGATCTGATAGGCCACGCAGAGGCACAGCTCCGGGATTCCACTCAGGATGTCGAGCTTGTTGAGCATGATCGCGCTGACCGAGTTCACGGCCACCGCATAGCGCAGTGGCACGGCGTCGAACCAGCCCACCCTGCGGGGCCGCCCGGTCGTGGTGCCCACCTCGCGGCCGCGACCAGCGATCCCCTCGCCGATGGAGTCCTTCAGCTCGGTCGGGAAGGGTCCGGCACCAACGCGCGTGGAGTACGCCTTCATCACGCCGATGACCTCGTCCACCTGGAGAGGGCCGATGCCTCCTCCGGTGCAGGCGCCACCGGCGATCGGATTGGACGAGGTGACGAAGGGGTAGCTCCCGTGATCGAGATCGAGCAACGTGCCCTGGGCCCCCTCCAGGAGGACGTGATCCCCGCGGCGGAGGGCATCCTGGACGAGCCACGTGGTGTCGGCCAGGTGGCGCGTCAACCGGCTTCCCCAACCCGCTGCGAGCTCGACCAGGGCGTCGTTCTCGAAGCGCTCCTCGCTGCCAATGGCCGCCAGCAGGCTGTTCCGGTCGGGCACCAGCCGCTCGAGCTTTTCGCGTAAGACGGCAGAGTCGAGGAGGTCCTCCATGCGGACACCGACCCGCCATGCCCGATCCGCGTAGGCCGGGCCGATGCCGCGATGCGTGGTGCCCACGGCGTCCCCGGCCAGCCGGGCCTCCATCGCCCGGTCGAGGGCCAGGTGGTAGGGCATGATCACGTGAGAGTTGCGGCTGACCCGCACCGCCGCGGTTTCGATGCCGCGCGCGGCCAGCGTGTCGAGCTCGCGGATCAGCGTGTCGGGGTTGACCACGACGCCGGGGCCGATGACGCAGCTGATGTGGGGATAGAGAACGCCGGAGGGCACGAGGTGGAGCTTGAACACCTCGCTTCCCGACTGGACGGTGTGGCCGGCGTTGTCGCCGCCCTGGTAGCGCACGACCATGGCCACCTGCTCGGCCAGGAAGTCGGTGGTCTTGCCCTTGCCCTCGTCGCCCCATTGAAGCCCGACGATTACGGTGGCCGGCATCGTCAGGCGCCCCCGCACCCGGCCATTTGGCCGGCTTGGCGTGGTGCGAGCCTCGAGATACCTGCTTCCCGGTGCCGGGTTGTTGCGCTGCCATGCCGGCTATCGGCCTGGCTGATGCGCCGAGGGTAGCCGGCATCCATAACCCGGGACGAGCGATCACACAGGATGACCTTATCCCTGGAATCAGCCCATCTCACCGTTCCGACTGGTACAGGCGGGCACAAGCTCGCCGGTGCGGGGGGTTGTCGCCCCGACTGTGGCTCGCCGTACCAGCCAGGACGATGCCAGGTTGGCGAATAGCGCCCGGGTGCGCCTGTATCGGCGGTGGTGCTTTGAGATCGACGGCGGGCCATGAAAAAGGCCCCGACCTTGCGGTCCGGGACCGGGATACACTCCGCCCTTGTGCCGCCGCTGCGGTACCTGGGCTGGTCGAAGGTGCTCGTCCGTCTCACGGGCCGAACGCGGCGCCTTCCTGGGCCAATCGCGCGATCTCCGATGCGGGGGGTTGGGCGACGGCCGGGAGTATAGCAGCGCGGGAACGACCCGCGGCAGGCCTCCGACTCAAGGCGGCACGCTTGGCTCGGGGCGCTCGTGGCTCGCCCGACGCGGGCAGCGACATCAAACGGTCGCCGCTCGACGTTCGCCAGCGCCAGCCAGTACCTTCGGCTAGCCGATACGGGCGTCCTTCGCGACTACGCTCTGGACGTGACCCGCTTTCTCGGGGGATTGGGCCTGCTCGCTCCCCTGGCCCTCCTGATTGCCAACTTCGTCGCGCCGGGCGCGCTCGTGCGGCCCCTCGATCCGCTGTCCGACGCGACAGCGCGGATCCTCGTCGCGGCCGCCATCGGCGCCTCGAGCACCGCCCTCGTCGCGTGGCTGTTCCTCCAGTGGCGACTTCGCCGTCTCGTGCGCGCCGCAGAACGGGTCGCCAAGGGAGACCTGTCCGTTCGCGTCAAGACCTCGAGCCTGGGAGTCGAGGGGCGTCTCGCGAAGTCCATCAACGGCATCGCCCAGGCGCTGGCCGAGACGACCGACGCCGCCACCGTCGACCGCCTCACGGGGGTCAGCAACCGCGCCGTCATCGTGAACGCCCTGTTCACGGAAGTCGAGCGGTCGAGCCGTTATGACCGGCCATTCTCGCTCGCGTTCGTCGACATCGACCACTTCAAGGCCGTCAACGACACGTACGGTCACGCCGCCGGCGACATGGTCCTGCGGGGTGTGGCGCAGGTCATCCGCTCCAACCTTCGCAGCACAGACGCGATCGGGCGGTATGGCGGCGAAGAATTCATGCTCATGCTCACCGAGACCCAGGTCGACGACGCGGCGGTACTCGCCGAGAAGCTGCGCCTCCTCGTGCAGCGCGAGCGCTTCGCCGTCGAGGGCAACCCGGCTCTGAGCGTGACGGTGTCGATCGGCATCGCAGGCGGACTCGGCAAGGCCCTCCGCTTCGACGAGCTCGTCCGCGACGCCGACGCAGCGATGTACAGCGCGAAGTCACTCGGTCGCAACCAGACCTATGTCTTTGCAGAACCCGACGACGACGCACGGATCCCGAGGGCACCGATTTCCACGGCCGGACGGGCGCGGGCGCAGGAGATCGGGCGCGCCGCTCGGGAGGCGGCCACCGCCTCCCTGACGTCGATGATCACTCCACTGCCCCACTATCGCGGCCAGCCTTCTGCGCTGATCGCCTCGATCGTGGTCGCGATGGCTCGCCACCTCGATCTGCCCGAGGCGGAGACCGACCGGATTCGCGTTGCCGCCTTGCTGCACGACGTCGGCAAGGTGGCGATCCCGGAGGACATCCTCGAGAAGCCCTCGCCCCTCACCTCCAGCGAGTGGCGCTCGGTCGTGCAGCATCCGCGCATAGGCCAGGTCATCCTGGAGCAGGCCGGCGCACTGAAGGACGCCGTCCCGATCATCCTTCACCACCACGAGCGCTTCGCGGGGCACGGCTATCCGTACGGCATCCGGGGCAACGACATCCCGCTGGGAGCGCGCATCGTGGCGATCGCCGATGCGTACGACGCCATGATCCACGACCGGCCGTACAAGCGAGCGATCAACCACGATCAGGCGATCAACGAGCTCCGCCGACATGCCGGGACGCAGTTCGATCCAGACCTCGTCGGCCTGTTCTGCGACCTGTTCGCCCGGCACGCGCCGTCCGCCGATCCGGCGCTCGCCCTGTTGGCCGGACTGAGCCTGCATCCGACGCCCTTCACCGCCGCGGCCGCCGAACGGGCGCGGACGGTGACTCCCGCACGCAAGCGCCGAACTCGGCGGGAGCCGGCACCCGATCCCGGATTGGGACCTACGTCCGACGAGCCACAGGCCTCGGCCGGCTGAGTTGCAGGAGCTTGTGAGCGTGACAGACCGGGCGAGGCGCCAGGAGTTAACGCGGCGATAAGGGGCCGGTGCGGGGCGGGCACACCGCCGTGCAGAGGTCCCTGCTAGGTTCTGCCTGGCCCGCCAGCCACGCCGGCCTCGCCGACCGCCGACCGCGGGATCGCCGAAATCGCCGATCCGCCGTCCGTTCGTGGTCCGACCGCCGGGGCCGGCTTTCCCACTTCCGCCGCCCGCCGTGCGACGTCCCGCCGGACGCAGGGTCGGCCCGATTCCCGTCGGCCGACCGGGAAGGAGAATGGACCGTGAACAAGGTCCTGTTGACCGGACGCCTCACGCGCGACCCCGAGATGCGCAGCCTGGCGAGCGGCAAGAACGTCACCCAGTTCGGCATTGCCACGAACGAGTACGCAGCCAACGGCAAGGAGCGGGCGGAATACCACAACGTGGTCACCTGGGACCGGCTGGCGGAGATCTGCGGACAGTATCTCGGCAAGGGCCAGCAGGTCGCGATCGAGGGTCGCATCCAGACCCGCTCGTGGGATGACGACCGGGGACAGCGACATTGGAAGACCGAAGTCGTCGCGTCCAACGTCGAGATGCTCTCGGGCCGTAAGAAGAAGGACTACGAAGCCGAAACTGCCGCTGATGCGCTCGCCATCCAGGCCGGCGCACTGAGTGAGGCTTCGAGCGCCGACGCAAGCGAACCGATCCCCGCAGACGGCGCCGAGAGCGAACCCAGCGACGAAGGCTCCGACGCCGAGGCGGCCTGACCAGCTTTCCTACCCCCACGGGCCGGCGGCGAGTACCTCCCCCTCCTCGCCGCCGGTCGGCACCTCACTCGTTGCGTTCCCGGTACAGGTGCCGGCGCGGCAGGCCGGTTGCGGCTGCAACCTGTCGCGTGGCCTCGCCGCGTGGAATGCCTGAGGCCCGCAGGCGAGCTATCTGTTCGCGGGCCGCCTCGAGCTCAGCGGCCTGTGGCGCCTGCCTGCTCGCGCCGGCCACCGCGGCCGGTCCCACGACCACGACGAACTCGCCGCGGGCCGGGATCTCTTCCGACGCGGCCGCGCGAGCGAGGTCGCCCAACGTTCCGCGACGAATCTCCTCGTGCAGCTTGGTGAGCTCCCGGCAGACGGCTGCGCCCCGGCCGGCATCGCACGCGACGGCCAGGTCATGGAGCGTGGCGCCGACGCGACTTGGTGCCTCGAAGAGGATCGTCGCCCGATCGTCGGCGGCGATCCGGGCGAGGCGGACCCGTCGCTCTCGGCCGCTCCGAGGGAGGAAGCCTTCGAACGACCAGCGTGGGCCGGCGACGCCGCTCGCAGCCGCGGCGGCGAGAACCGCCGAGGCGCCCGGGATCGGGATCACGTCGCCGCCCTCGGCCGCCCATGCCCTGACCAGGTCTTCGCCGGGATCGCTCACGCCCGGGGTGCCGGCGTCCGTCACCACGGCCAGGTCGGCACCGGATCGGAGATGGTCCAGAAGCTCAGGCGCCCGAGCGGCGGCGTTCCGGGCGTGGTAGCTCACCGCTCGGGTCGCGACCTCGTAGCGGTTCAGAAGGCGCCGCGTCAGTCGAGTGTCCTCGGCCGCGACCAGCGGCACCCTCCGCAGCACATCGACGGCGCGGTATGTGACGTCCCCGAGATTTCCAATGGGAGTCGCGACGACGAATAGCCGCCCGCCCAGCGTGGGCTGCCCGCCCCTCGCGGGCGGTCCCCCCCCGCGCGTCACGATTCTCGGGAAGAGCCCGGCCGCCGCCGCGGGTACAGGTAGTCGATGCCGGCCGTCCGCGGCCCGAGCTTGGCAACTGGCGGTACCTGCCGTTTGAACTCGGCGCCGGCGACCATTCGCTCGACCCGCTCGACCATCGAGCGTTCGAAGCCGAGGGCCGCCAGTTCGTCGGTGGAACGCCGTTTGTCGACCAGCCAGTACAGCAACCGATCGAGCTCGGGATAGCTGAACCCGCCCTCCGATTCGTCCGTCTGGCCCGCCCACAGGTCGGCCGAGGGCGCCTTGCGGATGATGGGTTCGGGAACACCCATCGCGACGGCCATCTGCCGGACCTGGCTCTTGTACAGGTCGCCGATCGGATTGAACGCGCACGCCGAGTCGCCGAACAGAGTCGTGTAGCCGATCAGCGTCTCGGTCTTGTTGCCGGTGCCGACGACAAGTCCGCGCCAGGTGACGGAGTGGTCGTACAGGACGGCCATGCGCGTACGCGCCATGTAGTTGCCGCGCCTCACCTGGTCCCCGTCGGGAAACGTCGAGAAGTAGCCGTCGACCATGGGGCTGATGTCGACCAGGGTCGAGGCACAGCCGAGCGCGGTGACGACCGTCGTCGCATCGGCCCGCGACTCGGGCGCCGAGCTGCGATATGGCATCAGGACGGCTAGGAGCCGCTCGGGACCGATGGCCTCGGCGGTCAGGTACGCCACCAGCGCCGAGTCGATACCGCCCGACAGGCCGACCAGGGCCCGCTCGAAGCCCGCCTGAAGAAGCTGGCCGCGAATGAACCCTATGATGACGCGACGAGCCACCTCGGTGTCGATCGCCAGCTCGGCCGGGAGCTCGAAGGGCGCCCCCTCGCCAGAAGCCTCCCGCGTGCCAGGCGAACTTATGTTCCCCTGCTCCCGTGCGGTCACTGGGCGCCCTCTCGCCCACGGGTCCCCCTTCGGCGCTCCTGCCGTGACGGACTCGACCTCGGCGCGGACGTCACGTTCAGGCCCGGGCGTGCGCCGTCCTGGCCGGTCGAGTCGGAGGCCAGGCCGGCTCGCTCCGAGATGATCCGCTCGAGCTCGCGCGCCTGCAGCTCGGGCCGCTCGTCCCGGAGCAGGGGCAGAGCGATCCGCTCGCGGCGCACGTCGGCGAGATCCACGTCGACGAGGTACAGGCCCTCGTCATAGAGAGGGGCGCTGAAGAGCGGCCGACCGCTGGGCGCAATGACCTCCGAGCCGCCCCAGAAGCTGATCGACTCGTCTACCCCGACCCGATTGCAGAAGACCACGAAACTCGTCGTCAGCTGGGCATACGTCCGCATCAGGATGCGCCACGAGGTGGCGGTTCCCAGGCCGACCTCGTTCACTGCCGCCAGGTCTCGGCCGGGCGACGCCGACACGTTGATCAGGATCTGGGCACCATCGAGAGCCAGCAGCGCGGGCACGCTCAGGTGCCAGAAGTCCTCGCAAACGACCAGCCCGACGCCCACGCCCAGCCTCGATGGGGAGGCACGTAGCACGTCGCCTGCGGCGAAGAAGCGGCGCTCGTCGAAAAGGCCGTAGGTCGGCAGGTACAGCTTGCGGTGGACGTGCCGGACCGCGCCATCCTCGAGCAATGCTGCGGCGATGAACAGCCGATG
>VBEC01000026.1 GCA_005883615.1 Chloroflexota bacterium | reverse complement strand
CAGCGTGGCGATCCTCGTGCCCACGTACAACGAGGGCCTCGAGGTACTCACGCCGACCGTGGCCGCTGCCGTCGCGATGCGGGTCCCGCATCAGACGTGGGTGCTCGACGACGGCAATCGACCCGAGGTCGCAGGCCTCGCCGCCGAGCTCGGGGCTCAATACCTGGCGCGCCCGACTCATGCACACGCAAAGGCCGGAAATCTCAACTACGCGCTCGGGGTCGTCAAGGCCGAGCTCATCGGCGTTCTCGACGCGGACCATGTTGCCTCGCCGGACTTCCTCGTCCACACCCTCGGCTACTTCGACGATCCGGACGTCGCGCTCGTCCAGACGCCGCAAGAGTTCTACAACGTCGAGTCCTTCGAGCACGAGGGCGGCGGCACCACCAGCGCGCTCGCCGACGCCGACGCCGCGGTCACGGAACGGTTCCACGAGCAGGCGCTCTTCTACCGGATGCTCCAGCCGGGCAAGAACCGCTGGGGCGGCGCCTTCTGGTGCGGGACGGGGGCCGTCGTCCGCGTCGCGGCCTTGCGCGACGTCGGGCTGGTCGCCACGGACACGATCACGGAGGACATCCACACGACCATCCGGCTGCATCGCCGCGGCTGGAAGACCGTGTACCACAACGAGACCCTCGCTCGTGGCCTGGCAGCCTCCGATGCGACGACGTACCAGCTCCAGCGGCACCGCTGGGGCACCGGCGCGATGCAAGTGCTGCGCAAGGAGAATCCACTTGTTGTTCCCGGCCTCTCGGTAGGGCAGCGGCTGTCGTACGCGGCGACGCTGCTCGGCTGGTTCGACGCCTGGCGGTCACTGGGCTACGTGCTGTTGCCGATCATCGTCATCCTCACCGGCGCCGTGCCGATCAAGGCAGACGCGCTGACGTTCGCGGCCGTGTTCGGGACGATGTTTGTCCTCTCTCAGGTCTCTATGCGCGTCCTGTCGCGCGGCTGCCATCGGCCCGTGCTGTCTCTCCTCTTCGAGTTCGTGCGCATGACGCCGAACCTTCTTGCCACGACGACCTTGTTCAGCAACCGACGAGCGACGTTCCGGGTGACACCCAAAGGCCGCACCGGCGACGGGCGGCACCGGACTCACATTCCTCGACCACTCACCGCCATCCTGGCGCTGACCGTGGTGGCCGGTGCCTGGTACGCGCTGACGCTCCTCGGTGCAACGCCTGTCCGCTACGAGGTGCCCTGGGCGGTCCACGCCTCATTCGGATGGATGCT
This sequence comes from Chloroflexota bacterium, assembly GCA_005883615.1. Lineage (GTDB taxonomy): Bacteria > Chloroflexota > Limnocylindria > Limnocylindrales > CSP1-4 > CF-16. Next base: position 50,998 of record VBEC01000026.1, on the reverse strand, counting down.
CATCAACGTGGGGCTCATCTGGTTGGCGATCCGCCGCGTCAGGTCCCCGCGCTACGCTGCCGAACGTCGCTCCAGCGTGCGCTTTGCCACCAGCCTGACCGCCCGCCTCGACGGCATCGACGGGACGGTTCGCGACGTCTCGCTGACGGGAGCGCGCGTCGAGCTGCCGGTGCCGGCCGCCGTCGCCGAGGACGCCCGGCTGACCGTCGACATGCGGGGTGGTGTGCCGATCGAATTCACCGGCTCGACTCGCTCGACGTGGACCGACGAACGCGGCCGGACCATGGTCGGCTTCGAGTTCGACGATGGACAGCATGCTGCCCGGGCGCAACTCGCGCTGGCACTGTTCGCTGTCGACGAAAAGGCCGACCGACCAGCCCCCGTGCGACCAGATGTGGCTGCATGGGACCCAACGGAGGTCCGGGCGGGGTCCAACGCGGCGTAGTCTCGCCGGCGTGCGCGGCGGCTCACGTTCCGGGAGCTGCCGCCGGTGTTGCGCTGCATCAACCGGCTTCCGTAGGCGCATCGGGGGTGGGCCGAACGTCAGGTTGGCAACCTTCCGAGCCCGCCGTCGCACAATCGTCACGCACCCGTCATGGCACCGACATCGCGGCACGCCATGGTCCCCCAAAGCGGCCGACGCCCGTTGGCCGGTTCTTGGAGGAGCATTCCGGATGCATCGAATCACGCGCCTCATCGGCTTGGCCGGTGCCATCGCCGGACTCGTCGCGAGCCTGACCGTGGGCACCGTCGCCGCGGCTGGATCCCCATCTGTCGGCCACGTCTACGTCAACAACAACACGACAGGCCGGAACACGATCGCCGGTTTCGACCGCCACGCCGACGGCTCCCTGACTCCGATCGCAGGTTCGCCGTTCGACGCCGGCGGAGCCGGGACGGGCGCTCCGTTCGGGTCAGCCGGCGGCCTCCAGCGAACACCCGACGGCCGCTACCTGCTGGCGACCGATCCGGGGTCGAACGAGATTTCCGTCCTGCGGATCAAGCCACACGGCGGCCTCCAGCTCGCCGACGTCCAGAGCTCGAACGGGATCGCGCCGGTCAGCATCGCCGTTCACGGAAGCCTGGTCTACGTCGCGAATGGCGGGGCCGGCGGCAGCAACTACACCGGCTTCCGGCTGAATGCGGGCGGCCACCTGCGCTCAATTCCCGGGTCGACCTACGGCCTGCCCGATAGCGCAATGCCCGGCCACGTCCTGATCAGCCCGGACGGGCATCGCCTCGTCGGAACACGTGTCGGGCCGAGCGCCGGACCCTCCTATCTCGACGGTTTCCGGATCGACCCCGACGGTCGTCTGACCGCCGCAGCCGGCTCGCCCTTCGCGGCCCAGCGGATCGGCCCGTTCGGCAGCGGGTTCTCGCCAACGAACGACAACCAGCTGTTCGTGTCCAATGCCCATGACGGCGCGAACGCCGGCTCCGTCTCCGTCTACGACGTCGCGGCGGACGGCTCGCTGACTGCAATCACGGGCTCCCCCTTCGCCGACAACCAGACCGCCCCCTGCTGGGTCGCGATCAGCCCCGACGGCAACGCCCTGTTCGCCGTGAACACGGCCGTACCGTCCATCTCCCGCTACTCGGTCGCGAGCAACGGTTCGCTGACGCTCGTCGCGCCCGCGGTCCCGTTCGCAAGCCCGACCGGCCTGCGGCCGTTCGACGCGGCGGTCTCGCCCGACGGCGGCTTCCTCTACGTCGTCGACGCGGGCGCGGCCAAGGTCAGCGCCTTCGCGGTCGACGGGACCGCGCTGACCGAACTCGCCGGCTCTCCATTCGACATCGCCGGCGGCGGCGCGCCATTCGGAATCGTCGTCGACTGATCAGCCACCCCGACCCTGACGGTACGGCCCGTCCATCGCTCGGTGGACTGGCCGTACTTCATTTCTGGCTCTTGCGCATGCGTGGCATGATGCGCGCATGGTCGAGTACGGGAATGGCATCGGGCAGGTTGCAGGGCGATCCGGTTCCGGTGGGACGGGCGCCGGCCAGGTGGACGTCAGTGCGTCGGTCGGGCAGTTCGTTCACACCGTGTCGACGTTGCCGCCAACGGTCCTCGTTGCTTGCGTCGTGGGCCTTTTCCTGGGCCTCCTTATCCTTAGAAAAGCCTTCTAATCCCAGGATTCAACCGAACAGCCACCGAGTCGCGCCGTACGGCTCCTCGGTCGCAACGCCGGTCACGGTGTGAAACCTGAACCGATAGAAGTCCCACGGCGGCGGACCGGCGCTCGGTGCGCTGAACGGCGCCGTGAGGCGGCCATCCTTGACCTCGACGGGCCACCCGACTTCCCGGAACTTGGCAGCCACCGACTCCATGAGCGCGCCGTCGTCCACCTTCGTCGCCTCCCCCTCCAGCACGAGGTCGAGCCCCGGAAGGCTCGCCGACAGCACACACGCCGGGTCGGCCTCCAGGTTCTTCGCCTTTCGGGTGCCTGGTCCGCTGTTGAAATACAGGTCACCGTCGTGCCACCGCACCCCGACGCCCGCAGAATGGGCGTGCCCGTTCGGGCGAACGGTAGCCAGGAAGAACGTGGACCGCGAGTCGGCTGGACCCGCCGCCAGGAGACCGTGCGGTCGCCTCCAGGGAAGCGGCGGGAAGCCGTAGCCATCGAGGTTCTTCGTTTCGCGAGGCTTGCTGTCGGCCATCACCCGGCTCCAGCTACGGCGGCCGTCTCGCGCACGGCGTCGCGGACCCGCGGGCTCTCCTGCACACCCCATTCATTGCCGTCAGGATCACTGAAGAAGACGAACGAATTCCAGTCCTCGCCCTTGCCTTCGGCCATTCCCTCGCCGGCGTGGTGCTGGACGGTGCTGACTTCCACTCCCCGGGAAAGAAGATCGGCTCGCGCGGCCTCGATATCGGCGACGCTGAGCTGCAGGCCCTTCAGTGAGCCCGGCTCCATCTGGGCCAGCCCCGTGCCGATCGCGATCGAGCAGCCCGAGCCGGACGGGGTCAGTTGCACGACGCGGAACTTCTCGCTGGGTTGTATGTCCACATCGACCACGAAGCCGGCCTTCTCGCTGTAGAACTGCTTCGCGCGGTCGACATCGGAGACCGGTACGACCACGACTTCGAGCTTGTAGTCCACGATCACACCTCCTCCGGTTGGTTCGTTGGCGTCAAGCGCGGACCGGCGTCAGCCGGGCCAGGAGCTGCTCGAGACGGTCGTAACCCTCGTTCATTCCGTCGGCCATGCCGCTCTGGACCATCGCATCACGATCTTCGACGGACTGGTAGACAGAGTGGCTGCGCACGATCGTCCGGCCGTCGTGCTCCTCGAACGCGAGCGCGTCGAGCGAGACATGACCGGGCACTCCTTCGTACTCGAAGGTCTGGACCATCCCGTCCGGCGAGGGCGTGCCGTGGAAGACACCGTGGAACCCGAACTCGGTGCCATCCGCGTCACGATGGATATACCGCCATGCGCCGCCGTCACGCACGTCGTATCGCTCGATCTTCATGGTGAGGCGGCGCGGCCCCAGCCACTGGACGAGCAGCTCCGGGTCGGTGAACGCGCGGAAGAGCAGGTCGCGGGGGGCGTCGAACTCCCTGCTCGTATCGACGAAGGGGGTGCCGGGGTCAGCCGTGACGTTGATCGTCGCCATCGTGGGCTCCTTTCCTATCGGGGGCGTGGTGGTCGGTCGCCGAGGCGTCGGTCGCCTCGGGATCGGTCGCCTTGGGATCCGCCGGACGCTCCTCCTTCAGCGCCGAAAGCAGCGCGTCGAGCCGCTCGTAGCTCTCATCCCAGTACTCGCGGTAGCGGGCCAGGTACGCGGTCGCCTCCCCGAGCGGCTTCGCCTCGAGGTGACTGAAGCGAGCCGTTGCTCGGCGATTGCGAGAGATCAGCCCGGCTCGCTCGAGGACCCTGAGGTGCCGCGAGATCGCCGGCTGCGAGACCCTGAAGGGCGTCGTGAGCTCGACGACGTTGGCGTCGCCTTCCGTGAGTCGCGCCAGGATCGCCCGCCGGGTCGGGTCGGCCAGGGCGGCGAATACGGCGTTCAGCGGGTCCGGGGTCATTCATAACCTCTACGTTATGGACCGATCTGCGCCATTAGACCCCGACTGGCGCCGTCTGTCAACCGCCGGTTTCGAGCGCCACGCTGGACCCGTCCTGGAGTCGCCCGCGTGCGGGCTACCAGACGTCGCCGGGGCGCCAATCGCAGGTGATGGCTGCGGCCAGGTCGAGCGGGGGCGAAGACCTCGTCGGAAGGACGAGGATGTAGCCGTCTTCGTCGGGAGTCCGACGCGTGCCCTCAGCCGTGCGGACGGACGACGGTCCCTTCCAGGTCAGCCAACCGAGGCGCTCGTAGAAGCGATGGGCGCCCGTGCCGAGCGCGCCAAGCTCGAAGTGCTCTTGAATGTAGGAGGTCACGTCTCGCATCACCCGCGATCCGAGGCCCATGCCCTGGCGGTCCGGTGCCGTAGCTACGCCTTCGACATAGCCGGTCCGGAGCGGCCGGCCGTCGACCTCGAGCTCGCGGTCGATCACCGACGCGTGCGCGACGATCTCGCCTTCGAGGTCGAGCACGAAATGCACGCCACCGATCGTGTGCTGCCAATCCTCCTCGGTGAACGGCTCGTCATCCGAGTCGAACGCGGCCCTGAGCAGCTGGCGTATGACCGCGATCTCGGCGGCAGTGAGCTCGTCCGTGGACATCACCCGGACCGCCGCTCGATCGATCACCGGCGCCCGACGATCCGGAACACCTGTCCCCCAGGCGCAGCGAAGTAGAAGTAGCGGGTAGTCGGGTGGTTGACCCTGCGCAGCCCGGCGCCGAGGACGCGGGCCATCATCTCCTTTGGATCATCCACCGCGAGCTCGAGCCATGCGCCTCGGCGGGCATCGTCGTCGCCCAGGGCTGGCTCGGTGAACTCCACGCTCAGCGACGCCCCATTCCCGAAGCTGAAGGCAACCACCGATGGCGCGTTCGGCCCGCTATCGGCAGTCGGGATCATGGGGACGCCGAGGATCTCCGTGAAGAACCGGATCAGTTCGTCGCGAACGGTCGGGCGAGCGTACATGTGGACGCGACTTGTGAGGTCAACCTTCACGCCCGTCCCCGGCTCTGCTGGTGCCTGTGGATTCCCTGGCCCGCCGACTCTCACGCTGAAGACCTCCGTGGCCAGAACGTTTCGTCAGCCTCCGGGCTTCGATGCGCCCTGGCTCAACGTTCGGGTTGTAACGGGAGTCTACCGGCGCGAGACCCGGGCGCTACCTCCGGGGGAGTCGGCCAGCGAGGGCTGCTCGTCGATGTAGCACCAGATCCAGTTCTCGCCCGGCAAGCAGGCTTGCGTCAAGCCAACCGCTTCAGACTCCCTCGGGCCTGTATGAGGCCTCGTCGTCGATGTTGCCGACGAACTGCGGGAGGCGGCGATGGCCAAGCTGCTGCCGGATCGCCATGTTCTCGCCGATGTGGTACCAGTAGTGGTAGATCACGCGCTGCAGGAGGTTGCCGTAGATCCGGGCGAGGGGCTTTCCTTCGCGTGTCGGATGCTCCAACAGCTTCCCGGTCGTCAGCCTGTCGAGCCATGGGTCCGCCTCGGCCGTGATCGCGCGCCATGCATCGAGCACCTCCGCCAATGCCGGGGTGCTCGCCGGTCCGCCCGATGCGAAGCGCTCCTCGATGTCCGGATAGGGCGTCCTCCCCTGCGCCACCGTGACGAAGTAGCGCTGCTCCTGCCAGGCGAGGTGGCCCACGTTCCAGCTGATGCAGTTCATCGGCTCGAGACGCCGCCGCGCTTCGTCCGCACCGATCCGCTTGATCGCCCGCATGAACTCGGACCGTGTGAAGCGGAGCTGGAGGACCAGCGGGTGAGGCTCGGACATGTCGACACCTCCGGGACCGTCATGGCGGGCTATCGATCGCCCTCATGATCGTCCGTCAGGCGAGCTTTCGCACGCGATACGTGAGATGTGTGACCGCTGGGAACGTGACCATGCGGCGGGGCGTCAGCGCACGACCGTCGTCCCTCCTTCGAGCGTGGCGCCCAGTGCGTCGAGCAGATCCTGAGTTCCCTTCTCGCGTGAGGCCACCGAGTCGAGGCCGTCCAGGAAGGCGCCTTATTGCGTGTAGCGAAGGTGTGTGCCCTCGCCGGCCGGCTCGAACTCCACCGTCCTGCCTTCGATGGGCACAAGCCGCATCGTAAACCCGCAGAAACGGCCTTCCGAGCCACCTTGAGCTGGTGTTGGTCCTCGCCCGGTCAGAGCCAGTAGGTGTCGTGGCGGACGTAGAAGGCGGCCTTCTCCTCGTCGGTGAGCTCGAGACCCCGCCCAACCCTGGCGAGCGTCTCGAAGTAGTCCTCACGTGGAGCGCCGGGTGCAAACAGGATGAGCATCGATGTGGGGGCGCCCGACTCGTTCTTGAAAGCGTGGATGCCGCCTTCGGGCACGAACAGGAAGTCACCCGGCTTGGCGTCGGTCCATTCCTTCCCGTCGTAGAGCCGGATGGTCCCGGACAGGACGTAGAACGATTCGGAGATCGTCCGGTGGAAGTGCGCGTCGGGTCCGCTCTGCGCTGGCGCCATCTCCCAGCGATACAGGCCGAACTGACCGCCGGTCGAGTCGCCGGTCGCCAGGTAGTGCACGGTCCCGCCCGACGAATAGGTCACCTCGGGGTCATGGCCGGTCGGTCTGTATGTCGCATTGGTCAGCCCCGAATGGCCGTGGTATCGGGGCTCTGGGTAGGTCACGGGCGAGGCACCTTCCGCACAACGACTTAGGTGAAGTCGATCGCCAACAGGACGCGATCGCCTTCGCGACTCAATGTCACGCAGGTCGACTTGTCATAGCCAATGTACCAACCGATCTGCCCTTCCGATTCGTCATCGACGATCCTGGTCTTCAGCCCTGGGAGACGCATGGGCTGGCTGGCTGTTTCATGCAGCCTCCCCCCGGAAGGCTCGAATCTCATCGGTGACGAGCTCGATGAACCTCTCGGCTTCGGCGCGCGCGTGCTCGTCCGCGAGGCCGGTCTTCCCGCGAGAGAGTCGAGTGCGCAGCGCCTCATCGATCAGCCAGGCCCACTCGGGCATCCGCTGCCGAGCCCAGGCCGCGGCGTCCTGCTTCGAGGAGTGCGTTTCGGTCAGCACGGTCCGGAGGGCTCGGCACATGGTCAGGACCGCATAGGCCCGCGCGCCGGAGCTGGGTTCGGCGTAGACCCGATTTCGGAACGTCTGGGCATGACGCGCGATCGCCCCGACGAACTCGGGGCCGGAGATCACGGGGATGAGCTCCGCCTGGTCCTGTCCGTAGAGCGGTACGCCGGTCTCCTGGACCTGATACCAGCTCAACAGCCAGTCGGCAACGTCGCCCACGACATGGAAGGGCTCGCCCGGACTGATCACGGCGAGCCGGCCCGCGTTGGACCGGAAGACCGCGAGCGTCGAACGACCGATATACGTGACGTCGATGCGGTCCTTCCAATCGGGGTGGTGTCGCAAGAGGTCCCGGTGCATCGCTTCGAGGCCGGCCATGTCGAGATTCTCGACCTCCCGCGCGGTGACTGCCATCAGATCGACATCGCTCACGCCCGGGTCGAAGCCGCCGGTGACCGCCGATCCGTAGAGGTACAGACCCACGAGATCCTCACCCAGTCGACCGCGGATATCGGTGACGAGCGGTTCGAGGATCGGCGGTTCCGCCGGGACGACCATCGACTACCCGTCCGTTCGGTGGCCGATTACCGTTCGAAGACCCGCCGGGAGGCGTTCGGCGCCGAATGAGCTGCCAATCGTCGACTGGATGCCGCGACCGGCGAGCAGCGCCGGGACACGGCTCACGTCGATCAGGACGTTGTCGTGCCGTTCGTCGTCCCGCCGCCAGGAGCCATCATCGTTAAGGCTGAAGATGGCCATTTGGCGAATGAATCGACCGCGAGAAGGGCGCGAGAATTCCGTGACGATCGCCCAATCGTCCGTGACCCGGCCCAGGTTGGGCGCTTCGCGTCGCGCCTCTCCGTATCCGAAGTCGCACAGGTCGATCGCCAGGATGCCGCCCGGCGCCAGCGCGTCGGCGATAGCCACCAGAGCGCGGTCGATGGCGGCCTCGTCGGGGAGATAATTCAGGACGTGGCCCACCGAAACGATGGCGTCGGCGGGCGGGATCGGATCGTCCGGCAGAACCAGAAGCCGGATGTCCTCAGCGTCGGCGGCGACCTCGCGGGCGAGCTCGAGCATCGCGGGCGACGCATCGGTCGCGATCACACGGTGGCCCGCGTCGATCAAGTGCCTGGTGAGGAGGCCGCTTCCACACCCGAGCTCGACCACCAGGCCGTTCCGCGTGAGCAATGGCTCGAGCAGGGCCATGATCCCTGGCGCCGTTTCGTTGGCATGAAAGGCGAAGCCGAGGTGGTGCACCAGGGCCAGGTCTCTGCGGTAGTAGGGCGCCGAGTCGTCCGTTCCGCCATTCTGGCACCGCAACCGCGGGTAAACCGGCTTTACCAGGCTTCCTGACAAGTTGGTACAGGATTCGCGGGCATGATGAGCTCCATGGAGTCGATTCCGCCGGAGGCGCTCCTCGCCGCGTATCCCGAGCCAATGCGGGACATAGCCGAGTCACTGCGCGGCATCGTCCGCCGAGCCGTTCCCGACGCCATCGAGCGCGTTCGGCAGGGCTGGCGCCTGATCGGCTATGACGTTGCCCGTGGCCGCGGACGCTCCACATACTTCTGTTATGTCGCCCCGGAACCTGGGCATGTTCATCTCGGGTTCGAGTACGGCGTGTTCATGTCAGACCCGGATGGTCTGCTCCAGGGGGCCGGGGTGACCCGTCGGGTCCGGTGGGTGACCCTTCGTGAGCCGGCCGGAATCCCGCGTGCACAGCTGGAGCAGCTGGTGATAGAAGCATTGCGGGTGGCCCTCGTTTCACCCGCGGAGCGGTTCGGCCGCGTCCTCGAGCTCGGCTAGTGGCGGCGCCGGTCCTGACGGTTCGGATGCTCAACCGGGCATTGCTCGCCCGCCAGCTCCTGCTCGATCGGGCTCCCGTTCCCGTCGCGGAGGCACTCGAACGGATCGGGGGCATCCAGAACCAATACGCGCCGTCGGGATACATCGGCCTCTGGAGTCGCGTGGCTGACTTCCGGCGCGATGCGTTGACCGACGAGCTCGAGGCGCGTCGCGTCGTCCAGGGCACGCTCATGCGCTCCACGATTCATCTCGTCTCGGCGAGCGATTTCAGATTGTTTGCCGCCGGCACACGAGACGCCCGTCGAGAGTGGTGGCTGCGCTCCTTCCGAGCCCAGCTGGATGGGATTGACATGGAGTCGGCCACGGCGCGCATTCGGAATCTTCTCGCCGGTCAGCCCCGGCGAGCCAGGGAGATGCTGGAAGTCCTGGCCGCCGAGGGGTACCCGCGAATGGCGTGGGTGAGCGCCGGGCAGTGGATCGACATGGTTCGGGTTCCCCCATCGGGAACCTGGCGCCAGCGGCGCGCCGACCTTTACGGCCTGGCGGACGAATGGCTCCGACGGCCCGAGGTTCCGGTCGATGACGGCCTGGAGCGCCTCGTCCGCGCCTACCTCGGCGGGTTCGGGCCGGCAGCGGCCTCGGACATTGCGAATTGGGCAGGGTTGCCTTTGGAGGCTGTGCGTTCCGCGCTGGACCGAATGGAGCTCGCCCGGTTCGAGGACGAGAACGGCGGCGAGCTGCTCGATCTGGCCGGCCTGCCGCTGCCCGATCCCGACACGCCCGCGCCGGTTCGCTTCCTGCCCACGTGGGATGCGACGCTCCTCGTCCATGCTCGGCGGACCGGTATCCTGCCGGAGCGGCTTCGACCGCTGATCTTCAACACGAAGACCCCGCATTCCGTGCCGACGTTCCTGGTCGACGGCAACGTTGCCGGAAGCTGGCGGTACGAAAAGGGCCGGGTGGCCACGCAGCCCTTCGAGCCTCTATCCGCGGCGGTTCGACGGGCTGTCAACGACGAGGCAGACCGCCTGGCAGCCTTCCACAACGAGTAGCGTCTGTAGGGGGGCCCGCGCCTAGCGCGGCCGGCGCCCGACGAACACCACCCGATCCCAGTTGTCCTCGCGCGGGACGGCTTCGAATCCGACGTCGGCGAGCAGCGCGAGCCAGCTTTCGGTGGAAAAGAGGCCCTCGATGTGGCGATCCTGGCGCACCTCGACCGAACCGTCGTCGTGGCGGAGCAGGAGAGCGTAATCGACCTGGTAGGTCGTGTCGGCCGGATCGGGATCGGTCTTCCACTCGAGGTAGCGGAGCGCACGGCCCTGACCTCCGTCGGGCCGGACGAGGCTGTCTTCTCCGCCGTGATCCGTCTCGGGCTGGAACCGCTCGCGGACGTGATCTGGCTCGAAGATAGCTGCGCCGCCTGGCCGAAGGTGAGCGTAGGCGGTTGCCAGGGCCGCCCGAAGGTCGGATTCGGTCGTCATGTAGCAGATCGCATCGTGAATGAGGACCGCATCGAACGTCCGTCCGAGCCGCAGGGTCCGCATGTCACCGACGAGATGTTCAGTATCGGGGTTGATGGTGCGGCTCAGCTCGAGCATCTCGGGCGCCAGATCGGTCAGAGTGAGGCGCAGGTTTCGGCTGAGGTGCGAGGCGGTGTTGCCGCCGCCCGATCCAAGCTCTAGCAGCGTTTCGAGTGGGCCATCGACGTGTCCGCGCAGAAGCTCCAGGATGGCTGCCGCCTCATCGGCGTATTCCTCCGGCGGGGTGAGCAGGTGGAACCACTGCGCGAGCTCGCCGTACATGGCAGGGACCGTCATCGCGCCAGTCTGCCATCGAGGGAAACGGGGTTGCACCTCCAAGGTGCCCCTACTCGGACCAGGAGTGAGGCGCGGGCCCTCGCCCGCAACGGGCGGCATTCCGACGGGCGGCTCAGCGCCTATCGCTGCCCCTTCTACAGGCGAACGGGTTTTGTCGAACGCTGTACCTTCGACGTCTACGCCACTGCCCCCCTGTTCGGGACACATCACCACTAGACGAACCCTGCAAGGAGGATCGACGATGCCGGAGCACCCGAACGCGACCAAGGCTCGGGAGGGCCTCGATGCCCTCAATAGCGGCGATATGCAGGCGATGTCCGACTTCCTCGATGACGACGTGGTCTGGCACGAGATCGGGCGCCCGGAACCGGTCCGCGGGAAGGCGGCCCTGGCTGCCGAGGCGCAGCAAGCCACCGGCGATTACACGATCACGGGGAAGCTTCACGACGTGGTCGCGAACGACGACCACACCATCGCCCTGGTAGACGCGACCGCGACCCGCGGCGGGAAAACGCTCAACTATCGAACTGCCGAGATCATGCACATTCGGAACGGCAAGGTCGTCGAGCGGTGGGCCTTCTCAGACGACACTGGCGCGATCACAGAGTTCTTCAAGTAGCTCGAAACCGGGCCACCCGCTGCTCGGATCGACTAGCCGGCCGCGCTAGCTCGAGATGGCGGGCGGGACGTTGAGGTTGAACCGGAAGACGTTGTCGGGGTCGTAGCTCGCCTTCAGACGGCGCAGCCGGTCGAAGCGCTCGGCACCGAACGCGGCGCGGACCCGGTCGGGCGTCTCGTCGACCGGCGCGTAGTTGCCGTAACCGGCTCCCGAGAGCGACGCCGAGCGGAGACCGTCCGCGACGTTTCGGACCCAGCCGATTTGTCGCTCGTCCTCCGCCTGGTCCTCCCAGATCGCGAGACCGCTGACGTTCCAGCGAGCTGCGCGCTGACCGAAGGCCGCGCCGTCCACCGGCTCCTCACGTGCTGCTCCCGTTAGCGCCTCGAGGAGGACGAAGGAAGGAGCGGCCGCGCGCCCCATCGCCGCGACGACGGAATCGATCACACCATCGTCGAGCTCGCGAACGAAGTGTCCTTTCCAGTAGTGGCGCAGCCCAAAAGGCAGGATTCCGCTCATCGCCTGGACCTCGAGGTAGGTCATCGGCGCCAGGCTCTCGTGGACCACCGGCAGGGCCCTCAGCGGCCGGAGGATCGGTTCGGCTTGATCCGGCGTTCCCTGGTACGTAACGCCGAGGTTCAGCAGCGCGGGCGAGGCGCCGGCTTCGCTGCCATCGTGAGCGTCCGTGCTGGGTCCGCCCCCGAAGATCGTCAGTTCTCGCGGCGCATCATTGGCCAGTGCAGTGGCAGCGCGCAATGCCTCGTGCGCCGCGTCGAGCGGGATCGACAGGTAGCCCGCGTACAACGGGCCGACGCGGTGAAGTGCGAACTCGAATTCCGTGACGATCCCGAAATTGCCGCCTCCGCCGCGGAGGCCCCAGAGCAGCTCGAGATCGCCGTCTGCGCCCGCAATCACCACCGAGCCGTTGGCCGTCACGACTTCTGCGCGAATGAGGTTGTCGCACGTCAGCCCCGCCGTCCCCAGCAGGACGCCGATGCCGCCGCCCAGCGTCAGCCCGCCGACGCCGGTGTCACCGAACGTCCCGCCCGGCGTCGCGAGGCCATGCGGGATCGTCGCCCGGTCGACATCCTCCCAGAGCGCCCCGCCCTGAACGCGAACCTGCTTCCGGGCCGGATCGACCACGACCTTGCGCATCAAGCGCAGGTCGATAACGAGGGCAGCGTCGGCCACGGCGTGGCCCGCTACGCTGTGGCCACCGCCGCGCACGGCGATGGGGAGATCGGTATCCCGAGCCCAGCGAACCGCGGCGACCACATCGGCAGCAGTGCGCGGCCTGACGATGGCGTGGGGCCTCCGATCGATGGTCGCGTTGAACGTCGATCGCGCCTCGTCGTAGCCCGAGTCGGCCGGCACGATGACCTCGCCGGCGATGGTTCCGCGAAGGCCGCCGGCCGCCACGTCCATCGTCATCGGCCATTCACCCCATAAGGTTACGCGGCGAACTCGCTCCGGGGCTCGCCCACCTCGATTGGGTTTTTGATTGGGTCCTGGCTCCACTCGAACCAGCCGCCGTCGTACACCGCGATCCGCTGCCAGTTCATCAGGTAGGCGTAGAACCACGTTTCGCTGGCTCGCCAGCCTGTGCCGCAGTAGAACGCGACCCACTTGCCGGGCGTGATCCCGGCTTCGTCCCAGTTGGCGGCGATCTCCGGATACGCGCGCATCGTGTTGTCCACGTTTCGGTAATGCTGCATGTGGTAGGCGTCCGTACCGCAGTTGCCCCAGACATCTCCGGCGATGCGGCCAGACGGGCCGATGTAGTTGTAGCCGCTGACCGCGCCGATGTGCTCCTTCCACGTGCGCACGCTCACGAGAGCCGCGTTCTCCTGATCGGCCAGGATCTCCTTGGCCTCGTCGATATCGATGATGAAGTCGGGCCCTTGCGGGATCGAGACGCCGAAACGCTCGATCGGCGACGGCTCCCGGATGACCGTCTCCAGCGGATAACCCGCCTGGACCCACCAGTCATAGCCGCCGTCGAGCAGTCGGACGTCGTTAACCCCGGCGTACCGCAGGATCGCGATGGCCCGAGTTGCGGCGATCTGTCCGGCCCGTCGGCCGGGCCACTTTTCGTTGGCGTGGCCTTGTGTGTCGCGGCCGTACACGATGACCGTCGTGTCGTGGCTGATTCCAAAGGCCCGCAGCGCCGCGTCGAGCGCCTGGGGTGAGCGGCGATTCCAGTCGGCCGGATCCTCCAGCCGGTTCGTGTCCAGATACAGGGCGCCCGGGATGTGTCCGTCGGCATACTCCTCGGGTACGCCAAAGTTCACGTGGAAGAGCAGGACCTTCCCGGCCGGAGCGGCTTCCGGCGACTCGCCATCGAGCAAGCGTCGAAGCCAGTCGACGTGGACGAGCTTGTCGTAGTTGGGCAGGCGATCGAGGGGGAGGGCTTCATCCGCCGCCCACTCGCTCCAGCCGCTCTCATGGATCCGAACACGTTCATGGCCATCGTCGACCAACCTTGTGGCAAGGGCGGCGACATCCCCCGCGCCGTTGCCGTAGATCACGACGTCGCGGTCTGGAGTGATGCCTTTTGCCTTCAACAGTCGCTGGATTTCTTTCTCGTCGACGCTCTCCAGCCACGGGCGGGGGAATGCCACGGCGCCGGGGATGTGGCCGCCCCGGGCCTCACCTCTGAGCCGCCAGCCGTTGTACGCGGCCATCGGCCGAACGTCGACGACGCTCAAGTCCGGATCGCCGAGCCGATCGCGGAGCTCGGCGGTCGAGATTGGGGCGGCGATCTGACTTTGGAAACGGTGCACGCTGGTCATCGTTGCGTTCCTCTCAGGCAATCAGGCCACGTGGGCAAAAAGAAACCCCTGCCAAGCAGGGGTCCAGCTGTGTCGGCGCGCAGATCGTGTATATCGCGCGCTCAGGTACACCGCCTGCCCTGCTCGGCAAGGAGACAACACATACAGCTGAGGGCGACGTTCGCCATGACGGTCATGAGGGCGGCATCATGACATGGACCCGGTCACAGGGCAAGACGGCGATTTCTCACAGCTTGGAGACGTCGGGCCTCTGCACACCCGAGCGAGGTCTATCGCAACGCCTCCCGGAGGGCGTCCTCGGCCTCTCCTGGAAGGGTCGTTTGGATGACGTCGCCGCGATATGGGCGCAGGGCCGCCAGGACGGCGTCGGCATCCTGCTCCTTGACCACAAGGAACAGCGCTGAACGACCCGGCCGCAGGGTGGTCTTGACCTCGTCCACGAAGCTCGGGCTCACGCCCGTGTCGAGCGAAGCCCCGACGACCGCGCCGAGCCCGGCACCGATTGCTGCGCCGACGGGCGGGAAGAAGAAGGTGACCAGGCCACCGATGAGGGCCCCGATGACGGCGGCCGTCTCGGTCGTTCCGCTGACTTCATTCTTCACGTGCGCCGTGCCGTCGGGATCGCGTTCGACCAGCGCCGTGTCTTCGAACCGTATTCGCTCCTGTTTTTCGAGCCCGCGCAGGCTCTTCAGCGCGCTTCGGGCATCATCGAAATGGTCGAAGGCGACGACCACGAGCTGGTTCATGCCGACCTCCTGAGCACGGACGCTGAGCGTACGCCTTTCCTACCGCGCTGGTCGCCCGTGAGGGCGACGGGTCAGGATGCCAGTTCGGGTCGCAGCGTCGGGTGCGCTTGCTGCAGCGGACCGATGTTGAGAGCTACGAGGTGCTCCACGATCTTCGACGCCTCGAGGGGCTTTGCGAACAGGTAACCCTGGCCGAGGTTGCAGCCCATTGCCAGGAGTGAGGCCGCCTGCGCCTCGGTTTCGACGCCTTCCGCGATCGGCTGGTATCCGAGGGCCTCGCACAGGCGAAGGATCGCCTCCACAACGGCTTCATTTCGCGTCCGGCCGTCGAGCGCGAGGACGAAGGACTGATCGATCTTGACGATGTGGATGGGCAGCCGGCGCAGGTTGCCGAGCGACGAGAAGCCGGTGCCAAAGTCGTCCATCGCGAGGCGGACCCCAAGGGCGCGAAGGTGGGCAAGGGCGTCGAGCGTGCCACCCTGCTCGACCAGGATCCCCTCCGTGATCTCGAGGACCAGGCGTTCAGCGGGAAGGCCGGATGCCGTGAGCGCGCTGGCCACAAGTGCCGGAAGGCCAGGATCGAGGAGCTCGCGGGCCGAGAGATTCACCGTGATGGATGCGAAATTCGGAGCGAGTTCCAGCCATCGGCTCGCCTCGGCGGTCGCGCTGGCCAGGACCCACCGCCCAATCTGAACGATGAGCCCGGTCTCCTCGGCTACGAGCAGGAAGTCCGCCGGCGTGAGGAGACCGCGGGTCGGATGCTGCCAGCGAAGAAGGGCCTCGGCGCCGACCAGGCGGCGGGTTCCGATCTCGACGACAGGCTGATAGAGCAACCGGAATTCATCGCGCTCGACGGCCCCGCGAAGATCCGCCTGCAAGGCCAGGCGATCGTGCATGGCCAGGCGCATCTCCGGTTCGAACACCGCCAGCTGACCCTTGCCGCGCGCCTTTGCCCGATACATCGCGATGTCCGCGTCGCGCAGGATCGCTTCCGCGGAGGTGTCAGTGTCCGGCGCCAGTGCCACTCCGATGCTTGGCGTGACGAAGAACTCCCTCCCGCGAATCTCGAAGGGGACGGCAAATTGCGCCAGAAGGCGCTCGCCGGCCACGATGGCCTCGTCGTCGTCATCGAGATCATCTAAGAGGATCGAAAACTCATCCCCGCCGAGACGAGCGACGGTGTCGTGTCCGCGAAGAGCGAGACGAATCCGCTCGCCAACAGCGATCAGCAGCTCGTCGCCCGCGTCGTGGCCGACCGAGTCGTTGACCGTTTTGAAGTCGTCCAGGTCGACGAGCAGCACCGCGAGTTTCGCCGATCGCAGCTGTCGTCTGCTGAGCGCATGCGCGACTCGGTCGAGAAACAGGGCCCTGTTTGCCAGACCCGTGAGGTCGTCGTGGAACGCGAGATGGGACAGGCGGATCTGGAGGTCATCGCGTTCCGCGAGCATTCCCGCCAGGGTGTGCACAGCGCCCGTGAGCCGGATTACGACAAGCGCCGAGCCGACGATGCACCCGCCAACCAGGACCGGCACGTTCAGCGTCAGCCCATTGAGCCATTCGACGGCAATGATCGACGGGCCTGCGAGCGCCGCCGCCATCATCAAAGCGAACCGGCGCCAGCTCAATCGATCGACGTCCCGAGGCGCGGGCGTCGCCACGTCGTGCATCGATGGATGGAGAGCTGCAGCCCCGAAGGACAGGTAGCTCGCAAGAAACAGGAGGTCGAGCGGGCCGTTCTCGACATAGCTCGACTGCAGTGCCTGGACGGCGAACAGCGTATCGGCGGCGAGGGCGAGCAAGAGGCTGGCGGAGAGAAACCAATAGGAGACGGTCCTCGCCCCGGAGGACACCATCAGCCGGACGATGACGGCCACCAGGAGCAGGTCGGCCAGCGGGTATGCGACGGATGTGGCGACATCCAGCACGCCGAGGCTCGTGTCCTGCAGATACGGGTCGATCAGGAAGGTCCACGATGCGACAGCAACGCCCGAGGTGACGATCAGTGCCTCGATCAGGCCCTTTCGGTCGCTGCCGGGCGAGCGTGCTCGAATCATGAGCAGCAGCGCCACGACGATCGCTGGGTAGGCCGACAGGTACGACAGGTCCGCGACCGATGGGAAGGGCGCCTCCCCGAGACCGTAGAGCCAGACGTCCCACAGAACGTCGCCACCGAGGTAGAGCAGTTGTGCAAGGGCGAGCAGCAGCCACGGCAATCGGTGCTCGGGACGGTGGATCACGATCCCGGCGACGATCGCAAGCGCGGTGGCGAGGGACAGGAGGTCGTAGATCGTTGCGGCTGCGAGGGGCGGCAGCAGCAGTCGGATCACGGCGAGGGAACCGCCAACGACCAACAGCAGCCACCACGACCTTGCAATCAGTCCGGCCGTCAAGGGGCGAGGCGACCAACGCCCCAGACGACGGGCATACGGAATGAACATCCGCCCCACCGTCGCAGCCGGACCGAGGAAGGTCCATGACGCGACAGTCCGGGCCGCATAGGACTGTCTGTGGCAGGCGCTCCTTGCCGCCGACAGCCGGCGGCGAGCCGCCGACGCGAATTCCCGTAAGGTTGCGTGGCCACCGATGACCGATCGGGCCACAGTTCCGGCGGCGCACGACGAGGCGGCCGATGGCGCTGATGAGCGTGTCAAAGTTCGAGCGGTTCCCTGATCCACACCGACCAAAATGCCACGACAATCCCGGTCGCTGACCTACCCCACCGACCATCTGCTGGGCGTAATCGACGATCCCCTCGACGCAGCTGCCGCCGCAAAGGAGCTCATGGCCAGCGGGTTCGCCCCGCGCGACGTGACGATCCTGCGCGGTGATGAGGGCGCTCAGCGGCTGACGCCCTCCACCGGCGCGGCGGGAGCCTGGACAAAGCTGCTGCGGGCCGTGCAGTACCTGACGATGGACCAGATGCCGGACTTCCCGGCGTATGTCGCCGCCTTGCAGGATGGCCGAGCGGTGGTGGCCGTTCGGGCACGCAACCGGGCCCGAGTGCTCCGCGCCCGGGACGTGCTCGAGAAGGCCGGCGCCCACTTCCTGAACTACTTTGGCCGTTACGCGACCGAGGAGTTCTCGCGCTGGTGCGGACCGGAGTTGCCACTCCCCGGCTACCTTCGGCGCTGATCCTGCCCGCCGCAATGCTTGCGAGGCGATTCCCGATCCGGCTCGGGAAGCGTTCGCGGCCGCTGCTACGGCTATTCGGGGTCCGCGGGGAGAATGCCTACGTGGACCTCGACGACCAGCTGGACGCCCACTTCGGGTTCTTCCGCGTCCGCACCCCCGTGACCAACATCGCATCGTGGCGGATCGAGGGTCCCTGGCTGTGGATCACGGCGATCGGCGTCCGGACGGGCCTTCGCCACCGCGACGTGACGTTCGGCGGTAGCCACCGTGGCGGCGTGCGCGTCGACTTCAAGGAGCGGGTCCCGTTCGGGCTCCTCCGAATCCCCGCCTTGTACGTAACCGTCGAGGACCTCGAAGGCTTCGCGGCCGCCCTTGCCGAACACGGGATAGCGGGCGAGGACGCGCGGAAGCGGCAGATCGACTAGCACAGAGGCGAGATAGAGTCCCGAGAACAGGGGACCGCGGACGGCCGATCTCTACCGTATTCTGTCGCGGTCCGGGATGCCCTCGCACCCGGGGTCCCGGAAGGATCCGCGTTCCACCGAGTCGAGGACAGGGTGCTCGCCACACTTCCCGCCGCCGAGCCGGAAACGACACAGCTCCTCGAGGTTCGCGGCCTGTCGAAGTCATTTCGAGGCCTCCGGGCGCTCGACGGGTACGCCCTCGACCTCCGACCGCTGACGATCCATGGCGTGATCGGCCCGAACGGCGCCGGCAAGACGACCCTCTTCCACATCCTGTCGGGTTTTCTGCGGCCCACCAGCGGGACCATTTACTTCGCCGGACAGAACATCACCGGCTCGCCGGCTTACCGGGTGGCCCGCCTCGGCATCGGGCGAACGTTCCAGAACATCCGCCTGTTCGGCGAGCTCTCGGTGCTCGACAACGTCAAAGTCGCGATGCAGCGCCAATGGCCCCCATCGCTGGTCGCGACCCTGCTGTCGACGCCCGGGTTTCGGCGACGAGAGCGGGAGCTCGAGGCTGCCGCACTGGAGCTGCTGGAGCGCGTAGGCCTCGCCCGTCGGCGCGACCAGCTGGCTCGAAACCTGGCCTATGGCGACCAGCGTCGCCTGGAAATTGCGCGCGCCGTAGGGACCCGCCCGAGGTTGCTGCTTCTCGACGAACCCAGCGCGGGTATGAACCCGAGCGAGACACAGGAACTGCTGGCCCTCATCCGCCGGCTGCGGGACGACCTGGGGATCACGATCGTGCTCGTGGCCCACGACATCCCCCTCGTCATGAACCTGTGCGATCGCATCCAGGTCCTCAACTACGGCAAGCTGATCGCTGAGGGTCACCCGGCGGCGGTCCGGGCCAACCCCGACGTCATCGCGGCATACCTCGGCCAGGCGCGCCGTGCTTGAGCTCCACGACGTTCATGTGCGCTACGGCGCAATCCGCTCCCTGCAGGGCGTCTCGCTGCGCGTGGCGCAGGGCGAGCTCGTTGCACTGATCGGGTCGAACGGCGCGGGCAAGACGACGACCTTGCGGACGATCTCCGGTCTCCTCCGGCCGTCGCCCGGTTCGATCACCTTCGAGGAGGCGGACATCACCCGGGCGTCGACCGACCGCATCGTGGAGCTGGGCATCTCGCACTGTCCGGAGGGCCGGCGGGTGTTCGGGCGCCTGACCGTACGCGAGAACCTCGTCCTGGGGTCCGTGTCCCGCTCAGACCGAGCCGCTGTCGGGACCGATCTCGAGATGGTGTTCCAGCTCTTCCCTCTGCTGAAGGAGCGCCTCGGGCAGGCGGGCGGGACCTTGTCGGGTGGCGAGCAACAAATGCTGGCGATCGGCAGGGCCCTGATGAGCCGGCCGCGCTTGCTGCTGCTCGACGAGCCGTCTCTGGGCCTGGCTCCCCTGATGGTCGAACGAATCTTCGAGACCATCGCCGAGCTGAAGCGGCAGGGTCGAACGATCCTGCTGGTCGAGCAGAACATCCATCACGCCCTGGACGTCGCCGATCGCGCCTACGTCATGGAGACCGGCCGCATCACCCTCGAGGGGCCGGCTGAGGTACTCCGGCGCGACCCACAGGTCGAGCGGTCGTACCTGGGGGCATAGCGGATGGGCGCCTACCTGCTCCAGCAGTTCGTGAACGGCCTCAGTGCGGGCAGCCTGTACGCCCTAATGGCAGTTGGGCTGGCGATGGTCTTCGGCATCCTGCGCCTGATCAACTTCGCCCACGGCGACCTGATGATGATCGCGGCGTACCTGGCCGCGTTCTCCCTGGGCGCCGGGTTCCCGCTCGAAGTGGCCATCCCGACCATGGTCGCGGGCACGGTCCTGGTCGGCCTACTCATGGAACGGATCGCCTACCGGCCGATCCGCGGCGCGCCCGACGTGGCCATGCTGCTGACCTCGTTTGCGGTCGGCCAGATCCTTCAGAACGGAACCTTGCTGACCACGCGACTGGCGAGCCAACCCCAGCAGATCGCCTTCCCAAGCCCCGACCTCCTCGGTGGCGTGGCGACCTTCGGGGCGATCACCGTGCCGCGCGTCAACATCATCAGCTTCGTCGTCGGGACGCTGCTGCTGGCGCTGCTGACCGTCTTCGTGACTCGAACGACGCTCGGGCTGTCGATGCGCGCCGCAGCCGAAGACCTGATGGCAGCCCAGCTCATGGGCATCAAGATCAATCGCGTGGTTGCCACGGCGTTCGCGATCGGATCGGCCCTGGCCGCGGTTGCGGGACTCCTGTTCGCCGTCCAGGCGGGCCAGATCAATCCTTACATCGGATTCACGCCCGTGCTCAAGGCCTTCATCGCCGCGGTCATCGGCGGATTCGGGAGCATCGCCGGGGCCGTGATTGGTGGCTATGCGCTTGGTCTGCTGGAGGTGTTCGCGACGACCCTCGCCGGGATCGGTGACCTGATCCCGCCCGGGTCGGTTCCTCCCGGCGTGCGGGAGTTCCTTCAGCAGTGGCTGCCGAGCTCGCTCGCCAGCTACCAGGACGCGTTCGTATTCGTCGCGCTGATCCTCGTCCTGCTCGTCCGCCCGCAGGGCATCCTTGGCCGGCGCGACCGGGAGGACTCGCTGTGAGTTCGCTCCGTCCCGCCGCCGGGCCGCTGGTGTCCATCCTCGGACTGGCCGCCGGACTGGCCATCCTGGACGGCAGCGGCCAGGCCTTCTGGCAGGGATTGGTCATCAACCTGGCGATCTTCCTCATCCTGGTCCTCGCCCTGAACCTGTCGAGCGGGTTCACCGGCGTCTTCTCGCTCGGGCACATCGGCTTCATGGCCCTGGGCGCCTATAGCGCGGCGATCCTGACACTGCCGCTGCGCGAGAAGGGCGACTACCTGCCCAACCTGCCGTCCTGGCTGGCGGGCGTCCATCTCGACCAGGTGGTAGGTCCGATCCCGGTTGGGTTCCTGGTGGCGACGCTGATCGGAGGCGTCCTCGTAGCGGGAGTCGCCTGGCTGGTCGGTCGCGTCCTGATGCGCCTGTCCGGGCATTTCGTCGCCGTCGCCACACTCGGCTTCCTGGTCATCGTGCGCGTCCTGATCTTCAACGCCGACTCGTTCACGCGCGGTTCGCGGACCTTCTCCAACGTCACCCCGTACACCAACCTGTGGTGGGCATGGGCCTGGGCGCTGCTCGCGGTCTACGTGGTCTGGCGGCTCAAGCGCTCCTCATACGGACGCGACATGTTCGCCCAGCGCGAGGATCGCGTGGCCGCCCAGGCTGTGGGCATCCGGGTGATGGAACCGCGCCTGCTCGCGTTCGTGGTGGGTGCCTTCTTCTCAGCGGTGGCCGGTTCCCTGTACGCCCACTTCATCTCTTCGTTCTCGCCGACGGTCTTCTACTTCGACCTGACGTTCCGGGTGATCACCATGCTCGTGATCGGGGGAATGGGCTCCGTCAGCGGGTCGATCGTCGGGGCGGCCGTGATCATCGCGGTCGCGGAGGCCCTGCGGCGGATCGAGGACGCGACGCTGCTATACGGGATGAGCCAGATCATCCTGGCCGTGATCTTCATCCTGATCATCACCTTCCGGCGCGAGGGCCTGCTTGGCCAGCGCGAGATTCCACTCGACCGGCTGTTCACGGGCGGCTGGCTGGCTCGACTGCCGGGCGTCCGCCGCGGAGCTCAGAGCCGGTAGAGACGCTCAGCGTTGCGCCACAGGATCTGCTCCGCCATTGCCAGCGCCGCGTCCTGGTCGATCAGGCCGTCGGTAACGTGCTCGTCGAGCACCCGGGCAAGAGCTCGACGGCCGGCCCGTGCGCCCAGCCAGTACAGCTCCGGAACGAGCGACGCGTCGGTGCTGAAGAGGATCTTGCTTGCCGGCGCCAGCCCGAGCAGCTCCCGGACGATGCCCGGAACCTCCCCGGCGACGAAGAGGGTGACCTCGCCAAGGTCTGCGTACACGTTCGGGAACATGGCGGCCAGGTATGCCAGTGAGCGGACATAGGGATAGCCGGCGTGCAGGAGGACGATCGGCGCGCCGCGGTAGGTGTCCGAGAAGATGAGCCGCATGGCCGCCGGATCCACCTTCGTGAGATCGAGATCCGGGTCGCCGAGGCCGGTGTGGAACTGGATCGGCACGTCCTGGCGCGCCGATTGCTCGACCGCCGCCACGATCAGGAAGTCGAGCAGGGCCTTGGATTCGATCCGCAGCTTCCCGTCCCTCCTGGCGGCCGGGTGGAGTTCGTCGAAAGCGGCTTTTGCCGCCGCGCGATCGAAAGCCTCGAGCTGCAGCCCCGAGCGGTAGGCGATCACCGATTTCATACCGACGTAGCCGGAACCGCGCAGGTCTGCCAGGGCCGCGCGGTACGCCTCCAGGAACTCGTCGAAGCCCGTCGCATCGACGATGAGGCGCTCGATCAGTGGCTCGAGCCGCAGGATCTCGCGGATGTCGCAGGGCACGAAGCCTCGCAGTTCGTCGAGGCTGAGGGTCGTGTCCGTCCCATATCCGGTATCGACCAGCCAGCCACGGAAGTTGGCCCGTTGAACGATCTCGCGGGTGAGGCGCTCGACTCCTCGCTCTCGTCTTGTGGCGTGGACGGCGTCCGGCGTCGGCTCGCAGCCCAGGAAGGCCGCCAGCTCGCGGATCGCCCACAGATAGAACAGCGAATGCGGGACGTGGTCGCGCGCGATCTCCGGGTAGTAGGACTCGGTCAGATGAATCCGGAACGCCGCGTCGTCCTGGGGCTGGGCGCGCAGGAGCGAGTGGCAGTGGTTGTCGAGAATCGGGATTGCGTCGAGCTCGAGCGCCATCGGCGGGCGGGAGGCCGTGCTCAGTACTTGAAGAAGTGCTGTTCGAGCTCGAACGCCTCGTCCTTCTCGGCATAGGCCGCGGCTTCGGCGCGGCGCACTTTCAAGTACTCGGAGGCCAGCGGCGCCCCCAATGCTCCGACAAGAACCTCGTCGCGCTCCAGCTCGTCCAGCGCTTCGCGAGCCGTCTCCGGGTAGCGTCGGATGCCTCGGCGGTGCAGCTCGTCGTCGGTCAGGTTGCCCGGATCGCTGTTCACCGGCTCGCCAGGATCCAGCTCGCGCTCGATGCCGTCGAGGGCGGCGGCCATGAGGCCTCCCAGCGAGATGTACGGATTGGCGCTCGCATCACTGGCCTTGAGCTCCAGATTGGTCGAGCCCTCCTCGTCATCCCAGTAACGCGTCGGGACCCGCACCGCGGCCTCACGGTTCTCGATACCCCACGCCGTGTACGCCGAACTCCAGAAGTGAGGCTGAAGCCTGCGGAACGAGTTGACGCTCGGCGTGGTCAGGGCAAGCAACGCCGGGAGATGATGCAGGACGCCGGCGATGGCCGATCGGGCAAGCGGGCTAAGCCCGTCGGGGTCCCGGGCGTCCGCAAGGCGGTTCGCGTGGTGCTCCGCGTCCCAGATGCTCCAGTGCACGTGGGCGCCGCTACCGGCTTCGTGAGCGAAGGGCTTCGGGGCGAGAGACGCAACCAGCCCGTGCCTTGCCGCGACGGCCCTGACGGTCTGCCGGTATGTGACCTGGTTGTCGGCGGCACGGACGGCCGGCGCGTGCCGGGTCGAGAGCTCCTGTTGGCCGGGACCCAGCTCCGGGTGGGACAGCTCGACCGTCAGCCCCTGGGCCGAAAGGGCGGCCACGATGTCCTGGATGACGTCTTCGGTGGAGTCCATGCCGATGCCGCTGAAGCACAGGCTTCGATCCACCGGCTCGTAACCGTCGTCCGTCCTTCGGGCGAGGTAGAACTCGTTCTCGAATGCGGCATCGAACTGGAGGCCTCGGTCACGCGCGCGGGCGACCATGCGAGCAAGGAATGAGCGCGGGTCGAGGTCCCAGGGCTGGCGCTCGATGGTGATCATGTCGGCGATCATCTGGGCGCTGCGCGGAGCGTAGGGCAGAACGGCGAAGGTTTCCGGGTCCGGCACGAGACGGATTTCGCCGACCGGGCCGTAGGACGCGTCCGGCGCGAGGGAGTCGAGACTCGTGAAGGACTGCATGCCGGTGACCAGTCCGATTCCGCTCTTCATCCTCCGTGAGAGCTGATCGATGTGCGTGCTCTTCCCCCGGATCACGCCGCCGTTGTCGCAGTACAGGAAGCGCACGAGCTGCACGCCCTGCTCGCGGGCATGGGCAACGATCTCATCGGGTTTCATCGGTCTCCCTCGATCCTGCGGAAACGCGCGTCGTCGACCGCCGGCGGCGAGGTGATCCCTCCGCCAGCGGTCGTCGTAATCGCCTTGGGCTACGGCGCGGGCACCTTCTCCGGGACGACCTCGGCCCCGAGGGTGAACTTGCCGCTCTCGACGTCGATGATCGTCACGCCCTTCTGGGGAACGTGGGCGTCCGCCGAGAAGGTGATCGCGCCGGTGATCCCCTTGAAGTCCTTGGTCCCCTCCAGGGCAGCCTTCACGGCCGCCGAATCGGTGCCTCCGGCGCGCTTCACGGCATCGGCCAGCAAATAGACGGTGTCATAGCCGAGCGCCGCGAAAGCGTTCTCCGGCTCGTGGCCGTACTCCGTCTTGTAGGCGGCGATGAACTTCTTGATCCCGTCGGTGCCCCCCGTCGCGTCCATCAGGGCGTGCGTCGAGAAGAACACGTTGTTGGCTGCGGCACCGGCCACCTTGACCAGGTCAGGCGTGTCGTAGCCGTCGCCACCGACGATCGGACCGGTGATTCCTGCGTCGCGGAACTGCTTGACCACCGGGCCGACGTTGTAGGGCATGGCCGCCACGTAGTAGAAGTCCGGCTTGGTGGGCAGAGCCTTCACCTTGGCGATCTGGCTCGAGAAGTTTGTCTCCTTGTCGCCGTAGGAGTCCTCGAGCAGAAGCGTGCCACCGAGCTCCGTGAAGCGAGACTTGAAGTACCCGCCGAGCAGGGTCGTGTACTCGACGCCCTTGTCCCACAGCAGGTAGGCGTTCTTGCCGAACTTCTTGAATGCGAATTCGGCGCCGGCCGCAGCCTGCACGTTATCGCCGAAGCAGGCCAGGAACATCATGTCCCCGATCTGCTTGGGGATCTTGGGCGACGTCGCCCCGACCGTGATGAACGGGATCTTGGCGGCCTGCATCGTCGGCCCCGCCGCGATGACGGAGTCGGTGTCCGTATAGCCGATGAACAGCGGGACTCTGTCCTGCTCGACGAACTGCTTCGCCGTCTGGGCAGTGACGTCCGGCTTGTACTGGCTGTCGTGGATGATCAGCTCGAGCTGCCGGCCGAGGACGCCGCCGGCCGCGTTGATCTCCTTGACGGCGAGCTTGGCGCCGTTGGCTGCGGGCACGTCGAGCGAGGCTTCGTCGCCGGTCAGCGCGAACCCACCCCCGATCTTGATCGTGCCCCCGGGACCGGGCGACGTACTCGCGGCCGTGCTGGCTGCGGCGCTCGCGGCAGCGCTGGCCGGCGTCGATGCGGCCGGGCTCGCAGCGCCACTGCAGGCGCCGGTCAGCAGGGCAAAGACGGCGGCAACGGCGAATCCCTTCCCCCACGCGGACAGGTTCATTGCTCCTCCTCCAACCCGCGCCCGGCGGGTCCTTCACGAGCGGACCGACGGAGCGTAACGCAGCGACGAATTGGCGACCAGCCTGTAATCAACGTTGCCGCGGTTTCCGCCTCGCGAAGCGCGTCAAGGATTGCGATCCGAGGTGCGACGAGGGGAGATGAGACTGGGCAGCCGCTGGCCCATTTCCGAATGCTCGATCAGCGCGCGGAGCCGCCTGGCTCGGGTCGCCTCCTGCTTCGCACTGACGACCCACCAGATGGCGGCACGGCGGTATGACCCGGCTTGCGCTTCGAAGAAGTCCCAGGCGATCCGGTTGGCACGAAAGGCGGAGTCATCCCCCGCCGCAAGAGTGGCCGACTGACGCTCATAGGAATAGAGGTTGGCCCTGGCCGGATCCCGTCCCTCGAGCGCCTTCAAGCCGGCCGGTCGCATTCGGCCAAGGTGGACCAGCTCGCCGGCACGCCTGATGTTCACCGCGCTCCAGATGCTTCTCGAGGTCCGGGGCGTGAAGCGGATCATCCAGCGGTTCGCGTCCAGGCCTTTTCGGAGGCCGTCGATCCAGCCGAAGCTGAGGGCCTCGTCGAGCGCCTCGGCGTAGCTGATCCCCGATTTCCCCGAGGACCTCTTGTAGAGGCCGATGTGCAGCTCGCCGGCGGTCGCGTGGTTCGCCTCGAACCAGCGCCGCAGCTCGGCCGGCGACTCGAAGAACGTTGGCTCCACGACCCGAGTATTGCCCAGTCCGCTCGGCCGCGAAGGAACTGAGGGTTCGGTCGATTCGCCCCGGTATCCTGTGCCTTCGTGAAGGTGACCTTCCTGGGCCAGGCCGGGCTGTACATCGAGACACGCGCCGGCTCCATCCTGTGCGATCCCTGGTTCAACCCCGCGTTCTTTGCGTCGTGGTTCCCGTTCCCGGCCAACGACGGGATCCCTCCCGAGCGCATCGGCAACCCGACCTACCTGTACGTCAGCCACCTCCACCACGATCACTTCGACCCGCGCTTCCTTGCCGAGCACGTCAGCAAGGACGCGACCGTGATCCTGCCCGACTACCCGCTCGAAACGCTCGAGAAGGAGCTGCGCGCGCTCGGATTCGATAGGTTCCTCAAGACGAAGGACTGCGATCCGGTTGATCTTCCGGGCGGATTGCGGCTCATGGTCATGGCGCTGGTCGCGCCCACGGACGGCCCGATCGGAGACTCAGCGCTGCTGCTCGACGACGGCGAGACACGGCTGCTGAACATGAACGACAGTCGCCCGACCGACCCGGACAAGCTGCTCGAGCTCGGGCCGCTCGACCTGCTGTTCCTCCAGTTTTCGGGGGCGATCTGGTACCCGATGGTCTACGAGTTCCCGGAGAAGGCGCTCGAAGTCCTCGCACACAAGAAGCGGATAGCCCAGCTGGCGCGCGCTCATCGCTACATCGAGATCCTGTCGCCACGCTGGACTGTTCCCTCGGCGGGCCCGCCGTGCTTCCTCGATCGCGATCTGTTCGACTTCAACGACCGTCACGACGACCCGAACAACATCTTTCCCGACCAGACCGTGTTCCTCGACTACATGCGCGAGCGTGGCGAATTCGAGGGCCGGTTGATGATCCCCGGTTCGATCGGTGACTTGTCGCCCGGCGGGTTCGAGGTCGTCCACCCGCTGCCCCAGCCGCGGGTCGACGCGCTGTTCGAGCACAAGGCGCGCTACCTGAAGGCCTATCAGCGGCGGGCGTTGCCGCTGATCGAAGCGGAGCGAGCCGCCTGGCAAGGCCCGCACATCGACCTGCTCGCCGAGCTCCAGGAATGGTGGGACCCCCTCCTGGAGCAGGCCGACCTGATCTCGGCCGGGATAAACGAGCGGATCGTGCTCGACGTCGGCGACGACAAGATCGTGGCGGACTTCACGCAGCGGCGCGTCCGAGCGTTCGAGGACGGCGACGAGATGGCCCGCTACCGGTTCACGATCCCGCGCGACCTGGTCGAGTGGTGCGTACGGCGGCGCCTGCCGGACTGGGTCAACCAGCTGTTCCTGTCGATGCGCTTCAGGGCCGCTCGCAAGGGCCCCTACAACGACTACGTCTACACGTGGTTCAAGTGCCTTACCGAAGAGCGGCTGCAGTACGCCGAGGGCTTCTATGCGGAGCGCGGACCGATCCAGGGCACGTGGGAAGCAGCCGGCTACCAGATCCAGCGGCGCTGCCCGCACATGAAGGCCGACCTGACGCGCTTTGCCATCATCGAGGAGGGCGTGCTCACCTGCCAGCTCCACGGGTGGCAGTTCGACCTCGCGAGCGGGGCCTGCCTGACCTCCGAAGGCCACGAGCTGTGGGCGCGCCCGGTGGGTTCTGAAGGCGCCGACGGGGACGCCGAGACCGCGCGAGGCGCGGGCGAGCCCGAGCCGCAGCGGGCCGCGGGATAGGGCCACGCATCACACCGCCGGGGAGAGCGCCGCCGCGGCATTCGTTTCTGCCGTCCATTCCTCCCCGGACTGGTATTCGTGATTCGTGCCCCCCGGCGGCACGCAGTTGGCACTTTTCAATCCGGAACACGTTCGCGGCGCGGCAATCCGGAGGGGCTGAGGAGCGACCGACCCCAATCCCAGTCCCCCCGTGACCATGCGACAGGATTGTGGCCCGGCCCTACGTATCTGAGCGAGCCCGCAGGGCCTCGACGAGCCGATCGGCGATGACGTATGAGCGCCCGCCGCCCAGGACCAGGACGACGTCGTTCGGCTTCACCTGGGCCGCGAGGTAGCTCGCGGTCTCCTCCACCGAGCCTGGGGCCACGGCCGGGGAGCCGCCTCGCACGGTCACGGCCTGCGCGAGGTCCGCGGCCGAGACGATGCTGGTGTCGGGATCGCGCACGGCGAAGATGTCGGCCACCACGACCCGGTCTGCGGCAGTAGCCAGCACGTCGGCAAATGCGTCGAGCATGGCTGCAGTCCGGTGGAAGGTGAGCGGCTCGTAAACGGCCCAGAGGCGCCGGTCCGGATAATGCAGGCGCACCGCGGCGATCGTCGCAGCGATGGCAGTCGGATGATGGCCGAAGTCGTCGAGCACGACCACTCCGCCGACGTCGCCCTTGAGCTCCAGGCGTCGACCGACGCCTTCGAAGGTCCCCAGGCCGTCCACGATCGCGGCGGCCGGAACGCCGTGGGCGACGGCTGCACCAGCCGCCCCCAGCGCATCGAACGCGTTGTGACGCCCGATGAGCCGAAGCTCGACGGACGGGAAGGCGCCGGGTGCATCATCGATCCCGTGGAGCGTCAGCCGGGCTCGACCCCCGGCGGCCATGCTCACCGAGGCTACGAGGCTCGTCGCCGGGCCGAGCGCGCTGGCGTGATCTCCCGCGAGGCCGCGTCGCCGGGCTTCGACGTCCTCTTCGTCGTCGACCAACGACGTGAGGAGAAGCCGTCCGGCCCAATCCGCGAGGCGGGGCAGGAGCTCCTCTACCCCCTGATCGTCGGCGCCGGCAACGAGCGTCGGCGGCTCCCCTGCCCCATCGAAGGCCCGGATCCAGCGCTCGAAGGCCGCCACCACGTCCGCTCGCGACGCGAACACGTCGGGATGATCCCAGTCGGCGTTCAGCAGGACGCCGATGGCAGGATGATACGGGTCGAAGTTGCCGCCGTACTCGTCGGCCTCGACTACGAGGACGGGGTCCCCTCCGATTCGGACGACCGACGGCACGCCCCCTGCGAGGGAGGGCGGCATGAGGGCGCCGACGAACGCAGAGGGATCCTGCCCATCGGCGAGGAGGAGGTGAACCAGCCACCCAGTCGTGGTCGACTTCCCGTGCGTCCCGGACACGGCAAGGAGACGTGCGTCGCGCGTCGCGGCCGCGTCCGCAATGAGCTGCTGACAGCTGACTGCCGCGATCCCAGCCTTACGCGCCGCGACAAGCTCCGGCAGGTCTGGATTGACCGAGGTGAGCGCTTTGGACACGGCAATCCGGTCGACGATCGCGCTTCCCTCGGAATCGACGACGTGGGCCGGGTCGTGCCGCCAGGCGAGCGGAATTCCCGCACCTTCAACCGCGGGCGTGTAAAGGCTCGGTCCGCTCGAGTCGCAACCCGACATCCGCGCCCCGGCCGCGGCAGCCAGGAGCAGCGACGCGCTCGCGGCGGCGCCTCCGGCACCCAGGACGTGCACTCGTTCGCCAAGAGGGATGGCACGTCCGGAGCGCGATGGTTCGAGCCCGCGGGCGATCTCCTCGAGGGACCGGGTCATCCCTCGGGCGCAACCGCGGTGGGCTCTTCCGTCGAGACCGGTTCGGAGCGCTCCGAGGCTGGTGCCTGGCCGTCAAGGCGCTCGTGGTCGCTCACCAGCGCCGGTAGAGACTCGTCAGGAGCAGGAACCTCGTCCGGGGTGGCGGGTTCTGGCTCGTCCGGATGGGGCGCCTCGTCAGGCGGTGCCTCGTCAGGCGGTGCCTCGTCAGGCGGCGCCTCGTCAGGCGCTCCGTCGGGCGGCGCTCCGTCGGGCGCAGGCGCCGGCACCTCCTCCGGAGCGGGCGGCTCGGGTGCCTCCACCGCAGCCTCAAGGGCCTCGGCGTCCTCGCCAGCCTCCATTGCCTCAGGGGGCTGCACGGGCAACGCGACCTCAGCCGGCTTGTCGGCCCGCTGGTCGATCGAGAGCCAACGGCGATCGAGCTGCAACTGGATGACCGCGGGTCGCCTGGCCTTGAGTGCGCTGGTCAGTGCGTCCTCGAATTCGTCATCCCGCTCGACCCGGAAGCCTGCCGCCCCCAGAGCCTCGGCAACCCCGGCGAAATCGATGGCGCCCAGCTCGGTGCCGATTCCCTGGCCGGCTCCGCGTTCTTCCTGGTGCGCGCGGATCGTTCCGTAACGGCGATTGTCGAATACCAGCACGATCACCGGCAGGCGCTCCCGAACGGCCGTTTCGAGCTCGGCCATCGTCATCGCGAAGCCGCCGTCCCCGGCGAGCGCGACGACCTGCCGGCCGGGGCGCGCGACCGCTGCGGCGAGCGCAGCCGGCAGGGCGTAGCCCATCGCGCCCGATGTCGGGCCAAGGAAGGTACCCGGCCTCCGGAAGCGGTAGCCACGAGCGGCCCACGAAGCGAAATTGCCGGCGTCGGTGGTGAGGATGGTTTCCGGCCCGAGGAGCCGACCAAGCGTCTCGATCACGCGACCGGGATGGACTCCCGGCCCCTCCCATGGTTCCTCGACGACGTCTGACGAAGCGAGGAATGCCGCTCGGTCGTCCGCGATGGCCGCTCGCCGCGCGTCGACTGCGGCGGCCTCGAGCACGCCCCCCAAGAGGAGGTCCCGCGCGACGCGGATGAAGGCGCCGGCGTCGGCAGCCAAGGCGATCTCCGGCGCCTGCAGGCCGGCCATCGCGGTTCGCGGTTCGAGGTCGACGTGTGCCCACCGCGTGCCAGGCGCCGGAATGCTGTATTCGAATGATGCGATCTCGTTGAGGCGGCAGCCGATCACCAGCAGCGAATCCGCACCGAGCAGTCGCTCGGCGACGGTTGGCGGCGCGCCGAGGCCCGTCATCCCCAGGTAGTAGGCGTGGTCGTTCGGGAAGACGTCCGGCCGCCTCCAGGCCGCAATCACGGGAATCGACAGCGTCTCCGCCAGTCGCACGAGGTCGCTCGAGGCGTTCGATCGCAGGACGCCTGCCCCGGCCAGGATCACGGGCGAGCGTCCACCGGCAAGCAGGTGGAGGATCCCGCGGACGCTGCTCACGTCCGGTTGCAGGGTCCGAATGCCGCGCTGCGGCGTGACGCTCAGGCCTTCTCCGGGGGGCTCATCGAAGACGTCCTCCGGGACCGTGAGGACGACCGGGCCGGGGCGGCCGCTGAGCGCGTGCTTCAGCGCCTCGCGCAGTGCGTCGGGGAAAGCGGGGGGCTCGCTGACATCGCCCGCCCACTTGGCCAGACGCCCGACGGAGCCCTCGATGTCGGCTTCCTGGAAGGCCTCCCTGCCCCGGAGCGAGCGGCGCACGCCCCCCACGACTGCCACGAGCGGCGCCGAATCTGCGCGCGCGGCGTGAAGGCCGATGCCAAGGTTCGCCGCGCCGACTGCGCGGGTGACCAGACACAGGGCGGGACGGCCCGTCAGCGATCCATATGCCGCGGCCATGAACCCGGCGGCACCTTCATGACGGGTGGCGACCACGCGTATTCCAGCCCCGGGCAATGCGTCGAGCAGGCCGAGGAAGCTCTCGCCGGGAACCGTGAATGCCACCTTTATCCCCGAGGCAGCGAACGTCTCGGCCGCAAATCGCCCGAGCGTCATGGCGGGCTCATGCGCAGGAGCGGTCATGCAGCAGATCCTGCCTCGAACCGCCGCGAGATCCGTTGGGTCAACGGTAGTTCTCGAACTGCAGCGGCACCTCGAGGTCCATCGCGCGCAGACGCACGATCACCTTCTGCAGCTCGTCCTTGCTCTTGCCGGCGACGCGGATGGCATCCCCCTGCACCTGGCTCTTCACCTTCGGGAATTCGTCGCGAATGGTCTTCTGCAGCTTCCGCGCCAATTCGTCGGGGAGTCCGCGCCGCAGGCCGATCTTCTGGCGGACCTTGTTCCCACCAGACGGTTCGAGCTTGCCCCAGTCGAAGATCTTGAGCGAGAGGTTGCGGCGGAGAGCCTTTGTCTCGATGAGGTCGCGCACGGCCTTCGCTCGGAATTCGTCGTCCGTCAGAAGCGTGAGCTCGGCTTTGGCCTGCTCCAACTCGACCGTCACTCCCTTGAAGTCATAGCGCTGCGCGACCTCGCGGCGGACCTGGTCGAGCGCATTGCGCAGCTCCTGCTCGTCGAATTCGCTGACCACATCGAATGAGACGTCGCCGGCCATCGGCCCTCCTCGTCATCCTTCCTCTCGCCCCAGTATGCCGTGTGCGGGCGCCAAAGGGCCACGGGCCCGGCGCCTGAGGCCGCGGGGCCGGCGCGAACGCGCATTCCTTCAGGGGCGTTCCTGCGCAGCTGTGATCGGCGCCGAGGGGCCGTCCGCTCGGGTCATCTCATCGATCATCTCCAGGACGAGCTTGAGAGCGGCCTCGGCACTCTCCCGCTTGTTGGCGCTTCGGTCGCCGGCCCACTGATAACGTCGGACCTCGGTGCCCGCTGGAGCTCGAACGGCCACGTACGTGAGACCGACGGGTTTTGCCGGGGTGCCGCCATCGGGTCCGGCAATACCCGTGACGGCAATCGCCAGGTCGCTGCCGAATCGCTGAGCCGCGCCTTCGGCCATGGCCCGGGCTACCTGCGCGCTCACGGCGCCATGCGCCTCCAGCACCTCCCGCGGAACCTCCAGCAGCTCCAGTTTGGCTTCGTTCGAATACGAGACGACACCGCCGCGGAAGTAGCGGCTGGAACCGGCAACCTCGGTGATGAGATGAGCGACGAGGCCGCCGGTGCACGACTCCGCGGTGGATAGCGTCAGGCGGCGGTCGAGGCAGGCCGTCTGCAGTTCGGAGGCCAGCTGGACCAGCGGGTCATCCATGGAGCTTCCGCCTACGGGTGCTGCGTCTGTTTCGGTGGCCCGGACGGGCTGAACAGCCAGGTCTCCGACACGCCCGACGGCCCGAGGTGGCCGAGCGACTTGCCGTTGACCGTGAAATAGGTCGTGCCCGACGAGCCCGTCCAGACCATGACGGATTGCTGGCCGTTGAACGTGAGCACCTTGCCGTCCGAATAGGTGCGGTTGCTGGCAGCCTGGACCAGGGTTCCGTCGACCCACACGGTCAGCCAGGCGCGACCGCCCTTGACCGACACGATCAGGTTGACACCCTGGTAGCCGATCGTGACGGTCCGCGTCAGCGCGATGGTCTTGCCCTCGGCGCTGGAGGCGGTCACGGTGAGTGACCAACGGCCAGCGGACAGCTCATATCCAGTGTTGAACCCCCCATCGCTGGCAACGTCGACGCTGGCCGGCTGCGGCGTCGGTTGAGGCGAGGGGCTGGCTGCGGGCTTGCCCCCGGTTGGCGCACCAACCGGGCCGAGATACGCGGCGGTCACCGCGACCTTCGTGGCGTTGGTCGTGCTGCCGGAAATGGGCACCGCGCCGTTCTGGATGGTCGAGCCGTCGGCCGGCGAGTCGAGCGTGAGCGTTGGTGCCTGGACGACCGAGAACGGGACCGTGATCAGGATCCGGACAGGGTTCTCAGCCTGCTTGCCGGTCTCCGGATCGGTTGCACTGATCATGAACTCGTTGCGCCCGCGACGGAGGCTCACCGTCTGATTCCACGTCCCGTCTGGCCCGGCGGTCAGCAGGATCTTGTCTGGCCCCGACGTGCTGATGCTGATGGTGGCGCCGGGGATCGACGTTCCCCGAAGGTCGTACTGCGTGGTCGAATCGTCGACCTGCGTGACGGCCTGTACCGGATCGGTCACCGCGATCGTCGGCGGCTTGACGAAGCGCAGCACCTGGACGCCCAGGTAGCCGGCGAAGAGCAGAACGCCGACGGTCAGGATCGCCGCCACGAAGACGGCCGGCGAGAAGGCAAGGCCCTGCCGGGGCGCCTGGATCGCGCGGGGCACCACGATGACCGGCTCACTGCCGATCGCCTCGGGCCCGCGCTCGCGGTGCCACTGGGCCAGGATGTCGTCGGGATCGAGGCCAAGGTAGAGGGCGTAGTTCCGCAGGAAGCCCTTGGTGTAGACGGCTCCCGGCAGCTCCTTATATGCGCCGCGCTCCAGGGCGCCGAGATATCGGGCCCGGATCTTGGTATCGCGCTCCGCACGGTAGAGATCGACGCCCTTCCGCTCTCGCGCGGCGAGCAGCCGTTCCGGAAGCGCGGGCGCCGGCTCGGCGTTGACGGCCGCTCGGGCTCCTTCAGCCGCGCGATCCCCCGCCGGCCGAGCGTGTTCGCGAGCGGTCATTCCTCGTCCTCGTCTCGATCGAACCCCTCTCGCTCTCTCGAGGTCGGGGTCGATCCGCCCTCCCGTCGAAGGACTTGCCGTGCGTTCGAGCCGTCGAAAGGCCCGATGTAGCCGCGCTCCTGGAGCTGGTCGATGATCCGTGCCGCGCGGGCGTAGCCGATCCGGAGGCGCCGCTGGAGCAGCGACGCTGAGGCGCGATCGTACTCCTGGATCACTGAAACGGCATCCGGCAGGAGCCGGTCGGCATCCTCGTCGGACAGGTCGTCCGAGATCGCCGCGCCCTCGTCGTCGCTCTCGACGATCCCGAGGTCGTAGTGGGGCTTCCAGCTGCCCCAGTGCTCGACGATCCGGCCGATTTCCTTGTCGGACACGAACACGCCCTGGAGCCGGACGGGCCGCGGCAGGTCGGCCGGCTGGAAGAGCATGTCGCCGCGGCCGATGAGGTCCTCCGCGCCCGGCGCATCGAGAATCGTTCGACTGTCGATCTGGGACGCCATCGCGAACGCGATGCGCGACGGGAAGTTGGCCTTGATCAGGCCCGTCACCACGTTGACCGAGGGCCGCTGGGTCGCGAGCACCATGTGGATGCCCGTCGCGCGCGCCTTTTGGGCGAGCCGCACGATCGGGTCCTCGACGTTCTTGCCCTCGCGCATCATGAGGTCCGCGAGCTCGTCGACGATGATCACGATGAACGGCAGACGGTCGGCGGGGTCGGCCCGCGACTCGTTATAGCCGGCAACGTTGCGAGCGCTTGCGCCGGCGAACTTGCGGTAGCGCGACTCCATTTCCTGAACTGCCCACCTGAGCGCGGCCTTGGCAGCGCCCGGTTCGGTGATGACGGGAACGAGCAGGTGGGGCAGTCCGTTGTATGCCGCCAGCTCGACGCGCTTGAGATCCATCAGGATGAGCCGGATATCGTCAGGCGTGGCCTTGCACAACAGGCTGGTGATCAGCGCGTTGACCATGACGCTCTTGCCCGAGCCGGTTGCGCCGGCGATCAGCAGGTGAGGCATCTTGGACAGGTCCGCCGCGCGAGCATGGCCAGCCACGTCGCGCCCGAGCGCGAACGTCAGGCGAGACCCGGATGCCCCGAAATCGACCTCCTCGAGGATGCGCCGCAGGGCGACCACGTTGAAATCCGTGTTCGGAATCTCCAGTCCCACGACGCTCTTGCCCGGGATCGGAGCCTCGATTCGGATTGTCCGAGCGGCCAGAGCCATCGCGAGGTCGTCGGCCAGGCCTTCGATGCGGGAAACCTTGACCGAAGGATCCGGGTCGATCTCGTACTGCGTCACGACCGGACCAGCGTTCCAGCGGTTGACCACGGCCGGGATGTTGAAGCCGGCCAGCTTGCCCGTGATGATCGCGGCGTTGCGCTCGTGGTCCATGGTCGCCCCGCCCACGCGCGCAGCGATGTCGTCGAGCAGGGTGACCGGCGGCAGGTCGTAGGGCGGCTCCTCACGCCGTGGGGTCCCGTCCCCAACATCGGTGACATCGTCGAGATCACGGAGATCGAGCGGGATGCGAGGCGGAGCAGCAAGAGCGACGGCGGATTCGGTCACTGAAGCCGGTGCGGCCTGAGGTGCAAAGGTCGCAGACATCTGGCCAGAGCTGGGTTGCGCGCTGGGGATCGCCGGCCGGCCGTTGTCCGGGCCATTGCTGCCCCCGCCCCACATACCGGTCTGACCCGGCGACGGGACGTTCGGAATGGCCCGAACGCCTCCCCGCGAGCGACCGCCGTTCGTCTCTGGGGATGAACTGTCGGCCCCTCCGGAGGGGCGCGCCTCGTCATCGCGACGAAGCGACGACGCCGCGGTCGCGCCGAACCAGCGCGCCAGCGACGTGCCGGGTCGAGCGAGATCACGCAGGCGGAGGTTGAAGGCCAGGAGGAGCCCGACGATCGCGATCGCCATGAGTACGACGAACGCGCCCGGCCCGGTGAGCAGTGGGGTCAGGAGGCCCTCCAGGAAGCGCCCGATGCGGCCGCCGCCACGCTCGACGTTGAAGAC
This sequence comes from Chloroflexota bacterium, assembly GCA_005883615.1. Classification (GTDB taxonomy): domain Bacteria; phylum Chloroflexota; class Limnocylindria; order Limnocylindrales; family CSP1-4; genus CF-16. Next base: position 14,209 of record VBEC01000026.1, on the reverse strand, counting down.
CGAGACGTTGAGCACCTGGAAGGCGCCCAGCAGGCCGACGAAGGTGACGGCAATACCGAACACCGTCATGCCCCAGCCCGAATTCGGGCGGCGGCCCGGACCCCATTCGACGTACCAGCCCGCCCCGAGCAGCAGGAACGGCAGGAGCCAGCGGCCGGTCTGGAACCACGGCGCGATCGAATCGCGCCACAGGTCGGTCAGGCGGCCCTGACCGGGAAGTGCCAGGGCAATCAGGGTGACCGCACCGAGCACCAGCAGGAGGACCCCGAAGATCGAGCGCGCGACATCCGGGGGGATCGCCGGAAGGATTGGCGGGAGCGTTGCTCCGCCCGAACGCCGGCGGGGCGTCGACGGCCGGCGAGCCTGCTTTCGGCGCCTGGTCGCCATCAGACCTCGACCACGACCGGGAAGACCATCGGCCGGCGTTTCGTCTGCTCGTACAGGTAGCGCGAGACGCCGTCCTTGATCTGGCTCTTGAGCAGCGCGACCTCGCTGATGTGGTCACCTGGGTTCTCGATCGCCAGGATGACCCGGTCTGCGGCGCCGGCGATGATCGGATCCTGCTCGTTGAGATGGACGAAGCCGCGCGTGATGATCTCCGGGCGGCCGATGACGTTGCCGGTCTGCTTGTCGACCGTGACCACGATCATGAACATGCCGTCATTCGCCAGTGCTCGCCTGTCGCGCAGGACGACGTCGCCGACCTCGCCCACCGAGAGACCATCGACGAAGACGTAGCCGGCGGGCACGGGTTGCCCGCGTCGAGCGGTACCGTCGGTCGCGATCTCGATGGGCATGCCGTTCTCGATGATGAACACGTTGTCGGGCGCCACCCCCGTCTCGATTGCCAGCCGGCCGTGCTGAACCTGCATCCGGAACTCGCCATGGATCGGGATGAAGTTCTTGGGCTTCGTCAACCCGAGCATGAGCTTGAGCTCCTCCTGGCTGGCATGGCCCGAAACGTGAGCGCGCCGGATCGCGTGGTAGTACACGTTTGCGCCGGCCTTGAACAGGTTGTCGATGGTCCTGGAGACGTACTCCTCATTGCCCGGAATCGGGCTGGCCGAGACGATGACCGTGTCGCCCGGCTGGATCTCGACGAAGCGGTGGTCGCGGTTGGCCATGCGAGCCAGGCCCGACATCGGCTCGCCCTGGGCGCCGGTGGTAGCGATCACGAGCCGGTTGGCGGCGACCTCGTTGATCTTGTCCTTCGGAACGATCTGGCTGGCCGGATACTGCAGGTACCCGAGGTCGGTTGCGATCCGGACGTTCTGCTCCATGGACCGACCGATGACGGCCACCTGCCGGTTGAACGACTGGGCGGCGTCGAGAACCTGCTGGATGCGGGCGATGTTGCTGGCGAAGGTGGCCACGATCACGCGGCCGTCGAGGGGCTCCATGATCTCGCGGAAGGCCTCGCCAACCGTCCGTTCCGACGGGGTGTAACCCGGGTTCTCCGCTCGCGTCGAGTCCGACAGCAGGCAGACGACGCCCTCCTCGCCCAGCCGTGCCAGGACGTGGAAGTCGGACAGCTTCCCGTCCACGGGCGTGTGATCGAACTTGAAGTCGCCGGTATGGACCACGGTTCCGACCGGTGTCCGCAGGGCAATCCCCATTGCGTCGGGTATCGAGTGGCTGACACGGAACGGGATCACCGTGAACGGCCCCACCTGGATCTCGTCACCGGGCTCCATCGCCAGGAGCGGGTTGTTGTGGAGCTTGTGCTCCTTGATCTTGTTGCCAAGCAGGCCGCGGGCCAGGGTCGACGCGTAGATGGGGACCCCCGGGAACTCCGGCAGGATGTAGGGCAGGCCGCCGACGTGATCCTCGTGGGCGTGGGTGATGAGGAACGCCTTGACGTTAGCCTTGCGCTCCTTGAGATAGGCGATGTCGGGCACGACCAGGTCGATGCCGAACATCTCCTCGTCGGGGAACATCAGCCCGCAGTCGATCACGACGATTTCGTCGCCGTATTCGAAGACGTACATGTTCTTGCCGATCTCGCCCACCCCGCCGAGCGGGATGATGCGGAGCGGCGTGTCGCTATTGGCCATGAGTTCCTTTGATCGGTCAGAAGAGCGGGAGCTGGTCCCTGGGATCGGCGACCGGCTCGCCGGGGCTTGTGACGGCCTCCCCGGGCTCGGAGGCGAGAGGGATGTCGATGGTCTCATCGAGCTGGTCGGGGACGCTCCCCGGCGCCGGAAATGCCGATGAGGCGGTCGGTGTCGGCGCGGAGTCCTCGTTGGCCTCCGAGCCCTCGTTGGCCTCCGAGCGTCCAGCCCCGCCGCGATCGCGCTCCCTGTGGCTTCGCGCCTGGGAGAGCGCCATCGGCACTCCTCGGACATCGGCGAAGCTCTGTCGTTCGATGTCCGGCGTTCGAAGTGCCGCCGCGGGATGGTACATGGCGTAAGCCAGCGCGTCGCGCGCCCCACTCCCTACAGGCGCCTCCCGGAACGTGCCATGCACCTGTCCGATGCGTGCGCCGGGCATGAACCGCCCCAGTGAGTGACGGCCGAGCGTGACTACGAGGGCGGGATCGAGCACCGCCAGCTGCCTCTGGAGGAACGGTGCACACGCGGCGATCTCATCGGGCTCCGGGTCGCGGTTCTCCGGCGGCCGGCATTTCACCACGTTCGTGATGAACACTTCGTCCCGCCGCCAACCCACCTCCCGCAGCAGCCGCACGAGCAGGTCGCCGGCCCGGCCGACGAACGGGCGGCCCTGCTGGTCCTCGTTGAAGCCGGGACCCTCACCCACGAACACGACTTCGGTGTCCCGATGCCCCTCACCGGGAACGGCCTTGGTGCGCCCGACGTGGAGGCGGCAATTGGTGCAGCTGCGGATCTCGGCCGCGATCGCCTCGAGCGCTTCGGCTCGTCCTCGGGATGCCTCGGCGTCGAAGCCGGCCGGGATTGCTTCAGTCGCGTCCTGAGCCATCTCCACCCCGGCCGTCCCCTGCTCGGCCGCCGTCACCCCGCGTCCCCAGCCGTGGCTCCGTCAGCGGCCAGGCGCTCGCCTCGGCGCGACGCCGGCTCGATCCAGTCACGCTCGACGATCAACTCGGCCAGCTCGACTGCGTTCGTCGCGGCACCTTTGCGCAGGTTGTCGCTTACCACCCAGAACGCGAGGCCCCGGCCATCGGGCAGCGACGGATCCTGGCGGACCCGGCCGACGAACACTTCGTCGCGACCGGCCGCATCCGTGGCCAGCGGGTAGACATGAGCGGTCGGGTCGTCCTGCACGATCACGCCGCGTACCGCCGCGAACAGCTCTCGCGCGCGCTGGGGCGAGATCGGCTCCTGCGTCTCGACGTGGACGGCCTCCGAGTGGCTGACAAAGACCGGCACCCGAACGGCCGTGCAGGAGATGCGCAAATCCGGCAGATGGAGGATCTTGCGACTCTCCGTGACGACCTTCCATTCCTCCCGCGAGTAGCCGTTCTCGAGGAAGACGTCGATTTCGGGAAGGGCGTTGAAGGCGATCGGATGAGGGTAGACCCCGGCCTCCTTCGGCTTGCCGGCCACATGTGCCCGGATCTGGCCCTCGAGCTCGACCAGGGCGTCCGCACCCGTTCCGGACACGCTCTGGTAGGTATCGACGACGACGCGCTCGAGGCCCACGCCGTCGCGCAACGCCATCAGGACGGGCGCGAGCTGCATGGTCGAGCAGTTCGGATTGGCGATGATTCCCTCGTGGCCCGCCGCATCCTCCGGGTTCACCTGGCTCACGACCAGCGGTACGCCGGGTTCCATCCGCCACGCATTGGAGTTGTCGATGACGGTCGCGCCACGATCCACGGCCTTCGGGGCCAGCTCTCGGGCGACGTCCGAGCCGACTGAGAACAGAGCGATGTCGACGCCCTCGAAGGCCTCGGGGGTTGCCTCGCGGATCTCGTTCGGACGGCCACCGATGTCGACCGAGCTGCCCGCAGAGCGACCCGACGCGAGGAGCCGCAACTCCCTGATCGGGAACTCGCGCTCGAGGAGAACCGAGATGATGGTTCGGCCGACGACGCCGGTTGCCCCGACGACGGCGACGGTCAGTGGTTGGCGAGTCATGGACGACGCGGCTCCACTGTCACGGTCGTATGAAGGGCACCGCGCGAGTATAGCCCGGCCTGCCAGGCCCACCGGCCCGGAATCGAAGAGCCGCCGATCGCTCGGCGGCTCTGCTGGTGGGGCCTGGAACAGCCGGTCCTACACCGGCTCCTTGGCAAGGTGACGCTGCATGGCGGCCTTGCGCGAGAGGTTGATGCGGCCCTGACGGTCGATCTCGGTGACCACCACCATGACCTCGTCGCCCACGGACACGACGTCCTCGACCGAGGGCACGTGATAGTCGGCCAGCTCGCCGATGCGGACCAGGCCTTCCTTGCCGGGCAGGATCTCGACGAAGGCGCCGAAGCCCATGATCCGGGTGACCTTGCCGAGATACAGCGACCCGATCTCCACGTCCCGCGTCAAGCTCTCGATCCAGGTGATCGCCTTGCGCGAGTTCTCGCCGGATACCGCGGCAATCTCCACGGAGCCGTCGTCCTCGACGTTGATCTGGGTGCCGGTCTCCTCCTGGATCTTTCGGATCATCGAGCCACCCTTGCCGATGATCTCCCGGATCTTGTCGGGGTTGATCTTGATCGTAATGATCCGCGGCGCGAACTCGCTCATCTCGGTGCGAGCCGTGGGCAGGACCTCGATCATCTTGTCCAGGATGAACAGCCGTGCTGCGTAGGCCTTGCGCAGGCCTTCACGGATGATCGCCTCGTTGATGCCCTGGATCTTGATATCCATCTGGAGCGCGGTGATGCCGTCGCGCGTGCCGGTGACCTTGAAGTCCATGTCACCAAAGGCATCTTCCTTGCCCAGGATGTCGGTGAGGACGGCGAACTTGCCGTCTTCACCGGACACGAGGCCCATCGCCGCTCCGGCGACCGGCCCCTTGATCGGCACACCGGCGTCCATCAGGGCGAGCGTCGAGCCGCAAGTCGACGCCATGGACGTCGAGCCGTTCGACGTGACGCACTCCGAGACGACGCGGATGACGTAGGGGAACTCGTCGGCCGGCGGGAGCACGGGGATCAGCGCACGCTCGGCCAGGTTGCCGTGGCCGATCTCGCGCCGACCGGGGCCGCGCATCGGCTTGTTCTCGCCAGTCGAATAGGGCGGCATGTTGTAGTGATGGAGATACCGCTTTTCGGTCTCCGCGCTGATGGTGTCGATCCGCTGGACGTCCGAAGACGGCCCGAGCGTCGCGATCGACAGCGCCTGGGTCTCGCCGCGCTGGAACAGGCCGGAGCCGTGGGCGCGCGGCAGGAGCCCGACTTCGACTGAGATGGGCCGGATCTCGTCGAGACCGCGGCCGTCCATGCGGATGCCCTCGCTCAGGACGAGCTCGCGAACGGTCTTCTTGTGAACGATGTTGAACAGGCTCTTGCTGACGCGCGCCTGCCGCCGAGCGGCCTGGAGCAAGCCGGCCGGATCGCCCTCGTGCTCACGGTTGGCGCGAATGGCGATCGCGATCCCGTCGTGCAGGTTGTCGAGGCGATTGGGGAGGTCGGACGCGAACTGGAGCACGAGCTGCGCGGTTGCCTCGGCATGCGGGGCGGCCCGATGGCCGCCGTCGAGCTCGACGCCGAAGAAGCGCGCGAGGTCGATCAGCTTGTAGGACTCAGGGGAACCTGGATAGCCCTCACGGGCGATCACCAGGGTATCGAAGTAGCGACCGCTCTCGAACCGGTAGCCATCGCCGAGAGCCTCCTGGAGGAAGGCCAGGTCGAAGCCGACGTTGTGGCCAACGATCGGCGCGTCGCCGGCGAACTCGAGGAAGCCGCGGGCAGCCTCCTTCGGGAATGGCTTGCCCTTGACATCGTCGTCGGTCAGGCCGTGCATCTGCACGCCCGGGATCGTGCGACCCGGATCGACCAGGGTCGACCAGCGGTCCGTGATCTCACCCCGTGAGATGCGAACGGCTCCGATCTCGAGCAGATCGGCGAGCTTGGGGTCGGTGCCCGTGGTTTCGACGTCGACCACGACGAACTCGCCGTCGCGCGCCTTGGCCTTCTGCACGAACTCCAGAACCGAATCGGTTCCCGGCTCGATCAGCGGCACCTTCTTGGGCTTGGCCGCAACCTTGGCGAGCTCGTCCTGGAGGTCGATCAGTGGCTGGACGGACCGGTGTCCGAACAGGATCGCCTCGGCCATGATGTCCTCGGACAGGAGCTTGGCTCCGGCCTCGACCATCATGATCGCCTCGCGCGTGCCGGAGACGATGAGATCGAGCTCCGATTCGGCCAGCTGCGAAACCGTCGGGTTGACGACGAACTCGCCGTCGATGCGGCCGACGCGGACGGCGCCGATCGGCCCTTCGAACGGAATGTCGCTGATCGTCAGGGCGGCGGAGGCGGCCACGGTCCCGAGCACGTCAGGATCATTCTCCTGATCAGTGGACAGCACCGTGATCACGACCTGGACGTCGTCCTTGTAGCCCTCGGGAAACAGCGGCCGGATGGGCCGGTCGGTGAGGCGCGCCGCGAGGATTGCCGCCTCGGAAGGGCGCGACTCGCGCTTGATGAAGCCGCCCGGGATCTTGCCCGCGGCGTACATTCGCTCCTCGAAGTCCACGGTGAGCGGGAAGAAGTCAAGCCCCGGTCGGGGGTCCGAGCGATTGGCGGTGCCAAGCACCATGGTGTCGCCGTAGCGCACGGTCACGGAGCCGCCCGCCAGCAGGGCGAGCTTGCCCGTCTCGATGGTCAGCTTGCGACCACCGAATTCAGTCTCGAAGACATGGGACACGGAAAAATCCTCTCCTTCCGACGGAGGAGGCGACCCGCGGCGACGTGTGCCGGGCCGGGTGGCTTCAGACGCGAGACCCCAGGGATGCCTGGGGTCTGGGGCGGCAGTCGCCTAGCGGCGGAGTCCGAGCCGTCCGATGACGGCGCGGTAGCGCGAGTTGTCCTTCTTGATCAGATAAGCAAGAAGACGACGGCGCTGGCCCACGAGCTTGAGGAGGCCGCGGCGGGAGTGATTGTCCTTTGGAAAGCTCTTGAGATGGTCCGTCAGGCCCTTGATTCGCTCTGTCAGGAGCGCGATCTGGACTTCCGGGGATCCCGTGTCACCCTCTTGGGTGGCGAACTCTGAAACCAACTGGAGCTTCTGTTCCCGCGCGAGCGGCACTCGTTCCTCCGAACTGGAACTCTTTCTTGGTAAACCTTCCTATTTCGCGCCGGAGGATAGCAGGCTTCCAATGGAGCAGCAAACGGAGCGTGCCTGGTCGTGCGAGCGCCCCAGACCTCTCCGCACGCCCTGGGACCGCCCTTTACCGACACAGCCTCGTTGCAATGTTGATGGCCAGATCGACCTCGCTACCGCAAGGCTCGCGGCGCGACACTCGTGGGCAGAGGCGCGACGCGCCTGTGTATGAGGCCCACCGTCATGACCGTGCAAGAACGACAGACCGTAGTCGAACACCATCCGAGCGGCGCTGAATTGGCCCGTCGCACGCTGGCACTCCTGTTCGGGATCATCCAGGCGGTGATCCTGCTCAGGATCGTGTTCCTGCTGCTCGACGCGCGGGAAGCGAATGCGCTCGTTTCGGGCATCCTCAACTTCAGCCAGCTGTTCGTGGCACCCTTCGAGGGCATCCTCCGGACGGACGCGTTGCACTCGGGCGGTTCGGTCCTCGACATCGCCGCCATCCTGGCGTTCATCGGCTGGACGCTTCTCGAGGCACTGGCCATCGCTGCCGTCAACATCTTCCGGCGGGAGCCCGTCTGACCCCCGGGAGCCCGTCTGACCCCGCTTAACACGCTCGCGAAGGAACCAGGCCGGGTCGCCAGGCGCGATCCGGCCTTTTCGCGCCCGCGCTCAGCCAGACTCGACTCGGGGAACGAATTCGACTCGCAGTCGGCCGACGCCGTCCCACGTCTGATCCTCGATCTCGACGCCTTCGGAGTCGACGCGGGCACGTGCCGGCGTCGTTGCCGAGCGCTGCTCACTGCCGAATGGCTCGACCCCGACCAGGTACCGACCGCGCGGCGGAAGCGCCACGGGCAACTCGAAGGTGAGCCGTACTCCCCCGGCGGCGGGGGCCGCCGCTCCGATCACGGCATAGGGCCGCCCGAGGAGGCGGGCAGCGACGTCCAATTCGCCCGCCGCCACGGCGGAACGGATGGCCGATGAGCTGATCGGCCGCCCGGCCAGCGTGAACGACGGGACGACGACAACCTCGAAGCCCCGCTGCCGGCCAAGCTCGGCGAGCGCCTCGGGCGTTCCTCGTCGCTCGTAGCCGAAGGCAGCCTCGGGGGTCATCAGGATGCCGTCGAGGTGCGTCCGCTCGGTGATCATTGCGATGAAGGCGTCATAGGGCGTCGACCGGAGCGCCGCGTCGAAGTGCTCGACGACGGTCAGGTCGACGCCCGCGGCCGCCAGCCGCGCCAGTCGCTCGTCGGGGTCGCAGACCAGAGGCGGCGCGGCGCCCACGAGGACTTCGTCGGGGTGGGCGTCGAACGTCACCACGGCAGCACGGGCTCCTCGACGTCGAGCCTGGCGCCGGAGCTGGCCGAGCAAGTAGCTATGGCCGCGGTGGATGCCGTCGAACACGCCGACGACGACGTACAGCGGTCCCATTTCGGAGGTGAGCGCCGGCAGGCGCGGCACGACGAGCATGGGACCGATGGAGCGAATTGGCGGCGTGTCGAGAGCGGACGGTTGGGCGCGCTCAGGCATCGTCCACGCTGGCGGGGTCAGGATCCACGTCGGGCTCCGGATCGCGTTCTGCCAGCAACGCCGCCTCGACGGGTTCTCGCGGCACGTCCGACGTCGCGCCGGCGCCGATCAGGACCTTGTCGGGCGCGAGGCGTCCGTCACGGAGCAGCGCGATGCCAACGAGCCGCCCGGACGGATCCAGCAGGCGAATGGGGGTGTCCGGGTCCGCTACCGTCGGGCCGGCCGGAGGAGGCCGGACGAACTGGCCGCGTGCTACTGCCGCAACCTGGTCGGGCTCGAGCACGACCGCCGGCAGGCGATCGAGCCCCCAGTCGGATGGGAGCAAGAAGTCCGCGACCGCGCCTTGGTCCCCGGCTGCCGCGCGGCGTACCTCATCCACCGGGTGAGCGGCTTCGAGAGTGAATTGGCCGCTGCGCGTTCGCACGAGCGCTCCCAGGTAGGCCGCCGAGCCAACGGCTTGCCCCAGATCGCGGGCGAGGGCGCGCACGTATGTCCCCGCCGAGCATTCCACGTCGAGGATCGCGATCGGCCTGTTCGGATCGGAGTCGTCCCAGGTCTCGACCTCGAGGCGCGAAATCGTTACCTCACGCGGCTGCAGCTGGGCCACCAGACCGGCGCGGGCCAGCGCGTACGCTCGCCGCCCCGCGACCTTGACGGCCGAATAGGCTGGCGGCACCTGACTGATCGTCCCGCGAAATGCGGAGAGGGCTCCTTCGACCTGCTGACGCGTGGGCGTCGGGCCGTCTGCCGGAGTCAATTCGCCTTCCAGATCGTCGGTCGCGGAGGCCGCTCCGAAGCAGACGGTTGCCCGATATTCCTTCGTGTCGCCAAGGTGATATTCGAGCATGCGCGTCGCCGCTCCAAGGAAGATGGGCAGCACCCCGCTCGCGAACGGGTCGAGCGTCCCACCGTGGCCCACCCGCCTGGTTCCGGTGAGGCGGCGGACAAGGGCCACCATGTCGTGGGAGGTCGGGCCGGCCGGTTTCGCGAGGGCGAGGACGCCGTTCATCGCGACCCTCGTCAGCGCCGAACGGCCGAGGCGAGCCGGCGGGCCTCCTCGAGCACGGCCGGTCGAGCCTCCTCGACCGGGCGATCGATCGTGGCCCCTGCGGCGCGAGCATGTCCCCCGCCGCCAAAGAGCCCGGTAAGGACGGTGGCATCGACCCCGCCGGGGCGGGTCCGCACCGACAGCCGTGTGGAGCCCTCGGCCTCCTTGAAGAGAATGGCGACTTCGGCATCCTCCGCCTGCGCGATGAGATCGATGATGCCCTCCGAGTCCGAAGGCTTGCTGCCTGTGACCTTGAGGTCCTCCTCGAGCAGCCTCGACCACACGACGAGCCCGCCGTCGACGGACTCGAGACGCTCCAGCACGCGGCCGAACAGCCGCAGTTGCGCCTCCGGCTTGGAGCGGTACAGCCGCCGCGAGATCTCGGACAGCGGGGCACCGGCCTCGACCAGCGCCGCAGCGACTGCGAGCGTCCGCGCGGTGGTGCTTGGGTGCGCGAACGTGGCCGTGTCCATGACGATGCCGGCAGTGAGGATCGCAGCGAGCCTTCCGTCCGCGGCCTGCAGGGGTATGCCCAGGCGCACGGCCAGCAGGGCGGCCATTTCGCACGTCGCCGCCGCGGCCGGATCGATCCAGTCTGCCGCGCCGCTGGCCTCGCTGCTGACGTGATGATCGATCACCACCCGCGGTAGTCGCTCGATCAGGTCACGGTGCCGCTCGAGGACCGGCCCCATCCGCTCGAGCGGCCCGAAGTCGCAGACGACGAGCAGGTCATAGGGCGCGCCCGGGTCCGGATCGGTGCGAAAGTCGCCGACGCCCGGAAGCAGGTGATAGAGCGCGGGCGGAGGATCGCTCGACACGAGCGTCGCCGCGCCGCCGAAGCTTTCGACCAGCACGCGCACGGCGAGCGAGGCGCCGAGGGTATCGGCATCGGGATTCTCGTGGGCGATCACGAGGGCGGATCGCGCGCGAGCCAACCGGTCGACGACCTCCTGCGGGACCGCTGCCGCATAGCCTGCGAGCTCGATCGTCATCGTCGGGTTCGGCGTCGCCGGCTCCGTGGTCGCTCGATCGCGTCATCGGGGACGTGGGCCTCGGGCGCGTCGCCCTCATGCGGCAGCCGCGGAACCGGGGTCGGCAGCGATTCACCTTCAGGACGTCCCTCGGGCAGGTCTCCCGACTCGAGCTCGGACAGGAGGTGGAGCACCCGGGTGCCTCGCTCGGCGGAGTCGTCGAGCCGGACGTGGAACTCGGGGATCCGCTTCAACCGCAGGCGCGTGCCGAGCTCGTGGCGAACGAACGGCATGGCATGCTCGAGCACGCGGACCGTTTCCTCGCGCTGGTCCTTCTGGCCGATCACGCTGACCCAGACGCGAGCGTGACGCAGGTCCGCAGTGGTTTCTACGTCAGTGATGGTGGCAAAGCCAATCCGCGGATCGGCGACTTCGCGCGCGAGGATCTTGCCGATCTCCTGTCGGAACAGCTCGTCGATCCGGTCGGTGCGTGCGGTCATCGCCTGAAATTTTCAGGCGGTCGCGACTCGGCTGATCGTCTGGCTCGTGAAGCTCTCGATGATGTCGCCCTCGGCGAGGTCGTTGAAGTTCGCCAGTCCAATGCCGCACTCCAGGTTGGCGGCAACCTCGCGAACGTCGTCCCGGAAGCGCCGCAGCGACTCGATCCGATCGGTCGCGATGACCTTGCCGCCACGCCACACACGAGCACCGGCCCGCGTGATCCGGCCTTCGGTAACGAAGCAGCCCGCGATGACCGTGTTCTTGCCCACCCGGAAGATCTGGCGGACCTCCGCGCGTCCTTCCACCACTTCGACGATCTCGGGCTCGAGAAGGCCCTTCAGGGCCGCGTCGATGTCGTCGGTCAGCTTGTAGATGATGTCGTACGAACGTACGTCAACACCTTCCGCCTCCGCCGTCCGGCGGGCCGTATCGACCAGCTTCGTGTTGAAGCCGACGACGATGGCGTCCGACGCTGCCGCGAGGAGGACGTCGTTGTCGGTGATGTCACCGGCACCTTCGTGGATCACGTTGATGCGGACCTCGTCGGTCGAAAGCTGGCTCAGAGCGTGGCTGATCGCGCCGAGTGAGCCCGACACGTCCGCCTTCAGGATGATTCGAAGCTCCTTGGTCTGGCCGGCCTGGATCTGTCGGTACAGATCCTCGAGCGTTGCGCGGCCGCTGCCATCGCCGGCTCGCGCGGACTGGGCGCTCTTGTGCTGCTCGACCATCGCTCGAGCTTCCTTGTCGTCGTGGACGACTCGCAGGATGTCGCCGGCCTCTGGCACGTCGGCAAGGCCGAGAACGACCGCCGCGGTCGAAGGTCCAGCCTTCGTGATGCGCTTGCCCTTGTCATTCTCGAGTGCGCGCACGCGGCCGAACGTCGAGCCAACGACGATGATGTCTCCGACTCGAAGCGTCCCGGTCTGCACGAGCGCGGTGGCAACCGGTCCACGGCCCTTGTCCAGCTGCGCTTCCACGATCGTGCCAACCGCCGATCGCTTGGGGTTGGCCTTGAGGTCCTGGAGGTCGGCGACGAGCAGGGTGACCTCGAGGAGATCGTCCAGCCCCGTGCCTGTCTTCGCGCTCACCGGCACGAGAGGAACGTCACCGCCGTACTCCTCGATCACGACGTCCGCCTCGGCGAGCTCATTCTTCACGCGGTCGGGGTTCGCGTCGGGCTTGTCGATCTTGTTGAGCGCGATGACGATCGGCACCTTCGCAGCTCGTGCGTGATCGATCGCCTCCAGCGTCTGGGGCATTACCCCGTCGTCCGCGGCAACGACCACCACCGCGATGTCGGTGACCTTGGCCCCCCGGGCACGCATCGCCGTGAAGGCCTCATGGCCAGGCGTATCCAGGAACACCAGGCGACGGCCGTCCTTGACCACCTCGCTGGCGCCAATGTGCTGGGTGATGCCACCCCGCTCGCCCGCCGCCACCTCGGTCGTGCGGATCGCGTCGAGCAGGCTGGTCTTGCCGTGGTCCACGTGGCCCATGACGGTCACGATCGGGGCGCGCGGCAGCAGGTCGGACGCCTGATCCTCGTCGAAGAGGACCTCCTTGGTCGCCTCCGACGCGGGCTGTTCGACTTCGCGTTCGGTGCCCTGGGCCACACCGGTGGTGGCCGGTTCGGCCACCTCATAGCCCAGCTCGCTGGCCACCAATGACGCCGTGTCACGGTCGATCAGCTGGTTGATGGTCGCAAAAATGCCACTCTTGATGAGCTCGCGGATCACGTCCGCAGGGTTTACATCGAGCAGGTCCGCCAGCTCCTTGACGGAGATGGTCGATGGTAGCTCGATTGCTCCTCGTTCCCGCGGATCGGCGACCTGGACGGCCGCCACCGCGGCTCCGGTCTCTCGCCGCTGCGGCTTGCGCGGCCCTCTGCGGCCGCGCGTGCCGCTTCTACTTCTGGCCACGCACTCCTCCTTGGTCGATCAAACTCTTTGCTTTCATATCGTTGGGCTTCCTGGTTGATGTCATGTCGCGTTGGCGGATCCGGCCTGTCCGGCATCCCGCGGCCCGCTCGCCAGCTGCGCCCGCAGCTCGGTGGGCAGCGGGACGCCAAGAGCCCGGCTGATGGTGCCGCGCCGGAGGGCGGATGCCCAGCAGCTGCCGTCCGCGCACAGGTACGCGCCCCGGCCCGCGATTCGCCCGCTCGCGTCGAGCGCGACATGACCGTCGGGCGTACGCACGACGCGAACGAGTTCGCGCTTTTCGCGCGTCGTTCGGCACCCAACGCAGGACCGCGTCGGAATTCGGCGGGGCGGAGTGCCCGACCGCGAGGCGGCTATTGAGATGTCTCCCGGCCGGCGGCGACCTTCGCCTTGGCGGTCTTGGCGCTGCCGGTCTTGGTGCTGCCGGTCTTGGCGCTAGTGCTCGTGGCGCTGCCCGTCTTGGCGGTGGCGGACTTAGCGCTAGTGCTCGTGGCGCTGCCCGCCTTGGCAGTGGCGGACTTGGCTATGCCTTTCTTCGCCTTGGGCTTTTCGCCGTCGGCTACTGATCCGGCCCCGGCCTTGGCCCTCGTCTTCGACTTGGTGGTTGCCGCCTCTGTCACGGCCTCCTCGGCCTTCGCCTTGGTCCGGGTACTGGCCTTGGGCACCGCGCCATCGGCGGGGATCGTGTCTGCCGTCGCGTCCGCGGGGATCGCCCCGTTCCAGTCGACGGCCTTCTTGCCTCGGACAGCGCGGGCCTTGGTCGCGTTGACTGCCGGCTCGGCGGTGGCCTCGGACGCGGCTGCTCCGGCGATACCTCCCGCAAGCGCGACCGCCGGCTCCTCTGCGCTCGCCTCGGCCGCGGCGGCGGCAGCGCGTGCCGCCTCAGCCACCGACACGTCGCTTCGGATGTCGATCCGCCAGCCGCTGAGCTTCGCGGCGAGACGGGCGTTCTGCCCCTCCCGCCCGATCGCCAGCGACAGCATCCGTTCCGGCACCGTCACGCTCGCAATCCGGTGCTCCTCGTCGATGTCG
>VBEC01000084.1 GCA_005883615.1 Chloroflexota bacterium | reverse complement strand
GGTGCGCGACGACAGCGAGCTGCGGGCCGCGTTCTCCTCCGAACGCGTCGCCGAGATCGCACGGGCCCTCAGGGCGAGCGAAGGCGGCCGGCGTTTCATCGCCGAGCGGGTCGAGCCGTATCAGCGCGAGTTCGGATGGCATGCCGTCTGGAGCCACGAGTTCATTTTCCCGACGGTCCGCGAGCAGATGGAACCGGTCCTCGAGCTCGTCCGCGGTTACCTGGCCACGGATTACGACTTTCCGAGCGCAATCGAGGCGATGCGCCTCGACATCGCGGCCGCCTCGGAGGAGATCCTTGAAGGGCTGACTGGCGATGGTCTCGAGGAGATGCGAGCGGCCAACGCCGTCAACCTTCGAATGGCGCCATTGACCCCCGATCACCACTTCTACATCGACCAGGGCGCAAACGCGCACCTTCGCCTCGTCCTCATGGAGGTCGGCCGGAAGCTCGTGGATGGCGGCCGCCTCGATCGGCAGGACGACGTGATGTATCTCCGCTACAACGAGCTCCGAGCCCTCATCGGCAGCGCAGACGCTATCGAAGCCCGCGCGCTCGTCGCGATGCGCCGTCGGGAGCGCGAGGAGGCCGCCAAGGTGCGTCCGCGCGACTGGGTCGGCACGGTCACGCCCTCGCAACTCGCGTTCCCCTACCTGGTGAACTGGGGCTACCCGGGCCGCTTCTACCAGAAGCAATCTGAGGATCGGGCGGTCATCACGGGCATCGGCGCGTCGCCGGGCGCTCTCGAGGGCACGGCCCGCGTCGTCCTCACCGTCGACGAGTTCGATCAGGTGCAGCAGGGCGACATCCTCGTCTGCCAGATGACGAACCCGGCCTGGGTCGTTCTCTTCACGAAGATCGCCGGGCTCGTGACGGACACGGGCGGCACGACCTCCCATCCCGCGGTCCTCTCGCGCGAGTTCGGGATTCCGGCGGTCGTCGGGACGTCGGTGGCCACGGAGAGGATCGCCACTGGAGACCGAATCAGGATCGACGGGACGGCTGGACGCGTCGAGGTCATCGCTCATGGCCACATCGATTCCGGGTCTGCCGCGACCGCGGTCATCGGGAGTTAGCGCACGTGGTGGTCGCCCGGGCCTTGTCGCGCAGCCTCCTGGCGGACCAGGTCAAGGACCGCATCCTGGAAGGGATCCTGAGCGGTCACTATCCACCCGATTCGCGGATCGTCGAGACACAGGTCGCCCGCGAGCTCGGAACCAGCCAGGCCCCGGTCCGCGAAGCCTTGCGTGGCCTCCAGGCGCTGGGCGTGGTCGAGATCGCACCGTTTCGGGGCGCGCGCGTACGGCGACCCGCGAAGCGCGAGATCCTCGAGGCATACACGGTTCGCTCGACGCTCGAAGCTCTCGCCGCGCGGCTCGCCGTCGCGAGGTTGGCCAGGGCCGACCTGCGGACGCTGGCGGAGGACCTCGATGCGATGCAGGCCGCCGCTCGAACCGGCGACGATCACGCACTCGCTGAGGCCGATGCGCGCTTCCATGGGCGGCTCGTCGAGTTAGCGGGCAACCCGACGCTCGAGAAGCTCTGGCGCTCGCTCGAGCCCCACTCACGCACCTTCCTCACTCTCGTGGTGCCCGGTGCCGACCCCCAATGGTCCGCCGATCTCCATGTCCCGATCCTGGCTGCGCTCGAGCGCCGCGACGTGGAGGCGGTTGTCGAGGCACTTGGCCGCCACTTCGACGAGGTGAGCCAGAACATGGCCCGTCGGCTGCCTGATGACGAGCCGCCCGATGTCACCAGCCTCCCACGACGAGGGTCGGGCAGATGAGCGTTGCGGCCCAGCTCTCCGAGGAGTTCGCCGCGGGACCCGCGAGGCTCCGGGTCGACGTGTACGGTGCACGCCCGATCGAGCATGTCCTCGACGACATGAGCTTCCTCAACTACCGGCTCGCCGAGGTCCGGATCGCCCCGGAGGTGACAGTTCCGGAGCCGGACATCGTGTTACGGAAGGACGCCCCGAAGGACGTCGCCTACGACGGCCATGCGATGTCGTTCCATGGCGACTGGCCTGCCGGCCCGATCCAGAAGGTGATCGTCACGATGCTGGCCCTCAGGATGGAAGATCTCGGGCTCCATCCCTTCCACGGATCGGCGGTCCGCTATAGAGACCGCACGATCCTCTTTCTCGGTGGCGAGTCGAACCATGGCAAGTCGATGGGCCAGATCGAAGCCTGTCGGCGTGGCGCGCTGCTCGTGTCCACGGAAACGACGGTGATCGACGAATCGGGCAAGACCGTGATGGGTTCGCTCCAGCCGTTTCTCAGGAAGCGGACCGAGGGCACGGAGCGGGCGGACAAGGCCGGCGCCGAAGCCGGGGCCCTCAAATTCTTCGGTTCGATGCCGACCTGGTCGACATACACGGAACCCAGCGACGTCGACCTCGTGATCGTGCCAGCGATCGACGGCAACTACGACCCGTCATGTTCGGAAATGATCCCGTTCGAGCGCCAATTCCAGACGTTCCACGCGCTGCAGAACTACTTCCTGCTGAACGAAGTCCTCGCGCCCGGCTTTCCGATGCCGCTCGTGGACACCGACGATCTGCGGCGGGCTCGCGCCGACTTCGTCCGGCGCTTCAGCGATCGGTCGTACTACTTCGTTCGCGCCGCGACGCCGCAGGTGCTCCTCGACCAGGTGGACCGGGTGCTCTAGGGCCGGGACCCATGCGAGCCTTCGCCTACGAGCGTCCAACCAGGCTCGATGACGCCATCGCGCTGATCGACGGGCACGGCCCCGATGCCCGGCCGCTCGCCGGCGGCACAGACCTGATCATCCGCCTGCGCGATGGGTCGCTTCGCCCCCGGATCGTCGTCGATGTCAAGGGCGTCGCCGAGCTGGACGCCGAGATTCGCGAGGAGGACGGGTTCCTCGCGTTCGGCGCGCTGACGACGATGACCGACATCGTGGTGGATGGGCGGGTCGGGCGCGACTATCCGGCACTCGCCGAAGCGGCGCTGTTCGTCGGTTCGGTCCAGATCCGGAACCGGGCCACTCTTGTGGGGAACATGTGCAACGCGTCACCGGCAGCCGACACGTCGCCGGCGCTGCTCGTGTACGGAGCACGGATCGTGGCCACCGGTCCTTCGGGAACGAGGCGCGTTCCCCTCGACGAGTTCTTCGTCCGATCGGGAGTGACAACCCTGGCGCGTGGCGAGCTCGTGCAGGCGATTGAGCTCCCTCGGCCGACCGGCCGGCGTGGCAGCGTCCACCTCCGGCGCACCCGCCGGCGCGGGCACGACCTGGCGTCGGTCACCCTGGCGTGCGCCGTGACGCCCGACGGCGTGACCCGACTCGCCTATGGCAGCGTCGGTCCGCGGCCCGTCCTTGTCCTGGACGACACCGGGCTGCTGGCCGACCCGACTGCGCCCGCGGCCGACAAGGTACGCCGCCTCGAGATGCTGTTCGCGGGAGCGAGCCCGTCGCCGACGTCGATGCGGGCGAGCCCGCAGTACCGCCTGGCGATGCTCCACGTTCTGGGGCTCCGCGCCGTGGCGACGGCGATCGAGCGGCTTGCGAGCGGAGCGTCGCAGTGAGCGGCATGAACGCTATGGGCGCTCGACATCCAATCGACCTCACGGTCAACGGTCAACGCCGGTCGATCGAGGTCTTTGCGCACCACACCCTCCTCGATGTCCTGCGCGAGGACCTGGGTCTGACGGGGACGAAGGAGTGCTGCCTCGTCGGGGAGTGTGGAGCGTGCACGGTCATCATCGACGGACGGAGCGTGGACTCCTGCCTCGTGCTCGGCGTCGAGGCCGATGGTGCGGAGGTCACGACCGTGGAGGGCCTGGCGGTTGACGGCAGGTTGAGTGCGGTCCAGCGCACGTTTCTGGAGACCGGCGCCGCGCAGTGCGGCTTCTGCATCCCCGGCCAGCTGGTTTCGGCCCACGCGCTGCTCGCGGACGTGCCGCATCCGACGAGACCGCAGGTAGAGGAAGGCCTCGCCGGGAACCTGTGCCGTTGCGCCGGATACGAGCAGATCATCGAGGCCGTGCTTTCCGGCGCCGACCTGGGCTCCTCGACGGCCGACGATGGGCGCGACCAGGGCCGGCTGTCGACCCCCGCCATGGGGGATCGTTCCGCCACGCCGGACGCCGAGCTGGCTCCCCAATGAGCAGCAACCACGGCGCGGAGGCAGGGGCCTTCGGCGTCGGGGCGACTGCGCCGAGGGTTGGGGGCCTCGAGCGCGTGACCGGCCGGCAGGAGTACGTCGCCGACCTCCCCCACGGAGACGCCCTTCACGTCAAGCTCGTCACCGTCGACGCCGCACGCGCTCGCGTCGACGTGATCGACGGCACTCGCGCGCGAGCGGTACCCGGCGTACATCTCGTGATGACGCCAGCGGACCTGCCCCAGCCGATGCCGCGCTTCGGGCCGCAACGGCGCGATCGCCCGGTTCTCGCCGTTGGCGAGACGAAGTATCACGGCGAACCCGTCGCGGCCGTCGCGGCCGAGACGCCCGATGCCGCCGAGGAGGCGGCCCGCCTCGTCGAGGTCGACTACGAGGAGCTGCCGGCCGTCTTCACCATCGAGGCGGCGCTGGCCACGGGCGCCCCCCTGGTCCAGGAGCCGAGTCTCAGGCCCGGCGATCCGCTCGCGACCACGAACATCCTGCGTGAACACCGGTATGGCTGGGGCGACGTCGAAGCCGCATCGAACCAGGCCGACGTCGTCATCGAGGGAACCTACGCGTTCCCGATGGTCACGCAGTTCGCGATCGAGCCGCACGCTTTCATGGCCGCCCCCGACGGCGACGGCATCGCGATCTGGAGCTCGATCCAGCACCCGTATTGGCTCCAGCGCGTCATGGCCGACCTCGTCGAGCTGCCGCTTTCCAAGGTGCGTGTCTTCGCGCCGGACCCGGGCGGAGCGTTCGGCGGCAAGCAGCATGCGAAGTACGAGCCGCTCGTTGCGTTCATCGCCCGGAGGACAGGGCGGCCCGCACGGCTCGTGCTCACGCTCGAGGAGACGTTCCAGGCTGTTCGGCGCGGGGCGGCCGAAGTCCGCGTGCGAGCCGGCTTCCGGAGCGACGGCACGCTGGTATTCCGGGACATCGAGGCGAACTACCTGATCGGCGCATACGCCGACATCGCGGATCGCACTGTGGCGAAGGGCAGCTACACGTCGAACGGCCCGTACCGGGTCCCGTCGGTGCGCATCGTCGCCCGGAGCGTGCTCTCGCACACCGTCCCGTCCACGGCGTTTCGCGGGTTTGGCAATCCCCAGCAGATCTGGGCGGTCGAGTCGAACATGGATGAGGCGGCGCGGATCCTCGAGATCGATCCACTCGAGCTTCGGCTGCGCAACCTCGCCCGCCGCGGCGAAGCGTTCATCCCGCACGAAACGCCTGCCGACGGCGATTGGGCGGCATCGGTGAGCCGTGCGGCGGAGTTGATTAGCTGGGGCGGCCCGAGGCAGCCGGGTCGGGGACGGGGGATCGCGGTCGGGCTCAAGTCGGGCCCGACGACGGGGCTCTCGTATTCGACCGTGCGCCTGCTCGGGGATGGCAGCGTCGTCGTCTACGCCGGCACGTCCGACATGGGTCAGGGCGCGCGCACGATCTTCGCCCAGATCGCCGCCGGCGAGCTCGGAGCGCCGCTCGAGTGGGTGACGGTCGTCATGGGCGACACGGCGGTCGTTCCGTACGACCAGCAGACGTCCGCCAGTCGGTCCTCCGTCCTCATGGGAAACGCGGTGCTGGCGGCGTGCCGCGACGTCCAGTCGAAGATCCGCACGATGGCAGCTCGGCTCGAAGGTCTCCCGGACGATGGGATCATGGTGGACCGAGGCGAGGTTCGAATCGGCGAGCGAGTCCTGCCCATTCGGGAGGTGCTCGTCCGCGGGCTGGGTCGGCTCGGCGGCGAGGTCATCGGCGTGGGCGAAGCGCGCAAGGAGGCCGATCCGGATCATCCGCTTGGCGGAACGTCCGCCTTCTACGAGTTCAACTGCACAGCCGTCGAGGTCGAGGTCGATCGGGACACCGGCGACGTGACGGTGACCCGGCACGTGACGGTGTCGGACGTGGGCAAGGCCCTCAATCCGCTCCAGGTGCGAGGACAGGACGAGGGCGCCGCGATCATGGGGCTCGGCCACACACTCATGGAGCATTACATCTTCGACGAGGCGGGCCGTATCCGAAACCTCGGTGCCATTGACTACCGGATCCCGACGACCATGGATCTGCCGCTCCGGATGGAGAGCGATACAGTCGAGAACGAGGACGGGCCGGGTCCCTACGGCGCAAAAGGCATGAGCGAAGGAGCGCTGCTGCCCGTGGCGCCGGCCGTGGCTGCGGCGGTCCGAGACGCCACCGGCGTGGTCATCCGCGACCTCCCGCTGACGCCCGAGCGCGTCTGGCGCGCGCTCCATCCCGAGCTCACCGGGGCGCCGGAAGTCCGCCAAGCCATCGAAGGCGCTCGATGAGGCGGACCTACGCCCTCGAGGAGCATCACTCCGAGACCCTCGAGGACGCGAAGGCGCTCGTCGGCGGGAAGGCGGCGAGTCTCGGTGTCATGGTGCGCGAGCTCGGCCTCCCGGTCCCACCTGGATTCGCGATCACCACGGCGACGTGCGGCGCCTTCCTGTCCGACGGTTGGCCCGCCGATCTCGACGAGGAGCTGCGCCAGCGAATGACGGAGATCGAAGCGAAGGCCGGGCGGCGCTTCGGCGACTCGGCCGACCCGCTCCTCGTCAGCGTCCGGTCCGGCGCCCCGACCTCGATGCCCGGCATGATGGACACGATCCTGAATCTGGGACTCAACGAGGCAACGACCTCCGGTCTTGCCCGCGTTGCCGGCAGCGACGCGTTCGCCCGCGCCTGCCACGCACGGTTGGGCGCGAGCTTTCGATCGATCGTCGGTGCGGAGGTTCCCGAGGATCCGTGGTGGCAGCTGCGCCTTGCGATCGAGGCCGTGTTCCGATCCTGGAATAGCGATCGGGCGGTGACCTACCGCCGCAGGGAGGGCATCCCGGACGACCTCGGAACCGGCGTGACCGTCCAGGCGATGGTGTTCGGCAATCGCGGCCCGACCTCGGCCACCGGCGTCGTCTTCACGCGAAATCCGGCCACGGGTGAGCCACACCTGTACGGCGACATCCTCTTCAACGCGCAGGGCGAGGACGTCGTCGCGGGGACGCACGATACGGAGCCGATCGGCGCCCTCGACGAGCGAATGCCGGCGTTGGCGGCGGAGCTGCGCGACTACGCCGACCGACTCGAGCGCCACCACGCCGACCTTTGCGATATTGAATTCACGATCGAGGACGGGCGCCTGTGGATGCTCCAGGTCCGGGTCGGGAAACGGAGTCCGCAAGCCGCACTCCGAATCGCGGCCGACATGGCGGAGGACCCCTCGTTTCCCCTGACCCGCACCGAGGCGGTGGCCAGGGTCCTGCCGCTTCTTGCGAATCCGCCGAGGATCGCGATCGCGCGGGCGGACCATCCCGAGCCGCTGGCCACCGGCCTGCCCGCCTCGCCTGGCGTTGCGAGCGGGCCGATCGCGACGTCGCCGGAGGCCGCCGTGCAGGCGGCCGAACACGGCCGCCCGGCTGTCCTCGTCCGCGCCGAGACCTCACCGGACGACGTCCACGGCATGGCGAAAGCTGTCGGGATCCTGACGTCCCGCGGTGGGCTCGCCAGCCACGCCGCGGTCGTGGCCCGGGGGTGGGGGATCCCGGCGGTCGTTGGAACGACCGCCGTGGAGGTTCGCGATGGGCAGCTGATCGTCGCCGGCAGGAGCCTGCGCGAGGGCGACGTCATCACCATCGACGGCTCGACGGGCGCGGTCTTCGAAGGCGTCGTCGAGGGCTCGACCCGGATCGTCCCCGAGGCGGCAGTCCTCCAAGCCTGGGCACGCGAGCTCGGCATCGACGTGGGCGACGTAGGACCCGCGTCCGAGCAGCCGACGGACGCGCGGCCAGGGGAGCTCGTCACCCCGGAAGCGTGCATACGGGTCCTTGCCGTGAAGGGCCTCGCGCCGCTCGAGAGCCTGGCTGCCGTCTGGTCCTCGACGGTCGAGGATCTCCAGCCGATCCTGGACGGGCTCGTCCAGAAGGGACTCCTGGTGACGACGGCAGGCGCATACAAGTTGACGCCGTCAGGAACG
>VBEC01000025.1 GCA_005883615.1 Chloroflexota bacterium | reverse complement strand
GCATCGCGGCGCTGCCCGGTGCCCGACTCTGGGGCATCAACGACCCCGACCGTTTCTCGGAACGCACCCCGACCGCGGCGCTCACGCTGGCCGGTATGTCGCCTCGTGCCGCGGCGACTGCTCTGGGCCGGATCGGGATCGCCACGTGGGACGGCGATTTCTACGCGCAAGGCCTCATCGAGCGGCTTGGCCTGAGCGAAGAGGGTGGCGTGCTCCGCCTCGGCATCGTTCACTACAACACCGAATCCGAGATCGATCGCCTCCTCGCGGCGCTCGAGGATCTTGCCCGCGGAGGCGTCGCGAGGGCGGCTGCGGGCTAGCGGGCCGTGCGGCCGAGGGTCACAGCTCGGTGGTCGAGGACAGCGCGACGTCCCGTGTCAGGTGGTTGTCCAACGCGAGTGGCCGAGCAATGGTGATCTCGAGCGTCGCGTCGGCGGCGCCGTGCGGCAGTCTGACGGTCGGCACGAAGTGATCCGCCAGTGCGCCCTCGAACGGCCAACTTTCCAGGCCGCCCTCGTGCCGGCCAGCGCCGCGCACCTGTCCGCGCCACAGGACGATCTGTTCCGACAGCCCGTTGCCAACCGTTGCCCGCGCCTCCACGCGGAGCTCCGCGCGGATCTCCTGGAGATCGGCCGGGCGGCCCGACTCGGCGGAGACGTTGCCACGGAAGCCGGCTCCGCAGCACAGCGGCACCGGATCGAGACCCAAGGCGGCCTTCAGTTCGCCGTCCGCGGCCTCGCAGCTCGGCCACAACGCGCATTCAGGGAGGTCGATGGCGCCCGCCCGGAGGAGACCGCTCGGCTGGAGCACGCGAACCGGCCGGCTCACGGAATGGTCCAGGCCGGGGACGTCCATTTCGATTTCGAGGGCCCAGGCGAGGCTCGTGACCGTGCCCTCGAAGGTCGCTGGACCGAGGGCCGGAACAGGGACCTCGAAGTCGATCGTCGCGCCGTGCCCCGCTTCGAACCCCGTGGGACCGAGCAGCCTGACCGGCTCGCGGACGAGCTGGTCGGATCCCGTTCTGGTGACGGTGTGGCTGCCGCCATGGCCGTCGCTGACGGTCTCGTGATACTGCCACTGTTCCGTGGCAACGAGCGCAGCCAGGACGCCGCGTGCCTCGATTCGGTGATCGACCGTGAACGTGACTCGCCCTCGAGCGGCTTGCCCGGGCAGCAGCCCGTCACGCTCGAGCTCGACGGACCACTCGACGCCGCCGCGCCGCAGCGAATCGAGGACGCCCATGCTCCCGCTCCCGACCTGGCCGCCGTCCGCTGGCCGAGGGCTCAGGCGCCCTCAGGCACGAATCCGGTACAGGGCGCCGCTGCCCAAATCGGTGAGATACAGCTCACCCGTCTCGCCCTCGCCGAACGAGCTGATGGTGAGGCTGGTGTCCAGCATCTGGTGCGGGAATTGAGCACCACCGCCGGCATCGACCGCCCAGATCCTTCCCGAACAGTAGTCGCCGAAGAGGTACGCGCCGCGGAGCAGCGGATACGCTGGCCCACGATAGACGTAGCCCCCGATCACGGCGCAACCGAGGCTGTGGGAGTAATACGTAAGCGGCATCGCCTTGCCGCTGGTGTTGCAACCGGTCGCCGGCAGATAGCAGGCTCGAGCCTCCATCACGCGCCATCCGAAGTTCACGCCGCGGCCGCCCCCTGAGCTGCGCCGCGCACGATCGATCTCCTCGAAGCGGTCTTGCCCGACGTCGCCGATCCACAGGTCCCCATTGGCCCGGTCGAACGAGAAGCGCCATGGGTTGCGAAGCCCGATCGACCAGATCTGGTCATAGCCGTACCGCCCGACATAGGGATTGCTACTCGGGATGGCATACGGCAGCGTCGAGGTACTGTGATTGACGTCGATCCGGAGCATCTTGCCAAGGTGGGTATCCACGCGCTGAGCTCGGTTTCCGGGGTCGCCCCCACTGCCGCCATCGCCGAGGCCGATGTACAGGAACCCGTCCGGCCCGAACGCAAGTCCGCCGCCATTGTGGTTGGCGTAAGGCTGCGTAACCCGCATCAGGACGCGCCCTCTCGTACTCGCGCGGTTGGCGCTGGTCGTGGAGCGGTGGTATTCCGCGATCACGGTGTTCCCGTTCACGTCGGTGTAGTTGACGTAGAACTTGCCGTTGGTCCTGTAGGACGGGTGGAAGGCAAGACCGAGCAGGCCGCGCTCGCCGCAGCAGCTGACCCCGGAGTGGATGTCGAGGAACGGGGTCGCGAGGACCGTGGAGCCCTTGACGATCCGGATCCGTCCAGCCTGTTCTACGACGAACAGGCGGCCGCTGCCGTCGCGCGCGTTGGCGATGCCAACGGGCGCGGACAGGCCCGTCGAGACGCGGCTGAGTGACAGGGTGACGCTGGACGGATTGAAGGCGGCAACCGACGCCGGCGCTGCGGAGGCGACCGTCAGCGTCGTGGCGAGCGCCAGCCCGAAGGCCGAGGCCGTCACGGCCACGGTCTGCATCAGGCCTGGCCGGCCCGATCGGTAGGTACGTGCCCTCGTCACGACGGTTCCTCCCGTATCGCTGCAGCAGGTCAGGTGTCGGCGCAGGCTACCTTCGACAACGCGTTCTGTAGGCGATCGAGCTCGACCGGGTCGAGCCTGCTGGTGAAGTGCCGCTCGATGCCGCGCAGATGCACCGGACCGACCTGCTGGAGGCGCGCAAGGCCTGCGTCGGTCAGGTGGGCGAACGCGCCGCGGCGGTCGGTGGCGCACTCACGACGCTCGAC
Organism: Chloroflexota bacterium; assembly: GCA_005883615.1. GTDB lineage: Bacteria > Chloroflexota > Limnocylindria > Limnocylindrales > CSP1-4 > CF-16. The sequence goes on along the minus strand of VBEC01000025.1, from coordinate 58,238 downwards.
GAGCCCGACCCCCTCGAGCCGATCCACACGGCGGGTCATGCCACTCCGGCTCAGGACGACACGATCAGCCAGGTCACTCATGCGCAGGGTTCGCCCTGCGCGTGCGAGGGTCACAAGGACGTCGTAGTCGGCCAGCGACATCCCCGTCTCGGACTCGAGCTCGGCTTCGAGGCGCCGAACCACGGACGAATGGGCCTGCAGGAAGGTCGCCCATGTCTGCAGAGCCGAGTCATGCGCCGGCGTGGTCTGGTCGGTCGTCTCGCTCATCGGCCCTGATGGTCGTCCTGGGCACGCCGCGTCGGTGACGGTCAGTTGCGGCCGCAACGAGCTTACCATGGCCCTCCGGCGGTTCTGTGGCCGGCCCGTGGGTGTCGCGTTACCACTCGATGGCCAGTTGCTCCACAGCCGGCGCAGCGGTCCCAGGGAGGTCTGGCGGTCCGCGCCGCCCGTCAGGCTCATCGCCGGAAGCGCCGGTCTGAGCGATCTGCTCCTGGGTCTCGCCGTCTTGTTCGAGCGCGACCTCGACCAGCCGGCACAGCGCATTTGCCAGGCGGAGTTGCTCGGGCGTCCTGGGCGATACATCGAGGAGCTCCGGGCTGCAGACGAGCACGGCGAGGCCGCGGGCCCGCGAGATCGCGACGTTGAGGCGGTTGCCGGAATAGAGAAAGTCGAAATCGCGCGGTGCGTCGGCCGGGCTCGATGTCGCCATCGAGTAGATCGCGACGGGAGCCTCCTGGCCCTGGAACTTGTCCACCGTACCGATGCGGATGCCCTCGCCGGTGAACCGTTTGACGGCCTGACGGATCAGCTGGACATGGGCGTTGTACGGTGCGACCACGAGGATGTCCGCGCCCGAGATCCGCCGCCGCCGACCATCCCGGTCCGTCCATTCCCGTCCTAGGAGGCGACCGATCTCCACGGCGACCGCTGCCGCCTCCTCCCTCGAGCGCGAGCCGTTTCCGTCATGAGCGACGGGCAGGTGACCGATTCCAGCGGTTCGCCGAGCGGCCTTCCCGTCGGTCGTCGCGATGCTGCCCAACCGCTGCAGCTCATTGCCTGGTGCCGGAAGCAGCCGATCCTCGTAGAAGATCTCGGACACGAACGCGTTGACCAACGGATGCATCCGATACGTGGTGGGCAGGAAGAGGCCCCTGTCGACCGGGATCGTGGCCGCGTCGCCGATGAGGTGCTCCAGCGCCGATTTCTCGGCGCCTTCCGGATGGATACCCTGGGACACCTGGGGGAGCTGGTTCGGGTCGCCAAGGAGCACGATCGACTTCGCGCTGCCGCCCATCGAGACGACGTTCGCCAGCGACATCTGACCGGCCTCATCGACGAACAGGACGTCCAGGCCATCTTCCATCTCTGCGCGAGCAAACAGCCAGGGCGTGCCGCCGGCCACGTCGTAGCGGCGGCCGGCCAGGCCGCTCTCGACCTCCCCGTTGTCCGTCGTCACGCTGACGCCGTCGGCACGAGCGGCATCCTCCCCGCGGTCGCACTTCTGCACGATGCGCACGGTCTGGCCGGCCCCTTCGGCGGCGGCCGCGACTGCATCGATAAGGTTGCTGATGGCCCGGTGCGATTGAGCCGTGACACCAACCCGGCGTCCGACGCGGACCAGTTCGACGATCATCCGGGCTCCGGTCCATGTCTTGCCCGTGCCCGGCGGCCCCTGGATGGGAAGCGTGGTCTCCTCCAGGGCAAGCGCGAGTCGCCTTGCCGCGTCGAGCGGTGCTTCGCCCGGTTGCGTCAACGCGCTGCTCGATGGCTGACCGGCGATTCGAGGCGGCCTCCGCAGGATCAGGTCGCGCACGGCCCGGTAGCGACCTGGCCCCTCGATCCCGTTCTCGAGAGCCCAATCGGCGACCCGCCCCAGGGCGTCGCGCATGACACCGCTGCCGTAGGGCTTGCCCGGAATCAGGGCGCGCGGGTGCTCGCCGGCACGGCCGTCGCCGCGCAGCAGGTCGATCGTGCCGGCCGCCTCGTCGATCGCCACGACCTCGCCTGCCTGCTGACCGGTTGCCTGATCGATCGGGCGGTCGCCCGGCTTGATCTTGAAATCCTGGGCGGGATCGAAGCGGTAGCGATGGATGCTGCTCCGCTTGATCCGCCCGAATTCGCCGACGTACGTCAGATCGCCCAGCGCCTCTGCCGAGTCGACGAGCTCCTCCATGGGTGCGTCCCGCAGGCGGAACCACAGCCACCACGCCGGTTTCTCGTCTCGCCGATGCCAGTCGAGCAGCTGGGCCAGGAGCCATCGCGCCGCTTGGTCCTCCGATCGGAGGGCCCCATCGGCCGGTACCTCCTCCGTCAGCGCGTCAACCCTGGCCTTCGTCTCAGCCTGCCGCGCCGCGAGCTGTTCCGGCGCGGCCCCATCCTCCGGTTGCGGCCTCGGCAGGTCCCAGCCCTGCTCGGAGATTGCGGCCGCCCGCAATCCTTCGAGCCATGAACGGAGCATCCAGGTCGATACGCAGTCATCCCGGTTGTAGGCGGCCAGCTCGTCGAGGAGGCGTGGCTCCCCGGTCGCCATCCACTCCTCGTACTGGACGACGGAGAAACCCGCCTCCGTCACCGGGCCCTCGCGCTCGGGCAGGTAGAACTTCTCGATCTTCTTGATGGAGTACGACTCGACCGACGCCCGAAGACCCTGGCGCACCACCTGGTACAGGTCCACCAGCACCCCGCCCCGCAACAGGCGGTCTACCTCGTCCTCGCGGGTCGCGTGGCGCTGCATCAGCCGCTTCAGGGCGGTCGGTTCATAGGCCGCGTAGTGGTAGACGTGCATCCCGGAATCGCGATCCAGCCTCGCGATGACCACGTCGATGAACTCCTCGAAGGCCGCCTTCTCGTTGGCGCGATCATGCCCCCAGATCGGTCGGTAGACGGCCGTCCCCTCGACTTCTTCGACGGCGCCGAGGAGATATTCCAGCCCGCCGTCGAGCGCCCACGGATCCGCCTCGATGTCGAAGAAGAGGTCGAGGGGAGACGGCTCCGGCAGGGCGGCCAGGCCACGACCGGGCTCGCCGTCACCTGGCGCGATGAGCTCCTTGAGCAGCTGGCCCGACCGGCGACCCGCGAGCTGGAGCCGAGCCTGTTCCCTGACGCGGGTGAGCGGCCGCGGATTCATGTCGGCCACGGCCTGGTCGGGGGAGAGCTCTCCGAGGGCGGCCAGGGTGCTGACTCCGTCGTCGCGAAGCCGCTCGGCATGGATGCGACTCATTCCGGCCACCAGCGATAGGTGATCGTCCTGCCGTCGCCGGTCCATGCACATCGGGAACCAGACGCACACGCTGCAGTGCTCGACCGGCTCCGGATACGTTGCTGGCGTTTGGCCGTTGCCGAAGACGCGCGCCTCGAAACGGGCCTTGGCGCTGCGGAAGAAGGCGGTGTAGTCCTCCATCCGATGTGGATGCGCCACTCCGTCGCCGGTCACGACGTGGATGCGCTCGGGAGGGCGGCCCTGCAGCCGCGCCAGGCCCTCTGCATAGACGCACATCTGGATGATCGCGGCCGCTTTCACGCGCCTCGACAGCTTGGTGTCGGCGATCTCATAGCTCCAGGCCCCCAGGTCGCTGGGCATCTCGACGCGGATCAGGAAGTCGGCGTGACCGCGCCAGCGACCGTCGAAGAACGCAGCCTGATAGATGACGTCGGCACCGTCACGCATGGCCGACTGGGTCTCGGCCTGGGCCGCCAGCAGTTGGGAGGGTGTGCGCAGCTCCGTTCGAGCGATCTCCCTGACCGACCGCCCCGCGCTCTTGAGCTGATCGAGATAGGCCCGCTCATGCGCCTCGCCATGCTCCTGCATGAGCTTGAGCGTCGGGTCGTCGGCTCGCTCTGGCGGCCGCTCCCAGCGTCCCTGGATTCGCCCGAGCTCGAGTGCGCCTAGGTGGTCGCAGGCGAGGAAGCCGACGAGATCGGAGGCGCTGACGATGATCGTCCCGTCGACGAGCTGCACGAGGTTCCCCGCTGGTTGGCGCTGACCTTCGTCAGCGTACCGGAGCACTGTGCCAGGTCATCTGGCACGGGCGGCGCGAGCCCTCGATCAGAAAAGCTCGTCCAGAGCGGCGCTGAACACCTGCGTATGCCGGTCGACGTCCGCCTCGGTCGTCGCCGGCGACATCAGGGCCATGTTGTGGAAGGGCGTGAGCAGGATGCCGCGATTGAGGGCGTAGAGGTGGAGGAAGCGCTCGAGCTCGAAATCGCCGTGCGCGTATTGCTCCGACCCGTTCCGCGGCCGCGTCGGCATGAAGTGGTACTCCGCCCGACAACCCAGCCGGGTGACGTGCCAGGGCACGCTTCTCGCCTCGAGCGCGCCTTCCACCCCGGCAGCCCAGCGCTTCGCAAGCGGGATCATGTGGTCATAGGCTTTCGGCGTCATGACCTCGGTCAGCGTCGCGCGGACAGCGGCCATCGACAGCGCGTAGCCGGCGAGCGTGCCGCCGATCCCGCCGACGTCGGAATCCTCGAGCTCGATCCCCGCGGAGACTCGGTCGCCGACCTCCTCGGTGAAGCCGTACGTACCTGCCGGGATCCCGCCACCGATCGTCTTGCCGATGACGAGCATGTCGGGTTGCAATCCCCAGGCCGCGGTCGCCCCGCCAGGTCCAGCACAGATCGTGGGGGTCTCATCGACGATCAGCAGCGTGCCGTTCTCGGCGGTGAGCTTTCGTACGCCGTCGAGATAACCAGGTTCGGGCAGGACGATGCCGACATTGGTAAGGGCGGGCTCCATCAGGACGGCGGCAACCTGTTGGTCGGCGAGCGCGGCCTCGAGTGCCGGGAGATCGTTGAACTCGACCACGCGGGTGGTCTCTGCCGGATTCACCGGCGGCCCGATGTTGCCGCGTCGCGCTTCAACCTCACCAGTTGATGTGAGTGACGCGAACGCTTCGTCGACCGAACCGTGGTAGCAGAAGTTGTGGACCACGATCTTGCTTCGCCCGGTGATCATCCGCGCGAGGCGGATCGAGAAGCGGTTGGCATCGGTGGCCGTCACCGTGAACTGCCAGTAGCGCAGCCCAAACCGCCGCTGGAGCTCCTCGCCGGCGGCAATCGCGTCTTCGGTTGGGAGCATGTGGGTGATGCCCCGACGGAGCTGCCGCTCGACCGCCGCGATCGTCGAGGAGGGACCATGCCCCGCCATCGCGCCCGTGTCGCCAAGGCAGAAATCGACGTATTCGTGACCGTCGACGTCGACGAAATGCGCGCCGCGCGCTTCTGCCACGAACGTTGGGTAGGCGCCTGCCCACTTCACCATCCAGTTCATCGGGACGCCCTCGAGGAGGGACTCCCTGGCGCGCTCGAACAGCGCACCGGACTTCGGGTGGTCGGCGATGAACCTTGATCGCTCGCGCTCGTGGAGGGCGGCAACCCGACTACGGTCGAGCGGGGGAGCGGTCCCTGCTGCGTCCATGCGCGACTCGTTCATCGACTACAGCATGGCGGCTTTGTCAGCCCCAGCGATGCCGGTGCGCGTGGCGCAGCTCGAGAGTTGGCTCAAGCCCGGCGAGGCGCCGGGCATGTACTGGGCTAGCTGAGCGCCGGAAGGCGCCGCTCGAAGCCGCAGATCGGGCACGTGGCGGTCCGGGAAGCCTCGTCTGGGACCAGGAAGCTGGCGCAGCCGTTGGTATTGCAGTAGAGGGCGGAAGCCGCGCTGCTGCGACGTCGCATTCGGCGCATGGCGCTCTGGCGCGACGTAATGTTGGTTGTCGCTGTTCGCGAAAGCATGGTGTGACGTTTTCCCTTCGTGGCCGTCGCGCCGGACTTCCTGGTCCATGGCGGCGATCCGGCCGGTGGTCCGCTCGAACGATCCGTGATGGGGACCGGAGCGGAGGTTGCTACTCGGCGACGCGGGAGCGGAGTTTGTGATGCTCTGACCGGCGTCATTCTTTTTCCGAGATCTCTCGATGCCCCAAGGATCGCCTGCGACCGGATGGCTGTCAAGCGAGCCGATAGGGCTAGAAGGGCGGCCAGGGTATGGCAGGCCTCTCGGGGTCGGGCCGGGGGAACCGCCCTGATCCCAGGAGCTGGTCGAGCCTGTCGGAGATTGCAAGCACCTCGGATGGCGCCAGCAAGGTCGCAAGCCCACCTGCGAGGGCGCCGTCCATTTCGTCGCGGAGGCCCCCCAGGGCTTGCATTTCGTCGGTCGAGAACCGGTCGCCGCGCCAGTTCCAGAGGACCGTCCGAAGCTTCGGTTCATCAGAGAAGCAGATCCCGTGATCGACACCGTAGACGTGCCCGCCGGGCACCGGCAGCAGGTGGCCCACCTTGCGGTCGGCGTTGTTGACGATGGCGTCGAACAGGGCCATGCGTCTCAAAGCCGGGTCGCTCGCCCGCAGCAGATCGAGCGGATCGACCGCCGGATCCGGTTCGATCCAGAGCTGGACCATACCCTCCCCAGAGGGCCCATCACGGAGGACCGTCGGTGGCACGATGCGCCATCCGATCGCCTCCGAGACAACGTGGGCGGCCACCTCGCGATACGCCAGCGTGCCGTCGGGGAAGTCGTCCAGGGGCCGTTCCCCCAGCACCGGCTTGTACACACACGTCGCCGTCAAGTCCGGCTCGGGATCCGGGCAACGGCGCGTCACCGAGCAGTACAGCGCGTTGTTGGAAGACGCGACCAACCGGCCGACGATCTCGAGCTCACCCTCACGAAGCAGCGCGAGCGCGGTTCCGGCATCGAGCTCGCTCAGGTCGCTCTCCCGCTCAGTTCGCGATCCGGCTCAGTTGACCAGGTTTCCGTTCCGGCGGGGACACAGGTGCCCCTGTGGATCGAGTGGCTCGCCACAGAATGGGCATGGCGGGCGGCCGGCGGCAACGATCGACGCCGCGCGCTCCGCGAACGCCCGAGCCGCGGAGGGAGTCAGCCTGACGCGCACGAGGTCGGGTCCGTCCTGCGCCTCGTCCGGGATCTCAGCGACGTCGGGGGCGTCATCGGCGTCGTCGTCGGTCCCGGCTGCCTCCTCGTCGGTCTGCTCGCGTGCCTCGATCGTGACCTCGGAGCTCTCCGCATCCCAGGTGATCGAAAGCGTCCCGGCTCGGAAGATCTCGGTCAATGGCTCGTCGAGCGGCTCGGTGTCCCGCGCGGCCGGGGCCCCGCCCGTGTCCGCGAGACCTCGCTTCCCGAGCTCGTCGAGAAGCAGCGAGAGCCGATCGGCAAGGACCGCGACCTGGACCTTCTCGAGGACGACACTCACGATCCGCTCGCCTTCGCGGGCTTGCAGAAAGAAGGTCCGGGAACCAGGCAACCCGACCGTCCCTGTCACGAAGCGGTCCGGCCGGTCGAAATAGAAGATCCGACGTGCCATGAATTCGACTCTACACCGTTCGGTCCTGGCGTCCGGCCGGCGAGGCCGAGGCCCACGTGGCGCGCCGCAAACGGGGCTCCGGATGAGGCGTCAGGCAGCGAGGATCGAGCCGAACAACCGCTCGTAGGTGAGCTCGGCGCGGAGCCGCTTCTCCGCCTCCTCTCGATTCGGCGGTTCGCGCCGGTCGAGACCTAGAAGCGCTGCACCGACGACCGGCGGTGCCTTGAGTGGCAGCACGGTCGCCTGCGGGGCGAACCTCAGGATGCCGCCTCGGACGCGCTCGTGGAAGCTCGAATCCATCGTCCGAAAGATGCCGCCAGAAAGCACGACGTCGAGCTCGAGCCGGGCGAGGCGCAGATGGCGGATGGCTGACCGCGCGAGCAGGACGGCTTCGTCGGCCAGCCAATCGACGATGCCGCGGGCCACCGCGTCGCCGGCGCCCGCTGCTTCGAAGACCATGGGGGCAAGCTCGTCGAGCCTGCGTTCCCCGATCCGGCCCTGATAGATCTCCCGCGTCACGTCCAGCGGACGTGTCAGGCCGAAATACGCCGGCACGAGCCGCTCGAGTGCCGTCCGAGGAGCCCGCCCATCGCGCGCCCGGACAGCCGCCGCCAGTGCGCGCGTGCCGACCTCGCCGCCGCCGCCCCAGTCCCCGGATGTGGGATCGCCCGGCGCGTGAATGTAGGTGCGCCCATCGGGCGCCACACCGGCGACGTTCACGCCCCGTCCCATGATCACGGCCACCCCCCACTTCCTGGACGATCCCGCGCGCAGGCCGGCGAACCCGTCGTTGAACACCAGATTGGAGGAGGCGAGGCCCGCTCGACCGAGACCGAAGCGGAGCACCCGCAGATCGCTCGGGAAGTCGGCCCCCGCAAGGCAGAACACCCCCAGATCCGCCATCGGACGCTGCCCCGGCGGCAGGCCCGCCCGCTGGGCGGCCTCGTCGAGCAGCCGCCCGAGCGTTGCCAGCCCGCGCTCCAGCCCGACCGCCTGGTGCGACGTCGTGGGGCCGCGAACCGCTGCAAGGAGTCGACCGCTGTCGTCCACCAGCGCGACGTCCGTCTTGGAGTTGCCCCCATCGACGGCCAGGACCGTGGGCGGCCGCCGGGCTGCCTCAGCCACGGCCGGCCGACCCCTCGAACGCCGGCAGCTGATCGAGCCGGACGAAGTGCGCACCGCCGTCGCTGAGGCGGGCAAGGAGTCCCGGTAGCGCGGCGATCATGTTGGACGGCCACGTGTGGAGCAGCACCACCGCGCCATCCCCCTTGGCCAGGGCTTCCTCCACGACCGTGTCTTCCACCTGACGCGGCGTTCGGGCGGGATCCCAGTCGTCGGGTCCGACGTTCCAATGGATGTTCCGATACCCGAGGGCATCCAGCCGCGCCAGGACCCGGGGATCGTCGGCACCTTCTCCGAACGGGCAGCGGAACCACGGCCGCGGGTCGACCCCCACGATTTCGACCAGGGCACGCTCGGCGCTGCGGACGTCCTCGTCGAAGCCGTCGTCGGAAAAGAGTGGCATCCGGGCGTGGTAGAAGGAGTGGCTGCCGATCAGGTGCCCCGCCTGCACGACCAGCCCCGCGGTCTGCGGGTATGCCTCGACCCAGCGGCCCTGCAGGAAGAACGTCGCCGGGATACGTTCGCGAGCCAGGAGCTCCAGCAGCCGTTCCTGGACGCCCGGCTCGTTAGGACGGTCCGGGTGCTCGGCATCGAACGTCAAGGCAACCCGAAAGCCGTCTACTTCTCGACTGCCGTGATGACGATGCCGCGCACGAAGAAGCGCTGGAAGACAAGGAACAGCAGGACGGGGATCGCTAGTGTCATGAGGGTTCCCGCCTGGATGAGGCCCGGATCGGAAGCTACCCGCGCGCCGCTGAAGCGTGCGAGGCCGACCGCCACCGTCTGAAGGTCGGGCGTCGACGAGAGGTAGATCAGCGGCTGGAAGAAGTCGTTCCACGAGTACACGAGGTGGAAGATCGCGACTGCGATCACGACCGGCCAGGCCTGCGGCAGGATGACGGAAACCAGCGTCCGGAACGGTCCAGCGCCATCGATCGACGCGGCCTCGTCCATCTCCCGAGGGATCGTGAGGAGGTATTGCCGCAGCAAGAACACGTCGTACGCATTGGCGAAAAAGGCCGGCACGAGGAGCGGCAACCACGTCCCCACCCAGCCGATCTTGTTGAAGATCGTGTAGGTCGGGATGATGGTCACGGCGCCGGGCAGGAAGATCGTTGCGATCACCAGGAGAAAGAGCACGTTCCGACCTGGGAAGCGGAACCGGGCGAATCCGTACGCGACCAACGTGCAAGAAAGCACCGTCCCGATCGTGCCGATGAGGGCGATCAGGATGGTGTTGCGGAGCAAGGTCGGATAGTCGATCTGGTCCCAGACGTTGGAGAAGTTCTCGGGGTGGGGGTCGAACTTGTAGGCCGGCTGCAGTGTGCGCCAGGCGCCCTCCCAGGTGATCAGCGGGGCGGCCACGTCGGACGGATCGGCGAACTGGCTCGACGTACGGCCCTTCTTGATTAGGGCCAGGTCACGGGTGGTCCCGGCGATCGGCACCTGGTAGACGTCGTAGTCGCGCCCCTCATAGGTCAAGGTCGCCGCGCTCGCTGGATACAGCGGCGAGTTCACATCGGCGATCTGTTCCGGGCTCTTCAACGACATGGTGGCCGACCGCAGCAGAGGCGACAGGAAGGCGGCCAACGCAACCACTGCGACGAAGGTCATCGCGAACGAGCGGCCGGCATTCCTGACTGCCTTTGGCCGCACCCTCGGGCGTGACTGCCCCCTGAGCCGGGCCAGCAGACCGGGCTCGCCAACCGTCAGGCGGCTGGCATCAGCGCTTCGGTTGGGTGCCGCCATGTCTTACCGCTCGCCTGCGTAGTAGACCCAGCGACGTGCGGTCCCAAAGAGGACGAGCGTGATCGCCAGCGTGACCCCGAACAGGAACCATGCCAGCGTCGCGCCGTAGGACATGTCCTGGTAGTTGAAAAAGCTCTTGTATATGTACAGGTTGAGGAAGTTCGTGGTGCCACCCGGCTCGCCGGTTCCCTGGTAGAGAACGAGCGGGACGAGGAAGTACTGCAGCAGGTCGACGATCCCGAGGATGAGCGTGTAGAAGATGACAGGGGAGATCATCGGAATCGTCACGTGGCGTAGGCTCGCCCACCAGCCGGCGCCGTCGATCCGCGCGGCGTCGTAGAGCTCCGTCGGGACGCCCTTCAGGCCGGCCAGATAGACGATGACTCCGCCCCCGATGCCCCAAATCCCGACGAGCACCAGGCCCGCATATACGAAGTTCGGATCCTGCAGCCAGTTTGGCGGGTTGGATACCCCGATGGCCTGCAGGAACAGGTTCAGCCAGCCGCTGTCGCCATTGAGCATCGACAGCCAGATGAGCACGCCTGCCACGAATGGAACCACATAAGGGAGGAAGAACAGAACTCTGAACGCTCCCGCGAACCTGAGGTAGCGGCTGCTCAGGAGCAGGGCGACCATGAACGGGAGGATCACGGCAACCGGTAGCGCAACGGCCGCGAACTTGAGCGTGACGGTGAACGATTCCCAAGTCTGCTGATCGCCGAGGAGCCGGGCGTAGTTGTCCAGGCCGACGAATCGCAGCGGCTCCGCCTGGTTCAGGTTGATGTTCGTGAGGGTGAAGATGAACGTCGCGATCATCGGGATCAGCGTGAACGCCAGGAACCCAATGATCCACGGCGCCAGGAAGACATAAGCCCAGCGGGCCTCTCGCCATGCCAGCCGGGAAAGGCCGAAGCGCCGATGCGGGGCCGCCCTGGCGACCGCTGATGCCGTCATCTCACCTCCTGGCCCCGGAAGTCCCGGTCGGATGCCGCCCGAACCGGGACCACAGGGCGAGGGCTGCTAGGACGATGCGTTCCAGACGGCCTGGAGCTCTGTCTTGAGCTTGGTGATCTCCGAATCCATGTTCAGCCCGCCGGTCGACGTCCAGCGTGTCAGGTACTTCGTGAGCGTGTCCAGCGACTTGTTGTACTTCGGCATCGCGTTCTCGCTGTTGGGATTGATATCTGCGTACTGGATGCCGTCGGTGACGATGCTGAAATTCAGCCCTTTCGGATAGACGGGCTTGCCCTTGTCGGTCTTTTGCTGCTCGAGCTGACTGAAGAAGCCGGCCTGCTCTGCCTTGAGCGCGGGAAAGCCCGAGATCGAGTTGAGCAGCTTCGTGTGCGCCGGGCCCATGATCATGTACTTGAGGACGTACCAGGCCTCGTCCGGGTGTTTGGTTCCTTTCGTGATCCGGAAGGTGTCGGCGTTCATCGGCACGGTCACCTTGCCGTTGTAGGACGGCAGTGCCGCGATCTGCCAGTTGGAGCCGGCATCGGTGATGCAGCACAGGTTCCAGAGGAAATTCGCGTTCATCGCAACCTTGCCCGAGTTGAAGGTTGAGTAGCCACCATTGAACTCGGGGCTCTGGTAGACGGAGTTGGTTTCGATGAAGTGGTCCTTCCACGTACCGTCGTAGACCCACTTCCAGGCGGCGACCCATGGATCCGGGATCTGCACGGTCTTACCGTCGTCGCCAACGAGCTTTCCGGCGCCGAAGAACTGGGCGCCGTCGGTTCGGAGGTCATCGCGCTGTGGCTCGAATCCGTACTGGACGATGTGCTTGGGATCGAAACCCGCTTCCGTCGCGTCCTTGCCGGCTTTGTCCACGGTCAGCTTCATCGCTATCTGGCGAACCGTGTCGTAGTTCCAGTCGACCATCGAGCCGTCGGGCATCTTGTACTGCTCGCCGTACTTCGCGGGCGGGTACTCGAGCCCCGCTTCGTCGAACATGTCGGGCTGGTAGTACAGCTCGGAGGGGTAGATGGCGAAGGGAATCCCGAACTGCTCTCCGCCGCCGGCCTTGTAAAGGTCGAGGACGCCCTGGTCGTACCCGCTCAGGTCGACGTGTTCCTTCTGGATGTAAGGATTGAGATCCAGCCACTGGCCCTCGAACGCGTTGGCCCCGCCGACCCCCAGGGGGCCGACGAAATCGGGCGGATTGCCGGAAGCCAGCTCGGTCGAGAACTGGGCACGAGCGCCGCTATAGGCGGTGTGATCGTAGACGAGCTTGATGTGCGTCTGGGACGCGTTGAAGTCCTTGATCACCTGCTTGAACACCTTGTCGGTGCTCGGGTCGTCGCCGCCACCCAGACAGCAGAACCACTTCAGGGTTACCGGGGGACCGGTGAAGACCGGAGAGGGCACCGGGGTCTGCGAGGGCTCCGGCGAAGGCGATACCTCGGTTGATGGCGCGGCTGCTGACGGCGAGGGCGAGGCTTTGCTGCCGCACGCACCGAACACCAGCGCGAAGACGACCACCAGGGTCATCCACCGCGTGGATCGTTTCATGTCCTCCTCCTTGCTCGGTCTGACCGATCCTTCCGAAGACGCCTGCGGCTGGCCTCAGCTCCGGCCCGATGCCGCATCGGTGAATTGCAGTTGGTGAAGGCTTGAACCGTCGCGAACGGGTGTGGTGTCGATCCGAAACTTCGTCCTGTCGCTTCGGACGAATGTCTCGCTGTACTCGATCGGCTCGTCGCTCGCCGTGAAGGCGACACCGACGAGGAGGAGGGCGAGGCGACTCTGAACGTGGCCAAGGAGGCGCCCCTCGCGCGGAGGCAACAGCACCGGTTCGATCGTCTCGCGGGTACGAACGACCTGGGCGCCGTAGCGGCTGGCCAGGATCTCGTACAGCGAATTTGCCTCGAGGTCGTGCTCGAGCAGGCCGCGCAGGCGGACGCCCGGCAGGTGCGCCTGCTCGAGGAGCAGGGGCTCGCTGCTGGCGATCCGCAGGCGTTCGAGGTAGATCGTCGGGGCACCCAGCCGGAGGCCGAGCGCCTGGGCCACCCGCTCGGAGGCTGGCTCCTTGCGGGCGGTGACGGTGCGTGTCTCCGGTTCCAGGCCGGCGGCCGTCATCTCTTCGTTGAAGCTGGCCGAGCCGAGCAGATCGCGTTCGATCGCCGGCTGGCTCACGAACGTGCCCCGACCCTGGGTGCGCGTGAGCCGGTGCTCTCGCCGCAGCTCATCGAGCGCACGCCGAACGGTGATGAGGCTGCAGCCGTAGCGTCGCGCCAGTTCGCGCTCGGTGGGGAGCCGGTCGCCCGCGGCCCATTCCCGATCGTCGAGCGCAGCTCGAAGGTCCTGGTAGACCTGATGGTGCAGCGGCACCGGGCCCGGTGCTATCTGGAAACGCGCCATGGGCGGGAGACCTGGTGGCGGATTTGGGCGCCCGGACTGCGGAACTGCGACGGTTGCGGTGGCGAAATTGCTGATAACGTTATCAGCACTTCTCAGCGAAATCCTCGCCGAGGCGCCTGCCGCTTGTCAAGAGGGAGAGGGAGGCATGGGTCTGAAGATCGCCGTGGTGGGCGGCGGTAGCACCTACACGCCCGAGCTGGTTGAGGGCTTCATCACGCGCCAGGACCGGCTGCCGGTGGACGAGCTTGCCCTGCTCGACATCGACCGTGAGCGCCTTGAGGTCGTGGGCGGCCTGGCGGGCAGGATCCTGGCAAAACGCGGCTGGCCGGGTCGCCTGACCATGACTCTCGATCGCGAGGCTGCCATCGACGGCGCCGATTTCGTGGTGGTCCAACTGCGCGTCGGCGGACAGGCGGCGCGGTTCCTCGATGAGACGCTTCCGCCGCGGTTCGGCTACGTCGGGCAGGAGACGACCGGCGCGGGTGGCTTCGCCAAGGCTCTTCGCACGGTGCCCGTGGTGCTCGAACTGGCCGAGCTCGTCGGTCGCAGGGGCGCGAGGGCTGCATGGATCGTCAACTTCACCAACCCGGTCGGGATCGTCACGCAGGCGCTTCTGGACGAGGAGCATCGGGCGGTCGGGCTCTGCAACGTGGCGATCGGCTTCCAGCGCCGATTCGCGGCCCACTTCGGCGTGGAGCCCGAGCGGGTCCAGCTCGAACACGTTGGCCTCAATCACCTGACCTGGGTGCGTGCGATCAGGGTCAACGGCGTCGACCGCTTGCCGGAGCTCCTGGACGGAGATGTCCAGCTGCTGGCCGACATGGTGTCGATGCCGGTCGGGCTGATCCGAGCCCTTCGCGCCGTTCCGTCCTACTACCTGCACTACTACTATCAGACACGCCAGATCCTCTCCGAGAAGCGAACGTCACGCGCCGAGGACGTGATGGCCATCGAGCAACAGCTGCTCGACTTGTACCGCGACCCCAACCTGGCGGAGAAGCCCAAGCTTCTCGAGCAGCGTGGCGGAGCCTTCTACAGCGAAGCGGCGGCACAGCTCATCGCCTCGTTGCATGCCGGGACAGGCGACATCCAGGTCGCCAACGTCCGAAACAACGGCGCCCTGCCTGACCTTCCCGCGAACGCGGTGGTCGAGGTACCGGCGCGGGTCGATCGCGACGGCGCGACGCCACTCTCCTTTGCGCCCCTGGCCCCAGAGCTTCGCGGGCTGGTCCAGGAGGCCAAGGCGTACGAGGAGCTCGCGGTTCAGGCCGCCACGACCGGTGACCGGACGGTCGCCCTGCGAGCCCTGCTGGCCAATCCTCTCGTGGGCCAGTACGCGGACGCCGAGAAGCTTCTGGCAGAACTGTTGGAGGCTAACCGGGCAAATCTGCCGCGGTTCTTCCCGGCGGGCCAGCGGCCCTGACCATTCGGCGGGGCGGTCGGGCGGCAGCGTGGACGGTCAGCGGGGGACCGTCAGCCCGTTCCCCCGGTCATCCAAAGCCGGACGAGGAGGCCGATCTGGACGACGCCGCCGACCAGGACCCAGCGGACGGTAGCGTGATCGGATCCCCGGCCCAGGTAACGGGCGAACGGAAGGATCGCCAACGCAAGCGCGGCGTACAGGAAGTGCAGAGGATCGCCCGGCCAGCGGCCGCCCAGAGGTCCCAGGACGCCCGTGACCACCGCGCACACGACCAGAACGAGCTGGGTCAGGATCAGCCGATCCAGCCATGGCTGGGGAGAGCGCCCGGTCAGCGACCCGATACCGGACAGCGCCAGCGCACCTGCGACGGCGACCGCGCTGAATGCAGCGAAGGTGTAATGCACCACGCCTGGTGGGGGCCTCGCGACGGGGAGCTTGGGCAGTGAATTGGCCCGGTGGGCAGCGACGGCCGGAGGGGCCGCGGTCGATGCTAGCAGCGGTTGGGCTGCGCCCGTACGGGGCGCTTGTGCTGATTGCCGCTACGGTAGGGGCGTGGGCGCTCATCGTGGGTCCGGCGACGCTGGTCGCGGGCGCGGGTCAGGTCAACCAGGTCGCTTCGCTGGACACGGGCCGTGCTCTGTACCTGCAGGGCTGCGCGAGCTGCCACGGATCCGCCGGTCAGGGCACGCCCAACGGACCCTCGATCGTCGACGCCGGCGCGGCGGGCGCCGACTTCGAGCTTCGCACCGGTCGCATGCCCCTGGCGGCACCGAGCCTGCCGGAGGTGCGGCAGCCGCCCGCCTATGACGAGGCGCAGATCGAGGCCCTGGTCGCGTTCGTCGCCTCGCTCGGCAATGGGCCTGCCATCCCGGACGTCGTCGCCTCTGTCGGTGATCTCGCCCGAGGCCGGCAGATCTACATCGCCAACTGCGCGGCATGCCACGGGGCGACGGGCGCCGGCGGGACCGTTGGCGGAGGGTTCGTCGCTCCGGGCCTCGACCTGGCCGATCCGCGGACGGTGGCGGAGGCCACGGTCGTGGGACCGGGCCCGATGCCGGCGTTCGCTTTCGACCGCCAGCAGCTGGACGACCTCGCAGCGTATGTCGAGGAGCTGCACCACCCGCCTCACCCCGGCGGCCTGCCGGTGGCGGAGGTCGGCCCGGTGGCAGAGGGCTTCCTGGCCTTCTTCGTCGGGATCGTGACCCTGGTGGCAGTTGCGCGCTGGACCGGCCGCGCGCCCCGATGAACGATCGGACGACGGAACGCCCCGAGCGCATGCGGCGATCGGCGCCGGGCGATCGGCAGGAACCGGACCCGCCCCCGCTGGCGATCCCGGAGAACCCGATGGCAGAACGGATCGTGGGGGCGGCATTCGTGGCCGCACTCCTGGCGGGGTTCGGGCTGCTCGGGGTCTACCTCCTCGGCGGCCAGACACAGGTCGAGGCGATCCTGCTGACGATCTGCCTGGGCGGCATCGGAGCGGGCATCATCGTGTGGTCGCAGGCCCTGCTCCCCAACCGGATCGTGAGCGAAACGCGCCACCCGCTCCGATCGGAGCCGGACGAAGAAGGGGGAGTTCTGGCCGCGCCGGCGATTACCCGCCGGACGATGCTCATCCGGCTGATGGCGGCCGCCTTCGCCGGGCTCGGAGCCGCGCTTGCGATTCCAGTCTTCTCGCTGGGACCCGCACCCGGACGGGACCTGTTCGTCACGCCGTGGCGGAGCGGACTTCGCCTGGTCGACGATCAAGGGGCGGTCGTCCACCGAGACCAGATTCCCATGGGTGGCCTCCTGACCGTTTTTCCAGACGGATCGCCCGGCTCCGCGGACGGACAGACTCTGCTGATCAACGTCGGGGCGGGACTGCTTCAGGTGGCCCCCGACAGGCTCTCCTGGGCACCCGAGGGGTTCGTCGCCTACTCCAAGGTCTGCACGCACGCCGGATGTCCCGTCGGCTTGTATCGGGCTTCCCTCCACAGCCTGATCTGCCCCTGCCACCAGTCGACATTCGACGTCCTGCGCGGCGCGGTTCCCACCGGCGGGCCTGCGGTCCGCCCCCTGCCTCAACTGCCGATCAAGCTCCAATCGGATGGGACGTTCGTGGCGCTGGGCGATTTCACGGAGCCCGTTGGCCCGAGCTTCTGGAACATTCACAGTGGCGGATGACGCAGGGCGCCTGGAGCCCGGTGGAGGCGAGCAGCGCGGCGGTGACGTCGAGCGGTCGGTGTTGCCCCCTGTGCGGCGCCCCACCGAGCTGGAACGCCTGGCCGACTGGTTCGACGGCCGCACGGGCTTCGGGCGTTACGCGCGGATGGCGCTGCGCAAGGTGTTCCCCGACCACTGGACATTCCTGCTCGGCGAGGTCGCGCTCTTCTGCTTTGTAATCCTCCTCGCGACGGGCGTCTTCATGACCTTCTTCTACACGCCGGACTCGCGCCCGACGACCTATCACGGGCCATACGCGCCGCTCGCCGGAGCGCAGGTGTCGGCCGCGTTCGAATCGGTCATGCGCCTCAGCTTCGAGGTGCGTGCGGGGTTGCTCATGCGCCAGATCCATCACTGGACGGCTTTGGTCTTCCTGGGCTCGATCGGCGTACATCTGGCGCGCGTTTTCTTCACGGGGGCGTTTCGCCGACCACGCGACATCAATTGGCTGATCGGCGTCACCCTGCTGCTTCTGGCGTTGGCCGAGGGCTTCACCGGGTATTCGCTGCCGGACGACCTCCTGTCGGGCACGGGTCTGCGCATCGCCTACTCGGCCGCCTTGTCGATCCCCTTCATCGGTCCGTGGCTGGCCTCGCTGATTTTCGGAGGTGAGTTCCCGACCCTCGAGCTGATCAGTCGCCTGTTCGTCTTCCACGTGATGCTGCTGCCGGGGCTGCTGATCGGTGCCATCGGGACCCACTTGCTCATCGTGTACGTCCAGACGCACACTCAGTACAAGAGCCGCGCGACGCGCGAGGACAACGTGGTCGGCCTCCCGTTCTGGCCCGGCCAGGTCTTCCGCTCGGTCGGCCTTCTTTTCCTCACGGCCGCTGTGATCGCCCTCATCGCCGGGCTGATCCAGATCAACCCGGTGTGGCTATACGGACCATTCATCCCGTACGCGGTGAGCAGCCCCGCGCAACCCGACTGGTACGTGGGCTGGCTGGAGGGGCTGCTCCGACTGGGGTTGCCGTTCGAGCCGACCATCCTCGGCGTCACCATCCCGTCCCCGTTCATCCCGGGCATCGTCATCCCGGGCATCCTGTTCACGATCCTTCTGCTGTGGCCGTTCATCGAGGCGCGCGCGACCGGTGACCACGCCGAGCACCATCTCCTCGACTGGCCCTGGGAGTCGCCGATACGAACCGCCACCGGGGCAGCAGGGATCGCCCTGTTCCTCGTCATCACTCTGGCCGGCGGCAATGACGTGATCGGGGTTTTCCTCAACGTGCCAGTCGAAACGCTGACGGCCATCCTTCGCGTGCTCTTCGTCGTGTTGCCCGTTGCGACATGGCTGCTGATCTACTGGCTCGCGTCCTCGCAGCGCAGGCGCCGCGCCGCGGGCGCCGACACATCCCACATCCGAGCCGGTGGGGTCGCTATTCGCCGAACCGCAACCGGGGGGTTCGAGGAGATCGACGCAATCGAAGGCGATGCCGATTGATGAGTCGATTGCGGCTGGTCCTGGCTCTTTGCGTGGGCGCGCTGGTCGTGGGCGGCTGCCTTCCGGCGCCGGCCACGGAGCAGGCTCGCCAGATCGCCGACCTTTACCGGATCTTCGGCGCAGGCAGCATCGTGGTGGCCGGCATCGTGTGGGGGGCGGCCACCGTGGCGCTCGTCCGCTCGCGACGGCGGGACGACTCGCTGCCCCGCCAGGTCGCCGGAAACCTGCTGCTGGAAGGCCTCTGGACGGCAATTCCTCTCGTGACAGTCCTGGTCCTTTTCGGACTCACACTCGCAACCCTGTCGTCCGTCGACGCGAGGCAACCTGGTGGCGTGGCGCTCAACGTGACGGCGTTCCGCTGGGGGTGGACGTTCTCGTATCCGGATGGCGGGGTTGCGGTATCCGGTGTGGCTGGGGGATCGCCGGAGGTGGTGGTTCCGGTTGGCGAGCCGATCCACGTCACCCTGTCGTCGCCCGACGTGAATCACGCGTTCTTCGTGCCGCGCTTCCTGTTCAAGCGGGATGCCATCCCCGGCCGCGCGACGACCTTCGACTTCCGGGTCGACCAGGCGGGAAGCTATCCGGGCGCGTGCGCGGAGTACTGCGGGGTCTTCCACGCGAACATGACGTTCTCGGTCCGGGCCGTATCGCGGGCCGAGTTCGACGCCTGGCTCGCAGCGAATCGCGGGAGCGCACCGCCCTCGCCATCCCCCTCGCCATGAGTTCCTCGGTCGCTGCCTCCGCTGCCCCCGCTGCCCCCGCTACACCGCTTGCCGGTGCCGGCCGACCCGCCCTCGTCGCCTGGCTCGCCACGACCGATCACAAGCGGATCGGCATCCTCTACATGGTCACTGCATTCGGTTTCTTCCTGCTGGCCGGCTTGATGGCGATGGTGATGCGGGGCGAGCTGGCGCAGCCGGGACTGCAGGTGGTCAACCAGCAGACCTACGACCAGCTGTTCACGATCCACGGCACCCTGATGATGCTGTTCTTCGCCACGCCCCTGGCGGTGGGTTTCGGCAACTTTCTTGTGCCCCTCCAGATCGGCGCAGCCGACATGTCGTTCCCACGCCTGAACGCCCTGTCCTACTGGCTGTTCCTGTTCGGAGGCTTGATCGTCCTGCTCGGCTTCCTCACCGCCTACGGCGCTGCCGACATCGGGTGGACGGGCTATGCGCCACTGAGCGAGCTCCGGTACTCGTCGCCGACGGGAGTCGATCTGTGGATTGCCGGGCTGATCCTGTCCGGCGTTTCTTCGATCCTGGGCGCGGTCAACTTCATTGCCACCATCTACAGTCGCCGCGCGCCGGGCATGACCATGTTCCGGATGCCGATTTTCACCTGGAACATCCTGGTGACGGCGACGCTGATCCTGGTCGCCTTCCCGGCCATTACCGGCGCACTCGGCATGCTGTACATCGACCGCCACCTGGGCGGCTCGTTCTTCGACGCCAGTCGAGGCGGCGATCCGATCATCTACCAGCACCTGTTCTGGTTCTTTGGCCACCCCGAGGTGTACATCGTCGTGCTGCCCTTTTTCGGCATCGTGACCGAGATCTTCCCCGTTTTCAGTCGCAAGCCGCTGTTCGGCTATCGCCTGGTCATCCTCGCAACGATCCTCATCGCCGGCCTCTCGATGACCGTCTGGGCCCACCACATGTTCACGACCGGCGCGGTCAACCTGCCCTTCTTCAGCCTCATGTCCTTCCTCATCGCGGTCCCGACCGGGATCAAGATCTTCAACTGGATCGCGACGATGTGGGGAGGCCGGCTCAGCTTCCGGGTGCCGCTGTTGTGGGCGATCGGCCTGTTGTACGTCTTTACGATCGGCGGCATCACCGGAGTCATGGTCGCCTCGCCGCCGCTCGACTTCCAGTTCCAGGACACGTACTTCGTGGTTGCCCATTTGCACAACGTGCTCATCGGCGGCACGGTCTTCGCGGCCTTCGCCGGCATCTACTACTGGTTCCCCAAGTTCACCGGCCGATTCCTTTCAGAGCGCCTCGGTCGCCTGCATTTCGCTGCGTGGATCGTTGGTTTCACGCTCACATTCCTGCCCCAGTACCAGCTGGGCGCGGAGGGTATGCCGCGCCGGATTGCCGACTACTCGGCGAGCCTTGGCTGGGGGAACCTGAACCTGCTGTCCACCCTGGGCGCACTCATCCTCGGGCTGGGCACGATCCCGTTCCTGCTTGCCGTCGCCCTCGCGCTGCGCGAGCCGGCGAACGCGCCGGACGATCCGTGGGAGGGCAATTCGCTCGAGTGGGCGACAACGTCGCCGCCGCCGCGCCACAACTTCGGGCGGCTGCCACCCATCCGCTCCGAGCGGCCCGTCTTCGACGAGCGCCTTGCGCGGGCGGGCATCGAGCCTGCCGCCATGCGCGGCCAGGCGGTGGCCCGAGCTCACTTGCCCGATGCCGACATCGAGGACGAGGACTGATGCGCGACCTTCCCGAGGAGGTCACCTTCTTTGCCAGGAGTGCCGCGTTCGCGCTGGTCATTGCGACCATCTACTGGTTCGTGAGTTACGAGCCGGCGGGCACGACGTTGCTGGCCTTCTTCGGGGTCGCGAGCAGTCTTGCCGCCATCGTTCTCTTCAGGGCCTGGCGCCGGTCCGTGGGCGGCGGAACGCCCGGCACGGAGAGGCCGTTCGCCGATGAATCAGGCCGGATTCCGACCGACACGCTCGCGCCACTTGAAGTCGGCTTCGGGCTCGCGGTGGCCGCCCTCGGCCTCGTCTTCGGGGCCTGGCTGATCCTCGCTGCGATCCTGCCGATCACACTCGGCAGCCTTGCGTGGCTGCACGCAGCCGGCAAGGAGCTCGAGGCCGTCGTGACGTCCGAACCCGGCCCGGGAGTCGGGCCTCGCGGCCGAGGTTGAGGTTCCCGACGGCCCACTCCTGACAGGACTGGTATTGGGAACCGCGGCCCCCGCAGGCTCTGGGAATCGTCCGCGCGCACGTTCGCGGCGGGAGGATTCCCCCGCTTCAACTGAGGGATCACTCGATTACCAGTCCCGCAGTGACTCAGCGTCAGTTTTGCGCGGGCGCCCTCGGATCGGCTCAGCTCTCGCCGAGCTCGAGGTCCGCCAGCAGGCGGGCGATCTCGCGCGCGTTCGTCGCCCCGTAGTTGGCATAGCAGTTGTTCATGAGCACGTGCGTTTCCCGCGCGGCCTTTGAAGCCCGCTCGATGCGGGGCACCCACTCCTTCAGCTCGTCGGTGCCGTACAGGTAGCGGAATCGCTCTACTGTCGGCACGCCCCGAGCCTCCCAGGTCTCGGCCCGACGGCCGTGGAAGCGGACGACGGCCAAGTCCTCCGAGGTGACCCAGTCGAGCGGCGGCACGCTGCTCTTGAAACCCTGCGGACCGTCGATCATCACGAACGGCAGGTGATTGTCCTGCAGGAAACGCAGTGTCCGGTCGACGTTCTTCTCGTTGAACCAGGTGGCATTGCGGAACTCGACGGCCACCGGGATGCCCTCGAGGCGGTCGCGTGCCTCCACGATCGCGGCACGGTTCTCGGAAGACGTGAAGAACCAGCGGGGGTACTGCAGGAATACGGCGCCCAGCTGCCCGCTCTCCCGAAGTGGCTGCAGCCCCTCGCGAAACAGGCGCCAGAACTCGTCGAGCAGCTCGGCGGGGAGCTGCTTGCCATAGATGCGCGGCTTGGTCCGGACGTCCTCGGGCAGCTCCTCGCGCAAGACCTTGGGCAGGCGCTTGGTCTCGGTCGGCTGGCCTGTCATGAGAGCGTGGGCCTTGATGTCGAAGGTGAAGTCGGGCGGGGTGCGGTCGACCCACAGTTCGGCCGTCCGGGCCGAGGGCAGCGCGTAGTAGGTCGCATCCACTTCGACGACCGGGAAGCGCCCGGCATAGAAGCCCAGTCGCTCCTCGGCGGTGTCGGTCCCGGTTGGGTAGAACACCCCTGGTACGGTCATCGTCGGGTCTGTCCAGGACGCCGTCCCCACGCGGATCTCGCCGGCACCCGATGGGTGGATCGGCAGCACCGCCGGCTCGCCCTCGCGTGTGACCTGCTCCGAGCGCTCGCGCGCGACGTCGACGCCCGGGTCGTGCCCGGACGGGGATGAGCTGCTGAGCGCCGACGCGGACGATCGAGGGGTAGCCACGGTTTGCTTCGTCGAACCTGAGCTGGTGGTGGGCATGGTGTCGAATGGCCTCCGCGCTGTCGCCGACATGCTACCGATCCGGAAGCGTGTGCCGGCCATGGAAGCTGCCCGAGGTGCCATGGAGGCACCGTGCCGGCCGTTGTTTTGAGGCGCCTGCAAGCCGTCCGGATCGTGCGGGATGCCGTCTTGACGGCGTGATGGTCATGCTCCGCGCGTGGATTCGCGCTTCGATCGGCCACGCCATGAGCACCTGCGCCCGGGTTCCAGCTCGTCAGGTGGTGGCCTTCGGCCCTTGCGCCCCTTCCGTGGGCCGCAATCAGGCGACAAAGAAACCCTGCCCACGCATCTCTCGTCGACGCTCCCCAGCCATCGACCCGCCCGGCGGGCCCGGGCTTCGACCGGTCGAGGAGCGGCGGCATTGCTCGCGATGCGGCGCGGAACCCTGGGCGGACCTGGGTATCCGCATGGCCCGCTGAGTCACCGGCGCCACCAGGGCGGCCGGCTGCGCGCGGTCCTGGCGGTCGCTCTGCTGCTGTTCGTCTCGATGCTCGGTGCAGCGGTGATCGCAGGTGGGGCGACGATCGCGGGTACCGTGGAGGCGCTGTCGGCCAACCTACCCGATCCTGCGCTCCTCCTCAACCTGACCTACTCGCAGCCGACGATCGTCTACGACCGAACGGGCAAGATCGAGCTGGCGCGCTTCCAGCAGGAAAACCGTCGGACAGTCACGTTCGAAGAGCTGCCGCATCTGGTGCTCGACGCGACGACCACCGCCGAGGACCGCTCGTTCTGGCAGAACAGCGGCTTCGATCCTGCCGCGATCGTATCGGCCCTGGCGGGCAACGCCGCGAACGGCAACGACCGGGGCGCCTCGACCATCACCCAGCAGCTGGTGCGCGCCCGTCTTCTGCCCCCGGAGGCCACCGCACCGGGCGCGGATCGCTACCTGCGCAAGGCCGAGGAGATCATCCAGGCGGCCCGCCTGACCGAGCGTTTCCCGGGCGAGCAGGGGAAACAGCTGATCATCACGTCCTACCTGAACCAGAACTTCTACGGTCACGGTGCCTATGGCATTGCGGCTGCGGCGAAGATCTATTTCGGCGTAGGGGACCTGAACAAGCTCACGCCTGCGCAGGCAGCGCTGCTGGCGGCACTGCCCAAATCGCCGAGCAACCTGGATCCTTACCTGTTCGCAAAGCCGGACAAGTCCGGGAGGCTCGTGGTCGATCCCAACTCACCGCCCGTGTTGCGTCGCGACTGGGTCCTCCAGGGACTCGCGAGTGCCCGCTGGACCCAGCTCACGCCGGGCGAGATCGCCAAGGCGGAGGCCGAGCCCATCGTGCTCGCCGTGGAGCAGCCGGTGCACTGGAACGCCCCCCAGTTCGTGTGGCAGGTCCGCCAGCAACTGATCCAGATCCTGGGCAGCCCGCTCAAGGTGGACACGGGCGGCTACCGCGTCATTACGACGCTCGACTGGCGCGCGCAGCAGCTGGCGGAGAAGTACATCACCGCAGCCGCGATCCTGCCCAACCTCAAGGCGCCCGCGGCGGCGAAGCTCGCAAGACAGCTCAGGTTGTCCTCGTTCGATCGCATGTGGGCGAACCGGCTTCGCGGCACGGACATCCACAACGGCTCGATCGTCGCGCTCGACTACCAGACGGGCGACGTTATCGCGTACGTCGGCAGTGCCGGTTACTACCGCGACACCATGACGAGCAAGAAGTTCGCGCCCAAGTTCGACCACCTGACCGACGGCTACCGGCAGCCTGGCTCGGCCTTCAAGCCGGTCGTCTATGTGACAGCCTTCGAGAAGCACGACCTCACGCCAGGCAGCCTCCTACTCGACGTCACGACGCAGTTCGGCGTGGGCTGGGCGCCGCATGACGCCGACAACATGGAACGCGGCCCCGTGCTCGTCCGAAAGGCCCTCCAGTACTCGTTGAACATCCCCGCGATCCGAGCTCTGGAACGCGTCGGAAACAGCGCGGTGGCGGACCAGTCTGCGGCCTTGGGCATCAGCTTCCCCGGCGGCAAGAAGATGTATCTCCAGTCAGGCCTTGCCGGGGCGATCGGCACGGTCGAGGTCCATCCGATCGATCTGACCGCTGCCTACGGCGCTCTTGCCAATGGAGGCCGTCTGGCCAAGCGCCGCATGGTGCTCGAGATCGATGGACCTGACGGGAAGCCTGCGTACAAGGCCGGCACGCCGCAGCTCAGTCAGGCAGCGGATCCTGCCGCGTCCTACCTGATCACCGACATCCTTGCCGGCAACACCGACCCGAGCCAGAACAAGATCTGGTCCACGTCGCTAGCGCTCCGCAACGGCCCGCACGGCGAGCGCCGTCCGGCCGGCGCCAAGACGGGCACCACGAACGAGACCCGCGACTTCACGACGTTCGGGTTCATCGCGCCGCCAAAGGCGGGAACCAGGAACGCTCATGCACTGGCCGTCGGGATCTGGATGGGCAACAGCGACCATTCCCAGCCCCGCGGCCACCAGATCACCTCGCTGGAGGGACCGGCGCGCGTGTGGCAGGCGTTCCTGCGCGACTACACAAAGGGCCAGCCGATCACGAACTTCGCGCGGCCAGGCGGCCTCGTCAGGAGCACGATCGACGCGTGGAGTGGCGGTCGCCCCGGCCCCTGGACGAAGGACACGACGCAGGAATGGTTCCTCGCCGGGACGCAACCGGGCGGCGCCCACCAGGTCGACCAGAACGGCCTTCTCTACAAGGCATGCCCGGGCGGCCACTGGGGGATCGACCTCGTCCAGGCCGAGCTCGGGCCATCGAGCTGGAATCGCTGGGACGCGGACTGGATGTCACGAGCGAGCAAGGGTGCGGGCATTCGCGGCAAGCTCGGCACGCAAACCACCTATCTCTATTTCAAGAATAGCTGGGGCGGCTCAGTAGGCTGTCACGCGCCCAAACCCAAATCCGACCAGCCGAGTGACCAGGTCACTGGCGGGGGTGGACCGGGTGGCCACCGCTGCAAGCACGACTGCAAGCCGGGTGGCGGTGGCCCAGGCGCCACTCCGCCACCGACGCCCCAGCCGACTCCCAGCCCGTCCGGCGCCGTAATCTTGGTTCTCGCAGCGGCCGGGCTTGCCCGGCGCCGCTCCCCCCTGATGCCGCGACGCCGGGCTCGCAGCGTTACGGCCTCGCGTGGACGGGCCAACCATGGAGCCAACCGTGGAGTCACCCGATCGACCTGACGATGAGCTGATGCGGGGCGAGGCCGTCCGGTGGGTCGGGCGAGGCCTCGGCTTCGCGATTGGCCCCGGAATCGCGGCAGGCCTGTGGTGCTGGCGGTGACCGCGGCGCAGGTCCTGGCCCCGGGCGCAGCCAACCGCTAAAGCCCGGTTCGGTTGACATCCGCCTGAAACGTCTGGGGAGGCCCGCCGTGGCGAACCCTGGCGTCGCCGGGAGGACCCTATGCCCGCTGGACGCGGGAGGGCACGACCGGCAAGGAGGGTATCGGTGCTGGCAGCGCCGCAGATCAACTGCTTTCCGTCAGACGATGACGAGTTCGTCGAAGTCGTTCGGGACGCCCTGGTACGGGAATCCGTGCGGGCCGAGACTCTCGACGAGCTCCGTGGGCGTGTCGAAATGAGCATTCGGCAGCGCTTCCCGCGAGTCCGGGTCCGGCCGCGGAACCACCTCGCGGACCTCGGCGAAACCGCCTGGTACGTGTATCGCGATGGGCAGCCGGTCCTGGCCGGGGCTATCGCGGAGGGGCTGGCTCCCTCGGGCTGAGAGCTCGGTCGGGTTCGGGGAAATTCCTGCGGGCCGCATGTTCCGGTCCGATGTGTCGGAGGTGTGACCCGGGCTTCGACGTATAGTGGCCCTCATGGTGCTCCGGTTGCGATCGTCGCAGGCAGGTACGGGACTCCTCGAGGAGCCGGTCGTCCTGGCCGTCGACGACGACCCGCCCGTGCGCCGCCTCATCCAGCGCTCGCTGCGGGAAGAGGGATTTCGGGTGGTGACTGCCAGCAACGGTGCGGAAGCGCTGCGCATCTTCGGGGAGGTGCGGCCCGACATCGTCGTGCTGGATCTACTCCTGCCGGATACGGACGGATTCGAGCTCCTTCGCCAGATGCGCGAGTGGGACCCGATTCCCGCGATCATCCTCAGCCAGCGATCCCGACGAGCCGATGTTCGCGTGGGCCTGGATCTCGGAGCCGACGACTACATCGGCAAGCCGTTCGATCCCGAGGAGCTCGGTGCCCGCGCCCGGGCTCTCCTGCGCAGGGCCGGCGGCCGTGCCACGTCGGCCCCGATTCGCCTCCGCGGACTGGGCGTCGAGGTCGACATAGATCATCGGGTGGTGACCCGCAAGGGAAAGCCGATCTGGCTCACGCGCCACGAATGGGGCGTTCTGCGCGAGATGGCCCTCAACCCCAACACCGTCTTGGGGCACGCCGAGCTGCTCACGACGGTATGGGGCGCCGACTACCGCGACGATGTCCGAACGCTCCGAACCACGATCGGCAAGCTGCGCCGAAAGCTCGGAGTCCCGAGGTCGACGGGCGGCCCGATCAAGACCATCCCTCGCCTCGGCTATCTGCTGGACGTCGACGGATCGGCCGGGCGGACGAGCCGCTGGAGCTGATCGGGGTCCGGGAGACCTTCACACCAGTAAGCGCAACGATCCTGTAACGGCGCCCGTCGCGATCCGGGCGGCGCGACCGGAGTGGACGGCGATCATCACCTCGACCGACTCCCCAAGGTCGTCGATCGTGATACGAACTGCCCAGAGACAGATCAGCCTCGACCTCGGCCGCTCGCGCGACCCGTCCGCGTCACAGGATGGCGCGGCCGTGACGCGCACGCTGCCAATGCTCGTGGTCGAGGATGACCCCGGGAACCGTGATGTGCTCGCGCGCGCCTTCCAGGCCGAAGGGTTCACAGTGGTGAGCGTGGCGAGTGGCCAGGAGGCGATCGCACGGGCCACGGAATCGCCACCCGCTGTAGTCCTGCTGGACCTGCTCCTGCCCGATCTCGACCCGCTGGAGATCGTCCAGGGCGTCCGGCGAGCTGGGACGAACCCCGTCGTCGTTGTCGTCAGCGCCGCACCAAACGTCAGGGAGCGCTCGCGCGAGGTCGGCGCCGACGCCTTTTTCGAGAAGCCCTATGACCTGGGCGAGCTGATCCAGACCGTCGACCACCTCGTCCCCCGACCCGTCAATCCCCGCAGCGAGTCGGATCGCGCGAGAGACCGCTAGGCTGGTTTCGCTGCGGTAAGATTCGCGGGCCGAAGCAGGCCCGGCTCGAAGTCCCTCGAGCGCCAGGGTCCTCGTCGTCGTCGGCCGAGGAGGCGATGGCCGAGCAGCAGGCGATCCCCCAGTTG
Source organism: Chloroflexota bacterium (assembly GCA_005883615.1). GTDB lineage: Bacteria > Chloroflexota > Limnocylindria > Limnocylindrales > CSP1-4 > CF-16. Next base: position 30,150 of record VBEC01000025.1, on the reverse strand, counting down.
ATCGTGGTCGGCTCCTCCGCCGGCGGCATCGAAGCGCTGTCCACGCTGGTTTCGAGCCTGCCCGGGGATCTCCCCGTCCCGATCGTCGTCGCCCAGCACCTCGATCCTCGCCGGCAGAGCCACCTGGCCGACATCCTCAGCCGCCGCACGTCGCTCGAGGTCGTCACGGTCGAAAAGCGTGAGCGCCTTCGACCGGGTGTCCTCTACCTCGTGCCGGCGAATCGGCTGGTCGAGGTGACCGGCGACGCGGTGACCGTACGTGAAGCTCCGGAACGGGGTCCCAAGCCATCCGTCGACCTGCTGCTCAACAGCGCCGCCGACGCCTTCGGTGAAGGCCTCGTGGCAGTCATCCTTACCGGATCGGGATCCGATGGGACTGCCGGTGCCCGGCGCGTCAGCGCGGCTGGGGGAACCGTGGTCATCCAGAACCCGAAGACGGCGAGCTACCCGTCGATGCCCCAATCGCTGGCGCCCACGACGGTCGACGTCGTGGCGGACATCGGGGCAATCGGGCCCCTCCTTCGTGACCTCGTGAGCGGCGTGCACGCGCGGCGCCTGCCGGAGGAGGGCGAGAACGCCCTTGGATCCTTTCTGGCCGAGTTGCAGCAGCAGACGGGAATCGACTTTGAGGCCTACAAGCGACCAACCATCCTGCGCCGTCTCGAACGTCGGATGGCGGCAACGAGCACGAGCGACCTCAACGGGTACGTTCGCTATCTGCGAAAGCATCCGGACGAGTACCAGCGCCTGGCCAGCAGCTTCCTCATCAAGGTAACCGGTTTCTTCCGCGATCCCGAGTTGTTCGACCATCTGCGGGAGAACGTCCTACCCCGGCTGGTCGCCGATGCGGAGAAGCGAGGCGGCGAGCTCCGTTTCTGGTCGGCCGGCTGCGCCACCGGCGAGGAGGCCTATTCGCTCGCGATCCTCGTTGCCGAGGTGTTGGGTGAGAGGGCCCGCGAATTCTCCGTACGAGTGTTCGCGACCGACCTGGACGCGGAAGCGATCGCCTTCGCCCGTCGAGGCGTTTACGCCCCGACCGCCCTCGAGAACGTTCCGAAACCGATCATCGAGCGGTACTTCAACAAGCTCGGCGACGTGTATGAGATCAAGAAGCAAATCCGCCTGGTGACGGTCTTCGGAGAGCACGACCTTGCCCGACGCGCGCCGTTCCCCCGAATCGACCTCACCTTGTGCCGGAATGTCCTGATCTATTTCACCGCCGAGCTCCAGCGACGGGCGCTTCAGCTCTTTGCGTTCTCTCTCCGAGATGGTGGCGTACTCGTGCTCGGCAAGAGCGAGACGACGAGTCCTCTGCCCGAGCTGTTCGTGCTCGAGAATTCGAAGCTCAAGGTGTATCGGCGGGAGGGTGAACGTGTCGTCGTGCCGCCGGCGCAGATCAGACCGGCTCGCACCCTGCAGCTGAGCGGTCGGACATGGGGAGGCGGCCGGGACGATGTCGCTGGCAGCCCGCCGAGTGCTCGATCGATGAGTCCGAGCGAAAAGGCGGAGAAGTTGCTGCTGCGGGTGCCGGTCGGCATCGTCGTCGTCGACGGCTCATACGACATCCAGTTCATCAACGAGGAGGCCCGCCGCCTGCTCGGGATCCACGTCCCTGCCATCGCGGGCGACTTCGTTCACCTGGCCGCATCGATCGACTCGGAGTTGCTGCGGAAGCTACTCCACGGGGCACTCCGCGGCAGCAGTCGCCAGATGCTGGTGGCGCTCGAGGCGGACGCGGCGTCAGCCGAGCGTCGACGGTGGCTGGAACTGCGAGCCATGCCCGCCTCGAGTGAGCCATCCGATGGCGACGGCAGCACTGGGGCGGTCCTGCTGATCAGCGACGTCAGCGAGGCCGTAGAGGAGCGCCAGCGCCTGGAACAGGAGAGCTCGTCGGCGCAGGCCCAGCTTCGCCTGGCGGGCGAGCGGGTCGATGTTCTCGGGGCGCGCCAGGCCGACCTCCTTTCGGCCAACCAGGACCTGATCGTCCTGAACGCCGAACTGCGGTCGACCAACGAGGAGCTGCTCATCGCCAACGAGGAGGTCCAGGCGGCCACCGAGGAGGTCGAGACCCTCAACGAGGAACTGCAGGCGACCAATGAAGAACTGGAGACGCTCAACGAGGAGCTCCAGGCCACCGTGGAGGAGCTCAACACCACGAACGATGATCTGGAGTCGCGGGGCCAGGAACTCCAGGAAGCGGCCATCACTCTGGGACAGCAGCAGCGGTTGAGCGACACCGAGCGGGCGCGGCTGTCGACCGTGCTCGCCCATATGGCGGATGGCGTGGTCGTGATCGGGCCGGACGGCGAGCAACTCCTGTCCAACGAGGCCTACGACCTGATGCTTGGAAGCCTCGACGTCACGCAGGATGCGACAGACTCTGGGGGCCAGCCGCTCGCGCCGGAACGATCACCCCAGGCTCTGGCAGCTGCCGGCGAGCAGTTTGCCCTCGATTTCACGGTGACCGGGGAGCATGGCCAGCGGCGCTGGTTCGAGGCCCTCGGCGGGCCGCTCGGCGAGCCGGGCGGGCGCGAAGGCGGTGTCGTCGTGGTCCGGGACATCACTGATCGCCAGTTGCGACGGCTGCAGGAGGAGTTCATGGCCGTCGCCAGCCACGAGCTGCGCACCCCGCTCGCAGCCCTGCGCGGCTATCTCCAGCTGCTCCTGCTCTCGCCCGAACCGCAGCCGAGCGACGAGGTCCGGCGCCAGGTGACGAGCGCGCTCCTCCAGACGAACCGCCTCGTGCGGCTGACCACCGAGCTCCTCGATGCCACCCGGCTCGAGCATGGCCGTCTCGATCTGAGCCCTGAGCGGATCGATATCGGTGCCGCGGTGCGTCGGGCCGTCGAGATTGCGCAGGTTCTCGCGCCCGACCAGCCGATCCTTCTGGCCGCGCCGTCGAGGCCGCTCATGGTCGAGGCGGACGAAACGCGCCTCGAGCAGGCGGTCCTCAACGTGATCGTGAATGGCCAGCAGCATGCTGCCGAGAGCCCATCCATCGACGTCTCGGTTCGCCGGGTCGGCACGCGGGCGGCCGTCCGCGTGGCAGACGCGGGTCCAGGTATCCCGGCGGAGGCGCAGGCCCACGCTTTCGAGCGATTCTCGCGGGTCGCCGACAGGCGAAGTGCACCTTCGGCCGGCCTCGGCCTGGGTCTGTATATCACCAAGGCGATCATCGATGCGCACGGTGGCGACATCGCTATCGATTCGCGCTCGGGCGAGGGGACCAGGATCACGATTCGCGTTCCGCTGGCGACCCAGCCGGCGGCAATGGACGGATCGGGCAGTGGCGTTTCGCTTGATTCCGGCGGACGCTCGGCGCGTCGATCGCGAGAAGGCGGCGACGGCTCAGGGGACGGCCGGCTGCCTTCTTCTTCCCACGCGCGCGGGACGGTCAGCGCACCAGCGACAGCAAGCCGGCAGCGGCGAACGCGATGATCGCGATCACATAGCCGAGGATCTGCATCGACAGGTCCTCGCGGTCGATCGAGTCACCAGCGCGATCAGCTTCGAGATGGGTTCCGGCCATTTCGTTCCTACCGTACGCACCGACCTCATGCCCTGGTCAGGGCATCCCGAGACCGTGGCCTGAGGCTAGCCATGGGGCCATGGCGGCGCGATGTCTGGCGGATCGCGCGCCCTAACACCGCCCTTGCATCGCCGACCACGATGGGGGTCTGCCGCGATCTCGTCGAGGCAATGGGTGGGACGCTTCGGATCGCCGAGGCGGACGGACGGCCAGCGGTGGGTATCCGCCTTCGAATCGCCGCCCGGCGACTGACCTGCTCTCGGTCGGCTACGCCTGCTCGAGTTCCACTCGTTCTACGAGCTGAGCCGGCCGCTCTCCACGAGCGATCGCACGAAGAGCAGGTGCTGGATCTCCCAGATGGTCCACTTCTGTCCTTCGATCGGCAGCCCTGACAGGTGCGCAGTCAGGTTCGCCGCTTCCGTTGGGTTGAAGCCGGCCATCTGCAGGCGTCGGTAGGTGCTGAGGACCGTAGTGGCCTGACGGGTCGGCGGGATCGCCACGGTCGTGCGGCTTTCTTCGCCTGTCAGCATTCCGTTGATCTCCAGTCTCCGGGCGACCCTTCCGCCCTTTCGGTCGTTCCCCCGAACGTGCGGTCCGGTTATGGAATGAAACCTAGGGGACCCGATGATGCGAACGTTCGCGGTTCGGCGGCCCATCGCTTGCAGGCCGATTGCGGCCGGAGGGTGCGCAAGACCGACGTTACGAGACGGGGCACGGACGGGATGGAACGGCAGGAAATCGCCATCCAGAGGTGCTTCGTGACCGGAGCGGCAACGTGGGCGCGCGACGGCCTGGCGACTCTCGTCGCGGCTCTGTTCGCGTGGCTTCAAGAGCACCGGATGACAGTCGGTTGCAAGCCGTTCGGCAACGGACTGTTGTCCGCGCCGACACCCGTCGAGGCGAGAGTTGCGAGCGTTGATTGGAGCCCCCGGCATTGAGTGGGGGCCGGGAGATGGAGGACCGTATCGATGAGTCTTCTAGCGTGGATCGTCCTCGGGGCGATCGCCGGCTACCTGGCCGGCATGATTGTCCGTGGCGACGAAGGTCTCGGCGTGATCGGGCATATCGTCCTGGGTATCGTCGGAGCCCTGGTCGGCGGCTTCGTCGCCTCGGCCGTCTTCAACATCAAGGACCCCATCCAGGGGCCGCTCGACTTGAGCACCATCGTGATCTCGATCATCGGCGCCGTGGTCGTCGTTTGGGTGGCGAACGCGCTGAGGGGCAACCGGCGCGTTGGAGCCGGCCGGGTCTGACCCGGATGCGACCAGGTCCGCGGCGGCCGGAGCTGACCGTGGGACACCAGAGGAACGCCCACCCAGGAGGTGGGCGTTCTCGCGCTGACCGGCAGCCACAGCCCGACCGGCGCCTGCCGACCCTGTTGGCGGCCCAACGCTCGTCGCTGGCCGGACACTCCACTCTCGATCCGGATCGCCGATGACCACCATCTACCTCGATCGCGGGGCGATGGTGCTGGCCCAACCCGACGAAAGCCGGCGGCGCCCGCCTGCCCTCGTGCCGGTGCCCGGAGTGACCGAGCAGGTGCGCTACCTGAGGGAGTCACGGATGGAAGTGTGCGTAATCGCCCGGGAGTTGCCCTCCGAGCTGGCGGCCGCGCTGCCGGGCCTCGACACCATCTCTGAGCTGCCCGACGACCCGCCCCCTGACAGCTGGCTTGTGACGACCGATCCTGCGTGGTGCGAACGGCCACGCCCGTCAGGCCTGAGAACCATCCTGATCGGGCCGCGCCAGTCGCCAGGACCACGGCGGTCGGCCTACTGCGACGTGATTGCCCGCGACCTGTCGGCGGCCGTCATGGAGATCCTGACGCGGCAGGTGATGGGTTCGCTCTAAGGGCACGCCACGGGATATAGCCAAGTGCAACGATTTAGGGCAGGCCTCAGCCCCCATGAAATCGGCTGACCGCCACCATTGGGTCGGCTCCCGAACCGACTGGGGGTCGGGAGCCCTCTCGCCGGTCGCGGCTGACCTGGCCGCGTCGGGTGACCGCACCCCTCCGCTGTGCATTCCGCTGGGTGCGGCAGTTGCTCGAGGCTCCGGCTGGTGAGAACTGCAATGTCTGCGCAAGATGCCTGCAACGGCTCACGTGCACCGTGAGAGCGAGCCGCACGCATCGGGCCTGTAGGGTGAGCTCCTCGTTTGAACACTCCCGATGGGGACGCTTGTGACGGGGCGTCCCCGCCCTCCCTCGGCAGGCCGCCCGAGCCCCCTCCTCGGGCGCCTGCCCTTTTCTCTGCCCGGACGGCCGTCCGCCGACGCGCCGGCCCAACCGACGGCGGAGCGGTTAGGCCTTGGGGGTACGTCCCGGCGTCATCCGGGCGGATCGATTCCAGCGCTCGAGCAGCGTGGCGCCCATGGCCGCGGCCGGCAACAGGGCGATGGCGACCAGCAGTCGATTGGCTCCGGCGATGATCAGGCCGGTCACGAGGCCCAGCGAGAACGCCGCACCGGTGGTCAACGAATCGGTTGAGCTTCGCTCGAGCTGGTCGGCCGCCTGGCCGATCGCTCCGCGGGTCGCCTCGGCCGCCTCTGGCAGCCGCGCGGCCACGTCCTGTGCGCGCGTCCGAACCGTGTCGGCAACGTCACCGAGCACCTGACGCGCCTCCTCGCCGCGGTCCCTGGCCGTGCCGTTGTCGTCCGTGGCCGACGAACGGTCAGTCTGTTCGCTCTGTGTCGTCATGGCCTTCCTCCTGGGTCGGTGGACCGCCCGGGCCGGTACGGTCGCCACGCAGCCTAGCCGCGCCTCAGAGACGTCTCCTCCTCCCGCGGCCCAAGGACGATTGCGGCTGCATCACAGTCCCCGGAACGACGGGGCCAGCGACGACCAGGCGGATCCGGCAAAGGGCCCAGGCGCCCGATGCAAGCCGGGTGCAATCGGCCGCCCTCACTGCGGCGGGCTGCCGTTATCGACCTGCCCGTAGGGTCCCGTCACTCGACCCGGTGGCGGCCCAACCTGTGGCCCGGGGGTCCGGGATGTACGGAGGAAAGGTCCGTGGAAGACGTAAAGCGTACCTATCGAGAAGGTGAGGAGAAGACGAAGGAGGCCTGGCGGGGGGTCGGCGGCACCGACGCCGAGGACGAGATCGGCAACGCGGGCGACGACATCCGCAAGGGACTCGGCAACGCCGGCGACGAGCTGCGGCGAGACGATCCTGACAGCGCGGACGACGCCGATCGAGCGTCCTGGGAGGTCGACCGCTGAGCCCATCGCTGAACGAAGCCCGACCCCTTGCGCAAGGGGAGCCGTTGAAAGCCGCCTGCAACGAGTAGGGGGTATCGACGGGCGCCCCCGAATGCATCCCGCGGCTAACGTTCATCCTGTGCACGTTCGGGGGGCGTGCCGTTCCCTCCTCCTCGGCGAACGCCTTCACCCGGCGTTCGTCTGCCCAGCGACCAGCGGGCTCCCCTGAGAGCTCCGCTGGTCGCCCGGCGTCCGGCTGCACATGACCTATTGGCGAGACGCGCCGCGATTTCTCCCCCAACGGCCCCGGCACGGGTTGTTAGGAAGATGCAAGACCTGCCTCTGGGTCAGGTCGGTGGACCGAGATCCGCGGATTTAGGTTCGTCTTCTGCGGTTGTGGCTGCGCACCAGCGAACGATCGCGGAACGCGACCCGATCGATCTCTTGGCCGATCGGCGCCAGGGCAGGGCGGCCAGGCTGGGTATCCCTCTCTACTCGCCGGCCGCCGGCCCCCCTCGAACGTTCCCGGCCCTGTTGCCTTACATGGACAGCATGCGCTCGAAGAAGGCGCGGTAGCGCTGCAGGGCGATCCTCAGCTCTTCGGTCGAGACATCGTCGCCGTGGGCCCACTGGCGTTCGAGGCTGGCCCGTTCCTGGGCGAAGGTCGTTGCTACCTGCTTCATCGCCTCGGCCAGCAGCTCGTCTGCCTGCTGGACGGCCTGGCGCGGCTCGTCGACGAAGCCCGTCTGCACGACTTCCCACCGCGTTCGGAGATCCTGGGCGATCGAAACCCCCACGAGCCGACCATTCGAGCCGTTCCGGGGCGCCGAGGCCGGAGCCTCCCGCGTCGTCGGGGGGCCCGTCGTGGCTGCTTGGCCCCGCTCATCCGGCGTAGCGTCGGCAACCTGCGAAGTTGCCCTCGGTCCGCCGCCTGCTGCGGCTCCGCCCGGCTGGTCGTTTCGCTCGGTCGGTGGGGCGACCGGCTCGGCGGCCATCACCTCTCGGATCGATCGCGTTTCACGCACGGCGGGATCCTCCTGTACTTGCCGGCTCAGCCGCCGTCTCACCGGGCGACCCCTGGTCAGGGGTCGGCGTTTCGAGCAACTCGGCGAACAGCGCCCGGTAATGGACCATTGCCCGTCGCAGGTCCTCCGTGCTGGCCTGACCGTCGCCTTGCCGTTGGGCGATGGCGTGGGCGGAGCGATATTCCCCGACCACCTCAGGGTGGTCTACCGAGACGTCCTCGGCGCGCCGCTCGAAATCGCTCATCGGATAGCCGCGAGCCTGCATGACCTCGGCGACCAGCCTGTCGGCGGCCGACACGGCCGCCAGAGGATCGTCGACGAATTGGGCCTGGGCCTTCCTCCAGCGCTCTCCGAAGGTCTCGCGCTCGTCCGTTGAGAGTGAGCGAATCTCTAGAGCCGAGACACGCGCGCTCCGAGCCTCGAGCTGGGATTCCGCTCGGCTCGCGTCGCCCATCTGGCGCACCGTCCGGTCGTACTCGGGTCCGAAGCGTCGGCGCAGGTCGGCGCTCCGTCGCTGCCTGGACAGGAGCCAGGCCCCGAGCGCCAGGACGGCGACGATGACCGCAACGGCGATCATGAGCTGGGTGGTATTCATGTTCTCCTCGCGTGCGTCCTCGGTCCTGCGGCGGAGATCCCGAGCGGCCGACGACTCGCGTGGCTAGCGGGCGCCGGCTCCGGACGCCGACGCCGCGCGTTCAGCCCCGCGCCCCGGGCCGGGCGTTGAGGGGAGAGCCGACATTGCCGCGGATGTCGTCGAGACCTCGATGCCCACAGGCGCAAGCGGCCGACCGAGGGGTGCCGGCTGCGGGGACGGGCCTTCGAGTGGTGTGGCTGGGCGGCGCTCGAGCTCGTGCCCGCACCACGCACAGAGGAGCCAGTCGAGCTCGATGAGCTGGCCGCACTCAGCACACAGTCGGTGCAGCTTGGTGCCGCAGCCCGGGCAGACAAGCCATTCCGCATCGATCCGGCGGCCGCAGGTACGGCAGCCCTGGAGGGCTTCCGCCTGGGCCTCGAGCGCGCTGCCGCTGAGCCGTCGCTCCCACGCCTCGGCCAGCGTCTCGGGTGGCCGGACAATTCGGTAGACGACGATCGCAAGCGGGAAGAACAGTGGCGTGAACGCGACGACGAGGGCCGCGGCGAGATAAGCAACCAGCTCCATTTCGCTGCGGTTCCGCATGTCGCGGTACGCCCACACGGCCGCCGCGAGCCACAGCACGACCAGGTATAGCCCGACGGCTTTGATGCCGAGCTGGACGATCGGGCTGCTGAAGATGTCGCCCAGGGCTGCATCGAAACGAGACATGAGATCCGTCATGACCGTTGGTCCTCGCGCTTAGTCAGGAAGCCCCTCCGGGATGGCGACCGGCCCGGCGAGAGGGGTCCGAACCGGGACCGGTCGGCGCGATCGTGCGACGCGCCTAGGGCTGCCTGCGTCAACCGCTCCCCGCGAGCCATTACGCGCATCTGCCAGAGCCGCGCGTCCCGTCCCGAAGCGAAGGTGCCCGCTCCGTCGAGACGTCGGTCCGATCACCCTGGCGCTGGACGTGGATCCCGAGGGTCCGATGGATCCCGTTGACGCGCTCGGCTTCATCAAGGTGCAGGTCCACGGGGACCTCGGCGGTTCAAGGAGGTCATCGAGTCCCACGGTCGGGATTCCGCGCCTGGCGACGGACGATGGCAGGAGGCGACGCTGCTCCTGACGATTGCGCTCAGCTTCTGTCGACCGCTCCGGGCACCATGAAATGCTGGGCGTGCTGCAATGTGCCTGCAAGGATGCGACCCTCCGAGAGGATGGTCCGGCGAGCTGCCAGGCCGCATCGTCGCGCCGGCTCCTCCGCACATCGGGACCACCACTCGGCTGACGGATGGGGACCAACCCGATCCACCGGCGAACCGGCGCTACCCCCGCCGACCGACGCCGAACCGGATCGACGTGAACCGGGGGCCCTGGACGCGGCTGCGGCCAGGGCCCCAGATCTTGTGTGCTTGGCCAGTGGCTGATCGGGAAGCGTCAGCGGCGTCGCTCGCCCGTTCCGCGTTGCGCGAGCGCCAGGATCAGATCCAGTGCCACCAGCGCCACTGATCCGACTGCCAGGATCGCTGAAACTGGTGTTGGCAACGTTGGCCTGAAAGGCCGACGAGATGAGCGGCCGGAGCCGCTCGGGCCTGCGAGCGTCTGTTCTCCCGTAGCCGGTTCGACGCGTCCCCCGCGGGCCGCGCGCAGGAGATCTCGCTCCACCTGCAGGCGCATCCGGTACAGGATCTCCCATTCGTCATAGGGCAGCATGGTCTGCGACAGCGCCTGGTCGATCTCGCGCAGCTCGCGCGCGTTCGGTGTCCCCCACGGCGCGGGATCGACGCTGGGGCCTGGGGCGATGGCCTCGATGCGGTCCTCGATCCCCCGCGATTCGGCGCTCGTCGTGAGGTGCGCCGAGGTGGTCGTCAGGCGCGCGGCGATCGCCGCGCGGGCCTGGGCCACCCGCAGGCCGGTTCCTGCCACCAGGATGTCGGACGGGTGGAGGGTTACCTCGAGGTCCGGGCGCACAAGTACCCAGATACGCGTCGGCACCAGGCTGCGTACGCTGCCGCCAGCAATGGCCGCGAGCAGCTGCCCGGGCACGGACAGAACCATGGGCGCAGCCCTGCGGCTGACCCCCAGCCCGGATTGGTCCAGGGCATCCTCCAGGTCTCGCACCATCTTCTCGTAGCCGCCCGGCTTGACCACGATCGGGACGTGGGCGTCCGCCCACCTCCGGGCAACGCTCCGCGCCTTCGTCACCACGGCCACAACGGCCAGGAACACGAGGGTCACCGCCAGCCCCGCTGCGAGGGGATAACCCCGCAGGATGTCGGCGATAGCTGCCCGGCCGGTCGGCCGCTCCGCGGCATCGGGAATCAGGCGAATGACGAATCCGACGGCCAAGGGCAGGACGATGGCTCCGGCGAGCATGGCGAGGCGCACCCACAGGGGATCCACGAAGTCGGGCAAGGGCACGGCAACCAGCAGGATCGAGGCGACCGTTGGCAGCACGACCCCTGCGAGCAGCACGGCCCAGACCAGCGAGCCGAACGTGGCCCCCGCCAGCAGGACCTGCTTGTTCTGGGGGACGCGCCCGAAGAGCAATGTGCTCGCCCAGCCCAGCGTGGTCGTCAGGAGCCTGCCGGTGTAGCGGCCGACGAGGCCGAACAGAGTCGCAAGGATTGCCATGGTGACCCGCACGCTAGCGCCGTCGACGAGCTTCGCGTCCTGTACAAGTGCTGCCGCACGGTGGCACCCTCGTTGCAGGCTTCGCCCCGAGGACCGTTCGCGCCGCCTATGCCCGCGCGCGCGGTCCTGGAAGGCCGGATCGCGGCAGACCCGGCACACGGCTGGGGGACAGTCCTGCCGCCAGGCAGGCACGGCCGAATTCGGTCGCGTTCCGGACGGCGCAAGCTCGGTGGTCGTTGTTGAAATAGACGAAGGCGTTCGAATCACGGCCATAGACCGCCGCGAGCCTCTCGGCCCACGTCCGCAGTGCCGCCCGCCCGTAGCAGGGCCGTGGCTTGGCGAGGCCCTGATGAAGTCGTACGTAGCCCCATTCGGCCGTCCGCCACAGCGGCGTTCGCGGCCCATGGCGGTCCGCCAGGCAGAGGGCGGTGCCGCGCGCTACGAGGAGTCTCCGGACCTCGTCCGTGTACCAGCTCGAATGGCGGAATTCCACGGCGACACGGATGTCGCGCGGAAACCGATCCAGCGTCTCGGTGAGTCGGCCGAGGTCCACGGGTAGGCTGGGCGGCAGCTGCAGCAGGACCGGTCCGAGCTTCGGGCCGAGGCCGGCCACGCGGTCAACGAAGCGGCCGACCGGCTCGGCGGGATCCCGCAGCCGAAGGATGTGGCTGAGGTAGCGGCTGACCTTGACCGCCATGACGAAGTCGTCCGGCGTTCGGGCGGCCCAGGCCTCGAATACCTCCCGGCTCGGCAGCCGGTAGAACGCATTGTTCGATTCGACCGTCGCGAAGCGGGCAGCATAGTGCTCCAGCCAGCGAGCCTGGGAGACACCGGCCGGATAGAACGCGGGCCGCCAATCGCCGTATTGCCATCCGGACGTGCCGATGTAGATCGTCACCGCCGGTGGGGCCGGGCCGCAGTCAGCCCACGCTCACCGAATCTGGGTCATGAGCAGCGCCATTGCGAGCGCCATCAACCCGGCCACCAGCCGGGTGAGGGTGCTGACCATCTCGTCGGCGCTCAGGTGCTCTTCCGATTCCTTGTGCGTCATCGGTTCCTCGTTGCTCAATCGACGGATGCTCCGTTGCGGGATGCCCTCGCTTGGTACCCTCCAGGACGCCTCCGTTGCGGCTTCGTTTCAGCTCGCAGTGCCGTTCCTCCGGCAGCCGAGCGGTCTCCACTGGGAGTCTCCCGGAGAAGGGTCGAGCGCTTCCGCAGCAACCGCAGGACAGCCAGCTCCTCCCGGCGCGAGACCGTGGAGGGCGCCAGCTCGACGTCGGCGTCCCCACCTGAGCGGAAGGGCAGTTCCTCGCGGACGTAGGCGTCCACGACGAGCGGGTGGACGTAACTGTTCCGGGCAATCGTGGAAGTGTTGCCGAGCTGCTCGGCGACTCCATCGACCGCCTGTTTCACGCGGCGCCTGGCGTCGCGTTCGCTCTTTGGAAGGCCGACCGAACGTAGGGCTCGATAGGCGAGGACGGTGCCGTACCACGTCCGGAAGTCCTTGGTCGAGAGATCGCGTCCGGTCGCCTCTCGCAGATACGCGTTCACATCGGATGAGCGCAGCCCGCGGCGCCGGCCCGCTTCATCCAGATACTGGAAGAGCAGTCGTCCGGGCATGGCGCGACATCGCTCGACGATTGTTGCCAGCCGGCGATCGCGGATTGGAACCTCGTGCAGCCGGCCGGCCTTGCCGCGAAAGTGGAAGCGGACGACCGACCCGCCGACCGTGACATGCCGGTTGCGCAGCGTGGTCAAGCCGAATGACCGGTTCGCGCGCGCGTACTCGTCGTTGCCGACGCGGATCAGCGTCAGCTCGAGGAGCCGCACGACTGCCGCGGCCACCGTGCCACGACCCAGACCGGCGCGCCCGAGGTCGGCGTCGACACGCCGACGGAGCAACGGAAGGCACCCACCGAAGTCGATCATTCGCTGGAACTTCACTCGTTCCCGGACCGCGCGAAAACGCGGGTGATAGCGGTAGACCTTGCGTCCGCGCTGGTCCCGGCCCGTCGCCAGCAGGTGCGCGTCCGGTTGGGGGCTGATCCAGACGTCGGTCCAGGCCGGTGGGATCGCCAGGCTCCGCAGCCAGCTCAAGGTGTCCCGGTTGTCGATGATCGAACCCTTCGGCGATCGGTACTTGAACCCCCGTCCCGTTCGAAGGCGCCGGATGCCGGCCCGCTCGTCGGTCAGGTACCGTAGCCCGGCCGCTCTTGCGCCCACCCGATCTGCGCGCGCCGCAGCCGGTCGGGGCACGCGCGCTCGCCGAGACTGCCTAGAGGAAGTCGCCGGGCGCGGATCCATCGCCGAGTTACTGCCCATCGCCGGAGTACTGCCCATCGCCGGAGTACTGCCCATCGCCAGGGGATCCTCCCCGCTTCGTGCCGTCGCCCGCGACTCGACGGCCCCGCCATGCCTCACATCACCGTTTCAGGGAGGGCTTCGTCACGAGCTCGTATGTCGTCACATTGCGCGCGGCGCGCCACTGCAAGCGAGCGGCGGGCAGGCTGTCGGGGCGGTCGCTCGACCGTTGATGGAGGGAGGCGCCGTGTCGTCCGACCAGGCAGCAGCGCGACCGCAGCCGTCCACGGAGCGGGAAGCCCGCGAGGTCTCAGTGGGGCCGGAGGAGCGCGTCAGCGCACCACCGGCCGTTTCCATGCGCGACGTCACGCGAAGGTTCGGGTCGGTCGTAGCCGTCAACCGAGTGTCGCTCGAGGTGCCGCCGGGCTCGCTGCTCGGCGTGATCGGGCCGTCCGGTTCGGGCAAGACGACGACGATTCGCATGCTCATCGGTGGCCTGGCGCCGACTTCGGGCGAGGTGCGGGTGCTGGGCGAGGAACCGCGACGCTTCAGCCGTCGCACCCGCGAGCGGGTCGGCTACATGCCGCAGGCGTTCATTCTCTATCCGGACCTCACGACCCGCGAGAACGTCGACTTCGTGGCCTGCCTGTTCGGGCTCCTCTTTCGGCGGGGCAGTCGAGTTCAGGAGGTCCTCGAGACGGTCGACCTGTGGGGGGTTCGCGACCGGCGGGCGAGCAAACTCTCGGGCGGCATGCAACGGCGACTCGAGCTGGCTTGTGCCCTGGTACACGACCCGGCCCTGATCGTCCTCGACGAGCCGACGGCGGGACTCGATCCTCTCCTTCGCGTGTCGGTCTGGTCGGAGCTGCACAGGCTTCGCGACATGGGCCGGACCATCATCGTCACGACTCAATACGTGGCAGAGGCCGAGGAATGCGACCAGGTCGTCCTGATCTCGGACGGCCGCCTCGTGGCCCGGTCGAGCCCCGAAGGGCTCCGGCAGGCCGCATTGGGCGGCGAGGTCGTCGAGATCCAGACGGCTGACGTCTTCGACGGCACCCGGCTGATCGGCCTGCGGGCCGTCCTCGAGGTCCGCCAACGGGGGCCCAACCAGTTCCTGGCGGTCACCGAGAACGCCGGCGTTGCGACCCCCGGGCTGGTGCAGAAAATCGAGAGCGAGGGGGGCAAGGTGGCGTTTGTGCGCGAATTCCGACCGTCGTTCGACGAGGTCTTTGCCGCCCTGGTCGAGCGGTCGCGGGAGCAGCCGATCGACGGGGCTGAGACGGCAAGAGACTCTTGAAGTTCCTGACCCGCGTCGCCGCTTTCATCGGCAAGGAGATTATCGAGGTCCTCCGCCGCCCGGGGGCCATCGCGAGCCTGCTGTTCGGGCCGTTCGTGATCATGGGCTTCTTCGGATTCGGTTACGTCGGCCGGGCTCCGCTCACGGCAATCGTCGTCGTGCCGGCCGCGTCGCAGCTGCCCCATGATGCAGGCTTCTACGAGCGGCTCGGCGGGAACGGTATCGAGATAACGGAGGTGACCCCCGACGCCGAGGGCGCACGGACGGAGCTTCGCCGCCACGTCGTTGACCTCGTCGCGATCGCACCGCCCGACGCGGAGCAGCGCTTCAACGCCGGACAGCAATCCGTGATCGAGGTCGACTTCGACACGCTCGACCCCGTCCAGACGGCGCTCGCCGAATCCCTCGCCGGCCAGCTCTCATCGGCCGTCAATCGGTCGATCATCGAGCAGGCAGTCCGCCTGGGACAGCAACAAGCCGCCGGGATCGCTCCGAAGACCGTGCCCCCGGAGATCGTCGCCGCCCCGACCCGCGCCGAGGCACGCAACCTGGCTCCGACCCAGCCCGGGCTGATCACCTATTACGGCCCGGCCGTGCTCGCCCTGATACTGCAGCACATGGCCATGACGCTCACCGCGTTGAGCCTCGTGCGCGAACGACTGAGCGGTGTCGTTGAGATCTTCAGGGTTGCCCCGGTCCGCGCCTCGGAGATACTCGTCGGCAAGATGCTCGCCCTGGGATTGCTCTCAGCGTTCGTCGCCGCGCTGATCCTGGGCCTGCTGGTCGCGGTCTTCAACGTCTCGTTCCTGGGAGATGGGCGTCTTCTTGCGGCCGGCCTTGGCCTCCTCATCTTCGCTTCGCTGGCCGTTGGCCTGCTGATCTCCGTCGTCTCCGACTCCGAGCGGCAGGCCGTCCAGCTGGTGATGCTGGCCCTGCTCGCCTCGGTCTTCTTTTCGGGCTTCATCCTGGAGCTGAACCAGTTCTCGCCGATCGTTCAGGCCGCGTCGAACCTCGTGCCGGTGACGCACGGCATCAAGATGGCACAGGAACTGCTCCTCCGCGGCACGCTCGAGGAGCCCTGGCGCTATGCGGTCCTGGCCGGGGAGGGTGCCGGCGTATCCATCCTGTCGTGGCTCGTCCTGCGGCGGAATCTGGCGACTAGCCGGAAATGACCGCTCGAGCGCGCGGCCGTCGGTGATTCGCCTGCTCAGCGAGACGGGACTCGGCGACCGCGAACGGCGTCGGCTCGGCGGCATCCTCACGGCCTACGGCCTGGTCGGGCTCGCCGTGATTCTCCTCACGTTGATCGTGGTCGCCGGCTCACTCGGCGCGGTCATCGACGTCGGCACGACCATCCAGAGACAGCGCGACGCCCTCGTGCGCTCGTTGGATGCTGCCGACACGGCCTTCCTCGATATCGACCGGGCTACCGGGGACGTGGGGGCGAACGTCGTATCCGGTGGCGGCGCAGCCAGGGACGCGGCCCAGCTCACGACCGATCTGGCCGCCACGATGGAGGGGCTCGCGGCGGCGAGCGGCGTATCGGTGCTGGGCAGCCGCCCGTTCGCGGACCTTGGCGACCGGTTCGCCACGGTGGCCGCCCGCTCGAGGACGTTGTCGACCAGCCTCGAATCGCTGGCAACCACGATGGACCGCGACGTCACCGACATCGCGACGGTCCGAGCCTCGATGTCGGCACTGCGCACGGAGGTCAGCGGCTTGCGCCAGATGTTGGCCGGCTCGGCGGTCGACGGGCAGCTCGGAGCTCTGGGGGCGTCCCGGTTGATCCTGGTCGGGCTGCTCGTGTGGCTGGCGCTGCCCGCCGCGGTCAGTCTGGTCGCCGGCTGGTTCCTGCTTCGACCGTCTCAGCCTCCACCGTCGGTGAGCTGACCTTCGCGCCCGCGCCGGCAAGGGCGCCTGCGCCTTCCCCGAGGCTCGCCGACACTGCCGATCGCAGCGTCGGCCGGCCGCCCTCGACCGTGCGACCCGCCTCGGGCCACGGCACCGCCGAGGCTGCGAGTCCGAGGGTTGGTTGCGCCTTCGCGGACGACCGGTCCACATCCAGCATGGAGTGATAGACCGCCAGATAGTCGTTAGTCATGCGCTCTGCCGAGAAGCGCTCGAGGACGCTGGCCCGGATGGCTGCCCGATCGAGCTGGCCGATGCGCTTCAGGCTGAAAGCCATGGCCTGCGGATCGTCGGCGAGGAAGCCGTCCACGCCGTCACGGATGATCTCGGGCAAGGCGCCCGCGCGCCGAGCAACGATGGGCGTCCCGCAGGCCAGTGATTCGATGGCCACGAGGCCGAAGGGCTCCGGCCACGAGCCCGGCATGAGGCTGGCCGCGCTCTCGGCGAAGAGGCGATCGCGGTCACGAGGCCCGATTTCCCCCAGGAACTCGACGCTCGTTCCGGCCGCCTTGAGGGCGGGCACGAAGACGTTTTCATAGTAGGCCTTCTCGTCGGGACGAGGCCCGATCTTGGCCGCGATCCGCAGCTTCCGCCCGGCGAGGTTGGCCACCTCCATCGCGTCCACGATTCCCTTTTCGGGCGCCACCCGACCCACGAAACAGAGGTCCTCCCCGGCGCGCCGCTCGAAGGGCGCGTCACTCAGGTTCAAGCCATTGTGGACGACGGCCTCCCAGGCAACATCCGGGCAGAGGTGTGCCTGCGCCCGGCTGATGGCCACCAGCCCTCGCGGCGGGGAGCTGAAGAGGCGCGCCGCGAAGGGAAAGTCGATCCGGCCGTGGAAGGTATTGACGACGGGCACCGATGTCACATGGGCGAGGAGGATGCCCGGCCAGTCGATATGGGCGTGCACGAGATCGAACTCGTCGCTTCGCCGCAGGACGTCCAGCACGGTGCTATAGAAGTACGGCGATGCGTCGCCACCGAAGCCCGTCGGGCGCAGGGCATGCTCGACCGTTGGAATTAGGCGGCCGTTGGCAGGCGGCTCGGAATCGCCACTGGCAAACAGGGTCACGGCATGGCCGCGACGATCGAGCTCACGCACGAGCTCGTGAACGATGCGCTCGGTTCCGCCGTAGGCTCGAGGCGGCACGCGTTCGAGAGGCGGAGCCACCAGGGCGATCCGGAGCGCGCGAGAATCGGGCAATTTTCGTCCTTCCTCGGTCGCGCAACCAACCGAAGCTTACCGTGACGGCGCCAAACCGGCATGGGGGCGGGGCCCCCGCCGGCACTAATTACCGGTGAATCCCCGTTTCCGGCGCGGATGCAAACCGACACCGAACCGGGATTGCAACGCCCCTGCAAGGCGGAAGGATGAGCCGCCCGCGCAGCATCCAATGCCCGATCGAGACACTCGAGTCCGGTGGTTCCGGGGTCGAAAACGAGCCGCCGGCGGCTCTCGGCAGGCTCTGCCAGGGCCTTTGTCGGAACTCGCAGAGGTGTGGACGTAAACCATGACCGATCCGTATCACCACGATCATGACGAAGTCGTCGTCGAGCGCGACGGCTCGGCCATGGGCGTGATCCTCGGGATCATCATCCTGCTGGTCATCGTCGCCCTCATCTGGTGGTTCAGCATTGGCCCGGGCACGTCGCCCAATCAGACCGCGCCCGCGGCCAGTCAACCAGCCGTAACGCAGCCCAGCGTCGCCCCAAGCCAGGCTGCACCCAGCAGTGCGGCGAGCCCGTCGCCGTCGTACTGAGCGCGCACTTGGAGATCACTGACGATCGCTCGGGCGGGATGCCCGCCCGAGCGATCGAAACCGACCGTCACCCGCCGCCCGTCGGGCTCGATCCTTTGACGCAGTGCGGCACAGTAGCGGTTTCACTGGAGGTGTGGCTGTGAGCACGCAACCGTTGATCCTCGTGGCCGATGACGAGCCACGCATCACCAAGCTCGTTTCGATCGCCCTGAGCGAAGAGGGATTCCGGGTCGTGACGGCGAACGGCGGAGAGGACGCGCTGGTCAAGGCCGAGGAGGTCAGGCCTGACGTCGTCCTGCTCGACATCGTCATGCCGGACCTCGACGGAATCGAGGTGATGCGTCAGCTGCGCGAGCGGCGGCCGGTGCCAGTGATCCTGCTGACGGCGAAGGGCTCCACGGCGGATAAGGCCAAGGGCCTGGACCTGGGGGCCGACGACTACGTGGCCAAGCCGTTCCATCCGGACGAGCTGGCAGCCCGGGTTCGCGCCGTCATCCGTCGCACTTCGGGCGCGACGCCGGGGCAGGGGATCGTGGCCTTCGACGACGTCGAAATCGACCTGGAGCGGAGGATGGTCACCCGTGGCGGAGAGCTCGTCCAGCTCTCGCGGACGGAGTGGCTCCTGCTGCAGCACCTTGCCGCAAATGCCGGCAAGGTCGTCCTCCACACCGAGCTGCTGACGAAGGTTTGGGGTCCCGAGTACCGGGACGACCTGCAATACCTCCGGGTGTGGGTGAGCCGCGTCCGCCGCAAGCTGGGCGCCAAGCCCGGCGAGCCCGGACGGATCAAGACCTTCCAGGGCATCGGCTACCTGCTCGACGTCGACGCGGGCGGGGCCGACACCTCCGAACTGCATGGCTCCCGGGAGTCGGGGATGGCCGCCGAAGCGTCGGCGTCGGATGCGGGAGCGGTGAGCGCCATGGGCTGAACCCGGTTGAACGCGGCTGTACGCGGGCTGAACCCTCGCCGTCCGCCTACTCCTCGTATCGGGCCGTCCGCCTACTCGTCGTATCGGCGGCGTCATCGATTATCTGGCACACGTCATCGCCGGCCTGGTCGCCCGGGCCGGCGGTTGCTTTTGTCCGCCAGGCCTTCGTCTGCGCGTTTGCTAGGGATCGGGCGGCGACCAGTGACCGTCGCGGTAGACGTACCACGAAGAGCTCGGCTGCGCGCTCAGCTCGGACGGATGAACGACGGCCTCCGGATACTGGTTGCGCAGGGCCCCCTCGAGGTCTCGGGGTTCCCTGGAGCGCAACCGTCCTACGAGGGCCCGAACGTGCTCCGCGAAGGCCAGGTCGGCAACGGGAAAGGTTCGAATCCAGCGCCGGCGGTTGCCGGTCGAGTTCAGCATCTCGCGGGCCATCAAGCAGGATAGCGCCCAGACAGGTTACCGCAGGTGCTCACGGCCTCTGATGCGAAGGATTACAGCTAGCTCGCAGTCGGAGAACCCTCGGGGGGACGGAGGTCGCCCCTTGGATCCCCGAGGACGAAATGCCTGGATCAGCAGGGGATGTCCTCGTCGTGGGAACGGCCGCATCGGGGACAGACTGCCAGCTGGCCGGCCAGGCCGTCGCGGGTGTCTCGTGCGCGACGCGCATGTTCGTTACGCAGCCGCTCCTCGCGGCAGTGGTTGCATTGGCTGCAGGTTCCGACCGGCAAGGCGGCCACCAGCCCGCCGAGGACGAGCAGTGACACGCCAAGCCAGCCGGTGAAGGCTCCTGGGTCGATCATCACGGACGGAGATCAGCTCGCGGTCCGTGGTCAGGCAACGACGTGACGGTCATCACGTACGCCGAGCCTGACGACGGCCAGGACGAGCATTTCGATGAGAGTCCAGCCGATGAGCGCCACGATCGCCGCAACGTCGAGCACGGCACCTGCGTGCGTGCCAACGCGGTCGAGCCGGAACATGCCACGGAACGGTTCGACGAGCGTGTCGGACATCCCCAGGATGGCGCTGACCAGCCCGTTGTCGTGGTTCGCGATCAGCAACAGGAATACGATGCGCAGCACGATGACGGCCTGAATGATCCCGAAGATCAGCCCAACCACTCGATAGAGCATCGTCGCGGGCGATGGACCCGGGACGATGTGCGCGGTTTCCACGACCGTGTCCCGGTCCACCGGGTCCACAACCGTTGCGCGGCGGACGCCGGCGACGGGTCGTTCAGTCGTCGTCTCGTGCGTCGTGGTTCGCTCGTAATCGTCCATGTCAGCCTCCTCGTTTCGAGGTGGGGAGTCGCCATCGGCGACTCGGCAATGCGACGATGCCGCACAGCCCTCTCCGTCAGCCTCAGCAGACGTCGCGGCCGCGCTACAGGCTGGTTACGCCTGGCTCGCCCGGCGGCCCCAGGCGCGAATACGCCGAGCAGCGGTGGCCATTCACGCGAGTGAGCCGCGACGGGATGTGCCAGGCGCTTCCTTGGGCGTCGATTGCAACTTACGCTGCTCGTCGTCGCGGAGCGGAACCGCTCTGAGCTGACTCGCAGCGTCCTTACAGCGTCGCCACGTTCGAGGCTGCACCCAGGAGGCCGGCGACCGTCGCGATCGTGACCAGGGTCGCTGCTGCCCTGGGATGGCGTTGCGCGTCGGCCACGAAGATCGTGAGGACCAGGAGGATGAGCATGAGCTTGAGGCTGACCACGGCCGGCATGCCGAGGTCGAGGGCCGCGCGGGCGACGGGGTTCGCCTCCGCGCCGGGGCCGTGTACCCGGACCATGCCGGTGAACGTGATCAGGTCCGCCAGCTGACCCACCCCGACGGCGATGAGCGCCGCGAGTGTCGCCGTCATGAAGCGCTCGCGACGCGAACGCCGCTCCTCAGGATCCTCGGGCCACAGCCCGAATCGCCAGCGCACTCCGAGTAACGTCCGCTCCTTCGAAGTATCCATTCAGGCCGCGCTGCGTCCCGTCAGCAGCTGCGCGACCAGAACCACCAGGGCGAGGATGAGCAGGACGTGGATCAATGCACCGCCGACAGTTGTCAGCAACCCGAGGAACCACAGGACGAGAAGGATCACGAGAATGGTCCACAACATGGCGACCTCTTTTCCGTCGGTCGCCGGCCGGCCCCGCGGGTGACTCGACGACGGCCCGATGCTGGCAGTGCGTCCTCGCCAGCGGCCTAACGAGGTCGGCCGTCTGCTCGCAGTGTCGTGTCAGGTGGTCCTGACGGGTGGATTCAGCGCGGCGGCAGTCCTGCGCGACGCAAACCCGATGGCTGGCGCTCGTCGCCTTTCCGTGGTGAAGCTCGTACAGTCTGACGATGTTGGGGAATTCGGTGCGGCTGTTCGCGATCCGCGGCATCGAGGTCGGTGTCCATGCCAGCTGGCTCGTCGTGTTCGGCCTGGTCACCTGGTCGCTCTCGACATCCTACTTCCCGCAGGTCCTGCGGGGGATCAGCCCGGCTGAAGCGTGGCTGCTGGGCGCGGCCTCCGCGATCCTGCTGTTCGCTTCCGTCCTCGTCCACGAGCTCGCGCACTCCTTCGTCGCGCGCTCCCGGGGTCTCGACGCGCGGTCGATCACCCTGTTCATCTTTGGCGGTGTCTCGAACCTCGGCGGCGAAGCCAGGCAGCCCTCGACGGAATTCGTGGTGGCGATCGTCGGCCCGCTGACGAGCCTCGTGATCGGGGCCGTCGCGTACCTGCTCGGATCGGCGCTCGCGAGCCCTCGGTCAGCCGCAGCGGTCGCTTCCTACCTCGCGGTGATCAACCTGCTCCTGGGTGGCTTCAATCTCCTGCCCGGCTATCCACTCGACGGCGGCCGCGTTCTGCGGGCGCTGGCCTGGACGGCGACCGGCAGTCTCCGACGCGGCACCGAGATAGCGGTCGCGGTCGGCCAGCTGGTCGCCTACGGCTTCATGATCTGGGGCTTCGTGTGGGTTCTGGGTGGTGAGCTCTTCAACGGTATCTGGATGGCCGCAATCGGCTGGTTCCTGCAGGGGGCCGGCCATGCCAGCCTCCAGCAGGTGATCCTCGAGCAGCGCCTTCGTCGAATCAAGGTCGGCGACATCATGCGACCGGACCCCACTGCTGTTCTGCCCGACCTCGCTGTCGCGGACCTGATCGAACGGTACCTGCTGCCCTCCAACCGGCGGGCGATGCCGGTCGCAGAGGACGGTCGTCTGGCCGGCATCATCACGCTCTCGGACATCCGGCACGTTCCGCCCGACGAGCGCGCATCGACACCCGTGCGAGCCGTCATGGGCGGCCGGAGCGACCTGGTCACGGTCAAGCCGAGCGACCCGCTGACCACGGCCCTCGAGGCGCTTGGTCGAGGAGACTACGAGCAGCTGCCGGTGGTCGACGACGGACGGCTCGTGGGGATGCTGAGCCGAGGTGACATCCTTCGCCAGATCCAGCTGCGCGAGGAGCTCGACCTCGAATCGAGCGAGGTGCGGGCGACCGCCCGACCGGCGGCCTGAATGGTCAGCGCGAAGCCATGGTCAGCACGGCCGCACCGTCCACGTGGCCTTCGTGCAGCCGCTGAAGGGCGAGGTTGCCGTCGGCCAGGGGAAACGGCTCGACCGTCGTCCGGATCGGGATCGCGGCAGCGAGGTCGAGGTACTCCCGTGCGTCCTCGCGGGTGAAATTGGCAACGCTCGCCAGGCGTCGCTCCCACCACAGCAGGCCGTAGGGGAATTCCGGGATGCGATCCAGATGGATGGCGTTGATGGCGACCGTCGCACCGCGATCCAGGGCGGCGAGCGCCGCGACGACCACTGCGCCGGCCGGAGCGAACGTCACGGCTGCGTCGAGAGGCACCGGGGGGCGGTCGTCATAGCCTCCGACCCAGGTTGCTCCCAGGCCCAGGGCCCGCTGTTGATCCCTTTCGGATCGGCTCGTCACATAGATCTGGCAACCCCAGTATCGCGCGACCTGGATCGTCTGCAGCGCCGACGCTCCGAAGCCGTACAGGCCGAGCCGTCCACCGGGTTCGATGCCCGACCGCTTGAGGGAGCGGTAGCCGATGATCCCGCCGCACAGCAGCGGCGCTGCCTGCACGTCGTCGAAGCTCGATGGCAGGCGGAACGCAAAGTCGGCACGCACGGTCATTCGTTCGGCGAAGCCGCCATCCCGGTCCCATCCGGTGAACGTGGCGTCGGGGCAGAGGTTCTCGCGCCCCGATCGGCAAAAGCGGCACGCACCGCACGTGGATGCCAGCCAGCCAACTCCGGCACGGTCGCCGACTTTCCAGCCCGTCACGCCGTCACCCGTCGCCTCGACCATTCCGACGGCCTGATGTCCGGGAATGACGTTGTGGCGGTGGAGCTCGATGTCGCCGGTCGAGATCTGGAGGTCGGTTCGGCATACGGCGCACGCCGCAACCCGCAACAAAAGCTCGTCCGGGCCGGGCGAGGGGTCAGGTTGGTCCCGCAACTCGAGGGGGCGTGTCTCGGGAGGACCGGGACGTTCGAGCACCAGGGCCTTCACGCCGTAAGTGTGCCCCTCACCGGCGAAACCCTCAGGCGCCGACCCTGGACCATCGACCGCTCGCCTAGAGAGTGCGGGTGACCTTGCGCAGCCCTCGCGGGGTCTCTGGGTCGTGGCCCCGAGCGAGGGCCAGGTGGTAGCTGAACAGCTGAGCCGGCACGATTGCGACCAGCGGGCCGAGCCAGTCGGGCGTGCCTGCGGGGAGCGGAAGCACGGCGGCCCCGGAGGGCGAGTCGGGCTGGTCGCTGACGACGACAACGTCGGCGCCGCGCTCTGCCTGGAGGCTCCCGAGGAGCTCGATCAGCTCGTCGTGCAGTGGACCAGCGGGCGCAATGGCCAGGACCGGAAGGCCGTGCCCCACCAGCGTCGAGGGACCGTGCTGGAAATCGGCGGAGGAATAGCCTTCGGCGAAGACGCCCGCGATCTCCTTCAGCTTGAGTGCCCACTCGCGGGCGGTGGCGTATTCAAAGCCCCGCCCCAGGACCACGAAGTTGCCAGCGCCGACGCGAGCCATGGCTGCTCGCCGGATCTGTTCCTCGCCATCGAGCGCGGCCTCGATCCGGGCAGGAAGCTCGGCGAGATCGCGGCAATCGTCGCTGCCGGCCGGATCGGCCAGCGCGGCCGACAGCATCGCCAGGGCGAGCAGCTCGGCGGTGTACGTCTTCGTCGCAGCGATCGAGCGCTCGGTGCCCGCCTTGAGGTCGAGCGACCACTCCGCGGCGGCGGCCAGCTCGGACATTGGGTCGTTCGTGATCGCCAGCGTCAGGGCTCCCTGCGCGCGGCCTTCGCGAAGGACCGCCACGATGTCGGGTGACCCGCCCGACTGGGAGATTCCGATGACAAGCGCGCGGCGAAGCCTCGGTCGCGTACCGAACCGGGACATGAGTGACGGGGCGGCCAGCGCGACCGGCAGGCCGTTCCGAGCGCCCAGCACGTACTGCGCGTAGATGGCGGCGTGATCCGACGTGCCGCGGGCCGCCACCAGCACGAACTCGGCGTCTCGCTCGCGGATGGCCGCCGCGACGTCGGTGACGGCGCTCTCGTTGGCGACGAGGACGCTCCGGACGACCTCGGGTTGCTCGCCGATCTCGTCGCGCAGGCTCACGCCATCTCCGGACGCGGGGCGACGGCCATCAGCTCAGATCACCGTCAGCCCTTCAGCGCGCCGCCCAGGCCGCGCACGAACTGGCGCTGAAGCACGACGAAGAAGATCAGGATCGGCACCACGGTCATGGTCACGCCCGCCGCGACCGACCTGAAGTCGGAGCTGAAAAAGCTCAACAGCGCCGCCAGGCCGACCGGCAGGGTCTTGTTGTCCGGCGTCGGCAGCATGAGCGACGGCCACAGGAAGTCGTTCCACGACGTGACGAACGTGAAGATGGCGACCGTGGCGAGCGTGGGTCGGACCAGCGGCATGGCGATCTGCAGCCAGATGCGCCATTCGCGAGCGCCGTCCACACGGGCAGCATCGATCAGCTCGTTGGGGACCCCCCGGAAGGCCTGACGCATCAGGAAGATGTTGAAGGCGCTGGCCAGGCTGGGCAGGATGATCGCGGGCAGCGAGTCGTAGTAATTGAACGTACGGGCCAGCAGGTAGCTCGGGATGTAGGTGAGCTGGGCCGGCACGATCAGCGTGGCGAGCAGGAGATAGAAGATCGCCTCTCGGCCGCGGAATCGGAGTTTGGCCAGCGGATAGGCCGCCATCGAAGCGACCAGGACGTTGAAGATCGTCGTCGCGCTGGAGGCCGCGATGCTGTTGACGAAGAACTTCGGGATGGGCAATGCGTCCAGCACGTGGCCGTAGTTCTCGAATGTCGGGTCGTGCGGCAGCAGCTGCGGTGGCGTCGAAAAGAGAAGGTCGGTCGGGCCCTTGATCGAGGTCAGCAGGATCCAGGCGAATGGAAACACCGTTACGAGAGCGATCAGGATGAGCAGCGCGTACCACACGGACGCCGTCGCGAGGCGGCGCGTTGATAGAGCACGGAACCTCGGCACACCTCTCGCGGGAATCGCTTCGGCCTTCTCCATCAGACCCGCTCCTGGCCGCGCTCCAGGAAGCGCACGTTGACGATCGAGAAGGCGAGGGTCAGAACCAGCAGCACCATTGCGATGGCAGCCGCGTAGCCGGCGTGCTCAAGGACGAATGCCTCCTTCCACAGATAGAACACGACCGTGACGCCGCTGTCGAGGATGCCGCCGGTGCGGTTCGTCAGAACGTAGATCTCGTCGAACACCTTCAGGGCGGCGAGGCTCGAGATCACCGACACGAACACGATCTGTGGCCGCAGACCGGGCAGGCTCACATGCCAGTGCTTCTGGAGGCTGTTGCAGCCGTCGATCTGGGCCGCGTCGTAGAGCTCCTCGGGGATGTTCTGAAGCCCGGCGACGAAGATGACGGAGTAGTAGCCAATGCCCGCCCAGATCGTGAGCAGCATGGCGATCGGCAGCACGAGCGAAGGCTCGCTCAGCCACTGAATCGGCGTCTTCAGCGCGCCGATGGAGATGAGCACGCTGTTGATGAAGCCGTTCCGATCGAACAGCCACCGCCAGGCGATCCCGATGGCGATGCTGCCACTCACGGCCGGCACGAAATAGAGCGCCCGGAAGATGCTGACTCCGCGAAGCTTGCGATTGACGATGATCGCCAGGCCCACCGAGAGCGCAATGATCGTCGGCGTCACCAGCAGATAGACGATCGAATTGGTCAGCGCCTTCCAGAAGGTCGGGTCGGCCACCAGTTGCTGATAGTTCTGGATACCGACCCACACTGGAGGCCGGACGATGTCCCACTCGGTGAAGCTGAAATAGACGACCGCCAGGATCGGATAGATCACGAAGATTCCGATGAGAGCGAGCGCTGGCGCGAGGAACAGATACGGCGTCGCCGAGAATCTCGCGGTCATGACTCTTCCCAGGGTGTGGCCCTCTCCCGAAGTGGTCGGGAGAGGGCCGTGTTCCGATTGGCCCCGACTACTTGATCAACGCGTTCGCCTGGGCGACCGCGTCGGTCAGGGCTTTCTGCGGGTCGACGTTGTTGAACAGCGCCGACTGGACCGCCTTGAGGACGATGTTGTTGACGTCTGCCTTGGTGGCGCCGATCGGGAGGGTCGGCACGATGTCCTGGTACTTGGACACGATGTCCTTCGCCAGCGGACGGGCGCTGTCTTCGACGGCCGCCGGTGTCGACGAGAAGAACGGATCGTCGTAGGCCTTTGGTGACGACGGGTAGATCGAGACGATCTTCGCAAACGCCACCATGCTGCGCGGGTTGGTGAAGAACTGGGCCAGCGCGATGGACGCGTTCGGGAAGGTGGTGTCAGCCTTCACGGAGATACCCATCGAGCCCTTGCCATCGACGCCGGACTTGCCGACAGGTGCCGGCACGACGGCGAGGTCCCCATATAACGTCGCGTTGTTCTTCTTGACCTCGCGGACGAGGTTCGGCGCCGTCTGCCAGAAGGCTGCCTGGCCCGCCGAGAAGAGCAGGAGCCCGGTCCTGTCCTCGTTGGCGATGAGGATGTCCTTGTCGACCGTGCCCTGCTTGACCATGCCGACATATCGGTTGAGCCAGTTGACGGCCTCGGGCGAGTCGAATGCGAACTTCTTGCCGTCGGCGCTCAGGATCTTGACGCCCTCCTCGTAGGTCATCTGCGCGAGCAGGTCGTTAACGCTCAGCCGGATGTCGCACAGCGTGCTGGTCTTGTCGAGGATGGTCTTGCAGACCGTGGGCAGCTCGTCGAAGGTCTTCGGGAAGGTCGCGACGCTAAGCCCCGCGCCCTGCTCGTAGATGCGCTTGTTGACGAGCTCCGTGGCGATCGACTGGTACCACGGGAACTGGAAGTTCTTGCCACCGACCAGCTGTTCCTTCCAGAGGCCAGGGAAGTAGATGCTCTGGACATCCTGAGGGACCTTGTCGTCGAGAGCGAGCAGCAGACCCTTGCTGGCATAGTCGGACACCCAGCCCTCGCCAACCGACAGGTTGATGACATCGGGCGCCTTCTTCGCAGCAAAAGCCGCGTTCAGGTCCTGCTGGAAGGTGCCCTGATGATCCTGCCAGGTCACATTGACGCCGGGGTAGGTCGCCTCAAAGCGGGCGATGGTCTCCTTGATGTAGCTGTCGAACGTCGGGGACAGGTAGTACGTCCAGAAGGTGATCTGGGCATTGGGTTCGATGTTCTTGATGACCGCTTCGGCCGGATCGGCTGCCAGCGGTGTCGCACTGGGCGAGGCCGCAGGACTTGGGCTGGTCGCACTGCTCGCGGCGGCCGGAGACGGCGAGGTCGCCGCCGGTGAGGGGCTCGCCGTGCCGGTGCAGGCCGATATGGCCAGCATCGCCGCGAAT
The DNA here is from genome assembly GCA_005883615.1 of Chloroflexota bacterium. Lineage (GTDB taxonomy): Bacteria > Chloroflexota > Limnocylindria > Limnocylindrales > CSP1-4 > CF-16. The sequence goes on along the minus strand of VBEC01000025.1, from coordinate 2,147 downwards.
CCGAGAGCGGGGAATCTGTCGATCTTCACGTTCCACTCCTGTTTCGGTTGAACTCCATGCAGGTCATCGGACGAGGTCGTCCGCGCCCGCCACTCCTCAAGCCAGCGTTTCGCGTGCGACCACCTCCTCCAATCTGGCGACCTCCTCCCCGATCCCATCCCGAATTTCGACATCGGGATGGCCGAATGCGGCGTTGTCCGCGGCCGAACGGCGGGCAAGGGCCACGCCGCCCCAGGCGACCGCGTCGAATTTCGCGGGCAGTAGCTGGACCGCGTCGGGCGACAAGACTTCGGCGACGAGCGACGAGGCGTCGCGCAGCCGGTCCAGCTCCGCCAGAACGGGAGCCATGAAGACCACTCCGGCAGCCGCGACCCCGCCACCCACCAGCACCCGCTCCAGGTCGCAGGTCAACAGCAGGCCGGCCAGTGCGCGAGCCACCGCTACCCCGGTCTCCTGCGTGACCTCGAGCGCCACGCTGTCACCAGCCCGAGCCGCGTCGTACACGGCCTTGGCGCTGAGCGTCGGGACGGCGCGCAGGGCGCTCGGTGCGCTCCCGTGAGTGAGGGCCTCGGCAGCCCTGCGAGCGATAGCCGGTCCTGCGGCGAAGGTCTCCAGGCAGCCCGTCTGACCGCAGCGGCAGAGAACGCCCTCTGGATCTGCAATGACGTGACCAATCTCGCCGGCCATCCCGCGGGCGCCGCGATAGAGCCGGCCGTTGATCACGATCCCGGCACCGATCCCCGTGCCGATCGCAACATATGCGAGGCTGCGCGCCCCGCCCGCGGCGGCTTGGTCGAGCAGCCCTGCTGCGGCCAGGTGGACGTCGTTCTCGACCCGACAGGTGACCCCCAGTGCCGTCTCGAGGAGACTGCCAACGGCCACGTCATCCCAGTCAAGATTGGTCGCCAATTGGACGACGCCGGACTCTGGATCGACTCGACCCGGGACGCCCACCCCGATTGCGCCGAGCTGCGAGATGTGGACTCCGGCGGCCTTGAGAGCGGCCCGGATCGCGTCCACGATCGGCTCGACGCCGATGGGCCGCGCCGCCATCGAGCGCACTGCCCGGCCGACCTGCCGCCCCCCTCGGTCAGCCACGATGGCCGCAACCTTCGTGCCCCCCACGTCGACGCCGGCCAGGAAGGTGCGTCCGTCCGAAGTCTTGGTTCTCATCGCGTCGGGATGAGCCCCAGCTCACGCGTGAGCAGCACGGCGCATGCACCGAGCACGACTGCCCGCGCGGGGTCCACGCGGCCGATCTCGACAACCGACCGGCGCGTTTGAAGGGACAGCGCGCTCCGCGCGGCTTCGGCCTGAACCTGCTCGAGCCAGGGCGTGCCCAGAGCGGTCGCGGCCCCGATCAGGGCGATTCGGTGGACGTCGAGCATGCCGATCAGGCCCGCAATCGATCGGCCGAGCTGGCGGCTTGCGTGGTCAACGATCCGCAGCGCGTGCTCATCGCCGGCGGCGAGCGCCCTGGCCAGGATGTCAATCGTTACGGTCCCCCCGGATTCGGCTGCCAGCCGACCGAGGGCTGAGTCGGGCGCCTCCGCGATCGATCGTTGCGCTGCTTCCACCATGGCCCGGCTGCTTGCCACGGTCTCCAGGCAGCCGCGCCTGCCGCAGCGGCAGGGGACGCCGTCGGGATCGACGGTGACGTGTCCAATCTCGCCCGCGCCAAAGCCGTCGCCCTGGAACAGCTCGCCGTTCAGGATGAGACCGGCTCCGATGCCGCGACCGACCCGGATGACCGCCATGTTGTTGGCTCGCCGATCCGTTCCGAAGATGTACTCGGCCAGCGCCGCGGCCTGGCTGTCGTTGGCGACATAGACGGGCAGCTCGTTGCGCTCGCGGATGAGGCGGCCGAGCGGCAGGTCCTGCCAGTTGAGGCTGACCGCCCAGCGGACGGTTCCGGAGACCGTGTCGATGATCCCGGGCGTGCCGATGCCGATGCCCACCAGCGGGGTGTCGTTTGCCTCGACGAGTTCGTCCATCAGCCGATGTACGAGTTCGACCGCCTCGTCGCCGTCGCGGCCATCGAGCGGGATCCGGGCCGACCGGCGGACCTCGCCCCGGAGGTTGACGACCTCGCCGCTGAATTCGCTTTCGCCGAGGTCGACGCCGATCAGGTGGCGCGAGTCATCGGC
>VBEC01000024.1 GCA_005883615.1 Chloroflexota bacterium | reverse complement strand
ACAACTCGGGCAGCGTCAAATTCTCCCTGGCCCAGAGCCCCATGACGAGCGTCGCGTCACCCTCGGCAACGGACAGGTGCGCGAGTGACCGGTCGCCCTGTCCGATCTGGTCCACGCCCAGCTTCGCCAGGCCGAAGTTCTGGTCTTGCAATGCATGGTCGAACTCATGGGAGAACGTGAATCGCGCCAGGGGGCCAAGGCTAGCGTCCGTGGTGAGTACGTAGAACTGCTTGGTCTTGGGTTGATACAGGCCCAAAGTCTGACTGCCAAGGAGCTCGAGATAGAGCTCCTTGAGCGATGCGTCAGGGGGTAGAAGGCCGAGTCCCTTCAGCAGTTTCTCATTCAGCGCAATCTGGTCGGGGGGATTGTCCTGGTTGAACGAGTCGTTGATGACCGTCTGGAGCTGCGCCTTGTTGACGAAGGTGGGATCCACGGGGCCCTCCAGGGACAGTTGTCGGATCGCCTGGACGTCCGCTTCGATGGTCGCCAGCGCGGACGCGATGTCCGACGAAGGAACGGGGCTCGCCGATGCCGTCGACGCGGGCGATGGCGACGGGGACGGCGGCGCTGACGTGGCCGCCGGGGTCGTCGTGACAGTCGGGTTGCCACAGCCTCCCGCTGTCAGGCAGGCGGCGAGTAGCACGCCGAGCCGTCGTGCGTTGAGGCCCTTGTCGATCCCCCAGGACATCGGCGGATTGTCGCACCAGTTTGGCGCGCCCCCATTCTGCGGACCTAACGGACCGAGCCCCTCGGGCATCGTGTCGCTTTCTTAATCGCATCCGGGCTTGTCACGTAATCGGCCCCTCCTATCGTCTTCCGTGGAACCCAACCCGTTCCAACCTCCCTCCCTCGAGACCGGGGGCGCCGATTGGGCAGGCGCCTCCGGTCTTCCTTTTCCCGGCCTTGGCGACGCTGCCGCTGGTCGCGCCGGTACTTGCCGGTCGTCCGGCCGACAACCGGCGCGTCACCCGATCAAGCGGCCGTGCACTCGCCTATGCCAGAATCCCGGCGTATGGAGATCACCTGGTACGGGCGCACCTGCATCCGGTTGCGGGGCAAGGACGCCGTGGTGGTGGCCGACGCCTACCCGTCGCTGGTGGGCGCCACCGGACGCGGTCTGACCGGCGACATCGTCACGTTCTCGCACACCGATGACGAGCCGCTCCGAAAGCCGAAGGGCGGCAGCTCACGCAATGGCCAGACCCGCCTGCCGACGAGCCTCGATAGCGCCGTGCTCCTCGATGGACCGGGCGAGTACGAGATCCGCGACGTGCTGTTGACAGGGGTTCGGACGTATCGCGACGACGACAAGGGCCGCGAGCGCGGGAAAGGAGTCGCTTTCGCGGTCGAACTCGATGGCGTGCACACGATTCACCTCGGAGACATCGGCCACCTGCTGACCCAGGAGGAACTGGCCGAGATCGGGGCGGTCGACGTCGCGTGCGTTCCCATTGGCGGCGCCCTCACCCCGACGAAGGCCGCCGAGCTCGTGGCACAGCTCGACCCCAAGATCGTGGTGCCCATGCCCCTGACCGAGGAACGTTCGGCCGAAGAAGCCATGGGCAGGTTCTTCCACGAGATGGGTGCGCAACCCGTCGCCTCGGTCGCCAAGCTGGCAATCACCTCCTCGAACCTCCCGCCGGAGACGACCACGATCCTCCTGGAGTCGCGCAGCAAGACCTGAAGGTCGCGGCCGCAGGGCCCGGGGGCGGGACCCCTACGTTCCGGCCGCAGGGCCGGGGGCGGGACCCCTACGTTCCGGCCGCGTTCAGGCGTGCTCGAAGGCGATGCGGCCGCGCTTGACGACCGTTCGGACCAGGTCGGCGCCCATCCAGTACGGAATCTGTGCCGCCTCAGGTACGCCCCAGACGACAAGGTCAGCCTGGCGCCCGAGCTCCAGCGAGCCGATCTCGTCGCCGAGTCCGAGTGCGTGGGCGGCGTTGATGGTGACCGCGCTAAGGGCTTCCGCCGGGCTCAGCTTGAGCTCCAGGCAGCCGACCGCCATGACCAGAGGCAGATTCGGGGTGGGTGACGTGCCCGGGTTGAAGTCGGTGCCGAGAGCGAGCGGGATCCCTTCGTCGATCAGCCGGCGCGCCGGCGCGTAGTGGTCAGACATGAGAAAGAGGCTGGTCGCTGGCAGCAGAGTCGCGACGACCGGCCGTTCTCCGGTCGCGGCCGCAGCCAGCGCCGCGATGCCTTGGTCGGAAATGGCCGCCAGGTGATCGGCCGACACGGCGCCGACTTCGGCCGCCAGTTCGGCCCCGCCCGACGGCGCCAGCTCATCGGCATGAAGGCGCGGCGCCATGCCCAGCTTGTCGGCGGCCTCCAGAATGCGCCGGCATTCGTCCGCCCCGAAGACCCCCTCTTCGCAAAACACATCGCAGAAGCGCGCACGGCCCTGCGCCGCGACCCCCGGCAGTTGCTCCTCGAGGATGGACCGCACGTAGGCCTCGCTCCCATCGGGTCGCGAGCGAAACTCGGGCGGCACCGCGTGCGCCCCGAGGTAGGTTGGCAGGATGTCGATCGGGCCTTCGCGGCCGAGCTGGAAGGCGACCTCGAGGAGCCGCAGCTCGGTCGCGAGGTCGAGGCCGTAGCCCGACTTCGCTTCGATGGTGGTGACGCCGTGGGTCAGAATCTCGTCGAGCCAGCGCCTGCCGTGTCGCGCCAACTTCTCGGCGCTGGCGGCCCGGGTTGCGGCCACGGTCGCAAGGATGCCGCCGCCAGCTGCCAGGATCTCGAGGTACCCGGCGCCTGCCTGCCGCAGCGAGACTTCGTGCTCGCGAGTGCCGGCGAAGAGCAGATGCGTGTGAGGATCGATGAGCCCTGGGGTGACCACGCCGCCGCCTGCATCGAGCCGACCAAACCGCTCGAGGGGCAGGCCCTCGGCCTCCAGGCGTTGCTCAACGGCGTCGCGCGGACCCACGGCGACGATGCGCTCGCCCCAGCACGCGACGATTGGTGCCCCGGCGGTTCCGAGGCCGCCCATGGCCGCCGCGTCCAGGATCCCGGCGTCAGCCTGCCGGGCGCCCGCCCGAAGGCCGCCGGCCATCGTCACAACCTCCGAGGCGCCAGTAACGAGCAGCCCTTCGGCGTCCCGGGGGCGACCGCCGGGGATCAGCCGGAGACTCACCCGAGCCCGGGCGGGCGGTCCGAGGACATCGCAGCAACGTCTTGCGTGCCCGCGGCGAGCGCGGCTCGTTCGGCAGCATCGAGCTTCAGCTCCAGCGCCTGCAGAGGCGAGAAGTCACGGAGCTTTATGAACTCGGCCGCAGCGGCCAACCGGGCTTCGACGGTCGACTCGGTCGAGGCTCCCGCTCGATCTGCAACGTCCAGCAGGGCCGCCAGTGGCGCCAATCCGATCAGCTCCGACTCGCGCAACTCGACGTCGTCCTCGGCGGCCTCCGCTCGAACCATCTCCCACACCTGCCACATGGGCGTGACCGTGAAGTCGAGGAGATTCATCGACACCTGGGCACATGCCAGCTCCTCGATCCAGAACCCGTTGGCCTGCACTCGCGGCAGCCCCCCGCCGGACTCGCGAATGCGCCGGGCGATCCGCTTGGCGAGGTCGACGTCCGCGCTCTCGAGGTTGATGTTGTAGGCAATGAGAAATGGCCGCGCGCCGACGGCGACAGCTCCGGCCGAGGGGTGCATCCGATGGCGGCCGAAGTCCGGCTCCCTGCCGCGCGAAGAGATCTCAGCCTTGAGGCCCTCGTACTGGCCGCGCCGGACGTCCGCCAGCTTCTCGCGATCGGGCCTCGTCGCCGCCGCCGCGTAGAGGTAGACGGGCAGGTCGAAGCGCGTTGCGATGCGGGCAGCAAACTCGCGCGCAAGGGCCACGCAGTCGTCCAGGGTCGAGTCGCCAAGCGGCACGAACGGGATGACGTCGACGGCGCCGATCCGCGGATGCTCGCCCGAGTGCTCCTCCATGTCGATCTCGTGGACGGCAACCCCAACCGCTCGTTCGAGCGCGTCCTGAACTGGATTCGGCGCGCCGGCCAGCGTCAGCACACTCCGGTTGTGACTGGCGTCGCTCGTCCGGTCGAGAAGGTGAACGCCCGGGATGCTGGTGACTGCAAGAGCCAGCTTCTCGACGACATCGAGACGGCGTCCTTCCGAAAAGTTGGGCACCGATTCGACGAGCTTCGCCACTACCCTATCGTGCCACGTTCGGCGTGATCGACCCTGACTCCTTTCGGATAACTCCTGTTAGACGCTAGACTAACGAGCCAGCACTCCCTCCCGGGGCGCGGCCAATTTGCCCGCCCCCGAAGCACGTTGGACGACCCGCAATGTCTGCCTCCGGCGCAACCCGGGCGAGCCTCTGGCGCCATCCGGACTTCATCAAGATCTGGACCGCGGCGACGGTCAGCCTGTTCGGGACGTCGATCAGCCAGATCGCGATCCCGGTGATCGCCGTCCTCGTCCTCCACGCCAAGCCCTTCGAGTTCGCCCTCATCGAGACGATCTCATTCTTGCCCTGGCTGCTTTTCACCCTCCCGGCGGGGGTCTGGGTCGACCGGCTACCGCGCCGACGGATCCTGATCAGCAGCGATCTGGCCCGCGCCGCGATGCTCATCACGATCCCGATCGCGAGCGCACTCAACGTCCTCACGATCTACCAACTGTACGTCGTCGGCTTCTTGAACGGCGTGCTGACCGTCTTCTTCGACGTCGCGGACCAGTCCTACCTGCCGACCGTGGTTGAGCGGGGCCAGCTCATCGAGGGCAACTCAAAGCTGCAGCTCAGTTCATCGTCGGCACAGCTCCTCGGCCAGCCCGCCGGTGGTGCCGTGGTCGCCCTGATCACCGCTCCGTTTGCCGTGATCCTGGATGCTTTCAGCTATGTCGCTTCGGCGTTCCTGATCCTCGGCATCAAGCGCCAGGAACCTCGCGTGAAGACGGGCACGCTTGGCGAAAAGGGTCCCGGCATGCGCGCCGAAATCGCCGAGGGACTGCGCTACATCCTGAGCAACCCGATGCTCAGCAAGATCGCGGCGTGCACCGGCTCATCGAACCTGTTCTCCAACATTTCGTTCGCGGTCCTGCCCTTGTACATTCTCGAGGATCTCCAGATGAGCGTCCCGCAGTACGGGGCGCTCGGCGGCTTCCTCGGCGCCGGCGTTCTGCTGGGCGCGCTGGTTGCCGATCGGATCTCGCGGTGGTTTGGCGTCGGCCGGACCATCCTGGGTGCCGTTGCCCTCGGGGGTCCGGCAGGCCTACTCATTCCTTTCGCGCCGCGCGATCTGGCCTTTCCGCTCTTCGCGACGTCATTCTTCCTGAGCGGCGTGTCGAACGTCGTCTACAACGTGAACCAGGTCAGCCTGCGCCAGGCCATCACACCGGAGCGGATGCTCGGCCGCCTGAATGGGACGATGCGCTTTCTGGTGTGGGGAACCATTCCAATCGGATCCGTGATCGGGGGCATCCTGGCCCAGTTCCTGGGGGTCCACAACGGCATTCTCATAGGAGCGGTCCTTGGCCTGTTTCCGTTCCTGCCGATCCTCTTCTCGCCAGTCCCGGCCCTGAAGACGATCCCGGAGTCCGATCGATCGGAGCCCTCCGATCAGGCGTACGTCGGTGGGGAAGATGCAGGCTCCGAGGCAGCTCGCCTGCCAGCGGCTGCGCCGGCGGATGCCGGGTTGGGGATGGACCCCAGCCTCGAGGGCGAGCTCACGGCCGAGGCCGAGGGCGATCAGCGCCGAGGCACGTAGCTGCTGGTGCCAGCGGGCTCCTGGGACCATTCATCGTGCGATGTGGTCTGTCTAGGGACCTCCGCTCAATCCTCGAGCATCGGGATGTGCACACCGCGCTCGCGGGCGACCTCGATCGCCCGGTCGTAGCCGGCGTCGGCGTGGCGAATGACGCCCATGCCCGGGTCGGTGGTGAGCACTCGCTCCAGCTTATCGGCCGCCAGGTCCGTCCCGTCAGCGACAACGACCATTCCGGCATGCTGTGAGTAGCCGATGCCCACGCCGCCGCCATGGTGGATCGAAACCCAGCTCGCCCCTGCCGAGGTGTTGACGAGTGCGTTCAGCAGCGGCCAGTCGGCGATCGCGTCGGATCCGTCGCGCATGCCTTCCGTCTCGCGGTTGGGAGACGCCACCGACCCCGCGTCAAGGTGATCGCGCCCGATCACGATCGGTGCCTTGACCGCGCCCGAGCGGACCATATCGTTGAATGCCAGGCCGGCCTTCGCCCGCTCACCGTAACCCAGCCAGCAGATCCGGGCGGGCAGCCCCTGGAATGGCACCTTCGCCTCCGCCATCTCGATCCAGCGCGCGAGCGCAGCGTCGTCCGGAAAGAGGTCGAGGATCACGCGGTCGGTTGCCAGGATGTCCTCCGGATCCCCACTCAGGGCAACCCACCGGAAGGGCCCTTTGCCCTCGCAGAACAGGGGCCGGATGAACGCCGGCACGAATCCCGGGTAGTCGAAGGCGTTCTCGACGCCGGCATCCTGCGCCATCGCGCGGAGGTTGTTGCCGTAGTCGAACACGATCGCGCCGGCCTCCTTGAAGGAGAGCATCGCGCGGACGTGGTCGGCCATCGAGCGCATGGACTGGGCGATGTACACGCCCGGTTGCCGCTCGCGCAGGGTGAGCGCATCGGGCAGCGAGATCTCGGCCGGGACATAGCCGCCGAGCGCATCGTGCGCGGACGTCTGGTCGGTCACGACATCGAACCGTTCCCCTCGCCTGGCCCATTCGGGCTCGATTTCCGCCGCGTTGCCCACAAGAGCGACCGAGAGCGCCTGGCCGTCGGCCGCTGCCCCGCGCGCGAGTGCAAGTGCCTCATCGGGCGATTCCGTAAGGCGGTCGACATAGCCGATCTCGAGTCGCCGGCGCGCTCGAGCCGGGTCGACCTCGATACAGATGGCGGCGCCGCCGTTCATCGTGACGGCCAGGGGTTGAGCGCCACCCATGCCACCGAGTCCGGCCGTCAGGGTCAGGCGGCCGCGCAAGGTCCCGTCGAAATGCTGGCGGGCTAGCTCCGCGAACGTCTCGTAGGTGCCTTGCAAGATGCCCTGCGTGCCGATATAGATCCACGAGCCGGCGGTCATCTGGCCGTACATCGTCAGGCCTGCCCGCTCGAGGTCCCGGAACGTGTCCCAGTTCGCCCAGCGGCCCACGAGGTTGGAGTTGGCGATGAGCACGCGCGGAGCCCACTCGTGCGTGCGAAAAACGCCCACCGGCTTGCCGCTCTGGATCAGGAGGCTCTCGTCGTCCGCCAGGCGACGGAGCTCACGAATGATCGCATCGAACGCCGCCCAGCTTCGGGCCGCTCGGCCGGTACCGCCGTAGACCACGAGGTCAAGGGGTCGCTCCGCCACGTCCGGATCCAGGTTGTTCATGAGCATCCGGAGCGCCGCTTCCTGTGCCCAGCCGCGGCACGACAGATCGCTGCCCCGAGGCGCCCGGACTGGCCGCGGCGAGCTCACTCCGCTCACGACTCGGGCACCCGCCGCGTCCACGTCAAACCTGGCCCCTCAGTTGCCACGCAAGCCCTGGACCACGCGCTCGCCGTAGCGTTCGGGTCCAAGGGCCGAGATGGATATGAGGAGATTCGTGCCTGGCAGGTACGCGTGGTATGTGAGGAGACCGCCCGCGCAACGCCCGATGAAGACGAGGCGCCCGCCGATACTGGTCTGAGCGCTCCCGGTCACGCCACCTGCCTGCGAGCACGCGCCCCGATCGAAGGTATCGCGCCAATCGCGGTAGAACGGCTCATTGAACGCTCCCACCTTGAGCGCGATGATCGAGGCGTATGCCCAATTCGTCCCGTCCGCCGAAGCGACGAAGGCACTGGCCAGGCGATCGACGCTGCCACTCAGTGTCCGGTCCGTGGCCGACTCGGCCTCTGCCTCGGGCGCCTCGGCTACTGCCGCGCCCTCGACGGTCGTCGGCAGTACGATCAGGAGAGCGGGGTCGATCCGTACCGTGCCTGAGGAGACCGGCGACGAAGCCGGCGACGATGACGCTGACGACGCTCCGCTTCCCGCCGAAGCGGCTGGCGTCCCCGTGGCGGGCGGTGGAAGCGATCCCGAGAGGCCTGAGGGCAAGGGTGTCGCCGATGCCCCGGGCGAGCAAGCCGCCACGAGCAGAGGCATGGCGGAGACGAGCAACATTGCAGCCGCGCTGACGAGCCAGCCCCCGGACCGGGAATTGAGCGATGGTCTGCGATCGGTACCGGCCCGAACCGTCACCCGGTCGTCCGCTCCGGATCGGCGTCGGGGCGCACAAAAGCCGACTCGTAGAACTGGAGCGGGTTCCCTTCGGGGTCCCAGAAGAAACAGAACTGACCCCACGCAGTCCGGACGACGTCTTCGTGGCGGACTTCCGCGCTCGCCAGACGACGCATTGCCAGCTCGAGATTGTCGACGATGATCTCCGGCACGACGCCGCCACGTCGGAAGTCCTTCGGCTCGGGACTCGCATCGCCGCCGGCAATCAAGGCGAGGCTCGTCCCCTGGGTCGCGTCGAAACGTACGAAGCGCGGCGTTCGGTAGAGCAGCCGCAGGCCGACCACGTCCCGATAGAAGACGAGCTCGCGCTCGATGTCTTCGACGAAGATGAGGGCGCCTCTGACCTTGGTGACGTTGCCCAGGGCCTGGATCGTTGCCACCGCACCCTCCTTGCTACCGGCGTCGCTGGCCGGACGTTATCACTCCGTGGCACGAGCCCGACGGACGGCTCCCGCGACCGTCCGCCTCAGGTGAGGTCGCGGCGCATGACCGGAAAACGTTCATCCGCGACGGCCAGCTCGAAACCGGCCTTCGTCCAGAACTCCGGCGTGGCCGTGCTCGTCGAGTCCGGTCGAGCGCCGACCTCAGGGTAGGCCTCGACGGCGGCGAATCCGCGGGTGCCGAGGTCGTCGCAAACGGCTTGGATCAGGCGCAGCGCGTGGCCTCGACGGCGAGCTTCGGCGGTGGTCGCAACACACGTGATGACCGCCGGCAACGGCGACTCCGGAAGCTGCGGGTACAGGTCCCGCAGACGGAGTGCACGGGGGTACGCGGATAGGGGCCCGAACTGTGCGTAGGCGACGGGCGCCTCGTCCACGAGCATCGTCTTGGCATAGCTTCCGAACACGACCAATCCTCGGCCGAGCAGCTGGAGCTTGCGCGGGGCGTCGGGCTTGATCGGCGGTCGAGCCTCGCGCTGGGGCGCAAAGGGGTTGTCCGCGGCATCCGCCGGGCCGGCCCCGAAGAGTGTCGCGAGAGGAGGATCATCGTCCCTGCGCGCGAAGGGATTGAAGACCGGCCGCTCGGCGGGCGCGAAGGGGTTCTCGGAAGGGCTCGGGCGACCTCGAGGGGCAGTGGTCGAGGGGGTCAGCCAGGCGGCTCGGGCGGCCTTCGATCCGCGGTTCGCGTCCTCCCAGTAGTCGCACGTCCGATGGTCGAAGCCGGGATCGGCGCACGGCGGCATCAGCCCGAACGTCGCCTCGTCCGTCACCTCGACGATCCGGATTGCCACTCCCGGGAGTCTACCCGCCGGCGCGGTCGCTCTTGGTGGCCGAATCCGCCGACGCGGCCCCATCACCGCGAACGAGGTCGGCGAGCGCCCCGGAGCGCACGAGCTCCATGGCGGCCGCGAGGTCGGGCCCGGGCTCGCGGTCGTCATCGAGGTGGGCGATCCGGTCCCGAACGAGCGATCGAGCCTGGCGCACGCCCGTTCCGGGGAGGGCTGCGCCAACCTGGGAGAGGCGCAGGTCGAGAGCCTGCGCCGCGACGAGCAGCTCGATCGCGAGGACCTGCTGCGAGTTCTGGAGGACCGTGCGGGCGTGACGAGCGGCGATGGAGCCCATCGACACGTGGTCCTCCTGATTGGCACTCGTTGGAATCGAGTCAACAGACGCCGGGTGCGCCAGGACCTTGTTCTCGGACACGAGGGCAGCCGCCGTGTACTGGTACAGCATCATCCCCGAGTGGATCCCGGGCTCCGAGGCCAGGAACGCGGGCAGGCCGCCGTTGAGACGTGGGTCGACGAGCAGCGCCGTTCGGCGTTCGCTGATGGACCCGAGTTCGGCCACAGCCAGTTTCGCGAAGTCGAGGGCGAGGGCGACAGGCTCGCCGTGGAAGTTGCCGCCGCTGATCACCTGGCCGTGACCGGTCCCGACTGTTTCGGGCCCGGCTACCGCTCCATCAGGGAACACCAGCGGGTTGTCCGTGGCGGCGTTGATCTCGATGAGGAGCACCCGCCGGAGGTGGTCCAGGGCGTCCCGCACCGCGCCGTGGACCTGCGGCACGCAGCGAAGCGAATAGGGATCCTGGACCTTGTGGACATCGCCGTGGTGGCTGTGCTGAAGGGTGGACCCAGCCAGAAGCGTGCGCAGGTCTGCTGCCACGGACGCCTGGCCGGGGTGCGGACGGGCGGCGTGGTACGGCGCCGCAAAGGCGACGTCGGTGCCGAGGAGCGCCTCGAGGCTCAATGCAGCGGCGACGCTGGCGGTCCGCACCAGGCGGTCCGCGTCGGCCAGCAGAAGTGCTCCGACCGCGGACATCATCTGCGTTCCGTTGAGGAGCGCCAGGCCCTCCTTGGCCTCGAGTGCGAGGGGCTCCAGCCCGACCTCACGTAGCCCGACGAGCGCGGGAATGCGACGGCCCTCGAGCTCCACCTCGCCGCGTCCGATGATCGGCAACGCGAGGTGGGCAAGCGGCGCCAGATCTCCCGAGGCGCCCACGCTACCCTGCTCCGGTACCACCGGATGGACGCCGTTCGTGAGGAAGGCCAGGAGCGTGTCGACGATGAGCGGACGACAGCCAGAGTAACCAAGGGCCAGAGTGTTGGCGCGCAGCACGAGCATCGCGCGAACGACCTCCTGCGGAAAGACGTGCCCGACCCCAACCGCGTGGCTCATCAGGAGGTTTTCCTGGAGCCGCCCGGTTCTTGCGGGCTCAATGAACGTCGTCGCCAGATCGCCGAAACCGGTGGTTACGCCGTACACGACTTCGCCGTCGGCGACGAGTCGCTCGACGACGTCGCGCGAGCGCTGCATCCTCGCCCGAGCCTGGTCCTCGAGCACGACACCTGCGCCGCGCCGGGCAACCGCCTCGACCTGCTCGATCGTGAGGTCGCTGCCGGTCAGCACTATGGGAGCCACGGCGCGAGGATAGGGCCTCGCCGCCTCCGGTATCCTTCGGCGCCGTGCTCGCCTTTATCGACGGCGTGGTCATCCCCTTCCTCAACGGCCTGTATGGCGCTGTTGGCTACATCGGTGTAGCCGTCGCCATGGCGATCGAGTCGGCGATGGTGCCACTGCCTTCCGAGCTCATCCTGCCGTACGCGGGTTTCCTCGTTTCCGACCCTACACAGACGGAACGGCTTACCGCGGCGCCATGGAACTTCTGGGTCGTCGTCGTGGCGGCCACCGTGGGGAACACCGTGGGGTCGCTCATCGGTTACGCGATCGGCGCGTGGGGTGGGCGGCCGTTCCTGGAACGATACGGGCGCTACCTGCTCATCCGGCCCCACGAGCTGGAGCTGGCGGAGCACTTCTTCGAGCGCTACGGATCGGCAACCGCGTTCTTCAGCCGCCTCCTGCCGATCGTGCGCACGTTCATCAGCTTTCCGGCGGGTGTTGCGCGGATGCCCCTGCCGCGGTTCATTGCCTACTCGACGGCAGGGGCGTTCTTCTGGTCGGCGGCTCTCGTCTACGCGGGGGTGCTCCTCGGGGCGCGCTGGCAGGACATCCGCCACGCGCTCCAGCCCTTCGACCTGCTCGTCGCGATCGGCGTGATCGCTGCCATCGGGCTGTTTGTCTGGTGGCGCCTTGGCACGCCGGGCCGCCGCCGCCCCGCCGACTGATCGGCGGGGGCGCGCCTACTTGCGAGCGCGAGACGGGCGTTCGCCAGGCGCAGGCGTGGATCGGAAGAGCCGGTACAGAACGAGGTCGTAGACGATCTTGAGGCCACCGGCGAGAACGAACGGCAGTGCCGCTAACTCCGGCATCGTGATCATGGGAGCCGCAACGAGCGGCGAGAGAGCCGCCCCGGTCGTGCGCGCGATACCGGTTACTCCTGCTGCCGCAGACCGCTCGTCCGGGTCGACGACCGCGATCGTGTAGGACTGGCGGGTCGGTACGTCCATCTGGCTGATGCTGAAGCGAGCCAGCAGTACCAGGATCGCGAGGGGCAGATTCGGCATGAACGGCACGAGGAGCAGCAGCACATTCGACGGCAGGTGCGTGAACACCATCGTGTTGATGAGCCCGATCCGGGCCGCCAGCCGGGCCGCCGACAACGCCGAAACCGCGGCAAGAATATTGGCACCGAAGAAGATCGCACCGAGCAGGGCGGGATCGGCGCCGAAGCGGACGTGGAACCAGTAGGCCAGCAAACTCTGGGTGACCAGTCCGCCGCCGAATGCGTCGAGCGAAAACAAGGCCGCCAGGCGTACAACGATGCCCCGCGATCGATGCAGCCCGAAGCGGCCGGCGAGCGGGGAACGTGCTTCGGGCCGAACCTCGATGGCGGCCGACAACCGGCTGAAGGCAAGCACGAGGACGACGCCCAGAGCCGCGTAACCGAGGACGATCGACCGGTAGCTCTCAACGGGCGCCAGGCCGGCGGACTGCAGCGCCTGGGCGAGGAGGCCGGAGGCCAGCGACCCCGACGCAGTCGCGACCGACCCAACGAGGTTGTACCAGGCGAACACTGCCGTGCGTTGCGCGTCCGGGATCGTTTCGGCAAGGGAGGCCTGTTCGATCGCCAGGAACGGCCCGACCTCGTTGCCCGAGGGGCTGATGACACCGACCGTTGCCGCAACGACCAGCAGGGCGAGATTCCGCGTGGCCACGAAGGCGACGCCCGCCCCGATCATGAGTAGGGCACCGGTAATCAACACGCGGCGTCGGCCGATGCGGTCCGCGCTGGTCGTCAGCCAGAGCGAGATGAGCGTGTCGCCGACGAGCGTGAGGCTCAGAAGGAGCCCGAGCTGGCCGCCATCGAAGCCGAGCTCGGCGAGGTAGAGGGCGAGGACGACCGCGAGGAATCCGTATCCGAACATGCGGACGACGCGGGTCCCGAAAAGCAGGCCACCATCCCGCTTCAGGACGCTGAGCGATTCGACTCTCACTCCCAGGGAGTCGCCCCAGCTGGACGGACGTGAGCGAGGTCATTTGCGAGAATCAGGCGCGCGTCCGTAGGACCGTCACCGTGCTCGAAACGCAGGACGGTCAGATTGACCTGTCCCTGGGAAAAGCGCTGGCGGAACTCTCGGACGGGTAGGTCCAGAGCGACGCACATCAGGATTCTGTTCGTGCTGCTGTGCGCTACCGCCAGCACCGGCCATTCCGTTGTGCCCGCGTGTCCGTGCCGCCTGACGTGGTCGTCGACGAGGTCGGCAAGGAACGCTCGCACCCGGGCCGCGACGTCGTTGCCCGATTCGCCGCCCGGGTATGCGCGTGAGGCCGGGTCTTCCTCCCAGCGCCGCCGTTCCTCTGCGTCCGTTTCGTTGATCTGTTCGTAGGTCAGGCCTTCCCAGCGTCCGTAGTCCATCTCCGCCAGTCGCGGCTCGATCTCGACTTCGCGTCCACCAGCCACGATCTCGGCCGTTTGGCGGGCCCGAAGCAACGGGCTGCTGATGATCCGCTCGAAATCGACGGGTTCCAGCCGGGCGGCAAGCGCGGCGGCCTGGGCTCGCCCCCCCTCCGAGAGTGGCACGTCGATCTTCTGCCCGAGGTGTTGCTCCGGTCGGGACCGAGACGTCAGCCCGTGTCTGGTCAGGACGAGGGTCAACACGTGTCAGCGGTCGGCTCGGCGATTAGGCGGCGGTTCAGTCAGCCTACCGTCGAGCCGCTGCTCGCCAGGACGAAGCAGAGCCACATCACGAGGCCGATGGCGACACCGAGGGCTCCGGCCCCCCAGGCTGTGTAGTCGACCGGACCGAGGAGATCCTCGTCGGCGTGGCCCTGGTCGGCGTGATCCTCGTCTGCGTGCGTCGCGCTCACCCTGGTGCCACCTCCACCCGCATTCTGGCACCCTACAGCCCCGGGAACGAGGTGGGACCGCATCTTCATGGCGGCCGACTGGCGACCCAGCCAGCCGCGAGGAACGTCAGAACAGGCCGACGATGTCGCCGTTCGCGTCGATGTCGATGTTCTCGCCGCCCGGCCGGGACGGCAGACCGGGCATCGTTCGCATCTCGCCGAGCAGCGGCGTAACGAAGCCGGCACCCGCCGACAGTTTCACGTCCCGGATTGGAACGCGGAAACCCGTCGGTCGACCACGCAGAGCGGGATCGTGACTCAACGAGTACTGCGTCTTCGCCATGCACACGGGCAAGCGTCCGAAGCCCAGGGATTCATAGAGGGCCAACGCCTTGCTTGCAGCCGGAAGCTCGTCGACGCCGGCCGCTCCGTATATGCGCACCGCGATCGTCTCGATCTTGTCGCGCAGGGATGCATCGTCGGCGTAGAGCATGTGGAAATCTGGGGCGCCTTCCTGGGCAGCGGCCCACACCGCGCGAGCAAGTTCTTCGGCGCCTGCGCCGCCGGTCTGGAAATGCGTGCTGACGACCGCCGCGCGAGCGCCCGCCTCGAGCGCGGCTTCGCGAACAGCGCTGACTTCGCCTGGAGTGTCGGTCGGGTACGCGTTGATCGCCACGACCACTGGCACGCCAAAGGCGAGGACGTTTTCGACCTGCTTTGCGAGGTTCGCCGAACCGGCGCGAACCGCGGGTACGTTCTCCTCCTGAAGCACGGGGTCCAATGGCTTGCCGGCCACGATCCTGCCGACGCCGCCGTGCATCTTCAGCGCCCGGATCGTCGCGACCACGACCGCCGCATCGGGCCGCAGCCCGCTCGCCCGGCATTTGATGTTGAAGAACTTCTCGGCACCCATGTCTGCCCCGAACCCGGCTTCGGTGCAGACGATCTCGTTGGTCGCCAGTCCGAGACGATCAGCCAGGACCGAATTGTTGCCGTGGGCAATATTGGCGAAGGGACCGGCGTGGACGAAGGCGGGGCCGCCCTCCAGCGTCTGTAGCAGATTGGGCTTGAGGGCGTCGCGCAGGAGCGCCGTCATGGCTCCGGCGACCCGCAGGTCGTCGGCGGTGACGGGCGCACCGTCGTACGTCTGCGCGAGGACCATTCGTCCGAGGCGGGCGCGCAGGTCGTGGATGTCCGAGGCAAGGGCGAGGACCGCCATCACCTCCGAGGCGACCGTGATCTGCCACTCCGTTTCGCGCGGCGGTCCATTCTCGCGGCCGCCCAGCCCGATGACGGCCCGACGGATCGAGCGGTCGCTGATGTCGACGACACGCGGCCATTGGATCGATTGAGCCTCGATGCCCATCGGATTCCGGTGGTGAAGGCTGTTGTCAATGAATGCGGCCGCCAGGTTGTGCGCGGCGCCAACCGCGTGGTTGTCGCCGGTCAGGTGCAGGTTGAAGTCCTCCATTGGGATCACCTGGCTGTGGCCTCCTCCGGCAGCGCCGCCCTTGATCCCGAACACTGGCCCGAGGGATGGTTGCCTGATGGCTACGGCGGCCCGCCGGCCGATTCGACCGAGTCCCTGGGCAAGCCCGATGGTCGTCGTCGTCTTGCCCTCGCCGAGTGGCGTCGGCGTGATGGCCGTCACGACAACGTACTTGCCGAGTGGGTTTTGCGCCTCGAGCCTGCGAATCGCCTCCAGGCGGACCTTCGCCTTCCACGGGCCGTACAGCTCGATCTCGTCATCGCGAAGACCGAGCTCGCGCGCGACCTCGACGATCGGCCGCGGCGTCACCGAGCGCGCGATCTCGAGATCCGACGGGAACGCCTTCGTGCTCGTCACCGGCGCATCGGGTTCATGGGCGGGCCTGGCGGAGGCCGCGACGCGGTGTGTCGGCAGTCTGGGCCTGGGCGGCGGCGGCCCGCATCAGGTGGGTGAGTAGCAGCGCGTTCGTGACGGGGCCAACACCGCCGGGAACGGGCGTGATCGCCGAGACGACGTCCTTCGCCGTTTCGAAGTCGACGTCGCCTACGATTCGGTCGCCGACCACGTTGATCCCGACGTCGATCACGACAGCCCTGCGTTTGAGCATCGAGCCCGTGATGAGGCCGGGCTTGCCCACCGCCACGACGAGCACCTCGGCGCGACGCGTTTCCGCCGCAAGATCGCGCGTGCGCGAGTGACAGACCGTCACCGTCGTGTTTTCGCGCAGGAGCAGGATGGCGGCGGGTTTTCCGACGACGTTCGAGCGCCCGACGACGACCGCGCGCCGGCCTTCCAGCGAGATTCCCGAGCTCTTTAGGAGCTGGACCGCGGCCTGGGCTGTCGTCGGCACGAAACCCTCGTGCCCGAGCTCGAGGCGGCCGGCGTTGAGCGGGTGGATGCCGTCGATGTCCTTGGCAGGATCCAGCGTATCCGTCACGGCCGAGAGGGGAATACGCCGAGGCAGCGGCATCTGGACGATGATTCCGGCGACCAGCGGGTCATCGTTCAGTTGGGCGATTCGGCTGCGCAGCGCCGCGGCGGACACTCGCCCCGGGATTTCGACCAGCCGCCCCGATATCCCGACGTTGCGGCAGCTTCGCAGGATCTGCTGCAGGTAGACCGCAGACGGGGCGTCGCGACCGACCATGACGATGGCAAGGGTTGGCGCGAAGCCGTAGCGACGCTTGAAGGCGGCAACATCGTCCTTGACCTGCCCCCGAATCTCTGCGGCGATCGGGGCGCCGTGAAGGAGCCGGGGACCGTTACGGCTCATCGGAGCGTTCCGGCTGCGACCGTCTCGCGAGTCAGCTGGGCGAGGCGTTCGATGTCGTGCAGCAGGTGATCCACCCGGCTCGACATTTCCTCCGCCATCCGCGCATCGCCGATCGATGGCAGGTTCACGAGCACGTTCTGCGCCGCGCCACGGGCGGCCGCCTCCCCGAGCAGGGAGGCTACGGACAGGTCGCTCGAGGCGTTCTGATTGCTACGTCCCGCCAGGGATTCGGCGGCCCCCACCAGCTCCAGGCACGTCTCGACGCACGACAGTGGCACCGCCGCCGCCGTTCGAGCAGCAGCAGCCAACGCATCCGAACGAGTGGCACGCTGCTCGTCGGTGTCCCGAGGGAGCTTGAGCGCCGCTGCGAACCTGCCGTAAGCCGCCGCATCCTCGTCCGCCAGCGCCAGGAACCTGTCGGCCAGGCGCCGACCGAGCTCCGCTCCACGCGCGTGCAGGTCGCCGTACCTGGCGTATTTGGGACGACCCTCCGACAGGTTGGCGACCATGGCGACAAGAGCAGCGCCAAGAGCGCCCGTTACGGCCGAGGCGCTTCCACCCCCCGGTACCGGCTCGGAGGAAGCGAGTCGCTCGACGAACCCGAAGAGGGTCAGCTCGCGAAAGCGGGGTTCTTCGGCCGACGCCTCCTCCACGGTCGAGATTGTAGTTGCATGACAAGGGCGGGCCGCCGAAAAGCGCGCCAAGGCCTGGTCGGGGAACCACTTGGCGGGGGCAGGGCGAACACGGTACCGGCGCGCTCACCCCGCCACCCATCGGGCTGATCCGCGTCGTCCGAGCACGGAGGAACCCTCGGCCGACGAAGGGGAGCCCGGTCCTTATGCGGTGTTCCGGTCCTCGTCGAGCCCTTCGATGGTCCACCGTCGGGACCTGTGCTCGAAGCTCAGCGCGAGTCGCGCCCGAGAGGTGTCGACCTCGAAGACCGTCCGTGGCCCGACCGAGGCTTTGTAGGCGGCCGCCTCCTGGCGGACAGCCGAAAGGCGCCTTACTCGAAGTTCCTCGGCGCCCCACGTGATCGCGCAGGGACGCCCATCAAACCAGTCAGTCCGGACGCGCACGGCGACCGGCTCGACGCGGATCATCGCCATTGGAATGGCTCCTTTCCCGGGGGCAAGCAAGGGATCAGCCCGGGCACATCGGACAGAACGCATGTTCGGTTACGACGCTGACTCTAATCAGAACAGGCGTTCGATGTCAAGCGTCGTTGGGCGCACCGTCTACCTGGTTGGTGCCACCTTTCGTGGCACGCCGCTCGAGCGGATTTGCCGTCGCTTCCGGGTCCGGCCGTCCAACCCGGCGCTCGGGAGCCGTCGTCGGGTCGCGCTCGAACGGCGCGGGGAGCCCAGTTCCCAGGAGACGTGCGCGGATGACCGCTCGATCGCCGTACCGCCGACGAAGGCGGTCCGCCGCCTCAACCGCACGGCGGCGGCGCAGATCGACACCTCCGAAGAGACCCATCTGCCCCGGCTCGCCGAAGTTGGAGGCCGTGACCCCGAGGAGACGGACGCGCATGCCCCGCACTTCCGGCCGAGCCAGCTCGAGGGCCGCCTGCCAGATCGGCTCGGTCATATCGGTCGGCTCGTTCAGCGTCCGCTGGCGGGTGAGGGTCCGGAACTGCGAGTCGCGGATCTTGACCGACACCGTCGCCGCGCGCAACCCAGCCGCGCGCAGACGGCCAGCCACGCCCTCGGCCATCGCCAGCAGCGTTCGTTCGATCATTTCCGTGTCGGACGTGTCGACGTCGAACGTGTGCTCGTGACCCACCGACTTGGCCGCGGCCTCCCCGGAGACCGCATCGCCGTCGATTCCGCGCGCCCGGTCGACCAGTGCCGCACCGTGCTTTCCGAATCGTCGGACCAGCAGGTCGGGCGCCAGTCGGGCAAGGTCTCCGATGGTCGCGACGCCATACTCGCTGAGGGCAGCTGCCGTTTGCCCCCCAACGCCCCACAACCTGGAGATCGGCAGCGGCGCCAGGAATGCGGCCTCGTCGCCCGGTGGGACGACGACCAGGCCGTCCGGTTTGCGCAGCTCCGACGCGATCTTGGCCACAAGCTTCGTGGTGGCCACCCCGACGGAGGCGGTGAGGGCGAGCTCGTCGCCGATGGCGGCCTTGATCTCGCGCCCGATTCGCTCGCCGTCGCCGAAGAGCGCGATCGAGCCGGTGACGTCGAGGAACGCCTCGTCGATCGAGATGGGCTCGATCTGGGGCGTGTAGCGGCGCAGGATGGCCATGACCTCACGACTGACGGACAGGTACTTCGAGCCGTCGACGGGGAGGAATACAGCGTCGGGGCAGAGCGCTGCCGCCGTCCGCAAGGGCATCGCCGAACGGACTCCGAAGCGTCGCGCCTCGTAACTCGCCGCTGATACGACCCCGCGGTCGTGGGGACCACCACCGCCCACGACGACGGGACGGCCGCGCAGCTCCGGCCTGTCACGCTGCTCGACGGCCGCAAAGAAGGCGTCGAGGTCGACATGCAGGATCGTCTTCGCCGAGGCGCCCATCACGAGCGGTATCATCGCGCGCCGTGAACCCTCGGGCCGCTGGTTTCGCGCTGCTGGCCCGTATGCGTGACATCCTTGCGCTCGGGCTGCGTGGATGGAGCCCCCAGAGGTGAGCATGATCGCGTCGCTGGCTCTCCTGGCAGCGCTGGCCGCGCCTGGGATCGCGGTTCTCGTGCGCCTGACGCCCTTCCTCACGCCCCTCGAGCGGTTCGCGCATGGAGCCGTGCTGGGCATCGTCGTCGGCACGCTGGCGATGCTTCCCCTCGGGACGTTCTTCGGGCTGTCACCGCTCGTCCTCTTCGCGCTTGCGGCCGGATGCGTCGTGCTGGCAGGCTGGTTGCTCCTTCACGGCGGATTGCTGGGGGCCTTCACGGGGTCGCCGGAACAGATCCTCGGGAGCCTGTTCGAGAGGATCGAGCCGCTCGCCCTTCTGATCATGGTCGGTTTCACGATCCGCTGGCTCGCGCTGTGGGCGAGCGCCATGACTGTCGACGGCGTCGGGTTGTGGGCGGGCCACGAATATCTCTGGAGCGACTGGCCGACCCACCTCGGTATCGCCAGCAGCTTCGCCTACGGGAACAACTTCCCGCCACAGCACACGCTCTACGCAGGCCTGCCGATGAGCTACCACTTCCTGACCGACCTCACCCCGGGGGCCATGATCGTCCTGGGGATGGATCCGCCGGCAGCCCTTTCGTTGCACAGCTTCGTGCTGTCGGTGCTGCTCGCGCTATCGCTCTACGCGTTCGCTCGCCGCCTGGCAGCGGGCGACCGGGCCATCGCCGGCCTGGCGACCGTCTTGTTCCTGCTCGGAGGTTCGCTCGTGTGGGTGGCGACCGTCGCCAACATCGACCAATCGCACGACCTGTTCGGCACGCTGGCGAAGGCGCCATTCGACCGGGCGGCTCAGGACGACCTTCATATCCAGTTCCTGAACCCTTATATCGCCTTCATCATGTCGCAGCGCGCCTACTTGTACGGGCTGCCGCTCGTCATGCTCAGTCTGAGCATCCTCCTCGTCGCCGTTCGCCGCCGGGCACTCCGCCTCTTCGTGCTCGCGGGGGTCGTCGCCGGCTTCCTGCCGCTCGCGCATCTGCCGACGTTGCTGGCAATTGCGATGGTCACGCCATTCCTGGTCTTCCTGCTCAACCGGCGACTGTTCGCCATCACCTCGATTCCGTGGCCAGGATGGATCGCCTTCCATGCGAGCTGGGTCCTCGTTGCACTACCCCAGCTGGCCCTCCAGCTGCGCGGCGGCTCCAGTGCCCTGTCCGCGTTCAGGGTCGAGCTCGGCTGGCTGAGCGCACCGGATCCATGGTGGTGGTTCTGGTTGAAGAACCTCGGGCTGTTCGCCCCGCTGCTGGTCCTGGCCTTCTTTGGCTATCGGCTCCTTCCCCCACGCTCCTTCAGGCTGCTGCTCGGATTGATGCCTCTGTTCGTGATCGTCAACGTGCTGGTTTTCCAACCGTGGGATCGCGACAACAACAAGCTCCTTGTGTATTGGTTCCTGGCAGTGACGATCCTTGTGGCGGCACTTGTCGTGCGGACATGGCGGCGACATCGTTCAGCGACGGTCAGGTTCCTGCTGGCCGCGGCCGTCGCCACGTTGATCGCGGGCCCGATCCTGGAAAACGTCGCCCAGTGGGAGGGACAGGGTCGCTACCTGGTGCTCAGCGCGGAACAGATCGCCCTGGACGGCGAGATCCGCGACAAGACGGACGCCCACGCGCTCTTCCTCACGAGCGCCGGGCACCACGACCCGGTCATGATGCTCACGGGCCGCCGCCTCTTCATGGGCTACTGGGGCCAGCTCTGGGTGAGCGGTATCCCGTACGAGCAACGCCAGGCGGAGGTCAGGGACCTGCTCCAGTTCAAGGCTGGAACCGAGATGCGACTGCTGCAGGAGACCATCGACTACGTCGTCCTCTCGAGTGAGGACGTCTCGGACCCGAACGTGCTCGCGAACGAAAAGGCCTTCGAAGCGCGCTATCCGGCCGTCGTGAGCACGCAGCACTACCAGGTGTTCGCCGTCAGCCCGGAGGCGATCAGGGCCGCCAGGCCAGCCGCAGCGAACGGTCTGCAACACGGCGGCCAATGACCGAACGCGTCGAGATCGAGCCGACAGCCGGGACCGGCGCGCAGGCCGGGGATCTCCCGCCGAGCCGCTGGCGACGCTTCATGCCCGAGGGCTCGATCGCCCGCTACGTGGCCGACGAGCTCGCCATGGACAGCCCCGCACTGGACCGCTGGATTCCGATCTTCCTGTTCGGAATCGCGCTGTTCGTGTATGCGTGGTTGAACCACCACAGAACCGCCGGGCTCAACTACTTCGTCCCCCTTGCCGACGCCTTCCTGCATGGCCGGCTTGGGCTCACCTCGGCGCCGTCGTATCTGAACGAGGTCATCCCGAGCGCAACGGGGCTTTTCTACGTCGTCTATCCACCCGTTCCGGCGCTGGTCGTCTTGCCCGAGGTGCTGCTCTTCGGGCCCGGGTTCCACCAGGAGTGGGCATCCATCGCGCTCGGGGCCGCCAATGTCGCTCTGGTCTTTTGGATCGCCACCGGGATGGGTGCTCGCCGTCGGTTTGCGCTCGCCCTATCCCTTGTTTTTGGGTTCGGGACGATCGTGTGGTTCTCCGCTCAGGTCGGGACCTCGTGGCACTTCGCGCACGTCGTCGCCCTGTTCTTCATGCTGCTGGCGATTCGCGCCTGCCAGCTGGACGCGCCAACGGCCTTGATCGGCCTGCTGTTCGCCGGCGCTTTCCTGTCTCGGTTGCCAATGGCTCTCGCCCTGCCATTTTTCCTGGCCTATCTTGCTCACCGGTCAGCCCGGGAACGCTCCCAGGCGTCGGAGGCCTTTGGCACACTGACGCCGGCCACCGTTCGCGCCGAGCGATGGGCGATTGACCCGAGACGATTCGTTCGGCTGGCCGTGCCGATGGCACTCGGCATCGGCATCCCGCTGGCCGCGTACCTCCTCTACAACCAGCTCCGTTTCGGGTCCTACGCGGAGAACGGCTACGCCCTGATCCCGGGGTTGCTCCAGGAGGCCCAGTACCGCCACGGCTTCTTCAGCGTCTACAACATCCCGCGGCAGCTCTACGCGATGTTCCTGGCCGCACCCGTCCAGGTCGCCGGCTTTCCATGGGTGCAATCGCGCGCACTTGGCGGGCTCAGCATCCTATTGACCTCGCCAATCTTCCTGTGGGCGATAAGGGCTCGTCGCCTGGATTGGTTCGGTCTCGGGACGTGGCTGTCGATAGCCCTGATCCTGATCCCCAACCTGACCCATGCCGACCCCGGCGGCATCCAGTTTGGCTATCGCTACGCCCAGGACATCTATCCCTTCCTGTTGCTGCTCACCGCTCGTGGGCTCGCCGGACGGGTCGGCTTCGAATCCGGCCTCGCGATCGCCATCGGCTTCGTCGTGAACCTGTGGGGCATGGGCTCGACCTATTACGACTGGTGGAACCACTGACCGCGGATGCCCCGCCCCTTCCCGCGGAAGGCGGCTCAACGCGGCAAGGCGGGACGGGGGCCGACGCAGGAACCGACGCCCGGCACGGCCCGCACGAACGCCGGACTGCCGCCCGTCCCGAAGAGCCGCTCGGGACGCTCGAGTTGGGTGCATTCGAGGGGTGGCGGATCGAGGCGGCCGTGGCCGGCCTCGTTGCCGTCTTCGCGTTCGGCGCCTATGCATCGCATCTGCTTCGAAGCGTCGGGTTCTGGGACACGGCGATCTTCCAGGCGGCCGCGCCCACGCTCGGACTTACCCACCCAACGGGCTTTCCAACATACCTGCTGCTGGGCTGGGCGTTCACCAATCTCGTTCCGATCGGCGATGCCGCGTATCGAATGGACCTCCTGTCGGCGGTCATCAGCGCCCTTGCGGTCGCGACGCTCTACCTCGTGATCCGCTGGATCGGAGCGACCCCGGCGGTCGCGGCCATTGGTGCCCTCACATTCGGGCTGCTGCAGCCCTTTTGGCGAACGGCGGGTCGCGCCGACCCCCACACCCTGCATGTTCTCCTGGCCCTCGCGCTGATCCTGCTGGCACTCGAGTGGAACCGCCGCGGGCGGCCCCACCGGTGGCTGTTGGCCATGGCATTTCTGTTCGGACTGGCCCTTGGCAACCACCTGCTCATGGTGCTCATGGGACCGGCCCTGGCCGGGTACGTGCTCCTCTGCGAGCCGGGGTTGGTGCTCGCCGTCCGTCGAATCGTCGGCCTCGCGGTCGCTTTCCTGGCGGGCGCGGGCGTCTACCTGTACGTCCCCCTGCGAGCGGCGTCGAATCCTCCGATTCACCACGACTTTGCACCGACAACCTGGGACCTCTTTTGGCGGTATGTGCTCGGCAGCGACTTTCGCGGGAGCATGGGCTTCCTGTCGCTGGATGGGCCCGGCAACGCTCTGGGCGCGCTGCCTGCGTTCATCCGCAGCCTGGATGCCGGATCCCATCCGGCAATCGCGATGGCGGTCATCGGCCTGGCGCTGGTGGGACTGATCGCGCTCGCGAGGAGCAGCCCGCGGGCGGCATTCTTGTTGTTGGCCAGCGCCGGTCTGACCCTGTACGCGGCGCTCAACTATCAGAACGCCGACATTGAGCGCTACTACTTCCTCCCGGTTGCGATCCTGGTGGCCCTCGCCGCGCTTGGGGCCCAGCTGGTGCTCTGGTCGCGGATCCCCGCCGTGCCCTCGCTGCAGATCGTGACGCCCGCCCTGGCGGTCGTTCCCATCGCCTTGCTGGCCCTGAACTCCGGACGGGTCGACAACCCTTCCGCCGAGTGCTACGCGCAAGCCGCACTCCAAGAGGTCAAGCCCAACGCCGTGGTGATGTCCTGGTGGTCGTACAGCACACCGCTGTGGTATGAGCGGTTCGTGGCGGGCGAGCGCCCGGACGTGGAGGTGTTCAACGGCATCGACGCGATCCCTGGGGAAGTGGATCGGCGGTTCGGCCAGGGGCGCCCGATCTATGTGATCCAGCCGTCGTCGACGCTCGCCCGAATTCAGGCGACGTACGCTCTGACACCACTGAACGCGTGCGGCGTCACGCTCTACGAGGTGAGGGCCAGAGGCTAAGGCCGGACCTGTCGGTGGGCGCGGCCCCTCCGAGCCTAGCCCTTCGGCTCGACGACGACGGTCACTTCAGGCGTCAGGCCCGGATAGACCTTCACCGCGACCTTGTAGGTGCCGAGAGACTTGAGGGGCTCTTCGAGGTCGACCTTGTGGCGGTCGACCGAGATACCACGACGGCCGAGTGCGTCTGCGACGTCCTTCGCCGTGATCGAGCCGTACAGCTTGCCGCCTTCGCCTACCTTCACACCCATCGTCAGGGTAGTGCCCGCAACGCGGGTGGCCACGATGTCGGCCTCCTCGCGCTCTCGTTGCCGCTTGTCTTCGCGATTGGCGATGTCGTGCTGCCATGCACGATAGGCACCGCCTGCCGCGGGCACGGCGAGCTTGCGCGGGATCAGGAAGTTCTGGGCGTAGCCATCGGCGACGCTCTTGAGCTCACCGCTCTTGCCGAGTGCGGCGACGTCCGTCGTCAGGATCACCTTCACGCGATCGAATCCTCCTTCGAGACAAATGAGCGGATGCGAGGCCCCAGTCCGGTCGCCTTGACCGCCCGGTCAGCGATGCCGAAGGCATGCGGCAGGCGCCGGACGAGCCGGCGGATCGGTCCGGGCGTCAGGCGTCTGATCTGGGCGACGTCCTGCTCGAAGGCAGCTCGGTCGATACCCAACGCGATCAGCTTTTCGGTCAGTACGTCGGCCGGAACGCCGTCGAGGAACAGGTCCACGGCGACGATCACAACCACGAGGTCGTCGAGGCCGCCCAGGACGGGAATATCGTCGGGGATGAGGTCCCGGCCGAGGAGCAGGTAACCTAGGGCACCCGCCAGAAGAGCCTTGCGCCCGGCAGGCGTTCGCTCGTCCCGGACCAGCTCCCACATCAGACGCGTGTACAACGGCGCACGGCTGGCGACCGGCAGGAAGGCGAGGAACCCGAGGGCGCGCCGGACGGCACCGCCCGAGCCCCGTCGCTTCTTGCGATCGTCGTTGTCGTTGGCTGCCATCGGTTCCCGTTCTGTTGGAGCCGCGGGATGGCGTCAGCCTCGCGCGGAGCGCCGAGTCTACCAGCGAGGGTCGGACGGGCGCCGGTGACGTCGCGGCCCCGGCCGGCCCGACCGCAAGTTGATGCGAGGGTCGGGCGACTTCATACTTGACATAGAACGTCTGTTCTGTATCATTCGAGGCCTGAAAGGAGGCGCCCGTGACCAGGCACGACGCCGAGCGCAAGGTCAAGATCCTCGATTACATCGCAGCCACGCTGCGTGCGCGAGGCTATCCGCCGTCCGTGCGGGAGATCGCTCGCGCCGTAGGCCTTGCGTCTACCTCCGCGGTGCACCACCACCTTCAGATCCTCGAGCGGGAGAACTACCTCGAGCGCGGCGCCGCCCAGTCGCGTGCCATCCGCCTGACGCCTACTGCTGCCCTCAGGCTCGGGCTTTCGAGTGAGCTGGTGCCGCAGTCGAGCGTCGGCGACTCCCACGTGGTTCCGATCGTCGGGGAGATCGCCGCTGGTGGTCCGATCGAGGCCTACCAGGACGCTTCGGAGACGATGGCCATCCCGGAGCTCCTTGCGCCGAGCGGGGACGCGTACGTCCTCAAGGTCCGCGGCGATTCGATGATCGACGCGCACATCACGGACGGCGACTTCGTCTTGATCCGCCCCCAATCCACGGCGCGCAATGGGGACATTGTTGTCGCACAGGTCGATGAAAACGCGGTCACCCTCAAACGCTTCTTCAAGGAGAAGGATCGAGTCCGCCTGCAACCGGCGAACCCAGCCTATCCGCCGATGTACTTCGACGACGTACGGATCCAAGGCAAGCTGATCGGGGTCATTCGCCGCCTCGATTAGATCCACACCCAGTCCACACCATCGGGCCGAGCGTCAACAAATCGACGAATTCCCCGCCCTCGAGCCGTGGACAAACGCTCGGCCGTCGAAAGTCAAGACTGTTTCTTGCCGCTTCCGCGGTTCTGAATCAAGCGCGCCAGCCCGCCAGGAGCCGCGCCTGCCGTGATCGACCGTCTGCCGCCCCAGAGTCTCGAGGCCGAGGAATCGGTGCTCGGCTCGATCCTCATCGACCGCGACGCCATCGTCGAGGTCGCGCCGATTCTCAAGCCCGATGACTTCTATCGGGCGGCCAACGGGTCGATCTACCGCGCCATGCTCGACCTGTACGAGCGCCGCGAACCCGTCGACATCGTGACTGTTGCCGAGACTCTCGAACGGACCGAGGATCTCGAAGCCATCGGCGGCCGGACGTACCTCTCCTCGCTGGCCAACAAGACGCCAACGGCCGTGCACGCGGTGCCCTACGCGCGGATCGTCGAGCGAAAGGCCGTCTTACGGAACCTGATCTCGGCCGCCGGCAAGATCGCCGGGATCGGCTACGAGGACCCTGCTGAGATCCAGGAGGCGATCGACCGCGCGGAGAGCGAGCTGTTCTCAGTGAGCCAGCGGCGAGTCGAGGTGGGCTTCGCGAAGCTACGCGAACTGCTCGTATCGGCCTACGACCGGCTCGACTACTTGCACGCTCACCGAGGCGAGGTGAGCGGTATCCGGACGGGCTTCGCGGATCTCGACGCGCTCACCACCGGCTTGCAGGACTCCGACCTCATCCTCATCGCGGCCAGGCCGTCCGTCGGCAAGACGAGCTTCGCGCTGAATGTCGCGGAACACGCCGCTGTCCGCGAGAAGAAGAGCGTTGGAATCTTCAGCCTGGAAATGGGCAAGGAGCAGCTCGTCCTGCGTCTCCTGTCGTCGGTCGCCAACGTGGATTCGCAACGGCTGCGGACGGGGTTCCTCGAAGAGATGGACTTCACGCGACTCGCCCCAGCCATGAATGCCCTCTCCGAGGCGCCCATCTACATCGACGACACACCCAGCATCTCCACGATGGAGCTGCGAACGAAGGCCCGTCGCCTGCAGGCCGAGACCAGCCTCGATCTGATCATCGTCGACTATCTCCAACTGATGCAGGCCAGTACCACGAGCCGCGATGCGAACCGCGTTCAGGAGGTGTCAGAGATCTCGCGCGGACTGAAGGCCCTCGCGCGCGAGCTCAAGGTTCCGGTCGTTGCGCTCTCCCAGCTGTCGCGCCAACCGGAGATGCGCGAATCGAAGGAACCGCGGCTGTCCGATCTGAGGGAGAGCGGAGCGCTGGAGCAGGACAGCGACCTGGTGGTCTTCCTGTGGCGCGCAAAAGAGCGCGGCGGCGAAGACGCCGATGCGGACGGAGAGGTGATCAATCTCAAGCTGGCGAAGCATCGCAATGGACCGACCGGCGAGATCAAACTGTGGTTCAAACGAACCCAGACCCGCTTCGTCGGCTATGCCGGGGAGCGCTACGCCGACCAGCTAGCCTGAGGCTGCCCTCACCGCTCCCGGCGGCTCCAGCTTCGATATTCGCAGCGTCGACCGATGACCCGCGCGAAATCGCCCCTTTCGACCCCTTGACGACATGCATATCCTCGCGTCTATCGGCTCCGACTCCGTGGTCGGACCGGCCCATCTCGGTGCCCTTCGGATATTCTCGAGGAGAACCGGTGTATCAGGACCGGACGCTGACCTGTCGCGACTGCCGCGAGGAGTTCGTCTTCTCCGGCGGCGAGCAGGCCTTCTACGCGAGCAAGGGTCTGCTGAACGACCCGCAACGATGTCCTTCGTGTCGTGCTGCCGCGAAGCGCGCCCGCACGATGGGAGGACCCAGGGAGTTCCACACCGCGGTCTGCCATATGTGTGGTGGCCAGGCCACTGTGCCGTTTGCGCCTCGCAACGACCGACCGGTGTACTGCAGCTCCTGCTTCGATAAGGTCCGGGCGGAATCGACCGTGACTGCGGCACCCGCCTGACCTGCCTCTCGCCTCAGCCTGGTCGATGACGGGGGTCGACCCGGAGGAAGGACGCGAGGCCAGTCACTCATTCGAAGCCGACCCTGCTGGGCCGGCTTCCTGCTGTTCCGGCCGGCCCTCGAAGGCTCCGCCAGCGGCCTAGACTGTCGCTCCCGGCCGGCCGCACGTCGGCGAACCCACCATGCAGGAGGAGCCTGATGGGCATCATCATCATCCGCGAGATGGTCGGCACGAGCCCGCGCTCCTGGAGCGATGCGGCCCGCCAGGCAGTTGCCACGGCCAGCAAAACCGTGCGCAATATCCGGACGGTGGAGGTCGTCCAGTCCACCGCAGCCGTGGAGGGCGGCGAGATCGTGGAGTATCGAGTCGAGCTGAAGATCGGCTTCGAGTACGAGGGTTGACGGCAGGCGATCGCCGGATGCCTCCTGGACGGTGGGATGGTCGGCCGACGCGAGGCTCAGTGCGCGCAGCTAATCGGTGGATGAGGGGCGTCGGGCACCATTGCCGCCATGCCCTTGCGCAACCCCGGATCCGCCGTCGCCAGGAGCAAGCTGGCCCGGCAGAGGCCTGATGGCCCCATGAGCAAGGGCGTCCACCAAGCGTCCCCGGCTCCCGATCCTGAGCAGTCGGTCGGTTCTGATCGAAACGACGGAGACGGGGCTGATAGCGGCGTGCCTCCAGCGGACAACGCATCCGGCACGTTCCCGATCCAGGCCACGAAAGTACAGCGACCGCCCCTTCGCGCGGAAACGTTGCGCCGCGATCGCCTCCTCGACTGGCTGAACAGCAAGATCCACAGCCGCCTGATCTTCGTCAGCGCCGAAGCGGGCTATGGCAAGACCACGCTGCTGTCGGACTTCGCGCGTCGCAGTCGGCCACCGACCCTGTGGTATCGGCTCGACGAGGAAGATCGCAACTGGGTCAGCTTCATCAATTACCTGGTCGCGGCAGGCCGCCAAATAGACCCAACGTTCGCTCCTGGCACGTTCGGCCTCCTGCGCGAGCTGGGCACCAGCGCGCCGAGTCGGTCCACAGTGGTCGAGGCGTTCATCCGCGAGCTCGGGACACTGGGTTCGGGATCGATCCTGATATTCGACGACTACCACCTGGTGGACGATGTCCCCGAGGTGCAGGCGATCATGCGCGATATCGTGACGCGAGCGCCGGAGCGCATGACGCTGGTGGTCCTCAGCCGACGGGTGCCGACTTTGCCTGTCGCCCGACTCCGCGCCCAGGGCGAGATCGCCGAGTTGACGACCGACGATCTGCGTTTCGACCAGGACGAGACCGAACGCCTCTTCCGCGATACCTATGGCCGTCCGCTCGATCCCGACGTGCTATCGGACCTGTCGCATCGAACCGAAGGCTGGGCGGCCTCGCTGCAACTCGTCCAATCCGCCCTCCGTGACAGATCTGCCGCCCAGGTGCGCTCCTTCATCCGCAACCTCAGTGGGGCGCATGGGGAGCTTCACGACTACTTGGCCGAGGAAGTGGTCGGGACCTTGGATGAGGCGCTGCAGGCGTTTCTCATGCGCACGTCGATCCTCCAAACCGTCGATCCCGTTCTTGCGAGCGTCGTAACAGGTCGGACGGTCGAGGACGCCGGACAGGCACTTGACGAATCTGAGCGCCTCGGGCTGATATCGCGTCGCGCCG
Source organism: Chloroflexota bacterium (assembly GCA_005883615.1). Lineage (GTDB taxonomy): Bacteria > Chloroflexota > Limnocylindria > Limnocylindrales > CSP1-4 > CF-16. Next base: position 44,375 of record VBEC01000024.1, on the reverse strand, counting down.
AACTGGCCAACTCTTCGCTGCGCTTCCATCCACTCGTGCGCGACTTCCTGGAGGCGCGCCTCAGGCGCGAGATTGGCGCGGAAGGGGTAGTTGAACTTCACCGAACGATCGCACGGTTTGCCGAAAGCAGGGACTGGGGTTTGGCGGCTTACCATTACGCGAACACTGGTGACACCGCATCCTTGTTCTCCGTAATTATCGGCGCTGTCGAAATAGTCATGGGTGGTGGAGAGTTCGCTCGCGCGGCGTCCTATGTCGAAAGTCTTTCGGCGTATAGCTCCACCCCAGTTGTCCAAATGATTCTTTCGCGTATTGACATTAACGCCGATCGAATCAGCGCGGCCCTCAGGCGGGCACACCTCGCATATGAATCGTTTGGGGAAGAGGATCGGTGCGACATCTCGAACCTAGCTCTTGCCAACCTAATGTCACTGCTCTTCACGGCTGGGAATCTCAAGGATGCGCGCGAGCGGGCCAAGGAGCTTGAGCAGCGGACACAGGAGGGCGATCTGCGAATGATCGCCCAAGGTTTGCGCCTAGCAGTCGAAAGCTCGACGTTCGGGGACATCGTCGGCTACCGCGATCACTTGATGGCCATGGCCCGCAAACAGGAAGCGAGGGGTCACGAGCACTATCTGGGGATCACTTACCACAATGTCGCTGCAGCTTGCCGGGCGCTGGGCGATGCGCCTGGAGCAGTGAAGGCTGCGTCTGACGCCACAACGCTTCTGGAAGGGACCTCAGCTGGGCACGAAGTGGCGTCCGCCAAGTCAGCCTTAGCTTGGGGACTTGCGCACGAAGGCCGACTAGCCGAGGCCCGCGCCGCCTCTGGGGTCGCTGTCTCGTCGGCCCATGCGCTAGGAAAGGCGGAGGTCCTGATCGAATCCGCCGACATAGAAAACTGGTACGGCGATGCCTTGGTAGGCGAGCAGATGCTCCACGAGGCTCATGGCTACGCAATTTGGCAGCCACAATTCTCCGGACTTAGGAATCTGTCGCTTGCGCATTCCCTGATCCGCCAATCTCGTCTCGAAGAGGCCGCCGACCTCGTGGCCGCATTGGATAGAGACGAATTCACCGCAGAGTCCGCTTACGGTTCAAGGCAACTTGCCATGCAAGCGCAAATTGCGATCGGCAGATCGAGCCGCGATGCCTCTGAAATCGTCGATCGCGCGAGTGCATGGGCTCGCAAGCAACGTGCGGGTCTATGGGTTCGCTATTGTCGTCTGTTGAGGTTCGTGCTGGAGCCAGCTGCCTCGATGAACGCCGGGATTCGATCGATCGCCTTGGAGGACCCGGCCATCCTAAGCATGGCTGCCGAGGCGATCGTGGGGCGGCTTGGCGATCTCGATGACGACAGCATGAGTCGGCTCACCTCCGAGGTCGCATTACGACCCGAGCGCTGGCGCCAGCCTCTCCGGGATGGAATCCGGACCGTTGGCAAGCACGGTGCCGCGGCCGCACGCCTTCTTGATCTCGTGGGCGCCGAAGAGGATGTGCTTGTGCTCAGGTCGCTGGCAAAGCGCCTCAAGGGAGCGCTGGCGGATCCGGAGTTGGGGAGAGGACTGGCTCGAAGGCTGGCACCTGCGGTTTTTGTTGAAGACCTGGGACGCGTGGCAGTCACGGTTGGACAGCGGACCATCCTCGGCACGGAATTGCGTCGCAAAGTTCTGTCGCTTCTCTGTTTCCTGATAACCCGCCCGAATCTGGCGGCGACTCGTGACGAGGTGCTTGAGGCGCTGTGGCCAGATCTCGAGCCCGTCGTTGCAGTCAACTCTCTCAACCAGACCATCTATTTCTTGCGAAGAGCCTTCGAGCCCGGGTACAAGGACGACCTGTCGGCGGGGTATGTCCATCACGATTCGGATGTGATCTGGCTCGACCAAACCCTCATCCGCGCCCGAAGTGTGCACTGTCGAGAACTTCTGCGGAGCGTAAGAGGGGCGCCATCCTCGGATACGATCGAGATGATCAGTTCGTTCTACACCGGCCGTTTTGCACTCGATTTCTCGTACGAGGAATGGGCTGGTAGCTACCGGGACTCCCTCCATGCAGCGTACCTGGAGGTGGTTGAAAGATCGGTTTCGGACGACACCCGGCAAGCTCACTTCGATCGCGCGATCGCGATCGCTCGGCGCGCTGTTGAAATCGATCCAGACGCCGACGGTATCGAGGTCTCGCTTCTCAGACTTTACCGACTGACGGGCGCTCACGCGGCGGCCGCCGAACAGTACGGACACTATGCCACGATGATGCGGGACCAGCTCGGAATCGAGCCACCGCCCTTGGATTCTCTGTGAGGATAGGTAACCTGACGTATTGACCGGTCTACTCCGGGCTACCTATAGTCCGGCTCACTTCCCAGTACTTCAGTACTAGGAAGCGATGTGAAGACGCTCGGAATGCGCCGAAGCCCCACCTGAAATGGGCACTTAGGGTGGGGCGGAGCGAGTAGTGCAACCGACCGACCTAATCAGTCTGGTCGGTTTTCGTGTTTCTTGGACACGAAGGCCGCGAGGAGGATCGAGCGTGAATCCTGAGAGCGCGACCAAGCCCTGGTAGACAAGGCAAGGACAAAGGATCGACAGATGAAGGCTAGGCTGTATCGCCTGCTCACTGTCCTCGGGGCAGTGGCGGCCACTGCTCTTGCCGGCGGAGCGTCATTTAGGGGCTTCTAGTACGCATGACCTAATGCCCGCGATAACTCGGAGGGTATAGAGTGCGTGGGCATGTAAGTCGTACAGGACTCCGATGCCCAGGTCCCTGAAGCTCTACATATTCGGACTCGTGGTTTCGAGTGCTGTTTCGCTCGCAGCCACGAGTCTTGTGTTTTCCGCCAGGCCTGGATGGGTGCTTGGCATCAAGCAAGACATCGCCATCCTGCCCTCGGATCACGGGTTGGCCAGCGTCCTGGGCGGTGTCGTCTTCTGGATCCTCGTGGCGTTATGTGCCTCGGCTTTGCCTGTCCGGATGCCCCGGGGCACGATAGTGGCAGTCTCCATCGCCCCGATCGTTGCCGCAATGAGCCTCGGCGGTCCGGTCGCCGCGGGGTGGGTCGGAGCAGTGGGCACGTTCGAAGTCCGCGAACTGCGCGGCCGAGTGCCTTGGTACGGGACCCTCGCGAATCACGCGGTAATCGTTCTGCCTGCTGTTCTCGGCGGGATTGTGTGCAGCACGATCCAGACAAGCCCCGCGGCTGTCTGGCCCGATTTCTTGGGGACTCTGTCAGGCGCCGGTGTTTTCTTCGTGGCGAATGTGTTCATCACTGCAACCCTCGTTGCACTGCGTACCGGACAAGATTTCAAGGTCGTCGCACTCGGCGACGCGAGAGGGTTCGGAACAAACCTATTCGCACTTGCTCCGCTTGCATGGCTGATGGCGCGGATATACCAGGTCCCTGACGTCGGATGGTGGGCAACTCTTCTGTTTGCCTTGCCCCTTTACACGACAAGGGTGGCGTACCACCGATTCGTCGAAATGCGGGAGATGTTCACGCAGACCATCGCCAGCCTGGCGCAGGCCGTGGACAAGCGTGACCCGTTCACCAGCAACCATTCCAAACGCGTGATGCAGATCGCGACCGACATCGGGCGGGTGATGCGCCTTGGCGAGCCGGAGTTGGAGGCCCTGGAATGGGGCGGGCTCCTCCATGACGTCGGCAAGATCGGCGTTCCCGACAACATCCTGCTCAAGCAGGAGCGCCTGACGCGGGATGAGCGGATGAAGATGAATGCCCACCCGGTCCTGGGCGCCGAGATCATCGCGCCGGTCACCAAACTGGCCCCGGAGCTGCCGATCATCCGGCACCACCACGAGTGGTACAACGGCTCGGGCTACCCGGACCGTTTGATCGGTGACGAGATTCCGAAGTTGGCCAGGGTCCTCCACGTCGCCGACGCGTTCGAGGCGATGACGGCTGCCCGTCCATACCGGATGAAGCCGCTGACGGCGGAGCAAGCGCTCGGAGAGCTTCGGAAATTCGCGGGGATCCAGTTCGATCCGTCGGTGGTCGATGCCTTCGTCAAGACGGGTTGGGTCGAGGGGGTCGCCGACCCGGGTGGCACGCTGGACCTGCGGCCGGTGCCGTTGATCGCGCAGGCTGCCGGGAGCATGAGCGCATCGAGCGCATTCCTCGAGGCTGGGACTGGCGCCGACGTCCGCTAGCGCCCGTCGCTCTCGGGCGGACAAGACCCACCTAACGGTACGAAGCGCCCCGCGGGGCGTTACGGTCGACACATGATCCTCCTGGGCATTGCCCTGGGCCTGATGCTCGGCCTTCTCGCCCGCGGCAGCCTGATCGGCTTCATCACCAACATTTCCGACGTCCGGCTGCGGGGCGTGCCGGTCCTGTTCGCCGGCGTCATCGTCCGCTTCGGGACGGAGGCGGCGATCAATGCAGGCGTCGGGCCGGCCGATGCCTTGCGGCTGCCGCTCTACACGCTGAGTTTCGTGTTGCTCCTGTTCGGCCTTTGGTTGAACCGCCGGCAGCCAGGCCTCCTGCTCTGTTTCGTCGGCATCCTTTCAAACGCCGCAGCCATCGCTATCAACGGCGGCCACATGCCGATCTGGGAGCGCGCGCTGACGGCCGCCGGATTCACGCTCGCGGACGTACCCTCGACGTTCCACGTCGTTCTGCGTGCCACGCTCGATGCGGGCTTCCTGCTGCATGCCGGTCCGATCGGCGACATCATCCCGATCCCCGTCCCGGTCATCCGCAACGTCGCGTCGGTGGGCGACCTGTTCCTGAGCGCCGGTTTCGCCTTCTTCCTCTTCGCGACGAGCGTTCGCCGCTACGACGAGTCCGAGGAACTGCGCGCCGCTTCCGCAGACGCGGGGGCCTCGCTCAGCCAAACGCCACTGGGTTGGAGCCGACCCTGGTCGACCGGCCTTTCGCCCGGGCTTGCACAGGCTTCGAGCCTGGAGCGCCCTCTCGTCCTGGGCAGCGCCGGAGCCGGCCTGGCCTCGCCCTCCTCGGCGGCGCTGCGGCGGATCCCGGTTACGCCCGAAGCCGGCGTCGCCGCCCGGGTCGCAGCGCGAGCGCGCGGTCATCCGTTCGTCCGCCTTGCCCTGAACGGGTCTTTCACCGCCTTGTGGGTGGGCCAGCTCATCAGCCTGTTCGGTGACCGCGCGAACCAGATCGCCCTGGCGTTCCTCGTCCTGCGAGCCACGCAGTCCCCTATCGCGGTCGCCCTGGTGTTCGTCGCCGCGACCCTGCCCAATCTGATTCTCAGTCCTGTTGCCGGGACGCTCGTGGATCGCTGGAGCCTCCAGGAGACAATGGTCGTGAGCGACCTCCTGCGGGGTGCCGTGGTTCTCCTGATCCCGATCGCCGCCTTGACCAACCTCGTGCTCGTCTATCCGCTCATTTTTCTGGTCACTACGATCTCGCTGTTCTTCCGGCCGGCGCGGACCGCGATCCTGCCCAGGATTGTCGGCAAGGACGAGCTCCTGAGTGCCAACTCAGCAATGTGGCTGGGCGAGACCGTCGCAGACGTTGTTGGTTATCCCCTGGCAGGCCTCTTCGTGGCCTTCCTGGGGACGGCCCTGCCGCTCGCGTTCTGGTTCGATTCCGCGACGTATGTCGCCTCAGCCGTGATGATCGCTTCGATGGTCGTGCCGGCGGTCATCCGAAGGGGGGAGCGCGAATCGACGCCAAAACGGCCCGGACTTCGCAAGGAGCTCCTTGCCGGCTGGCGTTTCCTGCGGAATGAGTCGGTGCTGCTCACCAACACGCTTCAGGGGGCGGCTGGCCAATTTGCAGCGGGCGGGCTCACCGCCCTCACCGCGGTCTATGCGGACACGGCCCTCACCCGGGGCCCGTTGAACCCGGAGGCTGCGTACGCCTTCCTCGAGACTTCGATCGGCATTGGCAACCTGATCGGTGGTTTCGCCATCGGCATTATCGGGACGCGTCTGGCCAAGGGCCGGCTCGTCGCCGTGGGTTACGTTGCATTCGGCTTGTGCGTCGCGATGCTCGCCTTCGTTGGCCAGCTGCGACTCGCGCTTGGCCTCTTCCTCGGCTCGGGCATCGCCAACATGATCTACATCATCCCGAGCCAGACCTTGTTCCAGGAGCGCACGCCGCCTGAACTGATGGGGCGCGTGGTCGGGTTCCGGTTCTCGCTCGTCTTCGGATCACTGACTTTGGCCATGGGCCTGAGCGGTTTGCTCGCCTCGGCTGTCGGCGTCGCACCGGTATTGGGCGTGTTCGGACTCGTGGCGATCGGGGCCGGTCTCGCCGGCCTGCTGATACCGGCGGTGAGGGAAGCCTGATCCCCTGAGAAACGCCGAGGCGGGCGTCGGGCCCGGACGTCGACTGGCCCGCTTCGATACACTGGCGCCCGCGCGCGGGCCAACCGCGCGATCTCTACGTTCAGAGGTAAGCGACGACGGGATGACTGAAGGCGATGCGGGCAAGGCAGAGGGCTCGACCCCGCCCGAAGAGACCGCGCCTGAGGCCGAAAGCGACTCCGAGGTCGAGGCTGGGGTCAGCGAAAGCATGGCGGCCCACGAGCCCCTCCCCGAGGACGATGTCGATGGTGATCTCGGGGAGATCGAGGACGACGACGCGTACGAAGCGGCTCTGACCACCGCCGCCACGAAGGACGCAGATGCGGAAGTCGGGGCGGAAGAGTTGCCGCTCCCCGTCGCTCCGACCGGACCCGCTCGACGCTTCGGCCGGCCCGCGAGGACTGTCGTCCCACCGGCACCCCCGACGCCCTCGGAAGTTGCCGTTCGGATCGACGATCGGATCTCAGCGCTCTACGTGATTGCAGTCGTAGCCGCGTTCACAGGCCTGCTGTTATGGGGCGTGTTCCTGGGCACGGGTGGCATCCTCACGCCCCTTCCGTCACCCTCTCCGAGCCCGACCGAACCACCGGCTTCGGCCGAGGTGTCCCCGTCGCCGTCGCCGTCGCCGTCGCCGTCACCGTCATCATCGCCCTCCGCGACTGCCACCAAGAAGCCGACGGCAACCCCCAAGGCGAGCGCCAGCCCTTAGCTTCTGAATATCAGGGCCGGCGTATCCTCAAGCGATGCGCATCGGCGGCCAGCGGTCGCTCGAGGCCCAGCGCGCGGCGATGGTCGCCGGTCAGCTGCGGGGCAGGGGGGTCAGAGACGAGCGCGTGCTCAAGGCCATGGGCGAGGTGCCGCGCGAGCTGTTCGTGCCCGGTTGGCGGCGTTCGCAGGCATATGCGGACGAAGCCCTTCCGATCGAGGCAGGCCAGACGATCAGCCAGCCGTACATCGTTGCCCGGATGACCGAGCTGCTGGACGTTCGCCCCGGCGATCGGGTGCTCGAGATCGGGACGGGGTCGGGCTACCAGGCTGCGATACTCGCGAAGCTGGGAGCCGAGGTGACCACGATCGAGCGCCAGGAGGACCTCATCGCGCAGGCGCGCGGGCGCTTGCAGGAGCTCGGCCTCGCCGACGCGGTCGTCGTTCGAGCCGGCGACGGAAGCGCCGGCGTCCCCGAAGAGGCGCCCTGGCCCAGAATCATCGTCACGGCCGCCGCACCGACCATCCCGATGGCGTTGCGCGAGCAGCTCGACCCGGACGGTGGCCGGATGGTGATCCCGGTTGGGCCGCGCGACCGGCAGGAGCTGCTGGTCGTGATACGACAGGGCAATGAGTGGGTCGAACGCTCCGACGGGCCATGCGTCTTCGTGCCGCTGATCGGCAGCGAGGGCTTCCCCCACGACGCCTGAGGAGACGGCTCGCAGGTAGCCCTCGGTATACTCGCGCGGCCATGGCCCATGTCTTCGTCGCGCCTCATCCCGACGATGTAGCCCTCTCCTGCGGGGGGCTGATTGCGAGCCTCCGCGAGCTCGGACAGAACGTCACCATCATCACCGCGTATTCGGGAGCGAGCTCGCTCGGCGAGGATTCCCTGACTTCGTACCAGCGCGAGGCGCTCGGCTTCGGGACGAAGACGCTATGGCCGGTGAGCGAGGCGTTCAACCGTTCGAGCCTGACCAACGACTGTCCGGTCTACCCGGGCGACCCGTCCGGCGAAGTCGTTCCAGCGTGGTCCGCCATCACCGACCGGCTGGAGGCCACCCAAACCGAAGCCGATGCGGCCGCCAAGCGCTTCTGGCAGCGGTCGTCGTGGTACCGCCGCGCGAACATCCACAATGAGGCGATCGGCCAACGACCCCTGATCGACGACGAGCCGACGCAGGGTGCCATCCTGACCGAGGAGCTCGTTTCCGCGGAGGCGGCCGGCGATCTGATGGCCGCCCGGCGACTGGAAGACGAGCGTTATGCGTATTTCGCTGAGGCGTCGGTCGTGTTCCTGGACCTGCCGGACGCCGTGTTCCGCGGCTATGAGGGCGACGACCAGCTCCTGGGGATGCCGCGCACGGACGATCGCAACCCGGCGGATATTCTCCGTCGCGAGATCGCCCGCCTCGAACCGCAGAAGGTCTATTTTCCGCTCGGCATCGGCAACCACGTCGACCACCAGCTTGTTCGTGACGCAGGCATGGCGATGCTGGGCGATGGTCGTCGATGGGTCATGCCCGGGCCGGAATGGGCGGGTATCGTCACCTTCTACGAGGATTTCCCGTACGCCTGGTGGCGCGAGTTCAGCCGGCTCGAGGATCTTCCCCCGCACGCCCTCGCGCGCCTCCCCGCGGACGTGTCCCTGTGGCCCGAGTACGCGAATGTCTCCGACCAGCTCGAGCGAAAGATCACGGGCCTGACGATTTACAGCAGCCAGATCGATCGGCTCTTTGGCGGTGGCGGCGAAATGGCCAAGGCCGTGCGCACCTTCGCGACAAAGGTCGCGGCGCTGGGCGGCCTCGAAGGCGCCGCCGCCGAGCGGTACTGGGCCACGACCCGCATCTGAGTCGGGACACGCACATCCGCCCGGCGACCGCTCGGCTGGATGCACTCCGGGAAATGCCCGGTGTTCGGGTCGTAGTCAGGCTCGGACCCGAGCGGCTCCTGCGGGCGGCTGCCGTGCTTTTCCTGCTCGCGATGGTCGGCATCGTCGCGGTCTTCTTTCCGGAGTTCTTCGATCCGACCAGGATCGGAGGCGACGTTTCCAACTACTACGCCGCGGGCCAAAGGCTCAACGCCGGCCACGATCTTTACGCCATCCAACCCGGCGATCGCATGGGACCACCTAATCCCCCGTACTGGACGGTGCCCCTCCTCAATCCGCCCCCGATTGCCGTTCTATGGCGGCCGCTCGCCGCCCTGGGCGACGTCGCGATGTACGCGTGGTGGATAGCCGCAGCGGTTGTCAGTGTGATCACCGTCGCATGGCTCGTCCGGCGATCGAGAGCGTCGGGGTTGTGGCTCCTGATCCTGCTCAGTCCTGCTGTCGCGCTGTTGTGCGTTGCCGGAAACGTGGGCGCGTTCCTGTTCCCGGTCTACGGCCTGATCTGGTGGGCGGACCGCAACGATCGGCCACAAATAGCTGGAGTTGCCGTCGCGGCCGTAACCGCAATCAAGCTCACACAGGGCGTCTTTGGCTGGTGGCTCCTGGTCCGGAGGCGGACGGCCGCGGTCGGTTGGTCAATCCCCTCGGGCATCGCAATTCTCGCGGTGAGCGTGATTGGGGCGGGCTGGGACAGCCATGTCGAGTTCCTGTCCATAGCGCAGCAGACGAGCACGACTGGCGTATCGCGACTCAGCCTCGCTGGAATTGCCGGGAGCTGGGGCCTGCCTCATGATCTCGTGCCGCTGGTAACTCCGGTTGTGGGCGTGGTCTGCCTTGCCCTGATCTGGCTGTTGCGGCAAAGACCAGCCGCGTCGTTCGCCGTCGCGGCGGCAGCCTCGGTCATCGTGTCGCCTGTCGTGTACTTCGAGCAGATCAGTCTGCTGGTGACGATCGCGATCCCGTTTGCCCGGACCTCCAACGCGCCAACACGCGCGCCGGCGCGACCGCCGACCTAGACCGGACGATCCGAAGACCCGGACGCGCCTCAGGCGGATCGTTTGGTCAGTGCTTGAGGCCGGTCCGTAGAAGGAGGGCGGGCCGAAACAGCCGCCACCAGTCCCGAACCCCCTGCATCTTGGTGTAGCCATCGCCGTGGTAGCGGACAGTTACGGGGTGCTCGACAACGCGATAACCGAGACGGATCGCTTTGTAGAGGACGTACGGCTCGAGGTCGTAGCTTGTGAGCCAGGATTGATGGAGATCGATTGCCGGGTCCTTCAGGATCGAGGCCTTTAAGATCCGGAAGCCATTGGTCGCGTCGCTTACGCGGCGCATCGCAAGGATGCTGAAGGCCAACGAATACACGCGGGTCCCGAAACCCCGCCCGCCGGCAGGCCCCACGACTCGCCCGCCACGCATCCAACGTGAGCCCTGGAGGTAGTCAGCATCCCTGGCGAGGAGGTCGTCCAGGGCGCTCGCAAGATCCGCCGCATCGTGCTGGTCGTCGGCATCGATGATCGCCAGATATGGCCGGCCACGCCGGATACCTTCCTCCCATCCGTCCCGAATCGCGACTCCTTTGCCAGCTCTCAGGTCGTGGCGCAGCACCACGGCCGCTCCATGAGCTCGTGCCTCATCTGAAGTCTGGTCCGTCGAACCGTCATCCACGACGATGGCCTCGAACCGGCCATCACGAGGTATCCCATCGAGCACTCGTCCAACCTTGCCCGCCTCGTTGAGCGCGGGAATCACAACCGCAACCAGCGGCGCCTCGCTGAGGTCTTCAAACATCAGCGGCCTCTGCCCCTGCCAGGGGGCGGCGCTCGTATTCGATGACATCCTCCAGGATTTCCTTCAGCCCCTGCCGAGGAACCCAGCCGGTCAGCCCCGTGATCTTGGAAATGTCAGGCAGCCGTCTCTCCATGTCCTCGAAGCCCGGCTCGTAGGCCTCGCTGTATGGCACGTAGCGAATGGATGACGAGGAGGCCGTCATCTCAATCAGCAACTCGGCGAGCGATCGGACGCTGATCTCGTTCTGCGACCCGACGTTGAACACATCGCCGATCGCCTCGTCGCAGTCCAGGAGCGCCACGAGACCGCCGACCGCATCCATGACATGGCAGAAGCAGCGCGATTGCGTCCCGTCACCGAAAACGGTGAGATCCTCCCCGGTCAGGGCCTGCCGGACAAAGCGCGGCACAACCATGCCGTACGCGCCTGTCTGGCGGGGGCCGACGCAGTTGAACAGGCGGGCCACGACGGTCGGTAATTTCCGCTGCCGCCAGTACTCGAACGCGAAGATTTCATCGACCTCCTTTGAGGTCGCGTAGGCCCAGCGCGCCTTGAGGAGCGAACCAAGGATTCGGTCTGATTCCTCGTGCAGGGCGCCGGCGGCGTTCTTTCCGTAGATCTCGGATGTCGAGGTCACGAGGACCTTGGTCCCCCTTTGAACGGCGACATCGAGCACGATCTCGGTTCCCCGGACATTGTTGAGCAGGGTTTCAAGTGGCTTCTTGACGACCAGCTCGACGCCCACCGTCGCGGCAAGGTGGACGATCACATCGACCTCGCGTGTGAGCTGGCTCACGAGGCTGTGGTCCAGCACCGACCCTTCGGTGAATCGGACCGCGGCGGACGAGGGACCCGACAGAAGATGTTGGATGTTGGCCGTGCTCCCGGTGGAGAGATCGTCGAGAAGGCTGACGGTATCGCCGCGCCCGACGAGGCGGTCAGCAACATGCGACCCGATGAAGCCGGCACCGCCCGTGATCAGGTATCTCAATTCACTCGAGCTCTCGCGTTAGCAGGCGTGGACATGAATCTCTCAGAATCGCCACGCTCGGAGGCTATGTTCGTGAAGGCGATGCCAACTGGCAACACTCCGTTAGTACCCTCTGGGAGGACGGTCGCATCCAAAGGTGGAGCTCGTGCAATGGGCCTGGACCGACGCGATCAGTGCGTCGCGGCCCCTGTGGCCGGAGCGTCCCGCTCAGCCGCGAATCCGGTCTCCCGGAACCAGATTGCCGTCCGCGCGAGGCCCTGCTCCAGAGTGATCTGAGGGGCCCAGCGAAGCATCCGGCGCGCCTTTTCGATGTTCACGACGCGTCGTCGGATGTTGTCGACGTCGCGCCGGTCGATGTGCTCCAGAGTGACCGGGATGTCGAGAGCCCGACCGATCATCCGCGCGAGCTGGTTGACGGAGGTTTCAATGCCCGTGCCGACGTTGAAGACCTCGCCTTCGGCCCGCGGATGGATCGCGGTCAGCAGCGTCGCATCGACCGCGTCATCGATGAACGTGAAGTCTCGTGTCTGTTCGCCGTCCCCGTGGATGGATATCGGGGCACCGTCGTCGGTCATGGCCAGGAACTTCGAGACGACCCCGCAGTACGGGTTGTCGGGCCGCTGGCCCGGACCGTAGATGTTCGAATAGCGGACGCACCCGATGGGCAGCCCGTAGCTCTCGTAGAAGGCGAAGCAGTAGTGCTCCCCCCCGAGCTTGCTCACGGCATACGGCGTGAGCGGAATGAGCAGGTCGTCTTCGTTGATCGGGATCGAGCGAGGGTTCCCGTAGATCGACGTCGACGACGAGTAGACGATCCGGTCGACCTTCGTTTCGCGAGCCGCCATCAGCACGTTCAGCGTCCCGCCGATGTTCGTCTCGAAGTCGTCGCGGGGGTTCTTTGTTGAGGCGATGATGTTGCGCGCTGCCAGGTGGAACACGAGCGCGTTCTCGGCCACGAGGTCGTTGATCAGGGCCTGATCGGTGACCGAGCCCTGAACGAACCGTGCGCCATTGGGAACGGTTTCGGGCAGGCCCGTAAAGAGGTCGTCCAGAACTGTGACCTGAGCGCCGAGCTCAACGAGGCGTTGAGCTACCGCTCCCCCGACGAAGCCCGCACCGCCTGTGACGAGGACGCGCCGACCGCGAAAAGCCTGCTCGAAGACCCCGTTCATCTCTTGACCCCCGTTCGCAGCAGCAATGCCGGTCGGAACAGGCGCCACCAGTCACGCAGTCCGCGCATCTTGGTATACCCGCCGCGGGCATGGTAGACGACCGTGCAGGGATGCTCGATGACCTTGTAGCCGCGCTGGATCGCCTTGTACAACACGTAGGGCTCCAGGTCGTAGCTGTCCAGCCACGGCTGGCGGATGTTGATCGCGGGGTCCCCCAGGATCTCGGAGCGGAATATGCGGAAGCCATTGGTGGCGTCCGTGACGAGCCGCAGCGTCAGCACGCTGAAGACCGCCGAGTAGAAGCGGGTCCCCAGCGCACGGCCGCTCGAAGGGCCCTCGACTCGCCCACCTTTGCGCCAGCGTGAGCCCTGGACATAGTCGGCGCCCGTCGCGAGCAACCGATCGAAAGCGCCGACGAGCTCGGACGGTTCGTGCTGGTCGTCACCCGACAGCAATGCCAGATAGGGCCGGTTGCGGGCAAGGCCGGCCTCCCAACCGTCGCGTATCGCCCCTCCGACGCCCTGTCGAGCATCGTGGCGGATGACCAGGGCTGCGCCATGCTCGCGCGCCTCCTCACCGGTTCCGTCCGTGGAACCGTCATCGACGACGATCGCCTCGAATCGGCCGTCCCGCGGGAACTTGTCCAGCACGCGGCCAATCTTGCCCTCCTCGTTTAGAGCAGGGATCACGACTGCGACAAGTGGCTCTGCGGTCCGGTCGGCGAGAATGCCGCGCGCGTCTTCTTTCAAAATCACCAGGGCTCGTTTCTTCCCAAGGCCTGCAGGGAGTCAAGCGGGGACAGCAGGCGACGGCCTGGGCCCACCCGATCGTCCATGGGCGCGCCGGCCGCTCCAATCCCCCGAATGGGTGGTCGATGGGCCGGGCCTCGGATACTAAGCTTCCCGCGATGATCCAGGCTCAACAGTTGCGAAGCCGCCTCGTGCAGGATGGGCTTCTGGCAGTTTGCGGGTGCCTCGTTCTGTTGATTGTCCTTGAAGCGAGCCAATTGGCCACGAACGCTGACCTGTGGCATCACACGGGCTTCGACTACAAGCTCTACATGGATGCCACCCACCGGTGGCTGGCCGGCGGATCGTTCTATCCACCGCAACAACTGGCCGGGCCTTACGACCTGGAGGCCGGGGCGGTTCTCTATCCGCCCCAGATGCTTGCCTTGTTCGTGCCATTCAGCCTTCTGCCCGCAGTCGCCTGGTACGCAATTCCGATCGCGATCACTGGATGGATGCTCTTTTCGTTTCGGCCTGCCATGTGGGCCGTGGCCTCGATCCTCGCGCTTGTCGCCTTCTTCCCCTGGTCGTTCATGATCTACGTGTACGGCACGCCAACTATTTGGCTCGTCGCCGTATTTGCCGTCGCGCTCCGGTATTCGTGGGTCAGTGCACTGATCCTCGTCAAGCCAACGCTTCTCCCGTTCGCGCTTGTCGGCGTCCGCGATTGGCGGTGGTGGACAGTCGCGATCTCGCTCCTTCTGGTTGGTGTGCTCATGTTGCCGATGACCCTTGACTGGGTTCGCTCACTGACCAACGGGCACGGTTCCAATGCCGGCATTCTCTATTCGCTCGAGAACGTTCCGGTGCTCCTGGTCCCGGTCGCAGCGTGGGCTGGCAGAACGACTGCACGGGGCGTCCGCAGAGGGGGTTCGCCGCATATGGAAGGCCCGCTCCCGGAGGCGGGTCGATAATGGTGCCCGTTCGCGCCCGCGCGACCTTCTCGGCCCGGCGCCCCACGTGGGCCGGGCCCGTCGTCGTTGCCGGCCTCGCGGCAGCCATCCTCATCCGGCTGATTCTGCTGCCGACGGATGGCTTCAGAGACGATCTCGACCAATTCGTTGGCTGGGTCCGCGACATCGGCCGTGCCCCGTTCGGCCAGGCCTATCGTCTGGACCTCAGCTTCCCACCCGTGATGGCCTATCTGTTCGCGCTGATGGGCGGGATCCTGGGCCTCGCCGGCCACGCCGTCGACGCCGGCGATCCGCTGGTGCGGGCCGTCGTGAAGCTGCCCGCCAGTGTCGCCGACCTCGCGCTCGCGCTGGGTGTCGCTTTCGCCCTCCGCGACCGGCTTCGCTGGGCGATCGTCGCGGGCCTCGCGATTGCGCTGCATCCCGCGCTCATCTACGTCAGCGCATGGTGGGGACAGTTCGAATCGATCTACGTGCTGGCGGGGCTCGTCGCCGTCCTGCTCGCCGGAGGCCGACACCCCAACCTGGCGGCGGTCGCCCTCGGAGTCGCCGTCATGACGAAACCGCAGGCCCTGCCCTTCTTCGTCCCGTTCGCCGCCTGGGCGGTGGCGCGTTTTGGACTTGGTGGTGCGATCCGATTGGCCGCAGTCACGGCCGGAACGGCCGCCGTCCTGTGGGTTCCCTTTCTTGCCGACGGCGGTGTCGCCGGCTACGCGCGCAACCTGAACCACTATCAAAACGAGGTGTTCGGCGTGCTCTCCCTGCGCGCCTGGAACGTCTGGTGGCTGCTCCAGCAGGCCGCCGGCGGAAATTTCCTGTCGGATAGCGGGGCCCTGCTGGGCCCCGTGTCGGTGCGCTCTCTGGCCTTCGTCATGACCGGGCTGGCCGAAGCCGTCGTCTTCATCGCCGTCTACCAGCGGCCGACCTTCCGGAACCTCGTGCTTGGAATTGCAGCGTCGGCGCTGGTTGCCTTCTCGCTCCTGACGACGATGCACGAACGCTATGCGTTTGCGGCCCTTGTCTTCCTCGCGCTTCTCCTCCCCGAGGTCCGGCTTCGCGCGCTATGGCTCGTTTTCGGCTTGGCCTTCACTGCCAACCTCATGTCGGCCGTCCCGGCGACAGCGGGTATCGCACAGCTACTACCGCAGAACGGGCTCCTGTCGGTTCTCGGCGCCCTGACAGTCCTCGCCGTTACCCTTGGGAGCGTCTGGCAGCTCACTCACGGGCCCGCCGAAAGCGACTCGCTCGAGTGGTCAGACGGGGAGCATCCGCCGCAGCCGGCCTCGGAAGGCAACCCCATACCAGCGCAGGTAGTGCGGTAGCCACGCGCGGAGCTTGAAGTTGCTCTGGCCGGCGGTGCGGTCGCGCCAGGTCGTGGGGAGCTCGGCAACGGGCCGCCCGGCCAGAGTCGCTTTCACCGTCAGCTCGAGGGCCAACTCGAATCCCGCGCTGCTCTCGATGCGCACCGAGTCGATGAACTGCCGCCTGTAGATCTTGAAGTTGTTGGTCGGATCGTGAGTGGCGACGCCAGCGAACCAGTGCAAGGTCAAACCCGCCACTCGACTCATCAGCCGCTTCAGCGGAGGCCCACCGATCTGGCGTCCCCCGCGCATATAGCGACTGCCAGCCACGACGTCGGCGCCCGACCGCGCCAATTCCACCATCGAGTCGATGCATGCCGGATCGTCTGAGCCGTCGGCCATTGAAATCAGGAGATAGGAGCCGCGCGCCTCGGCCAGCCCGGCCTTCATGGCATTGAGCACGCCTCGCCCCAGGTCATTGCGAAGGCCGCGGAGCCCGTCGATCTCGGGCGTCAGGCGGACGATCACCGGCACAGTCGTGTCCCCGTCGAAGTCGTAGACAACCAGGATCTCGTGCGGCGTGCGGACGGCGCTGTCGAGGGCTCGGAGAACTGGCTCGACCGCCTCGCCCTCGTTGTACACCGGCATGACGACCGACAAATCTGGCGCGTCCTCGGTCACAGCCGACCCGCTTGCAGCTCCGTCCGGATCCACGGAACCACCTCGTCGAGCATCTCATCGAGGCTGGTGCCGGCCTCGAAACCCAGCACCCGGTGAGCCTTCCGCGTGTCTGGCACGCGGAGCTGCACGTCATGCTCGAAGGGCGGATCCGAGACGGACCGGAACGGGCGAGAATCGCCTTGGATCTTGCGCCAGATGCTCTCGGCAAGCTGCAAGACCGTTGTGCCCTGCGGCGTCGACAGGTTGAAGTCGTCATTGATCGCGGCAGGCGACTCCATTGCGAGCCGGATGCCGCGCGCGAGATCGCCGCCGTAGGTGTAGTGGCGGACCTGTGTGCCATCGCCGAGGATGTGCAGGGGATCCTGGCCCTTGAGGATCTTGAGTGCGAGATCGGGCACGACGTGAGAAAGGGCCAGCTTCACGTTACCGCTCATGACGTCCGTGTCGCGGACCGCCCGTCGCTCTCCGATGCCGACGCAGTTGAACGGCCGAAGGATCGTGTACGGCAGACCGTACTGCTCGCACGCACCTTTGGCGAAGTATTCGGAGGCGAGCTTCTGGAAACCGTACGTCGAGCGCGGCGGCGGACTCGTCAGTTCCGCGCCCTCTGGCGTCGGGAACGTGACCGCGGACTCGAAGACCATCGACGAGCTGATCACCACGATCCGTTCGAGGTGCCCCTCGCGACGAGCTTCTATCGCGGCATCGAACGTTGACGCGAGGATTCGCTCGTTCTCCGCGAGCAGGTCGTACGCGAACTCGTGGAAGTAGCTGATGCCACCGATCATGGCCGCCGCCGCCACGACCTGATCGCAGTCCGCTGCCAGCCTGCGCAGAAGATCGACATCCTTGGCGTCGCCCTCGACGAACTGGTAGCCCGCGTGATCGTCGTACGACTTTGCGAGACGGCCGTACTTGCTGAAATTGTCCAGCCCTACGACCTGGTGCCCTGCCTGCAACAGCTCAGGGATCAGGTAGCCGCAGATGAAACCGGCCGCACCGGTGACGAGGATCCGCATCAGGCCCGCGCCGCGAGCCGGGCGGGTTCCGATAGCGGGACCGGCGACTCGGGAGCCCGGGCGAGGCCGGCCGGCTGCGTCCCCGACTCCAGCCAGGCCGGCAGGTGCCAGCGCCGGGCTGCCTGAAGCAGCGCCACCTCGGCCAGCAGCCCGGCGAGCGTAGCGCCCGGAATTGGAACAGCCCAGAACAGCGCCAGAACGGGCGATATCCAGGGAATCGCGGTGACCTTGTAGATCGGCTGGGCGGAAGGCCAGAGGACCGGTGCCGCGAGCCACAGGCCTCGACGGACGCCGAGCGATGCGAGCGCGAGGACCGCCACGGCCATCGCGAGTGGCACCCCGAAGGTCGAATCGCCATGCGACTGCTCCGCCAGCGTCGCGGAGATCCTGGGAAAGTCCTCCACGAATCTCGGCCACGGCAGGAACGCGGCCGTCACCGCCACGACCAGCAGGCCCAGGGTGATCGCAGCCCAGCGCCGCTCGGCGAGGAGTGCGAAGCCGGCATAGGGCTTGATGACCGCCGCGAGGCCGCTGGCAACCCCGCCGCTGACCAGCAGCCAGAGGACGAGCACCTCGGGGTGACCGAGCTGGATGGCCTGGAATAGGGGTGGGAACGCCAACCAGTACCCCGGCAGCCCGATCCGCCGCAGGGTCCAGATGGCCAGCGCGAGACTGCCGCCAACCCAGACCAGGCGGGTGATGTCGAGTGGCAGGCCTACGAAGGGCACGAAGGGCAGGAGCATCGGCGGCGGCCCCGCGAAGATCGCAGCGGGCGGGCCCACCTGCCATGGGTCGCCCCCAGCCAGCCATGCCCGCGCAGCATCGGTGTAGATCGACGCGTGGGACCCGACGCTCCGGAAATCCAGCACGGATTCCAGCGCCAGACGGCCGCTGACGAGCGCGAATACCACGGGCAGCACGATGTTCCACGGACGTCGCGACATGGCCGTTCCATGGTCGCCGGCCCGGACTCCGATCAGAGCCGGATCCCCTCTCCCATCGCGCCCCACACGTCGACGACGTCGCGGCCATCGACCGGCAGGCTGCGATAAGCGGCATGAGGCGCCCCGAGAACCAGGATGTCGCTCTCGGCCAGCACCCTTTCGAGCGGCACGAACCGGGGATCGACGACATACGGGTCCGTGCACAGGACGCGCGCGCCGGCCCAGGCCAGGAGCTTTCGCAGCTTGAAGCTCAGCGAGGCGCGCGGATCGTCGGATTCGGCCTTGAATGCCATGCCCAGGATGCCGACGGTGCGGTCGCGCAGGGTCTCGTAGTGACGCTCCATGGCCGACACGATATAGGCCGGCATCCCTTCGTTGACCTGCATCGCCGCCTGGCCCATCGGGAAGTGATCGCTGGTGAAGGCTGCCAGCTGCATCGTGTCCTTGAACAGGCACGGCCCGGCCGCGAAGCCCGGCCCTGGCAGGTCTGCGGCCCGGGGATAGTCCTCGCGGATGGCCCGCAGCACCCGCGAATAGTCGACTCTCGCCTCGTTGGCGACCATGAAGAACTGGTTCGCGACGGCGAACTTCATGTACCGCCACGTGTTGGTGAAGAGCTTGGCGAGCTCGGCCTCCTTGGTGGTGGTCCGGATGGTCTTGCCGGCGAGATGCGAGAACAGGGCTTCGGCTCGATCGCCTGCTCGCGACTGGTCCGCACCGATGATCTGGGGTAGCGAGTGGAGCTCCTCGAGCGCATGCCCCTCGGCAATTCGTTCCGGGCAGAAGGCGACATCCACCGAGGCGCCACGGGCGCTGAGCTCCTGGGCCACGAATGCGGTGGTCCCCGGGTAGACGGTGCTCCTTAGCACGACGAGGGTGCCGGACTGCAGGTGCGGCGCGATCTCCTCCACCGCGCGTTCGAAGACGGTCATCGACGGCCCCAGGAATTCGTCGACGGGCGTACCGATCACGACGACGAGCTGACGAGTGCGCTCGATCATCGCCGCGTCAGCGCCCAGATCGAGGCGTCCGGTGGGAAGAAGTTCGCACAGGAGCTGATCGGCACCTGCTTCCCGGAAGGGCATGTGCCCGTCGCGGATCCGCTCGAGCGTGGCCTCGTTGGTGTCGTAGATGCCGACGCGGAGACCGGCCCGCGCAAAGGCCAGACTCAACGGCAAACCGACATGGCCGCCCCCGCCGAGAACAGCGACGTCCAGGTCCGCCGACTCACTCATGCCAGCGGACTCTATCAAAGGACCTCGGGCCTATGTGCTCGAGAGGCGGCTTCGAGCGGGCTTCGGGCGCCGCGGGCGATCGTAGAGACCCAGCCTGAACCGGACGCCGACTCCTAGCATGGCCAGTCCGCTCACGAGCATCGCCGATGCCCCGACCTTGCTCTCACCTCGGGGCTGCCACGTGACCTCGACTTCCTGCACGGGCAGCCGCAAGACGCGGGTGGCGATCGCCAGGAGCTCGGCATCGAAAACCCAGCCCGTCGTCCATTGGCGACCGAACAACGCCCGGGCGTAATCGCGCGGGAAGAGCTTGAAGCCGCATTGCGTATCGGGGTAGGTCAGACCCAGCAGGACCCGCGACGCGAGCCGCATGGTGCCGGACATCAGGCGCCGCAAGGGCGTCGGCATCACTCCCTGGCTGCCGTGAGTCTCTGCAACTCGGCGTCCGATGTAGATGGTGCGAGCGTCGGCCGACCAGCTGATGTGGTCCAGCTGGCTGATCGGCAGCTCGTCGTCGGCGTCGAGCATCATGAGGTAGTCGACTTCGGTCTCGGCGGCGACGGCCAGCATTGCGTCGCGGACGGTGGCTGCCTTGCCGCGGTGCTCGAACGTCAGCAGGCGAAGGGGCAACTCCAGGCGGCGGGCTGCTGTGGTGGCTCGCTCCACCGTGCCGTCCGTCGACCCATCGTCGGCCAGCACGATCGGCCAGTCCACGTCATGCTCGCCGAAATATCGGGCGATGCTCGCCAGTGTCTGCTCAATTCGATCCGCTTCGTTGTACGCCGGCATCACCACGGCGATCGATGCTCGGCGCTCATGCCCTGCAGAAGCCACCGGCGATCCACCAGGCACGGCCCTCGAATCCCGGTCGTCCACGTTCACGCCGCTCATGCTCTCAACCTCGGTCAAGGCCGCTCCCACGGCCCGCGCTCCGCCGAAGCCCGCCAGTATGATCGAGGCGCATGCCAGGCGGAAAGCTGCTCACGCCGAGACTGGGCGCCTTCGCGCTAGGGGTGATAGGACTCCTGGTCATCCTGACTGCCCTCGTCGTATTGCCGTCGAGCGCGGGCTTCGGCTACGACTTCCGAGCGTACGAGCTTGCTGCGAGGCGACTTGCGTCGGGCGTCGCCCTCTATCCGCCGGGGACGGCCGACGCCTACAACCAGGGGGCGTACGCCGACCTGTACCTCTACCCACCGCCGTTGGCCGTCCTGCTGATTCCGATCACCCTGCTGGGCACAGGGGCCGTGACAACCTGGTTCGTTGGCCGGCTGATCCTGCTCGCCCTCGGCTGCGCCCTGCTACCAGTAAGGCGTGAGGTTCGCATCGCTACGTTCGGCGTGGCAATGCTGTCGTTCCCGGTCCTGTACGACCTCAATCTGGGCAATCTCAGCATCGTCCTGTTCGCTCTCTCTGCGGTCGTCTGGCGGTGGCTCGATCGACCTCTCGGGTCGGTCGCGCTCGCAGCGATCCTCGCCGTTCGCTACCCCTTCGCCGTCGTGCTAATCGGATGGCTCGCTCGAGGCCGCCCCCGTTCGGTCGCCTGGGTCGTCATCTGGGGCCTCGTGATCATCGGCCTGACGCTGCCAATCGTCGGCATCGCCGGTTACGTCGACTATGTGACCATTCTCCGCGGCCTCGGCGACATCAGTACGGGACCGCACAACCTGAGCCTCGCAACGACTCTCGAAGCGATCGGCGTCGGGCAGTCGGTCGCTCGGTTCGCAGTGCCGGTGGGGATCATCTTTGCGGTCGCCGTGACAGTGCTGGCCGCCCGCCGACGGGACGCTGAGGTGGCCCTCGTGGCGGCGTTCACGAGTGCCCTCCTGTTTGGGCCGTTCTTCCATCCGCACTACCTTGTCGGGCTGTTGCTGCCAGCCGCTCTGCTCGCCGACCGCGGTTGGTGGCTCGCGCTGGGGTTGCCGCTGCTGGGCTGGCTGCCGGGGGAAATCCTGCCTGTTGTTGCCGTCGTCGCATCGCTGGCGACCCTCTGGGCACCGTCAGCGGCGCACGAACACGGAGGCCGTCGCGTCTCTGAAGGCGAGCCGCCACCTCGGATCCTGGGAGATGAGCGGCAACAGGCCGGCCTGTTGATCGGAACGGGCGACGACGGCCTGGGTGCTCCAGCGATCGAGAACCGTTGACCAATTCGAATTGCCGCCCGACACCGCCTCGTAGTCGTCCCACACCGCCGGCGGGAACAGCTCGACCCGCGAGTCCACCGCGACGAGGCGATTCGGTACAGCGAACTCGAGCCAGGACCCCCAGGGTTGTGGCGCGAAGATCCGATCGCCGGGTCTGGTAAGGCCGGCCAGGGCGGTGCTGACAGGCTCCGGCGAATCGGTCAGGAGGGCAGTGGTCGCTCCGCCGGCCGCCCACGACCGCCACCATGGCAGCGCGAGGACGATTGCCGCGGCAACGACCATTGCAAGCAATCCATTCGCGGCCGACCGCCGATCCGGGATGCTCGGGCCACCATCCGTCCCGTGTGAGACGAGGAGTCCCGCCAGGATGACCGGCGCCGCCAGGGCCCACCAGGCGATACCTCGCTGGGCATACAAGGCGATCAGTGCGAACACCGCCAGCCCCGTGAGGGCGGGCCATGATGCGGGCCTGCCACGCCTGGCCAGCATGACGGTAGCTGCCCCTAGAGACATGAAGAACGCAGCTCCCGCAAAGGTCCGAAGCGTCGTTGGCTGCCATTCTGTGACGCGTTCGGTCACGCTTGGATTGGTGGCCAGGCCAAGGGCGTAGGACCAGACCTCCAGGCCGTATGGGTTGACGACGGCAGCCGCGAGAGCGGCCGCGGCGATCGTAAGAAGCGGAGGCCGCGATAGTCCGGGCCTGAGGCCATCCCGAAGCGATCCCCCATCTTCGAACCAGGCCAGCGCCAGCAGGACGACCGCCAGGAAGAAACTGCCGTGGACATTCGCCCACAGCGCGACGATGACCGGCACCAGCCAGACCCGTCGGGGGTGCGTGTGGCGGCCGGCGACAATCCAGACGGTCAAGGCGAAGAGGAACATCCCCAGCAACTGGGGCCGAAGGGCCAGGGCGACCGCAGCCACCCCGAACCCGGCCAGGGTCAGCCAGGCGGCGGATCGACGGTCAGCACCGGCAGCGCGGCAGCTGGCCAGGATGAGCCAGAAAATCAACGCCACCAGGATCGCGCGGAGGACGGCCAGACCGGGCCAGCCCGCAACCCCGAAGACGCCTGCGAGGAGCACCTGGGAAGCCCACTGCTGGTCCATCCAGCGCGATCCGCCGACGGTAAACGTGAAGGGGTCGGCCATCAGGATCGAGCCGCGATCGAGCATGAGCTGCCCTGCCCGAACCTGATAGGCCAGGTCGATGGCGGACAACGACGCGATCAGAGCCGCGAGCACTGGCAGCGCGATGGCGAGGAAGACCCAGAGTTGTGGAATCGTCAGGACGAGCCGATGCGGACGGGGCACGCCGGGATGCTAACCGTGGCCGAAGGCGGCTGTCCGGCCTCCGATCGTCACCGGGCGCCGGGCAGTACTTTCACGCCGGCAATGACGGCCCGTTCCCGTGCTAGGGTGGCGCCGTGTTGAGCCGCCCCGGATCTCGAACCTGGTCCATCGGCGGAGCCTCGGGCAAGGGCTGGACCGCATCGCGCCGCTCGATCGCGATCTCCCTCGGCGTCGGCCTCCTCCTTGCGGCCCTCATCGTGTACGTAGAGCAAACTCGCAACTACCTCCTGGGCGACGCCTACAACTATCTAGCCGCTGCGGAACGCCTCAACGCAGGCCATCCGCTATATGCCCTGTCGCCGGGTGATCGAGCTGTCGCCATTCAACCGCCGTTCTGGACGGCTCCCTTCATTTCGCCCCCATTCATCGCCGTCCTGTGGCGCCCACTGGCTGCGATGCCCGGCGGCATCGGCGTTGCGATCTGGTGGCTTGGTTCAATGATCGCGATCCTCGGAGCGATTCTGTGGCTGGCGCGCCGGCGCCCCGCCGCGACTGGTCTTGCCATCGCCGCGTTGTGCATCCCGCTGGCGATGGAGGTGGGACTAGGCAATGTCAACGGCTACCTGCTGGCGGGAGCGGTCGCCCTGTGGGCACTTCGGGATCGCCCGTGGAGCGGCGGGATCCTGGGCGTGATGATCGCGGTCAAGATCTGGCCGGTGGCCCTCGCCCTGTGGCTCGTCGGGCAGCGGCGGTGGGAGGCACTTGCCTGGACTGCCGGGAGCCTCGCGATCTGCGCCCTGATCAGCCTTGCAGGAGCGGGCTGGGCCAATCATGTTGCCTATCTCGGCGTTGCCGCAGGAATCCATCCGTCAGCCTTCAGCTTGACGTGGCAGTTGGGCATCCCCTGGCTGTGGGCCGCAGTCCTGGTCCTTGGGCTAGCGCTGATCGTCGTCGTCCGCTCTCGGCCGGATTGGTCGTATCGGCTCGCCATTCTGACCATGATCCTCGGCACGCCGGTCGTGAACCCCAACACGTACGCGATCCTGCTGGCGGCGATCTCGCCGTAGTCTGGGCGGCCCGCCCGGCGGCCGCGCCGGTTCAGCTCGCGGCGGCGTCCGTCAGGCGCACGCAGCGCGCGCCGCGATCGTAGATACGCTCGATCGCCTTGACCATGAGCTCGATGCAGAAGCGATCATGGACCATGTCGTGGCCGGCGCGCCCGAGCGTATCCGCGAGCGAGTGGTCGCGCAGGAGCCGGACGATGGCAGTGGCGAGTGCCTCGGGGTCGCGCGGAGGTACCAGCAACCCGGTGAGCCCGTCCTCGATCATCTCCGGGATCCCTCCCACGGCAGATGCCACCACCGGGCGGCGGAGAGCCATCGCCTCCAGGATGGTGAGCCCCTGCGCCTCGCGGTACGAGGGCAGCACGGCTATCTCCAGGGCGGCCGTGACCGCCGGGATGTCATCTCGGCGGCCGGTGAATACGACGCGGTGGGCTATCCGCAGCTCCGACACCTGGCGCTCGAGCTCGGCCCGGCGGCTCCCCTCGCCGATGATCAGGAGGTAGGCCTCGGGGCATGATTGGAGGACCTTCGGCCATGCCTCGAGAAGCGTCGGGTGCCCCTTCTCGGGCTCGAGGCGAGCGACCACCCCGACCAGCTGCGCGCCTGGCTCCATGCCGTATTCCTCGGGCAACGTGCAGCACGGTTCCTGCCGCTCGTAGCGGTCAAGGTCGACTCCGTTGTAGATCAGCTCCACCGGGGCTCCGATTCGGCCTTCCTACCGCGATCAGCTGGTCCATCTTCGGGGTAAGGAGGCGCAGCTGCGCCCGGTCTTCAGCCGACCGGACGCGCGACGAGTGGACGGTCGAGACGACGTAGGGCCTCGGCAAACCGACCTCAGCCAGCCCCGTGGCGGCGCGCGTTCCTACGAGCTCCGCCCGATACATGTGGTTGTGGATGACGTCCGGGCGGATGCCGGCCATGTAGGCGGCCAGGGCACCAACGGCCGTCGCGTCGTCGGGCTCATCGAGGACGAGGACGAACACGCCCAATCTCGCGATCTTGCGCGTGGTGGGCCCGGGCGAGAGCAAGACTACGCTCGGCTCAAACCTCGAGCGATCCAGGCGCGAAAGCAGCGAGTACAAGTGCTCCTGGGCGCCGCCGCTGCCCCCCGTGGCGAGGACCTCGACGACACGCACCTGGGGCCGCCCGGGCAAGGGCGGCAGCACGAGCGGCTCGACGCAGGGATCCGGAGGTGGAGCGGCCTTGAACGTCGGGCCGGTGGCGGGCAATCTCAGATCGCTGTGCGCCGGACGAGGACACGCTGGAGCGGCTCGTCCACAGCGCCCCATTCGTACTTGTAAGGCTCGTTGCCGCGCAGGAAGTCGACCCGGCGTCGCCCCAGCTCAATCGCCCGCCTGATGAGCCAGGCGATCATGACCACGCCGGGCGACAGGTCCTTTGCATCCGGGTCGATTCCCGCGTTGTAGTACGCGACAGTGTGGCCGTCGTCGAAGTGGACCCCGGCCGCGACTCGCCGCCCGCCGACCGACAGGAAGCTCAAGCGCAGCATGCCGTGGGAGCCAAACTCCTCGAACATGCGGCGCACGAAGGTTCGGCTCCGCTCACCTCCGGGTGTCGGGGGGAAGAGGCCGTCTGCTCCCCATTTCTTCTGGTGGAGCTCGATGAACGCGGGCAGCTCGCTCAGCGGATCGCTCGACTCGACCAACTCGATCTGGCCGGCCGCGGCGGCCCTCCGAATCTTGCGCCGGATCTCGTGGCGATGCTTCTTTTCCAGCGTCTCGAGATACTCCTCGAAGTCGATGCCCTCGGGCAGCGTAAGGACGGGACAGACGTCTTCGCGTTCGACGTTCAGAGTCCAGCCGCATGAGATCTCGCGACGACCGAACGCCGCAGCGAGTCCATCGGCGTTCGGATCGCCGCAGCGCAGGCGGCGCAGGTCGACCACGTCCCACGGCACCTCGCCCGGCGCGGGCGGGCCGGCCAGGTGCTCGGCTACGGCATCCGTCACTGCGGGCATGTCGGAAGGGTCGGCGAGGAAGGTCGCGTAGTCCGCGTGATAGGAGGCGCCCATGAAGACCGCCGTCGCGGTGGCCGGCACGGGCGTCAGGTTCGTCTCGGAGCCGTGGCGAAGCTTTGTCCGGGTCAGCTCGTCGGACGGCTCGACCTCGTGTCGATGCATGAGTGGCACGATTGCCGCGGGCTGCGCAGCGTTGCCCTCGCCGCCCGCAGTTCCGGCATCCACGACGACCAGCGTCTCGTCGTGGGCGACTGTGCCATAAGCGTCCCACCACGCCCGATGGAATGCCCACCGCGAGAACGGCGTTGCCCACGGGTTTCGATCCGCCAGGGCATCCCATGTGGCCCTCGGGATGGCGTCGAAGGGCCGCCGAACGGCGACCAACGCCCGGCCGATCGGTCTCTCGCCTTCGACCCGCCTCCGCTGCTCAGGTGGACAGGCAGGCTCGATGGTCGCGGATGGGGTCACTGTCCGAGAATAGCATCGGGGTCAGATCAGGTCGTTGCGCGCTCAACTGCCTGGCGAGCGGCGGTGTCCGATGGCAACGGACATCTCAGGAACTATGGTCAATGCACGTTGCCGATGCTACTTTCTGCCTAGTACTTCAGAACCAGGCAGGGGCCAGGCGAATCGCGCGGACGTGCGGTTGAACGACCCTCCGTGCACGAACGCCTGGGCAAAGTCGATTGCTGGAGCGCGGCAGGGTGGCTGAACTCACCGGGAACCCAGGCTGGAACGTCGGCGACGCCCGCGCGCGGTCGAAGCGCCTCACTTTGCCTTGGCGGCGAGACCTCCATCGCGACGCGATGCTGGTGATCGGCCTTCTCGTTGCCATCGCCCAGGTCACTCGCATCCTGCCAACGCCAGGCGACGCCCAGGCCTACTGGCTGGCAGGGACGTCCAGTGAACTCTACCCAGACCGCTGGAGCCAGTTGGACGGCGGTCAGTTCCTCTTCTACCCGCCGCCAGTCGCGCAGATAAGCACGCTGCTGCAACCCATCGGGTGGTCTGCCTTCCTGATGGGCTGGACCATCCTGATCTTTGCCTGCTTCTGGTATTGCGCGGGTCGATGGTCCCTCCCCCTCGTCGCAATCGGGCTCCTGCCGGTCGTGGGGATCCATGTCCCCTACGTGGAAACCTTCCTCGGATATGCCCTGCTGGGAAACATGCAGTGGATCCTGGCGGCTTTGGTGATCGTTTCGATCCGACACTCTGCCGGCTGGGCAGGCCTGGTCGTTACCAAGACCGGGCCCGCGATCGGAGGACTGTGGCATGTATTTCGCGGCGAATGGCGGGCTGCGGGGGTGGCGGCCGCGTCGACCATCGCCGTCGTGGCAGTCTCGTTCGGCTTCGCCCCACACCTGTGGACCGATTGGATCGCTTTTGCGATCCGGAACTACGACCTGTCGGATCCGCCACAGCCGCTGTTTCCAATTCCCTTTGGGCTTCGACTGGCGATAGCGGCAATCCTCCTCCTGTGGGGGGCACGCACCAACCGAGCATGGACGGTCCCGATCGCCGCGGGCTGGGCTATACCAGCGCTGTACGGAATGGCGTTCTTGCCCTTCTGGATCGCTGCTTCCCGGCTTAGGCGGGGTACCGCGGCGCGATCGCACCTCGACTCCGTGATCCGCCGGATCGGAATGACATCCTTCGCCCCGCCGCAACTGGAACTCGAACCCGTCCCGACCAGCCGGTCCAGGCGCCGGACCTACTTCAGGTCGCTGGGCGACTAGGACCCTCCGATGACGGGCCCGTCACTCGCGTTTCGACGGTTCGGCCCCAACGCGCGCCTGACGGACTGGGAGTTCGCGGCTGCGGGTTTTGCTACGGCGATGGGCGTCGGCGCGATGGTCCTCGCGATGCTGGCGAATCGGAGTGTCGGGGCATGGGCGGTCGATGGCGCGAGAAACCTCACGGCAGCTCATAACCTGCTCGACGGCGCATCGATCTACACCGATCCTTCCTATCTCTATCCACCGCTAGCCGCCGCTCTCACAGCTCCGATCCTGCTGCTGCCCGTGCCCCTCGTCGTATGGGCCCTTTTCAAGCTCGCGCTTCTGGCTAGTTCGACCGTCCGGTTTCTCGACGGAGGACTTCTGGCAGCCGTGACCGCTGTCACGTTCCTCCCGGTCTTCCAGGACACCGCATTGGGAAACTTCAACGTCGTCATCGTCGTGGCATTGACCCTGGTCGCGACGCGCAAGGACAGGGTGCTGACGGGTCTGCCGCTCGGCGTCGCTGTTGCCGCGCTACCGAAACCGATCATCTTGTGCTTCCTGCTCTGGATGGCCGTGTGGCGCCGAAAGGCACTGCTCGGGGCGGCAGGTGCCGCCATCACGTCCACGGGCATTGCCATCGCGGTAGCCGGCCCGGACCAGTACGGCGCGTGGATAGCCACGCTGAGGCGTGCACCTGAAACCTTCTCGGGCGGAGTGCCCGGCGACGTGGGTTTCACGACATCGCTTCCCTGGGCGGCACCTGCGATCGCTGCGCTCGCAGGAGTGATCCTGGTCCTCGCCGTCTGGCGGCTCGACCAGGACGCCTCGCTCACGATCGCGTTGTCGGCTCCGATGCTGATGGTGCCCTATCTGGGCCTCTACTCGGCGGTACCCCTGGTCCTCGCAGCGTGGTCCATCCGACGAATGGAGCGCGCGGTTCTGCCGCCGCTGGTCCTCGTGGCGCAGCCATTGGCGTTGCTGTTCCTTCCGGCGCTGGCAATGCTGGTGATGGCATCGGGAATCGCTCTCGGCCTGCGACGGAAATCGGCACCCATTGAAGGTCGCGACGTCGCCCGAGAGCTAGCCATTCGCGCGGCAATTACGGCGCCACCTCCTCGAGCGTTAGCGCCGGCGATGGCGGGCCAAAGCGCTGCCGTAGAACGAAGTACTCGGGCAACGGGCGATCGTCCGTGATCAGTGGGCCCGGGCCCGCGAAAGCGGCCACCTGGCTGCCTTCGAGCCGCACGAGGGTGGGAATGAGCGCCGCCCAGTCATCCTGCGCGTGCTTGGGCGAGTCATAGGCACTCGAGAGGTCATCGACGATCCCAGGCCGTGAGAGGACGGCGCGGATCGCCACCGGATCGAAGCCGATGGCGGCATCCGACCCGAGCATGAAGAACCCATTCCCGCCCGGCCCGTTGGCTACGATCACGTTCGGGAACACGTCGCGGAATGTCCGGACGTGGGCCTTGAACTCATCGATCGTTTGACCGAACGGCACCCATTGCATCATCACGCCCCCGGGCGTCAGGCGCGCCTTCGTGGCCTGGTAGAACTCGTGTGACGAAATGACGGAAACCCCCGAACTCTGGATCGGCGGGGGAGGATCGACCACCACCATGTCGTAGGTCCGAGCGGTCAGCTCGACGTGGTTTCGACCGTCGGCAATGATCACATGGCCTTGTGGCCGAGCAAGGATGGCCGCGGCGTCCGGGTAGAACTGTCCGAACATCAACGGAACGGACGGGACGATATCCACGGCGTCCGTATTCAGGCCGGCCCGTATCGACTCGCGGTATGCCGAGCCCATCCCGAAGGCGATGGTCAGATTGCTGGTGGCCGCCGGCCGAAGCATCAGGGGCAGGACCAACATCAGCCGCGCGTCGACCGTCAGGGCAGTCATGGAGGTACCCGTCACCCACAGTTGCTTCGACCCGCCAAGGCTGCCTGCCTGAACCGAGGCGATCTCATCTTCAGCCGAGCGGAATATCGTCCCGCCGACGCTCTTGATGCGGCTGATGCTCGGATCCACGAAGAGACTTCCGCTCAGGAGCGCCACGCTCACGACAACCAGCAGCGCTGCGCCCGCGGTGGCGGTGCTCGTTCTCCAGAGTCGGCTCTCGACGCCACCGGCCAGCGCCAGGGCAACACCCGTTGCCGCATTCGCGAGCGCCACCAGTCCAAGGGCGGTTGCTGATCCGACGGCAGGGATTACCAGGAACGGGACTACGAAGGTTCCGACGATGGCGCCGATCGTGTTCACAGCGAGGAGGAGACCGGAGCGACTACCGCTCTGGTGGGCGGGTCCAGCGAGAAGCGCGGCCGATGCAGGGAAGCTGATCCCGATGACGAATGTGGTTGGCAGCACGACCAGGATCGTCTTCTGCAGAAACGCCGCAAACGAGCCGGACTCACCGAAGTGCGCGTCGAGGACCACCATTCCGCCGAGCACAAGGATGGCCGTGGCGACCTGGGTGACTGCGAGGACGGCGACCGTCTGCGTTATCCGCTGGCGGATGATGTTGAAAGCCATCGCCCCGAGCGCGATCCCGGTGAGGAACGTGGCGAGGATCATCGTGAAGATGTAGGTCAGGTTGCCGGTGCCGGACGCGACCAGTCGCATCCATAGAACCTGGTAGGCGAGCGACGTCAGGCCCGACACGAATGCAATCGCCAGGGCAAGCCTGAAACGCGAGGTCCGTGTGCCCATGTCCAGCTCTGGCGAGGCCGGCGGATCTGGGCTCGCGGTGTTCTCGGAGAGTCGGACGAGACCCGATTCCCGGGCGGTGAGCGCCACGGATCGTCGATCGAGACCGAGGGCCAGGAGACCTGCCGCGCCCGAGCAGGCAGCCCCAAAAGCGAGGGTGCCCGACAGGCCCAGGATCTCGATGAGGACGAACCCCGACAGCGCAGTTCCGACGATTGCGCCAATCGTGTTCGCCGCATACAGCTTCCCGAATGCAGCGGTCAGATCGGCAGCACCTCGAGTCAGGTAGCGGGTCAACGTGGGCAGTGTGGCGCCCATCAGGACCGTCGCCGGGGCGAGTGCCAGCAGCGCCAGCCCGAACCGGACGAGTGCCAGGGCAAGCGGGGTTGCCTCCAGCGTCCCAAAGGCAGCCCGGTAGACCTCGTGGAGCAGCCGAAACGTGATCGGCGTGATCAACACGATGACAACCAGGACGAGCTCGATCGCGCCATACAGCCGTAGTGGGCGCCTGACCCGATCGGCCAGACGCCCGCCAAAGGCGCTGCCAATAGCCATTCCGCCGAAGAAGCCGGTGAGAATCGCGGAGACAGCCTGAGTGGTATTGCCGAACACGAGAACCAGTTGCCGGGCCCACACCACCTCATAGATGAGCCCCGCGGCACCCGAGAGCAAGAAGATTGCCAGCACGAGACGGCTCGACGTCGGAACAGGCGTCGGGGCGTGAAGAGGGGGCCTCATTCGCCTTCGGCTGGAGCGCTCAGTGCGTCTCGAAGCCTGGTTTCCTGGGGCCCGTCGAGGCCGGGCACAACCCGGTTTCCACCCTGGTCACCGATCGCAGCCGCCCTGGAGGAGTGAGCTGCCGGGGTCGCTCGCACGCCGATCACGCCCAGCCAGATCGGCAGGAATGACCACATGTAGAGGGCCGGGATTGCCCAGCCCGCCGCGACGGGAACCGTCCAGATGCGATTCGTACGAGCACCCCAGACGACAAGGCCGGCGCTCATCGCAGCTCGGACGATGAACGGGATGGGGACCGTCGGAATCGCGATGGTCGCCACGACCTTCGAGTCCATGGGCGAGTTCAGGTTGCTCGCCACAAAACGCAGCCAGTTGGCCCAGTCCGACGGCGAGAGGAGGAAGGACGCGGCCGAGATCGCGAGCGTTGCTGCGAGCGCGATGGACAGGTTGCGCCATTCGTGCCGGACCGCAAACCACAACAGCCCGACGCCGGGACCGATCTTGGTCAACAGGGGGACGGCCCACGCGGCTGGCCAACGCATGCCGGCCACGATCGCTGCAGCCATGAGCAGTTGCACGTTGCCCAGGAGCGCCCAGCCAAACGGCTGTGCAAGGATCAGGGTGGGCGGTGACGGGAACGCGATCCCGAGGAAACCGAGGCCGACGAGCGGCAGAGACCAGCCTCTCGCCACGTAGGCCAGGGCCGCGAACAGGAGAACGCTCGAAGCGACGAGATAGGCCGGGAAGCCGATGGGATGGATGAACTCGAGGGATTGCCCCAGCGGCGGTGGGTAGACCCACCAGCTCGACGAGATCATCCACTGCGCCGGGTACGCAAGCCCATTTCCCGTGTCGTGCCAGTAAAGGATGTTGTCCGTTCCAGCCTCGGCGCGCCCCAGGGCCTGCGCGAGACCGATGACGAAGCCAACCATGACTGTGCCGGCCATCGACACATCACGTAGCCGGGCGCGGTTCCCAGGCGCGCCCAACGAACGGAGCCTGTTCCCGACCCCGCGGGCCATTGCGTTCCTGCTCAGCTGCGGCGTCGTCCCGAACCGCAATAGCCCCAGATCGTTCATGGGCCTACCGCCAGGCCGGGCTTGTTCGTGCCGGTCTCCGGTAGGCCCAGCTCGTTGGGCATGAGCTCTCGGTCCGCCAGCCAGTGCACTCGGCGGGACAGGACAAAAGCACAGCCGTAGAGTGCCGCCACCACCAGCAACAAGGCCTGATAGCCGGTGATCAAGGCCAGGTATTCGACCGCACCGCCGACCATCGCCCCGAGGAGGTTCGAGGCGAACGCCATATCGGCCGTCTTCGTGTCGCGGAAGGAATGGCTGAAGACCAGGTTCGCGAAGAAAACCGGGGCGAACGTCAGCCCGGCCGCCAGGACGTAGCGCACCTCGGGCGGGTCAACCAGGAGAGCCGTCGGCGAGAGCACGAAGCTGACCGCGATCGAGGCGAACAACGCCGCGTAGAGGGGCCTCGGATCGCGGATCGGGAATCGCGCATTGATGGCGATCGCCCCCAGAACGCTGGCCAGGATCGCGAAGAACACGAGTGAGTTCACGAGCCACGTGGTTCCGAAGAGCAGGCTGAACGACACCAGGCTGCGGGTCTCCAGCAGCAAGAAGGCAACGCCAAGGAAGAAGAAGTGGGGGCTGAAGCGGCGCAACGATGTCCCGCTTCGCACCGCGGCCCGACTGACGAGCAGCACGGCGAAGACGAGGATGATGGCCAGCGCGGCGAGGTAGTACGGCGCGATAAATGGCTCCCGGAGGTAGAGGAATGGCCAGTCATCCGTCGCCGGCGCCGGGGCCGAGGCAAGATCGATCCGGTCGATCGCGTCGCCAGGCGGCGGCTTGCCCCCAAGGGCGGCGATTGCCGGACCGGCCGCTAGTGTCGCCGACGTCTGGTCCGAATACGTCCGCACGATCGGGGGCGATCCGAAGCTCTCGTCGAGCATGCGGGCGATCTTCTGCGGCAGCCACTCCTGGCGGTAGAAGTTGTAGAGCACGAACGTCCCGTCGGATCCGAGGTGACTGCGGACCTCGCTGAACGCTTCGCGCGTGAACAGGAACGACTCGAGCCGCAGGTTGGCCGACGTGCTGACCAGGGTCAACGAGTCCGGCAAGGCGAAGATCACCAGGTCGTACTTCGTGCTCGTCTTGTGGAGAAACGCCCGGCCGTCGTCGACGTAGCGAGTGACCCGCGGGTCGTCGTACGGCCGATTTGGGTGCTGCTGGACCCCGATTTCCTGGATCCGCGGGTCGATCTCGACCGCGTCGACATGGCCGGCGCCGTGGGCGAGTGCGAGTGCCACGTCGGTTCCTGTCCCGGCGCCGACGACGAGGACCTGGGCGTAATGCCGATCCGGGAACCAGCGATAGATCTGCTCATAGAACGGGTCCGAGATCCGATCGATCGGCCACATCGCCTGGTGCGGAATCCCATTTACGTCCACCTCGGAGATGCCGCCGGAGTCGTAGACGTCGATTCGGTAGTAGGGCGACCAGGTTCGCGCTGGCTTGGCAGCAAGGGTTACGACAGCAAGGGCGCCGCCGACGGTAAACGCCGTGATCACGGACGACCGGCGGATGCCGGTGCCGAGCCCGAGCAGCCCGACCAGGACCGCGACGACCGCGAACCACGTGGAGGGCGACGTGCCGGCTGCGGACAGACCGGTGAACGCGGCGACTCCGGTCATCGAGCCAACGATGTCGATGGCATATGCGCGCAGCGGAGGCATGGACGTCAGGAGGGAGCCCAGCGGGATCGCCAGGCCGGCCATGATCACGGTCGCCAGCACCACCAGAACGGGCAAAACCAGGAAGTTGACGTCCGCCCGGGTGTTCTCGGCGAGGCCAAAGAAGATCTCGTCGGGCGAGCGCAGCTGGATCCCCAACTGGACCTGCGTGACGAGAACCGCGACCGCCAGCAGCAGTGGTCCGAAGGGCGAGATCGCGATTCGGCGCTGATCGCGACCCCACAGGATCCCGACACCAATGCCCAGGAAGCTCGCCATCAACAGGAAGTTCCGGAAGAAGCCGACGTAGATCACGTTGGCCGGAATCCAGCGGATGAGCAGCAGCTCGACGAAGAGCAGCGTTCCGCTGGTAAGGAACAGGCGGGCAGCAGGCGATGCCAGCCAGGGCACCGGCTGCAACAGCAGCCGGGCCTGCTCGGTCGATCCCCTCACGGCACGTAGAAGCCGGCGAAATAAAGGGCGGATACGAGAGCCAGGAGCGCGACCGACAGCAGGCTCCAGGAGCGCCGGAACCCGCTGCTGCGCCGAGCGAGAATCCAGGCATAGGGGAAAGCGAGCATCGTGATTCGGCCAACGGCCTCGAGCAGTCCGCTCGAGAGCTCCGCCCCGATGTACAAGACGGGGACCAGGGCATACGCCAGGGGGATGCGGTCGGGCCGTACGTAGACGAGCAGGAACAGCGCCCCGCAAAGCGTCAGCAATAGGCTGCCCTGGTACACGGCGAGGGGCGAGTTGAACCCGGCGGCGAGGCTGCCGCTGGCCTCGGCCGCACCACCGATGCCGGCGCGCCCCCAGGCCGTCTGGGCATCGAGGAACGCCGTCGAGGAGCCCGCCACGCCATTGGCGTAGGCAAGGAAGCCTGCGGCCGCAATGGGACCCAGGGCCAGCCACGCTAACGAGAGGTGTGGGCGCCAGCCGTCTCTCGCGAGTATCAGCAGACCGAGCGGGACGAAGAGGACCACGCCCTGCAGCCTGGCGAGCGTTGCCAGCGCCAGGAAGACTCCTGCCCAGCCGCGGCTACCGCGCTCCGCGGCAAGGAAGGCTGCCAGCGATAGCGCGAGGAACAGGCTCTCCGTGTACGCCATGGAGAAGACTGCGGCGAACGGAAAGAAGGCCAGGATCATGGCGGCAAGGCGGGCGCGACGGCGGCCCAGGTAGGGCTCGCCCAGGCGAACGAGGAGGCCGAGCGCGGCCAGGAATGCTACGTTCGACACGACCACCGCAACAAGGCCCGCGAATCCTGGCCACGGGGCGGACAGCACCCGGACGAGCATCGGGTAGAGGGGTGCGAACGCGTAGTCGTGGTAGGCGCCCGAGACGGCCGCGGCATGGTAGCCGTCGCGGGCGATGCCGAGGTAGTACATCCCGTCCCAGCTGGTGAGGCTCCTGAGCAGTGGAGCAGCGTCGCCGCTGGTAAGCAGCGGGTTGCGGGCGAGGAGGTATTCGGCCGCGACGGCGGCCAGCAGCACTACGAGCCGCGACAGGACAAAGGCGGTGACGAGGGGGCGGTCGATCGCAAGCGCCACCCCGACTCCTCGGATGCGCGCTGCAGCACCTACCCGCGCGGCGCGACCCCCCATCAAAGGGAAACCGCCGCGGGGTGCCGTATCGGGCCGGATGCGCGCACTCATGTCGTTTCCGCCTGGGGCAGCCGTCCGCGCCTCATCCAGGAGGTGATCCGCAAGATCGTCCCGCGCACGGTCCACTCCGGGTCGCGTACAAGGAGCCCGGCGATTCCCACGACGATGACGACCGTGAACGTGAACCAGCCAACCGGCATCGCAATGCCGGCGGCGACGGGAACGGCCCAACGGCGATTTGTCCGAGCCCCCCAGATCACGATCGCCGCGGCAATGAGGACCCGCAACCAGATGGGCCCGGGCAGGACCGGAAGCCGAACAGCCGCATCGCGATTCTTGAAGAGCACGTCGAACCAGTCGAACCAGAGGTGCGGTGCGAGAACGAATGACGCGGCGCTGATCGCGGCGGTCACCCCCAGTGCGATGGCGAGTGACCGCCATTCGCGACGCACGGCAAACCAGAGCAGGCCGATGCCCGGGGTGACCTTTGAGAGCAGGACGAACGACCACGCCGCCGGCCAACGGAAACCCGCGACGATTGCCGCGGCGATCGGGATTTCGACGTTCCCGAGCGCAATCGATGCGACGACGGGCTGGAACAGCAGCAGCACGAGGCCCAGTCGCCCGGCCGTCCATCCGAGGAGGCCGAACAACCCGATCGTCCAGATCGCCCCGGCGATCGTCCACGGCAGCCAGCGCAGTGGCTCGATCGCCTGGGCAAACGCGGGGGAATAGAGATAGGCGTAGTCCGTGCCCACCCGCGACCTGGCGTACGGATCGGCCAGATCCGCCATCCAGTACGAGTGGGCATCGAAGTTGTCCGGGGCAATGCCGGCCACGAGGGCCGCGGTGTAGGCCAGACCCACCGCCATGAGGGCCAGCACGGACCACCGAGCGATCAGCTCGTCGCGAGATCGAGTCACCGGCTTATGAGACAGGATCGGCACGTCCCGGCGCATCCCCCGTGAGTACCAGAGTCGGGCGAGCATAGCGGCCGGCTCCCCGCGAGACTAGGGAGATGGCCGCTCGTCGACGGGCGCAAGCCGGCCCACGCGTCGGTGAATCAGCGGGATCCGGAAAAGATCCCACAGTACGCGGATGGCAAGTCCCGGCCGCGTTCGCATTCGCGATCCTCGCCGGTCGCTCCACTGGATCGGGACGATCGCGATCCGATATCCGCGGCGACGGGCTAGGTAGATGAGCTCGACATCGAAGACGATGCTCGTGATCTCCTGGCGCGCGAAAAGGTCGCGCGAGGCGGGGCGCGTGAATCCCTTGAAACCGCACTGCGTGTCCTCGACTGGTCCTACCGCCCACGCCGAGGCAAGGCCATGGAAGATGCGGCCGAGGACCCGCCGGTAACCCGGCTGGGAGCGGCGCATGTCCGACCCGTCCGGCTGGATCCGGCTCCCGAGCGCGAGGTCGTGGTTGGCAAGCGCCTGCACGAGCAGCGGGATCTGGTCGGGGGGCGTTGCCATGTCCGCGTCGGCAAACACGATCAGATCCCCGGTGGCCGCGAGCATCCCTGCCCGGACGGCGGCTCCCTTGCCGACGTGCGCGACTGACAGCAAGCTGAGTAGCGGCGCACCCTCGTGAACGCCGAACTCAGATCGGGCGCGAACGAGCTCCGCGGTTCGGTCCGTGCTTCCGTCGTCGACGACCAGGATCTCGATGGCGGCGGGCAGGCTGGCTGGGCCCGGCAGGCCGGCGCGTCCGCGGCCATCTCTGCGCCGAAGGTAGCCGAACAGCTCGTCGAGCGCAGGCTCAAGTCGGGCGGCTTCGTTGAACGCCGGCAGCACGATCGAAAGCGAGCGCGCAGCTGGATCGTCCGTCATTGGCCGAAGTGTAGGCGGACAGGCCGGCAGGATTGAGGCTGAACGTACCGCTGTCCTGATGGGAGTTCAGAGTGGCGCCGTCAAGCGCTGGCCAGCGAGTAGAGTGCCGGGAATGACCGAGACGCTGGGCGTGGTCGCACCGGGCGACGTCTTGAGTGTG
Source organism: Chloroflexota bacterium (assembly GCA_005883615.1). Lineage (GTDB taxonomy): Bacteria > Chloroflexota > Limnocylindria > Limnocylindrales > CSP1-4 > CF-16. The sequence continues at coordinate 6,674 of VBEC01000024.1, read as the reverse complement.
CGCCCGGGCTTCGGCCGGCTTACGCGCGATTCGCTGGTCTTCGCGCTCGGCGCCGTGGCCGGCAAGGCCATCGGATTCCTGATGCTGCCGGTCCTGACGCGCCTGCTGACGCCCTCCGAATTCGGGCGGTTCGACGTGATCAGCGCGCTGGCCGGCGCAGGCGTGAGCACGCTGGTCCTCGGCATGGACGTCGCGACGACGCGCCTCGCCTTCGATGAACGCACCCAGGACCGCAGGGCCCTGTTCGGAACCTGGTATGCCATTGCGGGGATCGTGGTACTCCCGGTCGCCGCCATCCTCATCCTCGCGTCGGGCCCTATCAGCCAGGTGCTCCTTGGCGAGTCCGCCCACGCACCGGCGATCGCACTCGTGGGCCTGATCCTGTTCGGAGGGGTCTTCCACACCCTGGCGCTGACCGTTCTGCGAGTCCAGGGACGCGCGGGCGCCTATGCGCTCCTCGAAGGCGCCTACCTCGGAGCCAACGCCGCTCTTGCGATCGTATTGCTCCTCCAATGGCGAGCCGACACGGTCGCGCTGATGGTCGCGCTGCTGGCGAGCTGGGGCGGCACGGCGGCAGTCGCGGCCCTCGCGCTGAGGCACAGCATCGGCGCCCGCCCACAGCTACCCGATGCGCGCCGTCTGCTCCAGCTCGGGCTTCCGCTGGCTCCTGCCATTGCCGCGACGTGCATCGCCGACTTCGTCAACCGGGCATACCTCTATCGAACGGCAGGCGCGGTGGCTGCTGGCGAGTTTTCGGTGGCCTTGCGCTTCGGCTCTGTCGCCGCGCTGATGGTCGCGGGGTTCCAGCTGGCCTGGCAGCCACGCGCCTATGCGCTAGGCCGAGGCGATGCAGCATTGCGGCACATCGCGCTCGATGGACAGCGCATCCTCGCGGTCGTCGCGACCGGCGTCGTTGGCCTGGCCCTGGTCTCCCCGGAGGTCGTCGGGCTCCTGACCGGTGGCCGTTTTCCGGCCGTACTGCCCGCAGTTGGGGCCATGCTTGTCGCAGCCCTCGCAATGGGGCTGTACGTTGTCGCGTGCCTTCCGAGTGCCATGGACAGCGCCATGCGCGACCTCGGCATTGCCGCGATCTGCGGCGTCGCCGTGACTTTCTTGTCAAACCTGGTGCTCGCGCCCGCCCTCGGCAGCGCGGGGACGGCGCTGTCGGTGGTTGTTGGCCAATTCACGGCGGTCGCCACCGTTCGCCTGCTCGCGAATGGAAGGCGAGTGAGGGTCGGATTCCCCTGGTGGCGGATGACGCTGCTGGTCGCCGGCGCCTCCCTGATTACGCTGGCGGCAACCTCGGGTCCGGCCGCCGGGTCGATCGGGCTCAGAGCGCTTCTGGCCATCCTCGCGCTCGGCGGACTCGCCCTCGAGGGGACGATCCCCGGGATGCTGCGCGGGCAGGCTGACTGAGTGGAACGACCTTACGTGTCGCTCATCGTCCCGGTCCTCAACGAGGAGGGCACGATTGCCGCCTGCCTCGCGGCCCTGCAGGAGCAGACCTACCCGAAGGACCGCCTCGAGATCATCGTCGCGGATGGGGGCTCGCGAGACGCGACTCGTAGGATCGTGTCCGAGATGGCTCGGGCCGATTCGCGGATCCGGCTCGTCGAGAACCCCGGGCGCAGTACGGCCGCGGGATTGAACGTGGGCATCAATCAAACTCGAGGTTCGATCGTCGGGGCGATCAGCGGGCACTCGGTGCCTTCCAGCGAATATGTGGAACGTGCGGTCGAAGCACTCGAGCGTACGGGGGCCTGGGCGGTCGGCGGGATCATCGAGCGAGCCGGACGAAACCCGGTGCAGCGAGCAATCGCGCGTGCTACGGCGAGCCCGTTCGGCGTCGGCAATTCGACGTACAACTACGCGCAGACTGGCATGTACGTCGAAGGCGTGTTTCCCGGCATGTGGCCGCGTTGGGTGTTTGACACCGTGGGCCAGTTCGATCCAGAAATGATTCGCAACGAGGACAACGAGCTGAGCCACCGGATCCGCGAGGCGGGCGGAACGATCTGGTTGGAACCGGCCGTGAGGGTGCTCTACGAGCCGCGCGACACCTGGCGCGACGTGGCGGCTCAGTACCGTGGGTATGCCATGGGCAAGGTCCTGGTCTTCCGTAAGCATCGCTCGGCGATCCGGTTGCGCCACCTGGCCCCCGCAGCACTCGTCGTCGGGTTGTCTGCCGGCGTCCTGGCTGGCTTCCTGGATCGCCGCCTGTGGGTCCTGACGTTGACCGCCGCGACCTCGTACGTCGGGGTCCTATCGATTGCCGCTCGGCGAATGCGACACGAAGGAGAGTCGACGCTCCGCGTTCTGTTCGCGATGTTGCTCATTCACGGGGCATATGGCCTGGGGACGTGGGAAGGGCTCGTTCGCTTGTCCTCGGGCTGGCTGCGGCGACCCCAATCGGGATCTGCCGCTCCCGGTGAGCCGACATGAGTCCCTTCGACGAGCACGCAACATCTCTCAAGGCCTCGCAAGACCCGGACTCCGAGCGGACAAGGTCGGCGATCATCGAACGGACGAGGGCGATCTATGCGGGCTACGCGTCCTCTGGGTATGCCGAACGGTGGCTGGACCGGTCGGCGGGATCTGTTATCGGTCTGCGCGAGCGAGAGAAGTGGCTTCGTGAGGCACTTTGCCCGATCGCCGACGGGACGCTGCTGGACGTTGGCTGCGGCTCGGGCGCCCTGGCAATCATCCTGGCCCGCGCTGGTTGCTCGCCCGCTCGATACATTGGCGTCGATATCCTCGAGTCGTCGCTAGCAGAGGCTCGCGAAGCGGTGCCCCAGGGGGAGTTTTTGCTGGGTAGCGCGGATCGCATCCAACTGGCGGACGAAGTCGTGGATGCCGCGGCTGCGCTGACGCTACTCAGCTCTGTGCCGGACGACTGGTTCCGGGGCCGAGTTGCCGCGGAAATCGGCCGCGTTCTTCGGCCTGGCGGACGGCTCGTGGTCTACGACCTGCGTTACCCGAGCCCGCGCAATCGCGCGGTACGACCGGTGACTCGCCGGGTGTTGGCCGGGCTGTTCCCGGGCTGGGCGATCGAATCGAAGACCATGACCCTCCTGCCGCCCTTGATGCGGAGTCCGCTGGCCGCAAGTCCCCGACGCTATCGGGCCCTGACGGCTCTACCGTTCCTCCGTTCGCACCTTGGGGCCGTGCTGACGAAGCCGGGCTGAACTGCAATGCCGTATGCCGCCCAACGGCTCCTGGCGGGCGTCACCCTGCTGCTGGCGACACCCGTCCTCGCAATCCTGGCGCTGGCGGTCCGGCTCACGTCTCGAGGCCCAGCGCTGCACCGCGCGGCACGGATGGGTGCCGACGGGCCATTCACGTTGTACAAGCTCAGAACCATGCGCCCCGGCAACGTCTCCGGGCCGGCTGTCACTGCGTTGGGCGACCCGCGCATCACGAAGCTCGGTCGGTTCCTTCGACGCACGAAGCTCGATGAGCTGCCTCAGCTCTGGAACGTCGTGAAGGGCGACATGGCGCTCGTGGGACCGCGACCCGAAGATCCCCGCTACGTCGATCCCGCGGACCCGGTTCACGCCCTGGTGTTCCGCGCCCGGCCGGGCATCACTGGGCCGACGGCATTGGCCTATCGGGACGAGGAGGCGCTCCTCGCGCTCGAAGCGGCGGACCTAGCGCACGAGGTCGGTGCAGATGGCCCGACCACCGAGCATCTCGATCGTGCCTACCGCGAGCGCGTCCTACCTCTCAAGCTGGAGATGGATGCCGCGTATTTGCGGGACAGGAGCGCGCGGGGCGACCTGGCGATCCTGGGCAGGACCATCGGGCAGGTGCTCCGGCGCACCGGACCGCACTAGACTCGCCCGGATGCACACGTTCGCCGGGGGCGGCTGATGCTGGGGATCGGGGCGATTCGCGGCCGCCATCTCTTCGTGATCGACCTGTTGGTCGTCGCGCTCGCCATTTTCGGCGCGATGGCCCTCCGCTTCGACACGCTCCGGCTGAGCGAAGAGGCGCTGATCTATTTCCCGGCCGCGCTCTTTCCACTGGTCGTTCGACCGCCGGTCAATTACCTCGGCGGGCTCTATTCCAGGGCATGGGCATACGCGAGCATCGGCGAACTCGCCCGGATCGCGGTGGTCGTCGCGCTCGGCTCGCTCGTGGGGATCGTCGCCTTCTACACGATCCTCGTGCCCCTGCGAGTGGGCGGCACCGTCACCGACGTGGGGATCTTCCCACGGTCCTTCTTCATCCTCGAGGGCATGCTGACACTTGCGGGATTCGGCGGAGCTCGCTTCCTGATCCGGGCATCGACCGAGTGGCACAGCTGGCGGCCGGGCGACCCCGACCGACGACGCGATAAGGATCGCGGGATCTCGCGGCCGGCCCCGGTCCTGGTTCTCGTCTACGGCGCCGGCGAGGTTGGCGCCGCCGTGCTGCGCACAATGGGTGCCGCTCGCGATGGCCTGGGGCAGCGGGTGGTGGGCCTGATCGATGACGACAGGAGCAAACGCAACCAGATCCTGCGCGGGGTGCGGGTGCTGGGCACCATCGACGAGCTGCCCGAGATAGCCCGCGCCACCGGCGCGAGGCGCCTGCTCATCGCGATGCCAAACGCAGCCGGCGAGGTCATCCGGCGGGCGGTCGAGGACGCCACTCGACTCGGCATGGAGACGCGCACCGTGCCGGCCCTCGAAGACCTCGTATCTGGTCGTGCCAACGCCACGGCCATCCGTGAAGTGCGCGTCGATGACCTCCTCCGCCGCGAGCCGATCATGATCGACGAGACCGGGCTCCGTGAGCTCGTCGCGGGGCGCACGGTCCTCGTCACGGGCGCCGGCGGTTCGATTGGGTCGGAGCTGGCCCGCCAGGTCTTCGAACTCGACCCCGGGCGGCTCGTCCTGCTCGACCGAGCGGAAGGGCCCCTGTACGACATCGAACGTGAACTGGCCCTGCTCGGGGCCCGCGATTCGGGGACCGCCTCGCGCGGCGGCCGCAAGCGTGCACAGCTCGTCGATCGCCTGGCCAACGTCGCGAGCGTGGACACCATGCGGCGCGTCCTCGGCGAGGATCAGCCGGTGCTCGTCCTCCACGCGGCAGCCTACAAGCACGTTCCGATGATGGAGGCCCATCCGGCCGACGCGGTATATACAAACCTGGGCGGGACCCTTGCGGCGCTCACCGCCGCTCTCGAGACCGGAGTCGAGCGGTTCGTGCTCGTGTCAACCGACAAGGCAGTGGAACCTTCGTCTGTGATGGGCGCGACCAAGCGCCTGGCCGAGATCGCCGTTGCCGACGCGGCTCGGCGGTCCGGACGACCGTACGTGGCGGTCCGCTTCGGCAACGTCCTCGGCTCGTCAGGAAGCGTTGTCCCGTTGTTCCAGCGGCAGCTCGCCGAGGGGGTGCCGCTCACGGTCACCCATCCCGACATGACCCGCTACTTCATGACGATTCCCGAAGCCGCCAGGCTGATCCTGGAAGCTGCGCTCATCGGCGGACCGGGCGACCTCTTTGTGCTCGAGATGGGCGAGCCCGTAAAGATCGTCGACTTGGCGCGAGACCTTGCGCGACTCGCCGGGCGTGACCCGGATTCCGTGCCGATCCAGTACATCGGCCTGCGCCCGGGCGAGAAGCTCCAGGAGTCCCTGTTCTACGCGGGCGAATCAATCGAACCGACGCGACATCCCAAGGTGCTTCGGGCGAGGCCTACCAGCGTGCCCGGGGATCGTCCCAACGCCATCGCGGAGACTCTCTGGACGCGCCTCGAGAACCTGGTCGTCCTCGGTGCGCGGGGCGACCACGTCGCGGCCCGAGCGGCGTTGATGAGGGTCCTCGCAGACGTGGACGCCCACGGTGAACCGCCGACGGTCGCGGGCGAGACCGTGGCTCCAGCTGACATCGCGCTGCAAGCCGTAGCCGCCGACACGCCGACGGCGGAGGTCGGACCCAAGCGAGCAACCCGGGCCGGCTGATGAAGCCGGCGGATTTCATTCCTTTCCACCGCCCGAGCATCGGGGGCTCCGAACGCCAGGCCGTCCTCGACGTTCTGGATTCCGGCTGGCTGACCACCGGCTCGCGAGCTCAGGAGTTCGAGCAGAGGTTCGGCGCATTCGTCGGCTCCAAACATGCCGTCGCGGTGAACAGCGCCACGGCGGCTCTCCATCTGGCGCTCGAGGGGATCGGCGTCGGCCAGGATGACGAGGTGATCATTCCCACGTACACGTTCGCGGCCTCCGGCGAGACCGTCCTCTACCAGCGCGCGCGGCCGGTCCTCGTGGACGTGGCTGCAGATTCTCTGGGGGCGGACCCGGCGGCCGTTGGTGCCGCCGTCACCGAACGAACGAAGGCCGTCGAGGTGGTCCACATCGGCGGTTTGCCCGCGGATCTCGCGGGGATCCAGGCGAGCGTCCAGGAGGCGGCGAGGGGGCTCGGCATCGCTGCTCCGCCGCTCGTAGAGGACGCCGCGCACGCGTTTCCCAGCCCGATGCCATCAAGTGACGGGCGCTTTGCGGGGACCGTCGGTCGTGCCGGCGCGTTCAGCTTCTACGCGACAAAGACGATCACGACCGGCGAGGGAGGGATGCTCGTCACCGACGACGACGATCTTGCCGCCCGTGCTCGAACGATGCGGCTTCACGGCATCAGCCACGACGCCTGGAAGCGCTATTCGGCCGCGGGAAACTGGTTCTACGAGATCA
>VBEC01000056.1 GCA_005883615.1 Chloroflexota bacterium | reverse complement strand
GGAGGACTCTGGCATGACAAAGAGCGCTCGCTCGTCCGAATGACTTCCACCGGCGGATCCGCAGCCGACGGCGCGGGATACGACGTCCGCGAGCACTACACGAAGTACGAGTACCGCATCCCGATGCGCGACGGCGTGCGGCTCTTCACCTCAGTGCTCGTGCCCAAGGACACCTCGACGACCTACCCGATCCTGCTCACGCGGACGCCGTTCGGCGTCAGTCCGTACGGCGTCGACGAGCAGGGCGCCTTCAGCCTCCAGTCCGAGGCGCTCCTGCGCGCCGGCTACCTCTTCGCGCGCCAGGATGTCCGCGGCCGGCTGATGTCGGAAGGCACGTTCACCCACGTGACCCCGCATCGGCCAGAGAAGCGAACGGCGACCGATGTCGATGAGCAATCCGACACGTGGGACACGGTCGAGTGGCTCCTGCGACACCTGCCCAACCACAACGGCCGCGTCGGCCTCTTCGGCATCTCGTACGGGGGGTTCTTCACGGCGGCGGGGATGATCGACACGCATCCAGCCATTCGGGCAGCTTCGCCGCAGGCGCCCGTCGCCGACCTGTTCCTGGACGACGATTGGTATCACGGCGGCGCGTTCATGCTCGCCCATGCCTTCAACTCGGTATCCGTCTACCAGCCCCAGGCGGGGCCGACGCCGCCAGCCAAGGTCACGGTCCCCTTCGATTACGGCACCGAGGACGGCTACGAGTTCTACCTCCGGGCCGGACCGATCGGCAACCTGACGGCCAAGCTCGGAACCGAAAATCCCACCTGGGAGGAGCTCCTCGCCCACCCGACCTATGACGAGTTCTGGCAGTCGCGTGCGATCTGGCGGCACCTGAAGGACGTCCGTTGCCCGGTCCTCACCGTCGGCGGCTGGTTCGACGCGGAGGACCTGATGGGACCGTTCCGCGTCTACCGGGCGATCAAGGGCGAGAACGCCGGTCTCGCCAACAGCCTCGTCGTCGGACCGTGGGTGCACGGCGGCTGGGCGTACACCGACGGCCGGCACCTTGGGAGTGTGGATTTCGCGGCGGACACTGCGGCCTTCTACCGCGAACACATCCTGCTGCCGTTCTTCGAGTTCCACCTGAAGGACGGACCCGACCCGGCGTTGCCCGAGGCGTACGTCTTCGAGACCGGCACGAACAATTGGCGGCAATATTCAGCGTGGCCGCCCCCCGAGGCGGAGCGGCGGATCCTCTATCTCCGGGAAGCTGGCGGGCTGTCGTTCGAGGCGCCGGACGATGTGGACGCGAGCGATTCCTACGTGAGCGATCCGTCGAAACCGGTGCCGTGGGTTGGCTACACGGCCCAGACGATGCCCGAGGAGTACATGGTCTCCGACCAGCGGTTCGCCGCGACGCGGCCGGACGTGCTCGTGTACCTGACGGAGCCGCTCGAGGAGGACCTCACGATGGCCGGGCCGGTCTCGCCGAAGCTGTTCGTTGCGACAACTGGGACCGATTCCGACTGGATCGTGAAGCTGATTGACGTCTATCCGCCGAACCGCAGCATGCCGGCGGCCAAGGGCGCAGCGGACGGCGATCGAGACGTGGGCCCGCCGGCCGTGACGCTTGCGGGGTACCAGCAGCTCGTGCGGGGCGAACCGTTCCGCGGCAAGTTCCGCCGGAGCTTGGAGCAGCCCGAGCCGTTCGTTCCCGGGGCCGTTGAGGCCGTGACCTTCACGATGCCCGACGTGAACCACGTGTTCCGACGCGGCCATCGGGTCATGGTGCAGGTGCAGAGCACGTGGTTCCCGCTGGTGGATCGAAATCCGCAAACCTTCGTGAACATCCCAAGCGCGAAGCCCGAGGATTACCGGGCTGCGACTCAGCGGATCCTGCGGTGTCGGACGCAACCGTCGGGGGTTGAAGTCTCGGTGCTCCCTGCGCTGTCGGAGCGAACCTGACCGACGTGGGAATTAGACTCGTGCAATGCGCCGAAACCTGGCGCCAAGTGACCTCGGGGATCTCCTGGATCGCCCGTTGAACGCGGTGCTGGGTCTCCATCGCCGGGATGGATCGATTCTTCTTACGCCCGTTTGGCATTTGTTCAAGCAAGGTGCGTTCTTCATCCAAGCCCTGGTGGCGACCGGAAGATCGCGATCGTCAAGCGTGATCCGCGCTGCAGCATTCTCGTCGCCGAGAATGAGCATCCCTATCGGGCAATCGAGGCGAGCGGTGAGGGTCGGATCTCGTCCCACGACTACCCGGAATTGGGGATCGAGATCGTACGTCGCTATGTCCAGGCATACGATCCAGCAGCGAGCCTAGACGACTACCTGCTGGACGGCGGGGTAATCGTGCGGATCGAACCGACGACGATGCGAGCGTGGGACTACGCTGACGAGGCCTACGTGTGATACGGGCGCCTACGAAGCTCGAGGAACTTGAGCACGTCCGGGAGCCGCTGCCGACGACCAAGAAGTTCGTCCAGCAGATGATGGACGAGATGACCGGGCTCATCGAGAGTGCGCGCTGGACAAGCGGGTTGCCTGGGTGCGCGACCTGCTCGACCGGGTCACCGTGGACGGCCGCGAGGAGCGAGCCGTGGCCATCTGGACGACGGAGACCGACGACGGTGTTAACCGGTCGGATTCAGTAAGCAGTTGGCTCCGGCGGTAGGATTCGAACCTACGACCAAGCGGTTAACAGCCGCCCGCTCTACCACTGAGCTACGCCGGAGCGAGGGACCGTCGTGGACGGTCGGGCGGGCCCGCAGGCGGCACGCCGCGCGACAGAATAGCAGGCGAATAGCGGCTCGTCGCGCTAGCGGAATACGCCAGCGACGACGAATCCCACCAGGCTGACCAGCAAGCCCACCGCGAGCAACGGGCGGGCGATCCAGCGGGCGATATCGACCGCGGCAAATCCCTGGAGCCGGGCCCCCACCTTTGATCGGGCGGCATCGAGCGGCTCCATCCAGTCCGCTGCCCCGCCAGCCGCGGCCGCGTGGCGAGCCTCCTCGACTGCCACGCGAGCGTCGGCCAGGTCTCGCGCGGCACCGGTCAGCTCCGCCGCGGCTCCCCGGACGGCTGACAGGTCATCCTCACCTGTAGCCACGAACTCCACGAAGGCGCGCTGGAGCTCGACTTCGAACCGCTCCGCCGAGGTTACGGCAGGGAGCCCGCCCACGAGCCGGCGCGCCGCGTCGTAGTCCCCGATCCAGACGAGCAGCTCGATCCGCGCGAGCACGTCGTCTCCATCGTGCGGGGCCTCGAGCCAGCGACGAGCCTCGCCAGCGGTTCGTGGCAGGTGCGAGCCGGTGGTCCGCCGGAAACGCACCCAGTCTTCGCGGCCGACCCAGCGATACACGTCCAGGGCGCGCCCGAGGCGCTTCGGCCTCAGCGCCGTGGCGAGCGCGATGCTGACAGAAGCGTATGCGACGGCTCCCAGCAGGACTCCGGCAAGGCTGAGCAGAACGCCTGGTCGGGCCAGCGCGAAGGCCACCGCGATCCCGTCGACGGGCACCGCGGCGGCGATCCCGGACAGCAGCCAGCGTCGAGTCTCGGCTCGCCGGAATGCGCCGAGCAGGGCAAACTGCCGGTGCGATTCGCCGAGCGGACGGCCGGCGGTCAGCGCGGTCGGGATGTCGGTTCGGCTGCGCCGGGCGAACATGATTCAGCTCGTCTCGACGGGGGCGTCGTCCCGGTTGCCCCATTCCTCCCAGGAGCCCGCGTAACTCTTGACCCGATCGAAGCCCGCGAGCTCGTGGAGCGCGAACCACGCCAGTGCCGCTCGGACCCCGCCTTGACAGTACGTGGCTCGCACCTCACCCGGTTCGACGCCGCCGGAACGGAGGATGGCCAACATCTCGTTGACCGGGCGGAAGGTGCCCTCGTCGGTCAACAGATCGCTGAACAACCGCTGGCGCGCACCAGGGATGTGCCCACCACGCGCGGCTCGGAGATCGCTGCCAACGTATTCGGCCGGTGTGCGGACGTCGAGAATGGAGGTCGGCCCATTCGCGGCCGAGGCGGTCCTGCTGAGCTCGCGGACATCCTCGAAGCCGGCGATCAGCGAGGTATCCACGTCGCCCAGTTCGATATGTGCTGAGGAAGAAAACCGAGCGGTCGGCTTGATCACCCTGGTGGTCGTCGGACCTCCGGCGCGCCGCCATGCGTTGAGGCCGCCGTCGAGAACGTGCACCCGATCCCTGGGGAAGCGGTACAGCCGCAGCAGCCAATAGCCGCGGATAGCCTGGCGATTCAGGCCGACGTCGTCATAGAAGACCAGGCGGTCGCCCCGGTGTACCCCCCACTGCCGAAGAGTCGACTCGACCTGGTCGCCGCTTGGGACGAGCCACTCTCGTTCCGCCGCCCCGGTCTCCGCCGCGTGGCCTCGTAGGGCCAGTTCGCGATGAAGGTTGCCGTAGCTGGCGCCTGGCAGGTGGTGTCGGTTGTACGCGCGTCGCGTCGGGGCCACCTGCACCAGCCGCAGGTCGGGGTCGCGAAGGTGCGCCTTCAGCCAGTCGACCGATACCAAGGGGCCGGGCCGGTCACCGGTCTCGGCCCCGCTCGCGGGGCTCTCGCTCGTCGATCCACGCGAAGCTGGCAACGGGCTCCTCCCTCGGTGTCTCCTCCGCCATCGTAGCGGTCGATTTGGACCTCGCGCCCGGGACTTCGGGCTGCGATGCCAACTCGCCTTCCCTTTTGGGCCGGGCAGCTGATACGCTGCCCCGCCTTGAAGGGTCGTTGGTGGCACAGCTGTGTTTCTCGTCGTGCTGGTGCGGCGAACGTCCTCGTGTTCGTAATCCTGCTGACCGTCGCGCAGCTCGCCGATCTCATCACGGGATATGTCCAACGACCGTCGGGTTGGACTGGCGTCGAACACAATCCGATCGCGGCTACCCTCCTGGCAACCCCGCTGCTCGCGGTCGCGGCCAAGGCAGCCCTCCTCGCGTTGGTGGCCTCCACTGTCGCAATTGTTCGCCCGACTCGCCCTCGGCTCGCGGCACTCGTCCTCCTCGTGGGGACCGCGGCCGGCATCGTCGGTGCGCTGAGTAACACAACGCGCTTGATATAGGGGCGGCGACAGGCACGCGCGCCGGTGGTCGTCACAGGTTCGACGCACAGGGCCACTAGACTCTGCACATGTGGTTCACTCGACAGCCAAAGATCCCCAACCCTGATCAAACGCTCCCAGGCCGTTCGGAGCCGATGCCGGTGTCCGAGCCCCATTTCGTCAACGGCCGCCAGCTCACACCCCCATATCCCGACGGCCTCCAGATCGCGACGTTCGCGCTGGGCTGCTTCTGGGGAGCCGAGAAGGACTTCTGGCAGACCCCCGGCGTGTACGTCACTGCGGTCGGCTATGCCGGTGGTACGACCCCGAACCCGACCTACCGCGAGGTATGCACCGGGCAAACGGGACATGCCGAAGCGGTTCAGGTGGTATTCGATCCAGCTCAAGTCTCGTACGAGGAGCTCCTGCGCGTCTTCTGGGAGTCCCACGACCCGACCCAGGGCATGCGCCAGGGCAACGACGTCGGAACGCAGTATCGATCTGCGATCTACACCCATGGCGCCGAGCAGCAGCGCGCCGCCGAGGCCTCGCGGGCGACCTACCAGGAGCGCCTGTCGGCAGCCGGTTTCGGCGAGATCACGACGGAGATTCGCGAGGCGCCCGAGTTCTACTTCGCCGAGGACTATCACCAGGGCTATCTCGCCAAGAACCCGAACGGCTACTGCCCGGATCACTCGACCGGGGTGAGCTGCCCGATCGGACTTGGAGTCTCGGTCGACAACGCACCTGCGACGGCACCGGCTCGCTAGCGACTCGTGGTTCCTCGCCTTACGAACACGAGACTCGCCCTTTGCCGGGCGGGTCTTTCTTGTTGTCTCAAGAGGACGGTTCGGGCTCTCTGGTCCGTATGCTGAACGGGCGGCCCCGGGGATGTACGGCCGATCGGGCAACCGCAGTCCGTTTGGGGCCGGTATCCTCCAGTTCCGGTCGGAGCATACGGCTGATCTCCGCGCCGCGTCGGCCAGGACGGTCACTCTGTGGTTGCTGGCGGCGGTCGGTCGGGGCGCACAATCGTCGGCAACAGGAGTTGGCCCGTGACAATCGCCCGCAGGTTGGCCAGGCGCCTGATCCCCGGCCGGACCAAGCGATGGATTCGGAAAGAGCTCAGCATCGCCCCCCGAGTCCCGGCGCCTCGAGTCCCGACACCACGAGAACTCGAGATCAAGGCCGTCGTCAACCATCTCTCCGGCAAAGTGCCGATCAACACGATCCCAAGCTTTGCCGGCGACGACCTCGTGTCGTGGCATAACCCCGAATTCCTGGCTGACCCGGCATTCATCCACGCGGTGGAACTTGGCAACGACCGAAACTCGTGGGATCTCCGACGCGATGTCCGATGGCGGTATCACGTCATCCTGTGGGCCGCCTGGCGCGCTGCCCGCCTCGAGGGCGACTTCGTCGAATGCGGCGTCAATCGGGGTGGCTTCTCGCGCGCCGTCGTCGACTACCTCGATTTCGGCCGCCTCGACAAGACCTTCTACCTCATGGACACCTTCAGCGGCCTTGTCGAGCAGTACATCACGCCCGAGGAACGGGCGAAGGGCGTCAGCCGCGAGAGCTACGCCAAGTACGGCGAGTGCTTCGATGATGTGCAGGAAGCATTTCGGCCATTTCCCAACGTCGTCCTCGTCCGCGGGCCGATTCCCGACACGCTGCCCCAGGTGACGCCCGCGAAGGTCAGCTACCTCTCGATCGACATGAACGTGGTCATCCCTGAGATCGCGGCGGCCGAGCATTTCTGGGACCGACTCGTCAGCGGGGCGGTCATGATCCTGGACGACTACGGGCACCTGACCTACGTCGCCCAGAAGCGGGCGTTCGACGCCTTCGCCGCGAAGCGCGAGGTCCAGGTCCTGATGCTGCCGACCGGCCAGGGACTGATCTTCAAGCCCTGAGACCCCCGGGCGACGCGGACACTGCCGGCCAGGCGACCTGCACAGGGGATTGCCGTGTGCGAAGCTCAGCCCGTGTCCCATCCCTCGGGGAGTCCACCAGGCGGCCACGGGTCGCCTGTGACCGCGTCCTTTCACTTGTACTTGGACAGTGCGACGCGCTCGGACATCGAGAGGGTCCTGCCGAATCCGTTGGTCTACGGCGTGACCACGAATCCGACACTGATGCGGCGGGCGGCGCTCAGCCGTGCGGCTCTGCCCGACTTCGTGGGAGCCGTTCTCGGTCTCGGGGCACGCGTGGTGCACGTGCAGGTCGAAGCCGTCGACTCGCCTTCCATCCTCCGCGATGCCCGCGCCTCGCTGGACCTCGCCTCCCCCGGCAGGATCATCCCCAAGATCCCGGCCACGACCGCCGGATTCGCGGCCGGCGCCATCCTCTCGGCCGAGGGCGTGGCCCTGACCTACACGGCGGTCTTCGCGCCTGAGCAGGTCCTGTTCGCGGCAATGGCCGGCGCGGCCTATGCGGCGCCCTACCTGGGGCGACTGGAGGGCGAGGGGCACGAGGCACTCGCCCTGATTGGCCAGATGCAGGCAGTGATCGAGCGATACGGTCCGGCGACGCGCCTTCTCGTGGCGAGCGTCCGGACGAGGGAGGCGTTCCGGTCGTTGATCGACCTCGGAGTCGGCGCGATCACGGTTCCACCACTGCTCCTCGCCGAGCTCCTGGAGAATCCCTCGACCCTCGACGCCGAGCGCGCGTTTCTGGCCGACCTGGACAAGACGCCGTGAAGGTCGCGCTTGCCGGGGAAGCGCTGATCGATTTCACGAGCGTCGGTGACCTGCGCTTCCAGGGCTATTGCGGTGGATCCCCGTTGAACACGGCGATTGCCGTAGCCCGCCTCGGGCAGCAGTGCGGCTACATCACGCAGCTTTCGACCGACCTGTTCGGCGAACGGCTGCGGCGGCACCTGGAGGACAACGGGGTCGATACGCGCTTTGTGCTGTCCCATCCGGCTCCCACGAGCCTGGCCTTCGTGGATCGCGACGGCGAGGCCAACCGCTACCAGTTCCTGCTCCAGGGCACGGCCGACTCCCTGTATGCGCCCACGCCGCTCCCCGTCCTCCCCTCGGAGACCGCCATCCTGCTGTTTGGGTCAGTGAGCCTGCTCGTCGAGCCCGAGGCCACGAGCGTGACGGCGCTCGCGATGAACCATCGCGACCGGGTGACGCTGATATTCGACCCGAACGTCCGGCCGAGCCTGATCCTTTCCCCCGCCGCCTACCGCGAGCGATGCCAATCCTGGATCCGCGCAAGCCACATCGTGAAGATGAGCGACGACGATCTCGCCTACCTGTCCGGTGCTTCGGACGTCGCTGAGACCATCGACGAATGGCTCGAGGACGGGCCCGTCGCCCTCATCGTAACGTCCGGGTCAGACGGAGCACGAGTCTTTCGCCGCGGGGAAGCGCCGGTCCACGCACGGTCGTTCCAGGTTCCGATCGCCGATACGATCGGCGCCGGCGACACGTTCTCCGCGGCGACCATCGTCGCGCTGCTCGAGCGAGGCTCCGCCACGCCACAGGCGGTCAGCAGCCTGTCGACCCCGGAGTGGACCGACGTCCTTCGCTTCGCGGCGGCGGCCGCGGCCCTCAACTGCACGCGTTCGGGTGCCGATCCTCCAACGCGCCGCGAATTGAGAGACTTTCTGGATTCAGCGCGAGTCCCGAACCATGCTCAGCTGGCGAGCGACGATTTGCCGGTCCGCCAGGGTCGCCACCAGCGCAGGAAGTAGAGTCGGCAGCCCAGGCAAAAACCCGTGACGGCGAGAAGGGTCTGAAGCCCGACGACGAGCCCGACCGGCAGCCACGCCAGCGTCGCCTCGCCGACAAGGAAGAGGACGATCGCCACGGCCAGGACGACGGAGCCGAGGGCCTGTGCGAAGCGCGGCGGGTACTCGCCCTCTAGCTCCTTGGGCGGCGCGATGTTGAGAGCACGACGGACATATGGCCAGGGTCGGCCAAGAGCCGAATATCTGGTGCCGAAGATCGCGCTCACCGCGAGGGCAACTGCCACGGCGCCGACGACGACTGGCAGGTTCAGGAGATAGGCGAGGGTCAGCAGCACGACGGACACCCCGGCACCGAACCGATGGCCTCGCGGGTCGATGAGCCGACCCTGGGGGGGAGGCGTCGTATCGCTTGTGGCGCTGGAAGACGACATGGAAAGGACCTCAGGAAGACGGTGAAGTTGCCAGCGAATCGCGCTCTGGAGGTCGTCGACCTGAGGAGGCCGGTGCGCGACTCGCTCTGGGAGACCGCGAGGGCCGGCCGGGGGAGTTAGCGCGCGGCTTCGGTGATCCGAGCCCTTGCGCTCCCGGCCGACACTCGCCGGCGACAGAGACACGCGCAGCGGTTGCGGTAGCTCCGGATCATGGCCGGACTCTACAGGCGCCGCTCGTTTCTGTCGACATGGCAGGCCCGGGGCCGAGTCGGCTTACTCCAGGTAGTCCTTGAGCTTGCGGCTCCGAGACGGGTGCCGCAGCTTGCGCAACGCCTTCGCCTCGATCTGGCGAATGCGCTCCCGCGTGACGTTGAATTCCTTGCCGACCTCCTCCAGGGTTCGCGCCCGGCCGTCCTCGAGGCCAAAGCGCAGCTGGAGGACGCGCCGCTCGCGGCCCGTCAACGAGTCCAGGACGGCCTCGACCTGCTCCTTGAGCAGCTGGTGCGAAGCCGCCTCTGCCGGCGCCAGCGCGCCGCGGTCCTCGATGAAGTCGCCGAGGTGCGAGTCCTCCTCCTCGCCGATCGGCGTCTCCAGCGACACCGGCTCCTGGGAGACCTTGATGATCTCGCGGACCTTCTCGGGCGTGACCTGGACCTCCTGGCCGCGTGACATCGCCTCGGCGATCTCTTCGACCGTCGGCTCGCGGCCCAGCTCCTGCAGCAGGCCGCGGGACACGCGAATCAGGCGGTTGATCGTCTCGACCATGTGGACGGGAATCCGGATCGTCCGGGCCTGGTCTGCGATCGCCCGCGTGATGGCCTGCCGAATCCACCACGTCGCATAGGTCGAGAACTTGTAGCCCTTCTCGTAATCGAACTTCTCGACCGCCCGGATCAGGCCAATGTTGCCTTCCTGGATCAGGTCCAGGAACGACATCCCGCGACCGATGTACTTCTTGGCGATCGATACGACCAGCCGCAGGTTGGCCGAGGTCAGCTGTTCGCGGGCGTCACGGCCGATTCGCACAAGTTCGCCCTTGCGATCGCGCAGTTTCGTGTTCGAGGGCACGGACGGGTCGTAGCCCATCCGCCGCAGGAGATCCGTGTCGTGATCGCTGAGGATCCAGCGCTCCAGCGTCGGGAACGCCACCGAATCGCGCGTCCAGTCGTAGATCGCCCGAAGTCCCACGTTGTCCCGCGAGTCGAGGTCCCCGTTGTGGACCGCCAGGTACGCCCAGTCAAGGAGCTCCACGAAGGAGTCCGGGTCGAGGTGCTCCGAGTAGCGGGCCAGGAGCTTGCGGGCCTCCTTGAGGAGGTGCTTGGTGCCTTCCGACTGGGCATCCTTGCCGGCCCGGATCAGGTGGAAGTCGGGGGTGGCGACCAGCAGCTCGGCGGCGGCCTTGTCAGCGATCGCGTCCTGGACCATCCGGGCCGCTTCCGGACCGAAGGGCAGCCGGTGCTGTGTCTTGGCCGTCCGCGTCTTGCGCTCGGTATCGTGGTGCGTCCACTCGTGGAGCGAGACGATCCCCTTCCAGGGCTCGTCGACCATCTGCTCGCCGAGCTCGATCGCCTTGGCCAGGACGACCTCTTCTTCCGCGGTCAGGAGAGCGACCTTGCCGATCTCCTTGAGGTACATCCGGACCGGGTCGTCGATCCCGATCATGTCGGCGCTGAGGGCCTCGAGCTCCTCGGCTGTCGGCTCTTCGAGCTCGACCGCATCGAGCTTGGCGGGAGCATCGAGAGGAATGGCGGGGCCCTGGCCGTCCTCGCCCACGACCTCGACACCCAGATCGGCAGCTTCGGCGAGGGCGTCCGGCGCGGCGACCAGGAGATCGTCGTCGTCGTCCTCGTCCTCATCGATTTCGACGGGCGGCACGGCGACGCGATTGGGCCGCATCGACGCGAGCTTGGCAGCCTCCAGATCGTCCTTCGCGCGCCGCGGGCGGGACAGGACGGCCTCCACGAGCAGCTTGTCGGTGGGATCGGTCATGGTCATGCCTCCACTGGTCGGGCGAGCAGGCTCGTCTGTTCGTCTCGACGGTCGAGCGAACGGCGCGCCTCGTTGTATTGGCGTTCCTGGTCGAGCAGGCGTCCCATCGCCGAGATGTCACCGCGCCGCTCAGCGTCGGCCTGTTCGGCGAGGTTGTAGGCAATCGCCTCCTCGAGACGATCGGCCTCCAGCGTGAGCAGGCACTTGTCCACTGCATAGGCGATGCGCTCGGCGGGCAGACCCGAGGGATCGGGCCCGCTCCGCGCGTAGAGAGCGATTGCCAGCGCACGCGTCTCGGGATCGAGCGCATCGAGGACGCGGCCCCGTTCGAACGGCAGGGGCTCTGCCCCGTCGCCCTCCGACGGACCCCGGGCGGACAGCAGCGCTCGATACAGCTCGCGGGCGACGGTGGACGGCAAGCCCTCCGGCCGGAGAAGCTCGGCGACCCGCAACTGCTGATCGGGCACGAGCAGAAGGAGCCGCAGGAGCTCGGCTTCGACGGGCGTGATAGAACGAACGACCTCCTCCGGGCTGACGGATTCCTGGGCGGCCCGGACGGCCTCCAGGGTCAGCCGGACGCCCCCGTGATCGCCGTCGCCCCCAGCCCGCCGCGCCCCCGGCGTGACTCGCTGGTGAAGTGACTCGAGCAGCGTGCGCTCCTCGACGCCGCTCCGCCGAGCGAGCATCTGCAGGTAGGAATCCCGAACGACCGGATCGGCAACCCTTCGAAGGGTCGGCATGACCGCATCGACGAGCCGCTTTCGACCTTCGGGCGCGCGCACGTCGAAACGGGACGCGTGGTAGTCGATGAGGTACGTCAGGATCGGGTCCGGCGTCCGGACCGCCTCGCGCCACAGGTCGGGCGTCTCGCGGATCACCTCGTCCGGGTCCTTGCCGGCCGGCAGGCGCACGACCCCGACGTCCGTCAGGCCGACGCCGGCATCCCCCCCAAGCGACTGCACCTCCGAGATGAGCGCGGTCAGCTCGCCCACCCCGAATGTGCCGGCGCTCTGGCCTGCGGGATCCACGTCGTACGCGAGAGCGATCTTCTTGGCGTAGCGAGTCACCAGGGCGACCTGGCCCGGCGTGAGCGCCGTGCCGAGTGACGCGACGACCGTGTCGAAGCCGGCCTGATGGGCCATCAGGGCGTCGGTGTAACCCTCGACGATCACGGCCTGGCCGCCCTTGCGGATGGGTGACTTCGCGCGGTCGATCAGGTACAGCGTCCGGCTCTTGTCGAAAAGTGGGGTTGCCGGCGAGTTGAGGTACTTTGGGCCGCGGTCACGCGTGTCGCCGTCCGCCACGAGATAGCGCCCACCCAGGCCTACCGCATTGCCACTCGCGTCGCGGATCGGAAAGATGATGCGCTCGCGGAAGCGGTCGTACGCGCCACTCCGTGTTCCGGGCCGGGGCGTCGTGAGGCCGACCTCGGCAAGCTCTTCGGGCCGGATCTGCCGCTTCGACTGGAGGGTTTTCGACATCGTGTCCCAACCGGGCGGCGCCCAGCCGAGCTGGTAACGCTCCATCGTCGCGTCAGTGAAGCCTCGACCGCGAAGGTAGTCGAGAGCCCGCCCGCCGGTCTTCGAACCGACCAGTACCGCGTGGTAGAAGGCGATGGCCGTCTCGAGCACGTCCCGCAGCCGCGCTTTCCGCGCGTCGTCGCGCCGGGTGTGCTCGTCGATCTCGACGCCTGCCTTGGCCGCCAGCGTACGCAGCGCCTCCGGAAACGTGACCCCATCGCGCTGCATCACGAAGCTGAAGATGTCGCCACCGAGCCCGCAGCCGAAACACTTCCACGTCTCGCGGGCCGGCGTCACCACGAACGACGCGGTCTTTTCGCCGTGGAACGGGCAGAGTCCCTTGAACGTAGTCCCAGCCTTCTTGAGCGGAACGGTCTCCCCGACCACGTCCACGACGCTGAGCTTGTTCTTGACTTCCGCGGCGACCCCGACCGCCAAGGGCTTCCTCGCACTCCGTCCCGCATGGCGCCGTCGGGTCTCCCGGCCGAGCGGACATGCGTGTGGGCCTGTCAAGTCTTGACAAGCCGCTCGCCCGGGAGTCTACCCCCTTGACAGGGCCTTGTGCATACCTGGGCGGGGTATTGACATTCAATTCGGAGCCGCTGCACGCCAGGCTGTCGACGCTCACGCTTCAGCCTTCGGGCACGGCCTCGAGCACGAACAACCAGGCCTGGAAATCGCGCTGCGGCGCGCCGTCCCGTCCAGCTGCGCCCAGCAGCAGGCCGGTGGCCATCAGGTCATCGCCCCCTCGAATGGCCGAACTCTCCCCAGTGTCGACCTCCTCACCGGCCGGCCAGCCCGACACCTGGTAGGAAATCGCCGGATCAAGGCCCCGTGGCCGCACGCGCTCGATACCCTGGGCCGGGCGGTTGAGGACCTGGTAGGCCGCGACGATGGCTTGCGTGGCGTCCCTTGACACGACCATCCAGGCGGTCCGGTTGCCGTCACCATCGAAGGGACCCAGCAGCCGAACGAAGCGGCCTCGTTGGAGCAGCGCGCGATGGCGCTTGTAGAACGCGACCTGCTCGGCGACGTCGCGGCGCTCCTCGGCCGGTAGCGCAGTCGGATCGAGCTCGTAACCGAGCACCCCGAAGAACGCCACGGCGGCCCGGGTCGCCAGCGGTGTAACTCGCCCGACCTGGTGGTTGGGCACCGCCGAAACGTGGGCGCCCATAGAGCTCAGTGGGTAGGCCAGCGACGTGCCCCATTGGATCTTGAGGCGCTCGACAGCGTCCGTGTCGTCGCTCGTCCAGCCCTGCGGAGCGAATGCCAGCAGTCCGGGATCGAAACGGCCGCCCCCGCCAGCGCACGATTCGAACAGGATGTCGGGGAACCTCGCGGTGAGCCGCCCATATAGGTCGTACACGCCAAGGACGTACCGGTGGAAGAACTCGCCCTGGCGTTCGGGGGGCAGGGAGAGGCTGTACGGCTCCGTGATGTAGCGGTTCATGTCCCACTTGACGTAGGAGATGGGCGCGCCCGCGAGGACCTCGGACAGAACCTCGAAGAGGTGGTCCCGGACCTCGGCGCGCGACATGTCCAGCACGAGCTGCTGGCGACCCTCGGACCGCGGCCGTCCAGGGATGCCGATTGCCCAGTCGGGATGCGCGGCGAACAGATCACTCCGCTCGCTGATCATCTCGGGCTCGATCCACAGGCCGAACCGAAGGCCGATCCCTTCGATCTTTCGCGCCAGGCCGTCGATGCCGCCGGGCAGCTTACGCCGGTCGGCGAACCAGTCCCCCAGTGACGAGCGGTCGTCGTCACGCTGGCCGAACCAGCCGTCGTCGAGCACGAACAGCTCCATTCCGAGCTCGCGGGCGACCGAGGCCATCGCCAGGAGGCGATCCTCGGTAAAGTCGAAATACGTGCCTTCCCAGTTGTTGAGCAGAACTGGTCGATCCCTGTCACGCCAGCGCCCGCGGGCCAGCCGCTCCCGATACAGGCGGTGGTAGGCATCGCTCAACGCATCGAGCCCGCCCTCCGAGTAGACGACCACCGCTTCGGGCGTCGCGAACTCGGCACCCGGGTCGATGGACCAGCTGAACGTCTCCGGATCGACCCCGAGACGGACGCGGGCAGTGCCGTATGGCTCCACTTCCGTCTCGACGAGGAAATTGCCCGAGTAGACGAGGCTGAAGCCGATCGCCTCGCCGTGCTCCTCGGTCGCCGTCGCCCGCCGGAGCAGGAGAAACGGATTGTGCTGGTGGCCGGAGGATCCACGCGGGCTCGAGATCGACTGGCGGCCGGGCTCGAGCTGGCGTGCGTGGATGTGCCGCTCACGTGCCCAGCTTCCGCTCAGGTGCACGAACTGCCAGTCGGCGTCGGGCAGGTCGACGGAAGCACTCATGGCGACGTGCGCGCGAATCGCCTTCTCGCCCTCGTTGCGCACGCGCATGCTGCGGGCGATGACCGGCAGGTCCCGGAAGATCGTGTACGACAGGGTCACCGTTGTGCCGCTGGGAGCATCTCTGAGGTCGACCTCGAGAGTCGCCGCCTCGTCGTCCGCTTCCACATAGGTCGACGGCAGACCGCGGATCGCCGGCTTGCCGACGAGGATTCGATGATCGCCATAGCGCAGGTCCAGAACGGTCGAACCGTCCGGGTGCTCGACGACGAGCGCCGGGATTCGGAAGTCGCCCGAGCCGGGGGTCGGGCACTCGAGCGGGATCGGCGCGCCAAGGCGGTTCGAAAATCCGTCGAACGATGCGGGGCCCAGGTGGCGATACGAGCGACCGGACGCCAGCGCACGCCCGAGGTACAGGTGTCCCAGCGCGCCGTTTTCGAACACTCGCATGACGTAGCTGACGCGGCTGTTGCCAAGGTGGAACTGGCGCTCCTTCTCCCGGAACTCGATCGAGGCCGCGTGCCCCGTCTGCGGCCCCTGCGCCGTGATCGTCATGCGGGCGGAAGCGGCTGAAACGTCCAGGACCAGCGATACGTGCCCGGACGGACGAGATACTCCGGCAGCGTGTCGGGACCGCAACTGGCGGTTCCCAGGCCACGATGCGCCGCGTCGATGTGCACCACGATCTCGGGCCGAACACGGAGCTCGACGTCATGGCGTGCCTCTGCCAGATCGGCCGCGCGGAAGTGGGTGGCCGACACCTGGCGCGGTGCATCGAGCACCAGGCGCAGGCCGCGGCCCGTCGAGGCATCCCGCAGCTCCAACCAGCGCACGTCGGCGTGGCCGCCGTTCTCCTGCGGCCGGATGTACGGGACGTATTGATCGGCGACCGACGACCGCCATCTGCCAAGCGCGCCACCGTGCCTGCGGTCGGGGTATGTCTCATGTGGCCCGCGCCCAAAGAAGGTGAGGTTTTCGAGGCCAGGAGCGACTTCAAGGACCGTGCCCACTCGGGCCAGGTCCGCCAGGCCCTCCGGGATCACCGCCATCTCATCCACTCGAATCCCGCCGCCGGCCAGTGTCGTGAGCTGCTGTTCGTGGGGCACCACGATCCCGGCATCGGTCAACCACTCCGATCGGACGCGGGTCGACGAGGCGGACCGTTGCATCTGAACGTTCGTCCGCTTCAGGCGATCGACGCCCCACGCGCCCCAGCGCCCGGCCATGCCCCCGATTCGATCGTTGTCGGTCGGCGCACGCCACAGGCTCAGTCCGGGAGGGGAGGCGAGGAGCGGGTGACGGAGCGAGCCTTCCTCGCCGATGTCCGGCTGACCGTCACCGAGGTCCGGCGGTGGCAGGACCAGCGCAGGTTCGAGGGGAAATTGCGCCCAGCAGACCTCGAAGCCCGCCGCTGCCCACGGCTGCTCTGCCGCGGTGCTGAACCGAATCGTCAGCCACGCCTCTCGTTCATCGCCGGCAGGCGGCGGTCGCCACGCCTCGAGCTCGGCGTCGGCACGTTCCCCGGGTCGAAGCCTGGGCAGCCGGACACTGCCCGCGCTCACGACCTCCCCGTCGAGCGTGACCTCCCACGTGCCTCGAAGCCAGCCCATGTCCCGCCACGACTGTCGATTGTGGACCTCGACCCTGCCCCGCCGAAGCTGCGCGGGATCGGCGTTGACCCGGGCGGGTGCTGCCAGCTGCTTGTGCTCCCAGAGTGCCGGCTTTGGCGAGCGGTCCGGCCAGACCACCCCGTCGAGACAAAAGTTGCCGTCGTTTGGGGTGTCGTCGAAGTCGCCGCCATACGCCCACCGCCAGCCGCCCCCGCTCGCGTCCGGCATCTCCTGGACGAGACCGTGATCCCACCACTCCCAGATAAAGCCGCCTTGCAGGCCGGGGGTCGCCTCGACGGCGGCCCAATACTCGGCCAGTGTCCCGTTGCTGTTGCCCATGGCGTGCGAGTACTCGCACATGATCAGGGGATGGCGCTGCACGCCGGATTGCCCGTGGGCCACGATCGCCGCGATGGGCGGATACATCGGTGCGGTGATGTCGCTGACGGTCTGCGGCCCACCCCAATCGAACCGAATGGCGCCCTCGTAGTGGAGCGGCCGCGAAGCGTCATAGCGGCGGAGCCAGGCGGCTGCGGCATCGTGGTTGGGGCCATAGCCCGATTCGTTGCCGAGAGACCAGAGGATGACTGATGGGTGGTTCTTGTCCCGAATGGCCATCCTCGACACGCGGTCGAGCCAGGCAGCCAGGTAGCGAGGATCGGCCGACACCGAGCGGTAATAGGCGTGCGATTCGATATCCGCTTCGTCGATCACCCACAGCCCGAGTTCGTCGGTCAGCTCCAGGAATACCGGGTCGTTCGGGTAGTGGGACGTGCGGACCGCGTTGAAGCCGAATTGCTTCATCTGCACGATGTCTGCGCGCATCGCGTCTCGAGAGACGACACGGCCGGTGCGCTGGTCGAAGTCGTGCCGGTTGATGCCGCGTATCAGGACGCGCTCGCCGTTTAGCAGGAGGTCCAGCCCTCGAACCTCGACACGACGGAACCCGACGCGGATCGTGGCTTCCTCCACCACGTCCCCGTCCGGCGAGCGCAGCGCGATCGTGAGCGAGTAGAGGTTCGGTTCCTCCGACGACCAGGCCTGCACGCCCGGAAGGTCCAGGCGCCACGATGCCATCCCTTCCGGCGGCGGCGCGAGCCGGTCGAGAATCCGCGGCCAGGCGGCCACCTCGCCGTCGGACAGCGGCTGCCCCTGCGCTTGGCGGTGCATCAGCCCGATCTCGTCCGGCGTGGCATTCACGTCGAGTTCCGGACGGTAGGCGGAGATCGGTGCGCGAACGGGTTTGACCAGTCGTCCTGGCTGCTCGAGCGCGCCGAGCTGCGCCTCGACCTGCCAGCCCGGTTCGGCTCGGTCGAACGGGAAGCCGACCGCCACCTGCAGATCGAGCGTGCCTGTCGCGAGATCCTCGCCAAGGCCGCCGATCGCCCGGATGTCGGCGAGGTGGACGGGCCCCGTTGCATACAGGAAGACCGACCGGGTCACGCCGCCATGCCACCACTGGTCCTGGTCCTCGATGAAGCTCGCGTCGGACCACTTCACGACTCGGAGCGTCAGGACGTTGTCGCATGGCTCGACGGCATCGGTGACGTCGAACTCGGCAGCCAGGTGGGAGTCCTTGCTGATCCCGATCTCCTGGCCATTGACGGTCACGATGAGGACGCTTTCGGCGGCGCCGACATTGAGGACGATTCGCCGGCCGGCCCATCCTTCCGGGAGGTCGAACGACCGCTCGAAGACACCCGTCGGATTGTCCGCGGGGGGATGCGGCGGACGCTCCGCGAAGGGCATCTGCACGTTCGTGTACTGAGGCAGGTCCGGGAAGCCCTGGCGCGTCCAGACGCCGGGGACGTCTATCTCGCCCCACTCGTCCAGAAGTCGCGCGCCCGGTCGCGGCAGCAGCTGAAACCGCCAACGGCCGTCGAGCACGACGCGGTTGTCGTGGGGCACCGAGTGCATCGGCAGCCTGCCGACCGATGTGAGCTCGGGCGCTTCCCAGGGCACCCGAATCTGGAACGGCGCGGTCCTGCTTTCTGCGAGCTCGGCCATGCCCTCAGTCTATGGTCGGAGCCGGGAATTCGGGGCCTGCTCGAACGGCTCGTCGACCGGTGACTGTCGTGGGGGGAGCGTCGTCCCCTACTGCGCGGCTCCTGTTGAGCGCGCCCGGACTGCATTCACCGCCGCCGCAACGCCGCCTGTCCAGGGCTGACCATGGCCGGGCAGCACCAGGGGCGCCTCGATCGACTCGAGTCGGGTGAGCGATGACAGGGCCTGGGCTCGATCGGCGGTGAAAGGAGCGATCTGGGGGCCGGTTTCGCCGGTCGTGACACTCTGCGTGGCCAGGGCGTCGCCGACGAACACGGCATCCCGCTTCTGAACGTGGAGCGCGGCACTGCCCGGGGTATGACCCGGCACGAGGACCACCCGCGGCGTCCCCGGCACGTCGAGCGTCGCGCCATCACCGTAGGTCGCCACTTCCCTGAGCCGGATCACCCTCATGCCGCCGTGACGGAGCGAGTAGGCCAGGAAGCCGAGCAGTGGTCGGAGCCTGAACGGACCCAGGCCCTTGGCCGGGTTCGGGACTTCGCCCCGAGCGAGCGCCGCGTCCAGCTCGTGGACCTGCACGGGGACTCCACGCTCGCGGCGAAGGCGCTCGGCGAATCCGATGTGGTCGCTGTGCCCGTGGGTCAGCACGAGGGCCCGAACATCAGCGAGGCTCCGGCCCATCGCAGCGAGCTCCGCAGGGAGGTCGTTCCAGTAGCCCGGCAGGGCTGCATCGATGATCGTCACCTCGCCTGCCTCCTCGAGGAGGTAGCTGTTGATGAGGCCGGTCCCGATCCGGTGGACTCCATCCGCGATCTTCATCCGTCCTACCTGAGGCGGCCGGATCGCCGTTCGCTCGGCCCCTCCGGCAGGTCGCCAGCGTACTGGACTCAGGGCGCCTCGGAGCGGAGGGAACTCGTCGCCGGCTCCTGGCGGCCACGCGACTCGGGCCGGACGGCCGAGCCCGCGGGCTGCGGACGCCGTCGGTACCAGGCCCAGGCAACGATGCCGACCAGGGCCGACAGGCTACCTCCAACTTCGAGCGCGACCGGCGTGCCCGCCGATGCAGCAATCGCTCCCATGGCAATGCCGCCGATCGGGGTCGAGCCTGCAAACAGCGTCGTATACAGGCTCAGCACGCGGCCTCGAAGGTGGTCGGGAACGGCAAGCTGGATGGTCGTGTTGGCGGTGGCGGCCATCGCGATCCCTCCCGCCCCGATGCCGAACATGCAGGCGAGCGACAGCGGAAAGCTGCGCGACAGGCCGAAGGCCACCTCGAGCACGCCCAGGATGAGCGCCCCGCCGAGGATGACAATGGGCCTGGGTCGCCCGACAACGGCGAGAGT
>VBEC01000082.1 GCA_005883615.1 Chloroflexota bacterium | reverse complement strand
GAGCACTGGGGCTGGACGAGCGGGTCGAGCGCACCGCCAGCGGATGCGCGAAGAGGCGTGGCTTGCGCAGGAGATTCGGCCTCGTCCAGCATTGCTGGCGGATTATGGGCCTGCCACGTTCCAGCCGAGCGTGTCCGACGGTTTTGAGCTTCTCGCACGCGGGGCGGCCGCCGCGAAGATCGCGATCGAGCCGACAGCCTCAGGCTCCACGTGTGCGAATGACGCCGCGAGGATGTGTGGCTGGCTCATCGCCCCTACCAAGCCACCGCCGCGACCGCCACCGGCTCGCTGATCCCGCGCAGGCTGATCTCGGTCGGCGGACTGGCCGGCGTTACGCCCGATTCGGCGAAGGTCGAGATGGTGGCCAGGATCTCGCCGCCGGCGGCAGAAGCGGCGATCCGAGAGGCGACGTGCAGCGCCGAGCCGGTCAGGCCGTCGCCGTCGCGCTGCAGCTCGCCGGTGTGGAGTCCGATGCGCAGCTGGGGTGCGAAGCCGGCCGTGCGGCGATGTCCGATGAGCGTGCGTTCGATCTCGACGGCGCAGGATACGCCGTCGGCGGCCGACTCGAAGGCGACCGAGAAGCCATCCCCGGCATGGTCGAGCTCCCGGCCATGGTGGCGCTCGAAGGTCGTCCGCAGCGTCGCGTCGTGCCAACGCCGAAGGTCACGCCAGGCGGCATCACCGATGACCCCGATGAGCTGCGTGGAGCCGACGATGTCGGTGAACATGACCGTTCGGTGGACGCTCGGCCCGATCGCCGCGACCGGCTCGGTTGAAGCCCGCACCTCCTCGTCCGGGATCGATTCGAGGATCCGCTTGATGCTGGCATTCGCGTGTTGCCACCGACGGATGACGAACGGCATGAGGATCGGTGCCAGGATGTTCAGGGGAAACCGGAGGTCCAACTCCATGGCCCTGACCATCCGAGTTCCTGTGGGCGTCGGCTCGTACGTCTCGCGGAGCCTCGCCCATTTGAGTGGACGGGCAGACATGGACGCCGTCATGGCCCGCAAAGGCTCCCACTCCGTGAATGAACCATGAACGCGCGTTTCGAAGCCCAGGATCATCATCCGGCCTTCATATGTCGCGCCGAGGCCGGGTCCGCCAGGTGACGTCTGGCGGAACACGATTGCCTGGCCGCCCAGCCGCGGAGCATTGAAGAAGTCGTTCGAGAACTCCCACACAGTCTCCACGGGCCGGTCGATGTCGATGGCGAACTGGTAGCGCATGAGGTCCCCTTACCCGGCAGCAGCGGGTGCGCCAAGGAGTTGGGGAAGAAGGTTGCCGAAGAGATACCCAACGACACCTGCCATTGCGCCGACGAGCAGGATTTCGATCCCCGACAGGATCGGGTTGCCCCCCGTCCAGCGTGTCTTGACAATGCCGATCGCGAACAGGACCGCGCCTGTCGCGAGCACCGCCGCCGAGCTCGCCACGTTCACGGACAGGACGAGATACGGAAGAATCGGGGCCAGCGCGCCGAGGCCGAACGCCGTTCCCATGACAAGCGCGCCCTGCATCGGCGAGCCGGACGCCTCCTCGACCGCGAACCCGAATTCCTTCTCGACTTTCGTATTCAGGAGCACCTCGGGGTGGCGGGCGATGACCGCGGCGACCGCGGACGCCTCATCGTCTTGAAGACCCTCCTCCTCGAGCATGTAGGCAAGCTCCGCCTCCGCGACCTTCCGCTTCGTCGCCACCTTTTCCCGGTCGATCGCAATCTGGGCGAGCGCCACCTCGCGCTGGCTCTTGCTCGACAGGTACTCGCCGGCCGCCATGCTGAATATCCCGGCCAGTGCGGTCGCGATTCCTGCGACCAGCACCGAGAATCGATCGTCCGTCGCGCCGCTCACCGTGCTCACGACGGCGAGCGTGCTCACAAGGCCATCCTGAGCTCCAAAGATCGCCTCGCGGACGTCCCCGCGCAGGCTCGCCCGGCGACGCTCCTCATCCAGCCGAGCGCCGATGCTCGCTCGGTTGTCCAGCGACGCGGAGCGCTGCGGCGACGCCGCACTCCCTTCCCTCAAAGGTCATCTCCAGCAGCGTCTCTAAAGCCTACTGCTGGTCGGTAGCCGCACGCTTGTGATGAACGATCAGGCCGGCTTGGAGGCCTTGAGTGAGAAGAACAGCGGCAGTCGTCCGTCGAGCTCGCCGGGCAGGACCAGCTGTCGGGCGCGCTTGTACGGCCCACTCCGGGGCTCGATGCGCCTCCCTTCTGTATTCAGGCGATCGCCGGACTGCGGGCCGGATTGCTGGTCGGTGCCAGCCGGCCGACCTGCCACGTGGTTGAGAGAGATCGGCCTGTACGACGAGTTCGAGGCGGTGTTTGGCAGCCCGCATGGCGAGGCCGCCCTGCGCCGGATGCTGCACGCAACGTTCAAGCTGTGGGATCGAGGCTGGCCACTCGTCGCCTTCACGTTGCGGACTCGCCGGATTGACAAGGACCTGGGCGCCCAGCTGGCGGAGGTGGACACGATGCGACGAACGCACCTGTGGGTCATCTGCCGCCGCCTTGACGCCGAGGGGCGCCTGCGAACGCCCGGTGCCGGCGCGCCGGCTGCCGACCTCGCCTTCGCCCTGTCCACGCCGACGGTCTTCGAGGAGCTCGTCCACGTACGTGGCTGGCCCGCCGATCAGGCCGCCGACACGATCGCCGGCATCGTGGTCGCGGCGATCGTCGATCCGGCGACGCCTTCGGTCACCGATCCCCCGCCGGATTGGGGGCGGCTCCCGGGCCCGGTCCAGCGGCACCGGCCACCGATCCGGATTTCGGCCCATGGACCGCGGATGCTGCGCATCGCAGCCGAGCGGGGAGATGGTTGGGATTCGTGGGGTCGCGGGAGGACTCGTCATCCTCGCGCTGTCGTCGACTCGGAGCGGAGCAGTCGATCCGTCAGCTCCACGAACTCACGGAAGCGCTCGACCCGTTCGCTCGCCGGCCATTCCTCGACGCCTAAGGCCGCAGGTCCGGCAGACGGGTCGCCGACTCCCAGGGCAACTTCGACACCACCGTTCGACAGGTGGTCGATCGAAACCGTTGGTCGAGCCGCTAGCACGGGATGCCGAAAGTAGAGGCTGGTGACCAAAGAGTTTCCGACCCGAATCCGCGTCGTGGACAGGGCCATCGCCGGCAGGGTTGCGGGGCCGTCGAACATGGGTGACCAGGCGCAGTCTGGGGCAACGACCGTATCGACGTTCCAGAGGAGGTCAAAGCCGAGTGCTTCCTCCCGCTGCCATCGCTGACGCAGCTGTGGTACTGGGAAGTTTTGATACTGGTACATGCCGAAGCGCCGTTCGCTCAATAACCTCGATGGCACTGCTCAAGCTATGCCGGTGGATGGACATCTTGGTTGCCCGGAAGCATCGCACTGCGCCACGTGACAGGTTGTTGGCGGCGTGTCGCAGGCCATGCCCCTTGGTCACGCCACCGAAGTGAGATGTCATCGGTCACAGGCCAAGCTGTTGTGGCCACCAAAAGAAGGACGATGATTGACCACAAGGCAGGAAGACGTGAAGACTGGCTTGCGGCCCGACGGGAGCTGCTTGAGGCTGAGAAGCGGCACGTGCGGCAGGGGGACGAACTTGCCCGCCGACGCCAGGAGCTCCCCTGGGTCCCGATCGAGAAGCAGTACGTCTTCGAGACCGCCGACGGGAAGAAGACGCTGGACGAGCTCTTCGAAGGGCGCTCCCAGCTGCTCATCTACCACTTCATGTTCGGCTTCGGGTTCCGGGTCGACGAGCAGAATCCCGGATGCACCGGCTGCTCTTTCGTCGCCGATCACTTCGACGGCGTCGTCCCCCACCTCAACGGCCACGACGTGGCCCTGGTGGCCGAGTCGATCGCCCCGCTCGAGCGCCTGCAGGCCTACGTGGAGCGGATGGACTGGACCTTCCCCTGGGTCTCATCCCTCGGCAGCGACTTCAGGTACGACTTTGGCGCCGCATTTACCGAGGAGCAGCAGAGGAACGGCGGCGAGTACAACTTCCACCACGTCGATACGCCCCCGCCGCAGCGCGAGGGAATGAGCGCCTTTGCGATCAAGGACGGCGTCGTACACCACACCTATTCCACGTACGCCCGTGGAGTTGAGCAGCTGATGGGGACCTACCAGATGCTCGACCTGGCGCCCCTGGGGCGTAACGAGGAAGGCCTAGAGACCCCCGGGGCCTGGTGGCACCGACATGACGAATATGAGGTTTGACACGATCGGGAGGCGATGCCGTAACGCTTGGTTGGGGGTCGGCCGCCGCGAGCTGGGCGCACAGGGACCTCAGACGTATAGTGATGAAGATCCTGATCTCCCACTCCGGCGGGAAACGATGCTCGCAGCTACGCAACCCACCTGCTTCCTGATCGCCGACATCTCCGGGTATACGGGCTACCTTGCCGATGTCGAGCTGGACCACGCGCAGGACATCCTCGCGGACCTCGTCGGTGCCGTCGTCACGGCGCTCCGGCCCAACTTCCGGCTGGCCAAGCTCGAAGGCGATGCTGCGTTCACCTTCATGACCGCCGAGAAGATCGACGGTTCCATGCTGCTCGACACGATCGAGCGCTGCTACTTCGGGTTCCGCCGGCGCCGCCGTGACGTCCGCCAGGCGACGTCCTGTGACTGCAACGCGTGCGCGCGGATCCCCGATCTCGACCTGAAGTTCGTGGTTCATCACGGCAGCGCCATCCACCACAAGGTCGCCGGCCGGCAGGAGCTCGTGGGGCCGGACGTCATCGTCGTGCACCGGCTGCTCAAGAACGACGTCGTCGAGACGGCGGGCATCAAGGCCTACGCCCTCATCAGCCAGGCGTGCATCGACGCCTCCGACATCGATCCGGCCGCGCTTGGCATGGTCGCGCACAACGAGACCTACGATCGGATCGGCGACGTGCCGGCCTGGGTCCATGACCTGGAGCGCCGCTGGCGGGAGGAAGAGGCTCGCGGGCGCGTCCGGGTCTCTCCTGAGGACGCGTTTGTCACGGTCTCGGTGCCCACCAACGTGCCGCCGCAGGTGGCCTGGGAGTTCCTGACCAAACCCGGCCAGCGGATGACGTGGCAGCCCTGGGTCACCGAGGTCACGGTCCAGGAAGGCGTCGGCGGCCGGCGAGGCCCCGGCTCGGCCAACCACTGCATGCATGGCAAGGACGCCGTCGTCGAGGAGATCCTCGACTGGCGACCGTACGACTATGTCACAGATCGGACGATCCTCGCGA
Organism: Chloroflexota bacterium; assembly: GCA_005883615.1. Taxonomy (GTDB): domain Bacteria; phylum Chloroflexota; class Limnocylindria; order Limnocylindrales; family CSP1-4; genus CF-16. The sequence goes on along the minus strand of VBEC01000082.1, from coordinate 1,031 downwards.
CCCCCGACGGACCGCTGCGTGTCCTTCATACCATCGAGCTCGAGCCGACCACGACAGGCACCACGATCCACATGCGGTTCGCCGCGCCGAAGGCAAAGCGTGAGATGCCGCTCATGAGTGTGATCGGCCCCGCGTATGCGCAGGCGTTGGAGTCGCAAGCGCCTGGCCTCGTCGCCCAGCTGGACGCTGAACTCGCGGCGCGCGACGCGGGCCCCGAGCCCGAGCCTATCGCGCCCAGGCCGGACGGCCCATTGTCAGGCCTTCAGCCGATGGTGATCGTCGGCTGACGGCGCCGTCCGGTCAAACTGCCGGCCATCGCGAGACCGGCAGATTCAATCGCTATGTCAACACGTACGCCCGCCGCGACGACCAATGGCTCTGCGTCCACGCGTGCGTCTCGCCACTGCTTGACGCGTGGCGGGCTTCCACGTGCCGCGTGGCGACGAATGGGGATCGGTTACGCCATCGCCGCGTCTAACCTCATCGGGGCCGTCTCAATCGTCGCGGGTGGTGGCTAGGGCGGGGACCTTTACTGGATCGGGCTCCAGACGATCGGCAGCCTCGTATGGGCGATCGCGGGCGCCTGGCGATTCCTGATCGGTGTCGCGGACGAACAGCGACCGACCGCTTCCTGAGACGATTCGCTAGTCAGGGTCGGTTTTGAAGCTTGCGGCCCGCAGCGTCGATCCAGTCATCACGCCCGTTGCGACACTCCGCCGAACCACATCGAATGATTCGGCCAGCCCGGAGCGACTCATCCGTAGACGCCGGCCTTGAACAGAGCCTCAAGCTCGCCCACGAGAGGTACGGATGAAGCCCATCGTTCGTACAGTTGTTTGGCGCAAGGTCCGTGCCTTTGAGGCCCGCATTGCTCGGTGCTGTACCGCTGTCGCTGGCACTGGTTACGCTGGTCTCAGCGGCGGCGACGTGTCGATCGCCAATAGCGACGGGACGCGCGCCCATCGATTACTCCACCACGCTGAGAACTACGGCTGGTCTGGGGACGGTCGGTAAATCCTCGTGAAATGGAA
>VBEC01000086.1 GCA_005883615.1 Chloroflexota bacterium | reverse complement strand
GGAAATGCATGCCTTGTCACCAGCCCGCCATGATCACACCGGCGCCGCGGCAGATCCTTCGAGCAAGCTGACGCAGCATCACGACACGGCCGCAGGCAGCCGCCTGAGGCCGCGTGCACGTCGTCGCTGGTGAGCCGGGAGAGATTCGAACTCTCAACCAGCTGATTAAGAGTCAGCTGCTCTACCGTTGAGCTACCGGCCCACGGGCGAGAATACCCCATCTCGCCAGACGCCCCGCGGAACCGCGGTAAACAGACTCGAGCGCCGCGTCAGCGGGACAGGAGCGGGGTGATGAACGCCGCCGCTTCGCGTACGCCTTCCTCCGGAGGCTGGCTTCGGTCCTCGTTTTCGATCGACAGGACGTCGTCGTACCGGGCCGTGCGCAGAGCCCCGATAAACGCGGTCCAGAACGCTCGATCGTGCGCCCGGCCCACGGTTCGGAAGACCCAGGCTCGCTGGGTAGGATCCGCGAACGGCCTCTGATCGAGTACGCCGGCGATCGCAACCTGGTCGGGGACGAGCTGCGTGTCCTTCAGGTGGACATGATGGACGGCTGGACCGAGCGCCGCGATCACGGCGACCGGGTCCATCTGCTGCCAGAACATGTGCGACGGATCGACGTTGGCTCCGATGACCGGGCCGACGGCCTCGCGCATCCGCTGCAGCGTGGGAACGTTGTAGACCAGGTGGAGCGGGTGAAGCTCGAACGCGATCCGTTCGACGCCGTTGACCAGGGCGTACGCTCCCAGGTCCCGCCAAAGCGGAATCGCCTCCTGCCATTGCCGCTCGAGCAAGGCAACCGCGTCGGGGGGCCACGGATACCAGATCCAGTTGACGGTCGACCCATGGGGCCCGTCGCCCGGATTGCCGGACATCGTCACGATCTTCGACACTTCGAGCTCGCTCGCCAGGCGGATCGTCGCCCGAATGAGCTCCGTGTGCTCCTCGCCAAGGACGGGGTGGAGCGGCCACGCCGAACAGTTCAGGGCCGCGATCCGCAGACCCCGGCTCGAGAAGGCATCGGCGAAGGCCTTCCGCCGTGCGGCGTCGCTCAGGAGGTCGTGGATCCGAAGGTGCGGGGCGCTCGACTGGCCGCCGACGGCGATCTCGATGCCGCGAGCGCCGATTTCGGCCGCGAGGTCGAGGGCTCCCTCGAACGAGAGGTGCTTGACCGAATCGGTGTAGAGGCCGAGTTCCACCGGCTCTCCTACTGGACCCCGAACAGGCGCCGACGCCGGATGGGACTCCAGTCCGGGAGGTCGAGCTCCCGCAGGCCGGCCACGCCGCGCTCGTAGACCGGGTGGCCAGGCTCGATCGGCAGCCCGACCGTCCGGCCGAGTGCCGCCGACAAGTACACAGCGAGGGTCGCCTCGAGGATGTGCAGGCCCTGCTCGCCGGTTGCCACCGGATCGCGCCCCTCGCGGACGGCGGCTCCGAAGTCGGCCAACACGTTCGTAATCGATCGGCGCGGCGGCAGGTCCGTCTCCTCGACACGGCCATTCCTTCCGTGGACGACGAGCTGCTCGAACGGCGCGAAGGCGCCCGACGCACCATCCTCGTAGCCGACCTCGATCCGCCCCTCCGGCCCGCTCACGGCAATCCCGCCGGGCCCCTGGCCCCAGCCAACATTCACCAGGGCGGCATTCCGGTCGGTTTCGAATCGGCTCAAGGTGATTTCCTCGACGGGGGCGTCTTCCGTGCGGGCGTCCACCCAGGCCGACACGCGCTCGATCGGACGCCCGAGCAAGGCCTCCCCGAGATAGACGATGTGGAGCATGTCCATCAGCACCCCGCCGCCCGCCTGGCTCGGGTCGTGGCGCCAGGTGGGCCGGTAAGCCGCTGCGCCGGGGATGTCGATGACGCTCAGCCAATTGAGGATCGCGACCTCGACGGGCCCGATGTCGCCGGCACGGATGATCTCCAGGATCCTCACGATCTCGGGACGGAACAGGTAGTTGTGGACGATCCCGTATCGGACACCATTAGCGCGGGCCGTGGCGATCATCTGCGAGGCATCGCGCGGAGTCGTCGCGATCGGCTTTTCAGAGAGGACGTGGCGACCCGACTCGCAGGCCGCGATGACGAGGTCGCGGCGGAGATGTTGCGGGGTGCACACGTCGATCATGTCGACGTCGTCGCGCGCAAGAAGCTCAGCGGTGTCGGCATGGACGTCGCGATCGCCAAGGCCGGCTGCGTCGCTCACGAGCGCACGGCGTTCGGGGGTCGGGTCAGCTACGGCGACCAGCCGAAACAGCTCGGGTAGCTCGAGGTAGGCGGGCACGTGATCGCCGAGGGCAATGTTGCCTGCCCCGACCAGCCCGACCCTGATCGGCTCCCTCATCGCTTCGCAGTCATCGCCTTGGCGTCCTCGCGTTGCGACCATCGCTTCGCCACGAGGCGATTTTCGCAGGGACGAACCGGCATCGCCTCTCCGGTGTGCGAAGTCAGGCGGTGGCGGGTGCGACCTCGGGTTCCCGGGACTCTTCGGTTTCGTCCGCTTCGATCGTGACGTGCGGCAGCCAGCGCAGGAAACTCGGCAGCCACCAGTTCCAGTCGCCCAGCAGGCGCATCGTGGCCGGCAACAACACGCTGCGCACGATCGTGGCGTCGAGGAAGATCGCGGTCGCCAGCCCAAAGCCGAGCTGCTGGATGACGGACGTCTTCAGCGTCACGAAGACGCCGAAGACGACGACCATGATGGCCGCAGCGCTCGTCACCGTGCCGGAGGTGATCGAGATTCCCTTGGCTACAGCGGCGTTCGAATCCAGGCCGCGATCCCGGGCCTCCTTGACGCGGGTCAGGATGAAGACGTGGTAGTCCATCGAGAGTCCGAACAGGATCGTGAAGATGAACAGCGGCACGAACGATTCGATGACCCCCGGCTTGAAGCCGATCTGGTCCTTGAGCCAGCCCTCCTGGAACACCAGCGTGAGGAGGCCGTAGGCCGCGGCGGTCGACAGCAGGTTGAGCAGGATTGCCTTGATTGGGATGACGATCGAGCGGAAGGCGACGAGCAGCAGGATGAAGCTCAGTCCGAGCACAAAGACGAAGATGCGCGGCAGGTTTTGGCTGTAGAAGTCGGTCTGGTCGAGGGCGAAGGCTGGATCGCCCGTGATGAACGCCTGGATCCCGCTCGATTGGGGAAAGACCGATGGCACGACGCTCGAGCGCACCTCTCGGACGATGTTCCAGTTGGCCTCGTCGTTGAGCGTGCCCGCCAGCGTGTAGTTGAGGGCCGCGACCTTGCTGTCGCGCGACATGTCGGTCTGGACGGGACCGCTGACACCCGGAATCGCGAGGACCCTGTCGGAGAAGGTCTTGATGGCCGTCTGCGTGGCCGCCTCGTCCGCGCGGGTGACGATCGCGACGAGAGGCAACGTGGAGCCCTGCGGCCACTTGGCGTTCATGAGGTTGATCGCCTTGACGGAATCGATGGTGTCAGGGAACGACGTGAGGTCCGTCGTCCCGACGTGGAGTCGGGTGAACGGGACAGCCAGGGCAAGCAGCAGGACGATGACCGCGGCGGCGTATATCAGCGGCCGCCTCATGACGCGTCTCGTCAGCGCGCTCCATAGCCCGCTCCCTTCGTCGCGATTGCGGTCGAGGAGGCGCACGAGCGGCGTGAGGCCCAGCGCCTGGAACGGGACCGCCGCCTGGCCCGCGTTCACGCCGTTCCCCAGGATCGCCAGGATCGCCGGAAGGAACGTCAGGCTGCCGATGACAGAGATGAGGACGACGGCGATGGTGCCGATCGCCATCGATCGGAAGAACGGGTCGTCGAGGAAGAGCAGGCCGGCGATCGAGATCATGACCGCCAGCCCGCTGAAGAACACGGCTCGGCCCGCCGTTCCGCTCGCGATTTCGATGGCCCGCAGCTTTTCGCCGGCGTCCCCGCGCTCGATCAACCGCCACAGCGACCACGCGACGATGGCGGCGACCAGGGCCCCTGCCGCCAGGGCCGCTGGGCCGCCAAGCATATTGCCGACCACGGTTACCGCGACGGTTAAAGCGGTCAGTGCCAGACGACGGAGGTACACGTGCCGCCCGTAGAAACGGTGCGAGTCGTAGCCGCGCCGGTGGCGCTCCGTGCGGAATCTGGTCACCATGAACAGCGAGTAATCGACCGCCACGGCCAGGCCGATCAGGACCACGAGCTGCGTGGCATACGGGCTGACCGGTCCGACCGTCTGGCTGTAGATGCCCAGGAACCCGAACGCTGCCAGGAGCGAGCTGATCGCGAGGATCAAAGGCACAGCCGCCGCAACCACCGCCCCGAACGCGACCAGCAGGATGAGGAACGTCAGCGGGATGGTCAGCCGCAGCGAACCGTCCAGATCGTTGTTGATCACCGTGCTGATCTCGTTGTTGGCGAGCGTGTTGTTCAGCGCGTAGATCTGGAACCCTGGATTCTCCACGCGCATCTGCGCCACCAGGCCGGGGATCGGTACGAGCTTGCTCTCAACCTCGGGGCCATCGCCCTTGATCTCCCCGACCACACGGAGCGTTGTCCGGTCGGGCGAGATGACATTCGACCCGGGCGGGAGCATGAGCGGGTTCTTGAGATCGCCAAACGTCGCGACCTGCTGGCCGTTGACCGTTCCCTTGGCGGTGCCCAGCTGGCTTACGATCTTCGCCACGGCCGCGGCGTATTGCGGGTCGTCCACGGTCGAGGAGCGGCTCGAGACGATCAGGTACAGGACGGAGGAAGGATCCTTGGTGCCCCCCGCGTTGAACACGTCGTAGGCGTGAGCGGCCTCGTACTTGGCGCTCTGGTCGTTCGAGACCGCGTTCTGCGCCTTCGTCCCGCCCATCAGCATACTGACCACGAACAGCCCGAGCGTGCAAACGAACCATCCGGCGATGACGGGCCAGCGATGGCGAGCACTCCACATCGCGACGCGAACGGTCCAGGGCGCCGTGCTTCGGGCGCGGCCGGGTGCTGCCACCATCATCAGTTCCCCACTCCTCCGGGCCCGCGTCCGCGTGGCCCGCAAGGAAGTCTACGCGGCCGGGCTACCGGCTGGTTTCGATGGGACGCCCGGCCCCGTCCGAGCCAACTGCGGGCGCCAGCCGCGCCGCCAGCCTGGCGACGAGGCGGTCTACGAACTCAGCCTGAGCGGGGTTGAGCTTGCGCCGGGCTTCGTCCTGCGAAAACCATTCGACCCGATCGACCTCGGGGAATTCCCCCTGTCGTCCAGAGCGTGGCGGCCATTCCATGACGAAGCTGTTGCTGATCGCGAGGGCCGGGTCGAGGTCGCCTTCGATCGCCCAACCGGTCACCGTCTTGCCGGACGCCTGCTGGACCTCGCCGAGCTCGATGGGCGCGCCCGACGGCGGCGCCTGCCCCGTCTCTTCGGCGAACTCCCGACGCGCCACGTCGAACGGCTCTTCGTCAGGCTCGACCTCGCCCTTGGGCAGGCTCCACGCTCCGAGGTCCTTGCCTTCCCAGTACGGTCCGCCCGGGTGTGCCAGCAGCAGCTCCAGGCCCCCGTCGCGGATGCGATACACCACCAGACCCGCGCTGCGCTTGGCCACGGCCGAGTCTAGATTTCCTGGTTGTCGATCTGGGCGCGCTGGAGTCGGCCGCTGAAATCGATGTAGATCGACTTCCATTCGGTGTACGTATCGAGCGCGGCGTGGCCGGCCTCGCGATGGCCGTTGCCCGTTTCCTTGGTCCCACCGAAGGGCAGGTGCGTCTCGGCGCCGATGGTCCCCGCGTTCACGTACACGATTCCCGTCTCGAAGTCCCGCATCGCTCGAAAGGCGATGTTCACATCGCGAGTGAAGATCGACGAGCTCAGGCCGTAGCGCGTCTGGTTGAGCGCCGTGACCGCAGCCTGGTAGTCCGGGACGGGGATGACCGAAAGCACCGGCCCGAAGATCTCTTCCTGGGCGATCTGGTCCATTGGCTTGACGCGGCTGAAGATCGACGGCTCGAAGAAATGGCCGTGCTCGAGTCCGGCGCCGGTCGCCCGATGGCCACCGCGAACGAGCTCGCTCTCCCTTCGGCCGACCTCGATGTACGACTCGACTTTGTCGACCGCGGCGTCGTTGATGAGCGGCCCGACGTCGGTCGTGGGCTCCAGCCCATCGCCCAGGCGCAGGCGGCTCGTGCGGGCTTCGAGGCGTTGGAGGAGCGGTTCGAGAACAGTCCGCTCGACGATCACTCGACTGCACGCGGTGCAGCGCTGCCCGGTCGTGCCGAACGCGGACCACACGATCCCGTCCGTGGCCAGGTCCAGGTCGGCATCTCGCAGGACCACGATGCCGTTCTTGCCGCCGAGCTCAAGGCTGACACGCTTGAGGCGGCGACCGGCTCGCTCGGCGATGCGTTTGCCCGTCGAGGAGTGCCCCGTGAACGAGATGACCTGGACATCGGGGTTGTCCACGATGGCGTCACCAACCTCAGCACCCGAACCGGTCACGAGGTTCACGGTGCCGGCCGGAAAGCCGGCCTGGGCCATCAGCTCGACGAGGAGCGTGGCGCAGTGCGGCGTGTCGCTCGCGGGCTTGAACACCACAGTGTTCCCGGCCACGAGGGCGGGCATCATCTTCCAGCAGGGAATCGCGATCGGGAAGTTCCAGGGCGTGATGATCCCGGCGACGCCGAGCGGCTGGCGAATGCTCATCGCCCACTTGTCGGGCAATTCGCTGGGGACCGTGTCGCCGAACATGCGGCGGCCCTCGCCGGCCATCAGGAACGCGATGTCAATGCCTTCCTGCACATCGCCGCGCGCTTCCTCGACGACCTTCCCCATTTCTCGCGTCATGGCACGAGCGAGGCGCTCCTTGTGGTCCGCCAGGAGCTGGCCGAAGCGATACAGGATCTCGCCGCGCTTGGGTGCCGGGGTTCGACGCCAGAGCCCGCCCGCTGTCTCAGCGGCTCTGACGGCGCGCGCGACGTCGGCCGGCGTGCCGCTCTGGAAGTGGCCGATCAGGTCGCGGCGGTCCGCAGGATTGCGACTCTCGAAGGTGCGCCCGGACTCGGAAGGCACCCATTCGCCCGCGATGTAGAGGTCGAAGGTCGGGACGTCCTGCGTGGGCGTGTCGGTCTGCGGCGCGACGGTTTCGGTCATCTGGCGCGATTCAGGCGACGCGTTCGAACGCCATTGCCACCGATCCGCCGCCACCGAGGCATAGAGTGGCCAGCCCGTAGCGGCCTTCGCGGCGCTCAAGCTCGTGAAGGAGCGTCGTGACGACCCTGGCTCCCGACGCCCCGATCGGGTGGCCGAGCGCAATGGCGCCGCCGTTGACGTTGACCTTCGACCAGTCGAAGCCGAGCTCCCGGCCATCGGCCAGGGTCTGGGCAGCGAAAGCCTCGTTGATCTCCACCAGGTCGAACGCTTCGATTGGCAATTCCACGCGGTCGAGCAGCTGACGGACGCCGGTGACCGGCGCCAGGAACAGCCACTTCGGCTCGACCTCGGCCTGCGCATAGCCAACGATCCGGGCCAGCGGCCTGAGCCCAAATCGCTCCACGGCCCGCTCGCTGGCGACGACGGTCGCCGCCGCGCCATCGGTGATGCCAGGAGCGTTGCCGGCCGTGACAGTTCCTTCTGTCGCGTCGCCGCGATCACCCGACTGGACGCTTGGCAGCGGGAAGGCAGGCCTGAGCTTGGCCAGGGCTTCGATCGTCGTGTCGCGGCGGGGCCCCTCATCGGTGTCGACGAGGGTCTCCCGGCCCTTCGCGTCGCGCACCACAACCGGCACGATTTCGGCCTCGAAGCGGCCTTCGTCGATGGCGCGGATCGCCTTCTGGTGACTCTCCACCGCGAAGGCGTCCTGGTCCGCGCGGCTGACGTGGTCCTTGATAGCCACGCGTTCCGCGTGGGTGCCCATGTGGCAATCCTCGATCGCGCACCACAGGCCGTCGTGGACGGTCGAGTCAACGATCTCGCCGTCGCCGAGGCGATAGCCGAACCGGGCGTTGGGCAGGAGGTACGGGGCGATGTTCATGTTCTCCATGCCGCCCGCCACCGCCACCTCGGCGTCACCGGCCTTGATTTCCGCCGCTGCCAGCATGATCGCTTTCAACCCGGATCCACAGACGCGGTTGATGGTGGTTGCGCTCGTCGTGGCGGGCAGGCCGGCCTTGAGCGCTGCCTGTCGCGCCGGCGCCTGACCGACTCCGGCCTGAAGGACCTGGCCCATCAGGACATCGTCGATGGGCGTCCCCTCGGGCAGACCGGCGCGCTCGACCGCGGCCTGGATTGCCACGCCGCCGAGGGTCGTCGCGGGCGTCGTGGAGAGTGCCCCAGCGAACTTGCCGATCGGCGTCCGAGCCGCGCTGACGAGATACACGTGCCCGTTCGCGCCCGCTCTCTGGTCCATCGTCCGAGTCTACACCGGGGTATTTGAGGCGCCTCGAGTCGCAACTTACCGATAAGGACGTCGGGGCAGTATCCGTTCGTGAACGATGCCGCCGTCGGCAGGGCTCTTCGGGCGATTCGCCTGGCTCAGAAGCGATCTCAGGGCCAGGTCGCTGTCAAGGCGCAAGTGTCGCGACAGCTGGTGGGCCGCGTGGAGAGCGGAATGATCGCGAAGGTTGACGTGGGGACAGTCCGAGCAATCGCCGCAGCACTTGACGCCCTGTTCGACCCGGTCGTCCGATGGCACGGCGGCGACATGGGCCGCCTCGTCAATTCGCGCCATTCAGCAATGCATGAGGGGTTTGCACGCTTGTTGGGAGCTTTGCCGGGGTGGACATTCGATCCAGAAGTCTCGTTCTCGTATTTTGGCGAACGGGGAGTCATCGACGTCCTCGGCTGGCACCCGGAAGCGGCAACGATCCTGGTGATCGAGCTCAAGACTGAAATCGTCGATGTTCAGGAGCTGATGGGGACGATGGACCGGCGGGTGCGGCTGGCTCCCAGGATTGCCTCAGACCGTGGCTACAGCGCTCGCCATGTTGGCGCCTGGGTGATCCTCGCCAACGACCGCTCAAACCACCGCCGGCTCCATGATCACGGAGCCGTGCTCCGCAGCAAGTTCCCGTCCGACGGACGCAGCATTTCCAGCTGGCTGACCCGTCCCTCCCAGCCGATTTGGGCGTTGAGCTTCATGCCAAATGATGCGCTGGATGGCCTTAAGGATGCTGGCAAGAGCGTCCCACGTGTCCGACGCCCTGCCCTCGCCGTCCCTCTGCACCGCGGCGAGCACGGCTCGGGACGGACCGACGGCCCTCCGCCTACTCGACCGCGGGGTCAATGCACTTAAGGTTCGCTGCGCCGAACAATTGGCAGGATGCGCCTCGCGCAAGTTCGACTGTCCCAGCAAGTCCGCGCGGATCGGGGCTGGCGGCGCGCGGCAATGGCCGGGTCGGGGCAAGGGGCGGAGCGCGGCAATGCCCGGGTCGGGGCTGCGCGCGTCGCGCGGCAGTGGGCGGCGCGCGGCAATGCCCGGGTGGGGGCAATGCACGTATCGGCTCGAGTCCGACGCGGCAACGCGGCGATCGGACCGCCGAGGGTGCGGATCGGATCGGCGAGGGTAGGATACCGTCGTGCTTCCGTCCGACGACGGCCTGAGCAGTCCGATGCCGGTGCCGCGGACATGACCGCCCACAGAGCCCGGGGAATGCTTCCGTCTTCGGTCGTCCGTCCGCCTTCCGTGATGGATTCGCTCCTGGCGGCCGTCGACGATGCCGTCGTGGTCTTGGACGACGAAACCCGGATCGTCGCGTTGAATGTGG
>VBEC01000055.1 GCA_005883615.1 Chloroflexota bacterium | reverse complement strand
GCATCCCGGAGTCGACGACGAGCCGAGCGGCGCGCCAGGCCTGCGCGTCGAGCATGCCGAACCGCTCGGCCTCCGAGCGGAAGAGCCCCATCTCGTCGGCCAGCCGCTCCGAGTAGAGGCCCCAGCCCTCGACATATGCCCCGCCCACTATCCTTGCGCCCAGCCGGCGGAAGGTGTTGAGGTCCGGGTTCTCCATCTCCAGCGCGATCTGGAAGTGGTGGCCGGGGACGGCCTCGTGGTACGTGGTCGTCGCGAGCTTGGTGTACTTGCGGCTCGGAAGGTCGTACCCGTTGGCGTAGTAGATCCCGGATCGGGAACCGTCCTGCGCAGGCGGGAAGTAATAGGCGAAGGGGGCGTCCTTTTCCTTGAACTCCTCGACTGCCCACACCTCGCAAGCCGCCTTTGGCAGGCGACCGAAATAGCGCGGCGCCAGGGCCATAGCTCGCTCGATGTCCTCGCGTGCCCTGGCCAGAAGCTCCTCCTTCGACTTCGGCGTGTTCGCAGGATCGACCTCCAGGGCCGCCCGATAGCGGTTGACATGGTCGCCGAAGCCCTCCGTTCGGGCGATCGCACGACGCTCCTCGTCGATGCGTTCGATCTCGGTCATGCCGATCTCGTGCACCTCGTCCGGTGAGATGTCGAGGGTCGTCCACGATCGGATCTGGGTGCGGTACAAGGCTTCGCCGTTCGGGGCCGACCAGAGCCCCGGATCTGCGCGGCTGCCTGCCAGGTAATCGCCCTTGAGGGCGTCAAGGAACGCCGCGTCAGCCGGATAGACCTCTTCGCGGACGACCTCGCGCACCTTTTCGCGGTCGGCGTCGCTGGCAACCTGCACGAGGCTCGGAATCACTGCCTGTTCGATCGGGACGGCGAGAAGCCGCTCGAGCTGGGCGATCGTCCGCTCGGTGACAATCCGCGGCGCGGTCAGGCCGCGGGCCAGGCCTTCGCGGAGGATCTCCCGGTTTGCGGCCATGTAGTCGGGATACGCGCGGAGGCGAGCCAGGAACTTGTCCAGACGTTCCTCCGTGTCGGCCTTCTGGAACTGGGCCACCTGCGGGAGGAGAGTCTGGGGACCGCTGATCTGGTCGACCACCTTGAGCTGGTCGATGCGCTGGTCATCCTGCTCGATCTGCAGCTCGCAAACGACCCGGATGACATCGCGGGTGATGCGATCCTCCACCGACAGCCCTTCGGCGTCGATTGCCATGGTCTCCACGAGGGTGCCTGCCATCAGGTGGCGCGCCTTGGCTCGGCCCGCGGGGCTCGGATCCTCCAGTCGATCGTCGTAGCGGTCGTCGCCGTAGACGGTCGCCGTCGTCGGATTCAGATCGAGGATCGCTTCCCAGAAGCGATCCGCGAGCTCGTTTACGGCGTTCGGCGGAGCCGGATCATGGGTCACAGGGATCTCCTCGTGGCAGGCCGAGGGTGGGACTTCGATTGTTCACAGCGTACCGCCTCAGGGGTTGGGAGGGCTGTCCTCAACCGTTGAAGAGAGGGAGCTGCTCCCCGGTTCGGTCGACCGTGGGATCCAGGCCAAGGTAGGGCTCCAGCTCGTCAAGCGTCGAGGCATCTCCAGCCGCCCATTCGCGAAGGTGATTCGCCTTGAGGACGTGCCAATTGCCGCGCTCGACGGCCGCCCGAAGAAGGGGCGAGCGGGCGAGCTTGTGGCGGACGAGCTCCGTCCGCTCCGGCGCGATGACGAGGAACCGCACGAGTGTTTCGTCGGGCGGGATTCGGGCATGCCGTTTGAGCAGCGGCTCGGCCAGCATCGCGGTCCATTCGACCTCGAACAGCATCGTCAGGCGCCCTCGGACATACCAGATGCAGTCGACTTCCTCGAGTGCCTCGGCCGGGGCGCGCGTGACCAAAGGCAGATAGACATCCCGTTCCGTGACGTCGAGCCAGTCGCCGAGGACCGCCTGGCCGGTGCGCCGACTCTGCTCGCGCCGGCCGAGCCACACGCGCATGCCCAGGCGATGGCCGGTGTCGGCCAGCAGGGCAAGGAGCTCCGTGTGCTCCCGCGATCGTCCGACGAGATCGTCCGCCGTGACCAGACGGTCGCGCGTGCTGGCAAGGCCCCGGTAGCTCTCGAGACACGCTCGTACGAGCACCTCGTCCGGCAGGTCGTGTCCCCTGAAGAGGGCCGCAATCCGGTCGAAGAAGGCCCGTTCCGACAGCGTGCCGCCCGCGGTCGACAGGAGGCTGAACACGGCCCACTCCACGCGGTCCGCGAGGGGAATCTGCGCAGCCTCTTCGTCCCGCGGGTCGGCCAGCCACCAGCGGCCCGGCTCGATCTCGCGAAGCCGACGCTGGTTCTGGCGGGTCAGCTCGTCCCGAATGAGGGCGTGGAGCTGCTCTACTTGATCGAGCGCGGCCATTGCGGCGGGTTCGCGGGTTGAGGAGCGCCCGTGACGACCGGCAGGGACGCGGTGTTCGGGTTCCTGGACGGGCCCTCGATTGACTGGGTCGCGAGCGCGGACACCGCCCTCGCGCGGCGAGCGGATCCCCGCGTCGCGTGTTCCCGTGCCTCGGCCACCGCTCTCGCCGGTGCCGGCCTCAGCGGGGCCTTCGCCATCGCGGTCCGGCGGCACTGAGACGCCGACCAGGCGCGCCAGTTGGCCGGCCCGGTCCAGGCCGACGAGAACGTCGCCAAGGAGCCGCTCCAGGCCCGCCGGTTCGCCTCGTGCCTGGAGGATGGCGACCGCGGTCTCGGTCACGATGCGGCTGGCATCGGTCGGCGCGAAGGGAATTCGGTCGAACTGTTCGGGGGGACCGAAGACGGATGAGCCGTCCCTGGCCAGGGGGACGTTGGCCCGGGATCGGGGACCGCCCGAGAGCGAGCTGGCGGGCGGTAGCAGCTCGACGATCCCGCCGTTGTCCTCCCCCGGATCGCCCAGGCGCGCCGCGACGAGGCGATAGCCCGCGCCAACCCCGCCAACCGCGGCCGCGACAAGCGCCTCGGGGCCACCCGGCTCCAGGAGCAGGACGGCCCGGCCGTTGGGAGCCATCCAGGGAGCCATCGCGGTCAGAGCCCGTCGCAGCGCGGTGGATTGCCAGCCCCACGGTGCTCGACCTGGCGGCGAGACCAGCGATTCGAGCGGTAACACGGACGCCGCCTCCCGACCCAGAAGCCAGGCCGTTGCGAAGTATCCAAACGACACCCGCTCCTGGTTCGGACGGATGGGCGGCTGGCCGAGGATGAGGCGGACGCGCGGCAAGCCCGGCCTCAACGTATCGGTAGCCTCCAGCTCCAGCGCGCGGAAGGTTGACGATCCCCCCAGCCGAAGCACCGCCGTGGCCACGCCTTCACCGAGACTCCGAAGGTCGTCTCCGAGGCGAGCCGGGCTGGGCGCGCCGGTACTCGCCTCGAGGCGCTGGATGAAACCGCGAAGCAGCCGAAAGCCGTCCTCGAACGCCACCCAAGGATTGCGCTCGCGCCATTGGTCACCCGACGGCCGGCGGACGCGGCCTCCGCTGATGCGCAGGTTCCCGACGCGTCCCGGAAACCCGTTGAGGCGGCTGGCCGGCAGGAGGGCACCGAGCAGCGATAGAAGCAAGGCAGCCTCGATCGGAGCGGCACGGAGGCCGCCTTCGATCCGCTCGAGGATGGCGGCCAGTCCGAGCAGCTGGCGCGGGCTATGGAGCTCGAGCAGCTCGGCGGCGAGGCCCTCGGCTCCTTCGGGCGTTGGAAAGCGCTCGTGAATGAGCTCCCACGTCGACCCTCGGTCAGGGACGGCCCGGGCGCGCTCGGCATCCGCCGCGTCGGCCGGAGTATGTCGCTGCTCTCCGCCGCCTACTCGATCGCGACAGACGAGGCAGCGATAGTGCTTGCGAACCGGCCGTGTCATCGGTTCGCTTGAGCCCTCGGCGCTCGTCTCCCAGATGAGCTCGTCCAGGACGACGGCCCGTTCGCACGTTGGGCAGCGGGCGGTGAACAGCTCACCGATCCACAGCTTCAGACTCGTGGGACCCTGCGGGGAGCCGGCGATCGCCTGGAACGCGGCGTCAAGGTGGCGGATGTCGGGCGGTCGCAGGACCACCTCGGCGAGCAGCCGCGTGAGCGGGCTGGACTCGACGCTGACCGCCAGGCGCTGGCGATCGAGTGCGGATCGTGCGACCCAACCGCCCCGCCCGTGGAGGTCGACGACGACCTCACCCGGCCGCGAGTGAGTCTCGATCTGCGCAGCGATGGCCTCCGCGGAAGGCCCTGGGGCGAGGCGGTCAAACGCGTGCAGCGACCGGCGCGGTTCGGCGTATGCCATCAGGTCACGGGCCGGCATGATCCGGGCATTGTCGGCCATCGGGTTTCGTGTGAATGCCGGGGTCGGCAGCCGCCCCGTTGCCCGGCGCGAGAGCTAGCTCTCTTCGAGCTCGTCGGGCTCCTCTTCGAAGGCCTCCTCGCCCGTGACCTCGGCCGGCAGGACTCGATCGAGATCCTCGATCTCCTCGTCCTCGACGTCGTCCTCGAGCTCCTCTTCCAGCTCCATCTCCTCGCGCAGCAACGTGCCCTTCGTGTAGGGCCGCAGGTCGGTCGACTTGGCGGCGGTCGGGAAGCTGACCTTGCCGTAGTTGCGGGGGTCCTGGAAGACCTCGCGAATGATCAGCCGGACGTCCTTGTCGCCCAGGGACGTGACGCCCGCGGCGTACTTGTTGCCATCCGCAATGAGCTTGAGCAGGCGTGCCGCGACGCGCGGCTCGACCATGCCGATCCGGACGCCGTTGCTGATGGCTGTCATCCGGTTGCCTTCCGGAATGAGCTCGACGGCGTCGCCCGGGTTGACCTGGGCAAGCTTGCGGAAGTCGGCCAGGTCGGTCAGGTATGCGAAGCCGGTCTTGCCCGTCTCCTCGACGAAGATGCTGACCGGTGCCTTGCTGCCGTCCTGGGCCGGGACTGTCTTCTCGCCGGCCTCGACGAGCAGGATCTTGAGGCGGTCGATGTTGCGCTCGGCGATCCGGTTCGTGGGATCGAGCGCGAGTGCGGTCTGATAGTGCTCGCGAGCCTCGGCCAGCCCACCCAGCTCCCAGAGCGCCTTGGCAAGGCGGTTTTCGGCCTCGGCGTCGGCGCCCATCTCGAGCAGCTTCCGGTTCGAGTCGGCCGCGTCCTCCCACTTGGCCTGCGACGCCTGCGCGATTGCCTGCTCAGCGAGCTGGCGCTTGAGGCGAACCTGGTTGGTCGCGGTCGCCTTGGTGGTGTCGAGGTCGGAGAAGGTCACGGGATGGATCGTCCTTTCGGGATCGAAGGATCAGGCTCGGACCGGCAGCGGGCAGGCGGTGGGCGGGCAGCTGCGTCGGTTCGGCGGGGCATCGCTTTCTAGCACCGGCGCCCCCTTTCGTCAAACGCGGGGACCCTCCGAGCGCGCAACGAGCCAGCGGGTCCAGCCAGGCCGGCTCGCGCGTCAGAGCGCGTGCGCCCGTCAGAGCGCGTGCGCCCGTCAGAGCGCGTGCGTCCCGCCCCGAAGTCCGAGTTCAGCCGCGCAGGCCGACGTTCCAGAGGACGACGGCCAGGGCGAGCGCAACGAGGAGGAATGCCTGACCGAGCCAGCGCGGGTCACGCCGAAAAGATGGCGCCGCGCCGTGGAACTGGTCCCACAGGTACAGCACGAGGGTCAGCACGGCCGGACCGAGAAGCCGTTGGAGAGCGACCGCTCGCAGCAGGCCGGCCGCGATCGCCACGACCGTCGCAAATGTCACGGCCGACCATGCCGCATCGCGAACCTTCGCGACCCTGAGGCCCGCAAACCGATAGCCCAGCAGCCCCGCGATTACCGCGTCCGCCAAGGCAAGCAGCAGGATGCTCGACTCCGATAACGCAACCCCGGGCGGGCTGCCCGTGGATGCCGGCTCCGCCAGCCCGCCGGGGATCGTCGCCGCAACGCCCGTGAAGCCTACGAAGGCGATCAGCAGTACCAGGCTGATCAAGGCCGCGCGGTCTCGCGGCGTTGGCCCCGTCGGTCGGGCGAGGATCGCCAGCTCAACAGCCAGCGCACGATGGATCAGCAGCCCCGCCGCGAGCAGCGCCGGAACGAGCGCCAGGCCCAGCGGCACAACGCGCACGGCGCCGAGCGCACCGACAGCCGCCACGGACGGGGTGATCAGAGCCTCCACCGGTACCCCGGCCGGCTCGCCCTCACCAAGGACCTGCAGGGTGCCGAGGAGCATGGCCGCCAGCAACAGCCCGGCGACGAGCCAGACGAGCGGACCGTCCAGCAAGCGCGACAGCCCGACGATCGTCACGGCGAGCACAACGAGCTCGCGCTGGTTCTCGCGCCGGGGGTCCATCGATCCTCCCTTCGGGTCAGACGGCCGCCGCGATGGTACGCGAGGCGAACGGCATTTTCGTGCCGGCTGGGCGCGTCAGCCCAGGCGTTCGGCCTTCCGGCCGACCCAATCCAGCAACTGTGCCCGAGACCAGGTGTTCGCGACGACTTCGGCACCGACCCACGCGCGGCGAGCCTGGGAGACCCCCCACTGGACGTCATCGAGCTCCTCGATGCGGTGAGCATCGGAATCGATCGTCAGCCGGCAGCCGGCGGCGAGTGCCCGACGTGCGCGCTGGTCGGACAGGTCAAGACGGTGTGGCGAGCCGTTCATCTCGAGGAAGGTGCCGGTCCGCTCAGCTTCCGCGAACACGGTGTCCCAGTCGAGGTCCAGGTCGTCCCGGCTCTGGATCATCCGCCCCGCGGGGTGGGCGATGATGTCGACGTTTGGATTCCGCAGGGCGTTCAGTACTCGACGCGTGAGCTCGGCTCGCGGCTGCTTGCGAGAGACGTGGAGCGAGGCGACCACCACGTCGAAACGCGCGAGCAGCTCGTCGGGAAAATCGAGCCGGCCGTCGGCGCGGATCTCCAGCTCGCAGCCGAACAGGAGCCGAAAGCCCTCCGGCGGAGTCTCGGCAGGCGCCTCGCCGGCGTCCTCCTCGCGCGCGAAGCGCTCGTTGAGTTCGGCGACCAGCTTCCGCTCCGTTTCGACCGCGTCAGGCGTCAGGCCACGCGCGATTGCCAGAGATTGGCTGTGATCGGTGAGGACCTGGTAGGCATAGCCGCGACGGCGCCCGGCCTCGGCCATCTGCTCGACGGTATGCACTCCATCGGTCCAATCCGAATGGGTGTGGCAGTCCCCGCGCAGGTCGGGCAGCGTGATGAGCGCAGGCAGAGTGCCGACGATGGCCGCCTCGATCTCGCCTCGGTCCTCGCGCAACTCTGGCTCGATGAACGGCAGGTCGAGGAAGCCATAAGCCTCGGTCTCCGTCGGGAACGTTCGCAGCTCGGCGTTCAGCCCGCTGAGCGGCTCGCCGTCGTCGCCCAGGCGAAGGAATCCCTTCTCCGACAACGACCAGCTTCGATCTCGTGCACGACCACGCAACCGGACGTTGTGTCCTTTGCTCCCCGTGAAGTGGATGAGGTATGTCCCGGCCTCGCCGGGCGGCATGATCATGAGGTCGACCTGCGGGCCGCGGAGCAGCTTGATGGCAGCCTTGTGACCCCCGCGATTGATCACGCGATCAACGGACGCCAGCTCGACGAACCGCTCGACGAGGGCCGTCGCGTCGTCGGTCTCTGCCAGGAGGTCCAGGTCGCCGATGGTCTCGCGGCGGCGGCGTAGCGATCCGGCCGGCTCGAGGCGACGCAGGCCCGGCGTGCCGGCCAAGTCGGCAATCAACTGGTCGACGATGGCCTGGGCCTGGGAGAGCAGCAGGCGCTGTGGCCTCGTCTCGAGTGTGGCGATGCCCTGGAGAATGGATTCCTCGGTCTTGGCCGACAGGCCCTTGACCTCACGGAGTGAGCCCGCCTCTGCCGCCAGCCGCAGGTCCTCGAGGCTGTCGACACCGAGGGTCTCGTAGATCAGCTTGACCGTTCGAGGGCCGAGACCGGGGATCTGGAGCATCTCGACCAGGGTCGGCGGGACCTCCCCCTTGAGGCGCTCGTAGAAGGCCAGCCGACCGGTGCTGGCCAGTTCGGCCAGTTTGTCGCTGATCGCCGCGCCTACTCCCGGGATCCGTGGCGGGTTGCCCGACCGGTATGCCTCGGCCACTTCGACCGGGCTATGGGCGATCGCGTCGGCCGCGCGGTGATAGGCGACCGTCTTGAAGACCAGCTCACCCTTGACTTCGAGCATGTCGCCGATCTCGTGGAAAATCCGCGCCAGCTGACCGTTCGTCAGCAGCGGGGCGTCATCCACAGGGCCCTCGGTGGGTTCCACTGGCTCGGCAGGCATGGCCCGATGGTGGCATAGACCGGCCTGGCAGGCAGCCTGGCCTTCAGACTGGAGGGAGTCGACGGTGACTCGGGGCGGGCGGCTGCGGAGGCCAGGCCGCGGTGGTCAGGCGGCGGTGCTCACTCGGTTTCGCCCGCCGCGTTTCGCCCGGTAGAGCGCGCGGTCGGCCTCGCTCACGACCGAATCGATCGGCTCTGCGCCGGAATCCGTCACGGCCATTCCAACCGAGACGCTGACTGAGCCGGCGCCGAGATGCAGCAGGGTCAGGTCGGCGACGGCCCGTCGCACGCGTTCGCCGATCTCCAGGGCGACATCCGGGGTGGGATTCCGGAGCAGCACGGCGAACTCCTCCCCGCCGTAGCGAGCCGGCACGTCCTCGTCGCGGATGCTGCCCGCGATCGCGTCAGCCACCGCCTTGAGGACCTCGTCGCCGGCCACGTGGCCGAGGCTGTCGTTGAGCCGCTTGAAGTGGTCGATGTCGATCATCAGCACGCCGACGGCATCGTCCGTGCGCCGGCGATGAGCGAGCAACCCGCAGAACTCGTCGAAGTAGCGCCGGTTCGGCAGCCCGGTCAGGGCGTCGGTCGACGCGCGAGCCTCGGCAGCCCGGTGGGAATAGGCGCGATCCAGCGCCGCCGAGGCCTCGATTGCGGCACCGGCCAGGATCCGCCCGGCCGGCGCTGGCCAGGCGCCTTCGAGACGCCGCGACAGCACGATCGCGCCGACCACCCCCATCTCCGTCTCGAGCGGCCTTGCCAGGGTATTGGCGAGGCCGTACACCGCTCGAGCACGGGCCGCTATCCGCTCGGCGATCCGGGAGCCCGGCTCCGAGATACCGCCCGGCGACCAGCCCGGGGATGGAGGCGCCGGTGCATCCGAGCCGTCCGCGCCATCGCTTTCTCCGATCGGGGTGAGGAGGTCCCAGCGCCAGGACCGATCCAATCGTCGATCGCCTGGCGCGTCTGACGGCCGCGCGGCAGACTCGTCGTCCCGTCCATCGCCCGGCCCGTGGTCCCGCGGTCGGGCGTTCGCAGGCCCCGAGCGCCTCGCCGTCCGTCGATCGGAAGTCGCCCGCCGCCGGTCGGCGCCCCCTGGCTCGATCGGGATCGCGACCGGCCGACGTCGACGGATCGAGGGGCCTCGGGCGGCTGCAGGGTCCTCGAGGTCGCTGATCGGCAGCTCGGTCGTCGAGCTCGGCACGCCGGGACGCCTGCTGACCAACGTCGCCTCGAGCCGACGGGCGTCGGGTCTCAGGCGCACGACCACGATATGGTCCGCGCCGGTCGCCTCCCCGAGCTCCTCGACGATCGCCGCAACGATCGCGTCGGGTGAGATCGATCGAGACAGGCCCTGGAGGATCCGCGCGAAGCTCTCCGCTTCCGACCGTCGCCCCGCCTCGAGCATGCCGCTCGCCCGACGATGCAGCACGGCTGAAAGACCCGTCAGCACGACCATGCTCGCCAGGACGAAGTCGATTGCACCAGGTTGGCCCGCGACCAGGCGCAGAGCCGTCAGCAGCCCAAGGACGAAGAAGGAAGCCGCCAGGAGCCGCCACGTGCGACGGATCGTGAGCTCCTGTGGGTCCGTGCGACGGCGGCGAATCTCCGGCTGGGCCTTCCCTTCGGCCATGCTCGGTGCATCGGCCTCGGTCCGCTCTTCAGTTGATCCTGCGTTGCGTCCGCCCTCCACGAGGCGAAGTCTGGGCTGCCGCAGCCGGGTCGTCCACCCTGATGCCCTGTACTTCCGATCACGCGTTCCGCGGTACTTCAGTAGCCCTGCGCTTGCTGGCCCCGCCGCATGGCCTGCTGACGTGGTCAGTCGGCCGGGCGCAAGCGCTCCTTTCATGCCGAATGTTCGCCCCACTACCGTTAGGCACCATATCCGTAGCGCGAGACCGCTCGCCGCCGGACGCTTTGTCCCGTCCCACGCACGCGCCGGGACACTTCGTAGCGATCAGGGGAGACAGTGGGCTCAGGTATTTGACTTAAGGCTCTCAGAGGAACCATTTGGCAGGATTGCCCTGAAAAAGCGCGGCCGCCCTGGAACGGCGCGCCCAGGAGGCTAGGCCGCCGGGGCTTCCTCGGTCGGTGGCTCCGTGCGGTCGGAGGCCGCACCGTCGTCGGGGCCGGGAGGGTGGGCGGCGATGAGCTCCGTAACGATGGCCTCCGCGACCATCGGCTCGGCGGCGGCCAGGTGTCGTTCCTTCCGGGCCAATTCGGCACCGTGACCGCCGGCGTCCTTGACCCGATACAGCGCGGCATCGGCCGCCGCGATCAGCGCCTGGGCCGTGCGGCCATCGGCTGGGAAGCTCGCGACGCCGATCGAACCGGCCATCGGGACCGGGCCACGGCCTTCGCCGAGATAGGGACGGTCGCTGAACGCGGCCAAGATTCGGCGGGCGGCCGCTTGAGCGTGGTCCGCGTCCGTGTCCGGCAGGATCACCGCGAACTCGTCGCCGCCATAGCGCGC
Source organism: Chloroflexota bacterium (assembly GCA_005883615.1). Taxonomy (GTDB): domain Bacteria; phylum Chloroflexota; class Limnocylindria; order Limnocylindrales; family CSP1-4; genus CF-16. Next base: position 10,791 of record VBEC01000055.1, on the reverse strand, counting down.
CGGCACATCCGATCCGCGGAGCGTCGAACGGATGAGCTCGGCCACCCATGCCAGCACGCGGTCACCGAACAGGTGACCGAACGTGTCGTTTACGAGCTTGAAGTCGTCGAGGTCGATCATGAGCAGGCTGAGGGGAGCGCGGGAGCGCTGTGCGCGGACGATCTCCTCGCCCAATCGCTCGTGCAGGAAGCGGTGGTTGTAGAAACCCGTCAGCTGATCGTGATCCGCGAGCTTTCGGGCATCTTCATAGAGCCGCGCGTTCTCGAGAGCCATCGCCGCCTCGTTGGCCATCGTCCGGGCGAGATCGAGCTGTGTCTGGCCGAAGGTGACCGGCGAGCTCGAAAGCAGCTCGACGAGCCCAATCGACTGGCCCTTGGCCACGAGCGGCAGCATCGCCATGGAGCTGAAGCCCTCGCGGCGGAGGAAGGCGACCTCGTTCGGATCTGCGTTCGGATCGTAGACCTGGACGACGACCGTGCCCTGCTCCTCGAGGACCGTTCGGGTGGCCGGATATTCGGCCAGGGCGTAGGCGGCCTGCACCTCCTCGGGTCGATCCAGCGGAAAGTAGCCCCACGTCAGTACCTGGTCGGCTTCGCGGTCCCAATAGCTGATCGCGCAGTGGTCGACGCCCATGGCCGTGGCCACATGGCGCGCAATGAGGTCCGCCACGGTCAGCGGGTCGAGGCTCTTGGCCAGCTCTGCGCCCATGTCCAGAAGCCGCCGCAGCTCCATGGTGAGCTCGTGGCTGCGCGTCACGAGCCGGGCCGACTCCAGCGCCGTCGCCGCCTGGTCGGCGAGGATCATGAGCAGCCGCAGGTCATCCTCGCCGAACTGGTTGATACCCAGCTTGGACAGCGTGATCACACCGACCACGCGCTCGTCGTATCGCATCGGGACCACCAGCATCGATTCGTCGACGTCGTCGGTTCCGGGGATCGTCGCGCCGCGCGGATCGGCGTTGGCATCGTGAATGAGCAAGGGTGTGGCGTGCTCGGCCGCCCAGCCGGAGAACCCGTGGCCAAGCTTTGTGCGCAGCACGTCGAAGTCGACCTTTTCGTATGCGCCGATGGCCCCCTCGAAGGCGATCGGGACCAGGTCGTCCGGCTCCACGAGCTGGTAAACCCGGCAGTTGTGATAGTCGATGATGCCGCGCACTTCCTCGACGATCGCCCGCCCGACCGACTCGACCGTGTTCTGGCGGCTCATCCGCGCCGACGCAGCCTGCAGCACGCCGAGCTGGCCAGCCCAGGCGCTCGTGCGCGAGAAGAGCGCGGCGTTGTGGAGCGCGATTGAAGCATGCGTTGCCAGCGCCCGGGCGAATTCGACGTCGGCGCCCGACCAGGCCCTCGGCCGATAGGCCACCGATGACATCGCGCCCATGACTTCGCCCTCGTGGATCAGCGGCGCAACGAGGTCGGAGCGGAAGGCCTGGCGCGGGCTGTAGCGCGCCAGCATCGGGCCGTACTCCGGGTTCTCGAGCATGTCTTCATAAACTGCCGGTCGGCCGCTCTGGAAGACGGCACCAAACCACCCGTCATCTCGGCCGAAGATCGGCAGGGCCGCTGCTTCGTCGTCGGTCAGCCCCGCCGACGCGGCAACCACGAGCTGGTCATTCTCGAGGACGCGGATTGTCGTCGCGTCGGCACCCAACGCGGCGTTGACCTCGAGTGCAATCGTCTTGAGCACATCGGCTCGATCGAAGCTGCGCGTGAGGCGTTCGGCGACCTCCAGGAGAATCGCCAGGCGGGCGTCATGGTGGGCCTGCGCCGAGGGCAAGGCGCCGACGGCCCCTTCCGGACGCGGAACCACCTCCGCCCCGGAATTCGGGCGGCGACCGAGTCGCGCCAGGAGCTTGCTCATCGTGGCCGATCGTGTCACCGGGATCGGTCGCAGAGGCTCCCTCCCAGGTACCAGGCCACTTGACCGAAAGTACCAGGCAGTTCTGCCAAGATGGCCCAATGGCAAGCGTCGGTCGGGACGGATTGGCAGGCGTCGCTCCCGGGCGGATTCTCGGGCGTTGACGCGTAGATCGCCGGGACCTGACTCTGCGCCGCGGGCGGCAGCGGTCGGGCTTCTCGTGGTCCTGACGGTGGTCCTGCTGGCCGTGGCAGTCATGCGGTCCGGGGGAGGGGCCCCGGCCTCCCCTTCGCCCAATGCGGCGGCGTCGCCATCTCGATCAGCGGCGGCCTCGATCGAGTCGCCTTCGGCGAGCCCGAGTGCCGGGGCATCGGCCTCCCCGTCAGGTTCGGCAGTGGCGTCCGCGATCCCAACCTTCCGGCACGTCTATCTCCTGATGATGGAGAACAAGGAATACGGCAGGATCGTGGGCAATCCGTCCGCCCCGTTTCTGTCGGACCTGATCGCGCGCTCCGCCCTGTCGACCAACGACCACGCGATCACGCACCCATCCCAGCCCAACTACATTGCCCTCGTCGCAGGCTCGACCTCAGGCGTGCGGGACGACGGCAAGCACGATCTCGACGCACCGAACCTGTTCGATCAGATCGAAGCGGCGGGTCGCAGTTGGGCGGTGTTCGCCCAGAACGTGCCAGCGGGCTGTTTCCGCGGGACCGATGCGACGGACGGCCCCGATGGCCCCGGGAAGTACGTGCGCAAGCACAACCCGGCTATCAGCTTCCGGGGCATCAGTGGCGATCCGGCACGCTGCGCAGGGATCACCGACTTCAGCCATTTCGACCCGACTGCGGCGGACTTCGAGATGGTCATCCCGAACCTGTGCAACGACATGCACGACTGCTCCGTCGCGACGGGCGACGCCTTCCTTCGCTCATTCGTCCCGCGCATCACGGATAGCCCCGCGTTCGCGCACTCCGTGCTCTTCATCACCTGGGACGAAGGAACCTCCAGTGAGGGCGGCGGCGGGCATGTTGCCCTGGTCGCGACGTCGCCGCTCGCGCCGCCAGGCCGCACGTCAGGCAAGGCCCACGACCACTACTCGCTCCTCCACACCATCGAGGAGGCGTGGGGTCTGCCGTGCCTGTCCAACGCCTGCGGGGCGAACGATCTGGCCGACCTGTTCCGGTGAAATGCGGCTGCCGCCACGGACCGAATCGGGCTAAACTCCGGCGGCATCTCGAACGGTGAACGCGGATCCCGTGTCAGGGCCGGGAGATGTACGCAACCAGCATTCGGAGGAAGCCTCCCTCAGTGGAGATCGGACCCAGATCTCGTGGCGCGGCTCGCGCCCCGAGCGGACACCTGGGCCGCCTCGTCCTCTAGCCGGTCAGCAGCCAGCCCGAGCGGCTGATGTGCCGCCGAAGACGGACGGGTCGGTTCGTCGAGAGGTGGCAGCATGCTCTACCTGAGCCAGGCGATCGGTCGACCCGTACGCGACCGCGAAGGCGGTGCCATCGGTCAGGTCGCCGACCTTCTCGTCGCCGTGGGCGACCGATACCCACCGGTCACCGGCCTCGTCGTGCAGACCGAGCGCCGGCGCATCTTCCTGCCCTGGTCATCGGTGGACTCGATGGACGAGACGGGCGCGCGGCTCCGGACGACGACGATCGACATCGGCGAATTCCGCCAGCGCCCGAACGAGATCCTCCTGCGCGCGGACCTGATGGACAAGCAGATCGTGGATATCGATGGACGCAAGGTCGTGCGGGTCAACGACCTGCGACTGGACGAGGTCGCGGGGGCCCTCCATCTCGTGGCGGTGGACGTCGGCGGTGCCGGCCTTTTGCGGCGTCTCGGAATGGAGGGACCGTTCCGGACGCTCGCCCGAAACCTGCGCTTGCCCGTCCCCGAGCGGTACATCGACTGGGAGGACGTCGACCCAGTCGAGACGTCGATCGCCTCGATCAAGCTGCGCGTGCCTCACGGCGGCCTGGCCGAGCTGCATCCGGCCGACCTCGCGACGATCCTGGACCAGCTCGCCCCGCGCGACCGGGCGGGCGTGCTGGCATCACTCGACGACGAGGCGGTCGCCGACGCCATCGAGGAGATGGAGCCCGACACGCAGGTCGAGGTCCTCGAGGACCTGGAACCGGAGCGCGCCGCCGACATCCTGGAGGAGATGTCACCGGACGATGCGGCGGACCTTGTGGCCGACCTCTCGGACGAGGCGCGCGACGAGATCCTGGCCCTGATGGAGCGCGAGGAGGCCGCCGAAGTCCGCGAGCTCCTTGGCTATCCCGAGGACACGGCGGGCGGGATCATGACGACCGAATTCGTGTCCGTTCCCGCTACGCTCACGGCGGCCCAGACCATCGACCGCCTGCGCGAACTCGAGCCGGATGCCGAGACGATCTACTACGTCTACGTGACCGACGACGACGGCCGGCTGGTGGGCGTGCTCTCCCTGCGCGACCTCATCGTCGCCAAACCCGACGTCTCGATCAGCGAGGTCATGATCAAGGAGCCGGTCGCGGTGGGCGTGCTGGCGGACCAGGACGAGGTTGCGCAGGTCGTCGCTCACTACAACCTGCTGGCAGTGCCGGTCGTCGACGACGAGGGTCGGCTGGCCGGCATCGTCACCGTCGACGACGCGATCGACACCGTCCTGCCGACCGCCTGGAAGAAGCGTCTGCCGCGCCTGTTCGCACGCGGATGAGCCGGCCGTTTCAGGATGCCTGAGCGGCCTTCGGTCCGGGGGATCGCCCGGCAAGCCGAGGTGGGTGCGCGCGACGCGGTCGGGCGTATTCGAACGCGCCAGCGACCGGTCCTGCCGCCTCCCGACGTAGGCCTGCTCGCGCGACTCCGCGATCGCATCGAGCAGGGCGAATTCCTGCGACTGCGTGGTCGCTTCCGCGGCCGGCGCGGCCTGCTCGCGTTCCTGGCCGTGATGGGCCCGGGCCTGATCGCCGGGATCGCCGGCAACGACGCCGGAGGCATCACGACCTACTCATTGATGGGGGCCAGGACGGGCCTGTCCCTGCTGTGGCTGTTCCCGATCACGATCGTCATCCTGGCCATCGTCCAGGAGATGGCCGCCCGGCTCGGGGTGGTAACCGGCCAGGGGTTGTCGGACCTGATCCGGGATCGATTCGGCGTGCGCTGGACGGCGTTCGCGATGGTCATCCTGCTCGTCGCGAACATTGCCAACACCGTTGCCGAGTTTGCGGGGGCCTCGGCGGCCCTGGAGATCTTCGGCGTCCCGCGCTGGATCGTCGTACCGGTTGTTGCTGCCGGCATCTGGGCGCTCGTGCTGTTCGCCTCGTATCGCACGGTCGAGCGCGTATTCCTGTCGATCTCGCTGGTCTTCGTGACGTATATCGTCTCGGCCGTGCTGGCTGATCCCGATTGGGGCCGCGTCGGCGACGCGCTGATCACGCCAACGCTGAACTTGCAGCCCTCGATCCTGCTGCTGGTGGTGGCCGTTGTGGGGACCACGATCACGCCCTACATGCAGTTCTACCTGCAGAGCGCCGTGGCCGAAAAGGCGATCGACGAGGACGAGCTTCGCCTCGAGCAGGCCGATGCGGTAGGCGGCGCAATCTGGACCAACGTGATCGCGATTTTCATCGTGGTGGCGACCGCGACCACGGTCTTCGCGATGGGGGGGAACATCAACTCCGCGGTTGACGCCGCCCGGGCCCTGGAGCCGGTCGCCGGCCAGTTCGCCGAGATCCTCTTCGCCATCGGGTTGTTCGGGGCATCGGTCCTGGCGGCAACGATCATGCCGATCTCGACGGCGTACGTGATCTGCGAGGCGTTCGGCTGGGAATCGGGGGTGGGCAAACGCTTCAGCGACGCGCCGACGTTCTTCGGGATCTACACGCTCGTCCTGGTGGTCGGTGCGCTGATCGTGCTGATCCCCGGGCTGGACCTCCTCGGCATCATCGCCTCGTCCCAGGCTCTCCAGGGTCTGCTCCTGCCGATCGTGCTCATATTCATGGTCCTGCTCGTCAACGACCGCGGCCTGATGGGCCGGCACGCGAACGGGCCGCTGCTGAACGTGTTGGCGTGGATCGCCGTCGGCCTGGTGATCGTCCTCGATCTGGTGCTCCTCGCCGTCGGCGCACTCCAGCTGGTCGGCGTCCAGCTGGGCTAGCCTCGAATCGGCAGATGTCGAATTCGCGCGATGTTGCTCCCAGAACACCGAAACGCGGATTTCGTGGCAGCTTGCGCGTCCCCGTCGCAATCGCAGCAGCAGGGTTCTCCCGGCTCGAACGCGACGCGGGACATCGCCGCCCGGACTCCGCCTCCCACGCGCCGCGATACCGGCCCTGGGCACTGATAAGCGGTAGTGAAGCGGGATCTGGTGTTATCCGCGCAACATCCGCCAGTCAACCGGGAGATGAACCGTGTCGACTGCGCGCGCCGCGGCCAGGGGGATCGTCCGTAAGGCGGTATTCCAGGGAGACCGCGAGCTGCGGAGTTCGTGCACGCGTTTCGCGAACGACTTCCGAGCGCTTCGCATCCGAGCTGGGCTCAGCCAGGCCGCTACAGGCCGCGCCGTCGGGGTCGATCGCTCTGTGATTTGTCGCCTCGAGGCCGGGGACGAGTCCGTGAGTCCGGCAATCAGAGCCCGCGCGGCCGCCTTGCTTGGTGCCGAGTTCCGGATGGCCCTGTATCCCCTGGGCGCCCCCATGATCCTGGATGCCGCCCAAGCCCGTGCGATCGAGACGATCCTCCAGCTCCGGGATCCTCGGTGGAAAGCGATTGTGGAAGCGCCCGTACCTGGGCCAGGGCGGCGCTCGTCGGACCTCCGATTGGATCACGGCCCGGACGTCGTCCTCATTGAATTCGAGAGCCGGGTCACTCGGTGGGAAGAGATCCTTCGAAAGTGTCACGAGAAACGCGAGGCCGTCGTCGCGAGTCTGGACCCGGATCGCCAGGTCCACGTGGTGTTGGCGATGTCACCATCGAGACGCCATCGAGCGTTGGTCCGGGAACACCCGGGGATGATTCGCGCAGCCTTCCCGGTCCCAGCCGCCGATATCGATCGAGCACTCCGAAACGCGGACCGTCCCTTCCCGGGGGACGGGCTCCTCTGGGTGGCTGGTGGCACTTAGGGAGACACTATCCGGGGCGAATCACCGCGTACTCGCGACCAACCAGAGGAGATAACAGTGGCCGAGACCGATCCGATTGGCTGGCGAGGCGTCGTCTACGGCACGCCGGTCACGACTGGTGACAGGGCCCGAGTGGGAACAGTCCGCGAGGTGCTCGGTTCAGACGCCGAGGACATCTTCCACGGGCTGAGAGTGGAACTCACCGAAGGGCATCGGGACGTCATGCTCCCCGCCGACAATGTCACGACCATGTCAGCCGAACAGGTGGAGACGGACCTCTCGCGCGCGGCCATCGACGCACTCCCAACGTACGACGAGGTGGGCACCTATCATCTCGCCTCGGTAGGCTGGCTTCGAAAGCATTTGGGCTGGAAGAAGGACTCGGGGAGCGACGAAGAGCCTGGCTGAGATCCCGGGCCGTTGAGATCCCAAGCAATCAACCGCTGGAGGGGTGAGATCTGCCACTGCTCATTGTTCTCGCGGCCGTAGCGCAGCTCCTCGATCTGGCGACGAGCTACATCCCGAGAAAGCCCGGCTCGCTCGGGATCGAGGGCAATCCCCTGGCCGCTGCCCTGATGACGAGCCCGCCCCTCGCGATCGCCTCGAAAGCGTCGCTTGTCATCTTGATCGCATCGAGCGCTGTGATCGTGGGGCGCCGTCGCCCCCGCTTGGCCGCCGCGCTCGTATTTGCCGCGATCGTCGCCGGCGGGATCGGGGCGACGTCAAACCTTCTCGTCAACCTCTAGCGAAGGTCCGGAGGGATGAATGCTCAGGCCTTTGCGGCGGCCGAATTGGGCTGGCACGACTTCTTCCTTGCCGCCGCCGGCGCAAGTGCCGCACTGCTGGGGCTCCTGTTCGTTGGCGTGTCGATCAATCTCGCTGCGATCGCAGTCGCGGAACGAGTCGACCTGCGGGCTCGTGCCGGCCAGGCATTCGCGAACTTGATATTCGTCCTGGTCATCGCGCTGCTCATGCTCATCCCCGAGCCCGACCCGGGATCGATCGCACTCGGCCTCGCGGTGGTCGCAGGGCTTGGTTTGGTGCGAGTCGCCCAGAATCTGTACCCCGTAGCTCGTGGGCGGACGGGTTTCCGCAATTGGCTGCAGCCCGTGCGTCGGATCGGATGGACCGTGATTGCCGATCTCGTCCTCATATTCACTGCCTGGAGAATATGGTCATCGGGGGACGTCGCAGTGATCCAGAACCTGGTTACGGTCGCGTTCGTCCTGCTGGTTGGGGCTGCGGATGTTTCCTGGCAGATGCTCGTGGAAGTCAGCCGGGAGCAAACGAGCTAGGGACCGGCGTCAAGAGGTCGGGCGAGGTGCCCGGCGCCGCTCACCGGCATCCGCGTTCATACTCAACTCACCACATGAGCGCGACGCTCCCGAGCGAGGTGAAGGCAGTGCTTGCCGATGCAATGGTGGTTACAACGGTCGCGGTGACCGACCTTGACCGGGCGAAGCAGTTTTTCGCCGAGCAGCTCGGCCTACCCCTGCTCGACGAGACGCCGTTCGCCATCCGCTTTGGCGCCGGGAAGGGGACGCAGATGTCCGTGCGACGCGGACAGCCGAACGTCGGTCAGACGGTCGGACACTTCGAGGTCGACGATATCGAGGCGGTCATCCGGGACCTAACCTCGCGCGGGGTCACGTTCGAGGAGTACGAGACTCCCAAGACGATCGACTTCATCGCCCAAATCGGTCCGGCTCGCGGCGCGTGGTTCAAGGACCCGGACGGCAACGTGTTTGGGGTTCGCGAGGGGCCTGTTCCCGGCGGTAGGTAGCAGCTCGGCGAGGCCGCCGGGCTGCCAGCCAGCCTGCCGCGCGGCAAGCCCCACGTCAGACCTAGGTGAACGGGGTCCTGGAAGGAGGACGACCATGAAGTGGGTCACGCGCGAGCATCCCAAGACCGATCGGATCGCCTGTCCATGGCTGATCCGCAAGTTCATCGACCCCGACGCCGAGATCGTGTACGTCCCCAACGACCAGGTCCTTGACTATGCCGCGCGCGAGGGAGCAACGAGCTTCGATGCGCCTGGTGCGACGTACACCCATCGCGACGGCAAATGCTCCTTCGAGACGCTCGTCGACGAGTACCACATCGACGACCCGGCGATCGCGCTGTTGGGCAAAGTGGTGCACGGCGCCGACGTCTCCGAGGACCGGGACGCCACGCCCCAGTCGCGTGGCCTCGAGGCGATCGCCGATGGCTTCGCGCTGCTGGGCGTCGACGACCAGCGCCAGCTGGAGCTGGAGCTTCCCGTGTACGACGCCCTTTACGCGTGGGCGAAGCGCCAGGTCATGGCCGACTAGACGCCCGGTCCCTCCATGTCCTCAGGATCGATCCAGGAGCTGGCGGATCGCATCTCCTGGGTAAGGCACCTCCCCGCCGTGCGAGAACAGGATCCGTTCAGGCTCGAGATCCACCATTCTCTGAAGAGACCGATGATTGAGCGCCGGATCAGCCATGAAGGCCGCTGGCCCGAATGAGAGCGCGCCGTCGACGCTGCCAACGAGGTCGCCGATCAGCAGCAGCGAGGACTCCTCCTTGAGGAGGCTGACGTGACCGGGCGTGTGCCCCGGGGTGCGGAGGACGCGCAAGGGTCCAACCTCCTGTCCATCCGCCAGGGGCCGCACGGCTCGGCCATTCTCGAATGGGATCTCGCGGGCATCCTCGGCGCCGGCCCAAATGGTCGCTCCGATCGCGAGCTCGGCCGTCTCCGCCAACCCGCCTGTGTGGTCGAAGTGGCGATGCGTCAGCACGATGTCGGTGACGTCTCGCCACTCCGCACCCACGCGCGCAACTGCGCGGCCGATCAACTCCGTGCTCCCAGGAATGCAGGTATCGACAAGGACGACACCCCCCGGGCCGGCCATCACGAAACTGCGGACCTCGAAGGCCATAGGGCTGGGACCGAGCACGCCGGGCGGTATCTGCACCTGGGCGACCACCGGCTCGATGTCTGGGTGTCCCACGAGGCGAGGATAGCCCCAGTCGAACAGGCCGGAGACGTCCGACCCGGGCCTTATGGGCGGAGTCGCGTGAGCTACGCCGTGTCTAGGATGTCCAATACCGGCACCATGGCCTCGAGGGCAGCGGTCGTCTGCGGCTCCAGCATCACCTCGAGCTGCGTGAAACCGGCCGTACGGAACCCCAGGAACCTGTCGGCGATCTCCTCGGCAGAACCGGCGATTGCGCCTTTCGGCGCGCTCGAATCTCCCGCCCGCACCAGCGGAGCCACCTCGACGCCCGCCGACCTACCGATCGTCGCCGGGTCGCGGCCCACCTCGGCGCACGCCGCCTCGAGTGCGACCACGCGTGGCCCCATCTCCTCGACGTCGCTGCGCTCCTCTGCGTAGCAGCTCCAGATGTCGGCGAGGCGAGCCGCATGGCGTAGCCCTTTCGGGCCGTGGCCGCCGATCATGATGGGGATCGCTCCCGGCCGCGGTCCGACCGGCCGCTGGTCCAGGTCGTGCGCCGCGTGCCATGTCCCTTCGAAGTCCGCGTGCCCACCGCGCAACAGCGGGACGATGATCTGAAGCGCATCTTCGAAGCGCTGGTAGATGTGGTCCTCGGGAAGGCCAAACGCCCGCGCCTGACCGGGCCACTCGTGGCCGGCCCCGAGGCCGAAGACATACCGGCCCCCGCTGATTTCGTCGAGCGTCTCCACCGCTTTCGCGATGATCCCCGGATTGCGGTGCAACGCGGACATGACCCATGTCCCGACCTGAACCCGCGAGGTTACCGCGGCGAGAGCGCCGGCCATGGCGAGGCAATCCCAAAACCCTCGCTCCTTGCCGGATGCCGGCCGCCA